>NZ_CANRMB010000033.1 GCF_947631635.1 uncultured Dysosmobacter sp.
ATCGCTCCAAACATCCAGGGATTGCTGTGCCATTTTCTCTCTTTGACTTCCTTTAACTGCGTGTTTGGACACTCCCCCCGGCAAAGTCCCTCTGTACAAGTAAATTTTTCCATGTTATAATAAATATTCCGAATTTCCCATTGACAACTGAGAGGTGTTCCGATATGAGCGAAGAGATGCGGACCTTTGGCTATCTCTGCCCCAAGTGCGGCAAAATGGTGATGGGCGCCCGTTCCATTTTCGCGCTGGAGGCCGCCGACGCGGAGATCGAATGCGGCTGTGGTGAAAGCGTCCTGCGGACGGAGTTCGACGGCCAGAAATACAAGGTATATGTCCCCTGCGGCATCTGCGGGGAGACCCACGTGGCGGTCTGCCAGCCGGACCGCATCCTGCGGGGCGCCACCGCTCTGGGCTGCGCCCGGACCAAGCAGTTCTGCTGCTTCATCGGTCCGGAGGGCACGGTGGAGAAGAATCTTCGGGAGCTGTCTATTCTGGCGGAAAAGGAAAAGCAGCAAAAGGACGCCGAGGAGGAGGCCTTTGCGGACAATGTCATCATGTACGAGGTCCTCTCCGAGCTGAGGGATATCGCCGCCCGGAAGGACGGCATCACCTGCGCCTGCGGCAGCAGGGGCTATGGCATGGAGATCCGCCGGTCCGCCGTGGATCTGGTCTGCCGGACCTGCGGCGCCAAGCTGCGGATCCCCGCCGCCACGGACCGGGACCTGGACGACCTGTGCTGCCATATGAAGCTGGTCATCCCCGGCAGGCAGGGATGATCCCGGACCATCCGCGCGTTCTCCATACAAAGCCATGACGGCTATGCTGTCACGGCTTTTTCTAACAGCATCCCCGCCTGCTCCCCCGCATACAATGCACCTGCGCCCCTTCCATACGGAGCGGCATCTCATGCCGGGCAGCGCCATCCCGCCCGGCGGAAAGGACCTGACCTTATGATCTCCCTGCTTGCGCGTATCTTTCTCAAGCCCGGCCGCCCGGAGGCGGAACTCCGCAAAGCCTACGGCATCCTCTGCGGCGCTGTGGGCATCGGCTTCAATATTCTGCTGTTCCTGGGCAAATTTTTCGCCGGCACCATCTCCGGCTCCATTGCCATCACCGCCGACGCCTTCAACAACCTGTCCGACGCAGGCAGCTCCTTTGTCACCCTGCTGGGCTTCCAGCTGGCGGGCCAAAAGCCAGATGCGGGCCACCCCTTCGGCCACGGGCGGATCGAGTATCTGTCCGGCCTGGCGGTCTCCATGCTGATCCTGCTGATGGGATTTGAACTGATGCAGTCCTCCGTGGACAAGATCCTCCACCCCGTTCCGGTGGACTCCAGCGGACTGGTCCTTGTGATCCTGTGCGTCTCGATTCTGGTGAAGCTGTACATGGCCTTTTACAACCGGCGGCTGGGCAAACAGCTGAACAGCACCGCCATGCAGGCCACCGCCATGGACTCCCTCAGCGACAGCGTCGCCACCACCGCGGTGCTGGCAGCCACGCTGGTCAGCCGCTTCACCGGCCTGATGATCGACGGCTGGTGCGGCCTTCTGGTGGCCCTGTTCATCCTCTGGTCCGGCTTCCACGCCGCCAAGGACACCATCGATCCCCTCCTCGGCACGCCGCCCACCCACGAATTCGTGGAGCAGATCCGGGACCTGGTGATGGCCCATCCCGCCATCATCGGCATCCATGACCTGATCGTCCACGACTACGGCCCCGGCCGGATAATGATCTCCCTCCACGCGGAGGTCTCCGCCTCGGAGAACGTGCTGGCCCTCCACGACGAGATCGACAATGTGGAAAACGAGCTGCGGGCCAAGCTGGGCTGCGAGGCCGTCATCCACATGGACCCCATCGTCACCGACGACGGAATCACCGAGGAGACCCGCCAGCGGGTGGCGTCCCTGGTCCACTGCATCGACGATACCATCAACATCCACGACTTCCGCATGGTGGCGGGGCCCACTCATACCAACGTCATCTTTGACGCGGTGGTCCCCTTCCAATTCCGCCTCACCGACGCGGAGGTGGAGGAGAAGATCCGGACTGCCGTCCGGGCCTTGGACGGGAACTACTTCGCCGTGGTCCACGTGGAGCGGGCCTATACATGAGAGCGCGGACGGGCTTGACCCGTCCGTTTTTCCCTGTTACAATGACTTTATTCTGAAAAAGGGGGCATTTTATGGGACTTCCCTGGTTTTTGAAACCCGACCTGCTTCTGCACGCGGAGATGCTGGACGCCCAGGAGTCGCTGGCCCGGTCCGCCAGCAGCTCCCATGCCGCCGACCGGAAGCAGGACCGGGAGATCGAAGCGCTGAACAAGCGGGTCTCCGAATTGGAAAACCAGCTTCTGGCGCTGGAAACGCTCCTGTCGGAAAAGGGACTCCTGCCGCCTCCGCCGCAGGAGGAAGCGGGTCCCACGCCGCCTCCCGCGGAGGGTCCCGCCGTCTTTCCCGCCCGCACGGAGCAGACCATCGCCTGCCCCCGCTGCGGCAGGTGCCAGCGGGGCAACCGGGACTTCTGCTATGCCTGTGAGACGCCCTTTCGATAGGAAAATGAATAGCACGCGGCACGGGAGACGGGCCTCACGGCCCCGTCTCCCGTATCATTTTTTTGCGCGGCGCGCCGCTCTTTTGGATGTTCCCGAAAGGACCCGCCATTTCTCATAATTATTCCGTTTGTGGACAACCTATGGAAAATCCATCAAAACGAGGTGGCATCCATGAACGAAAAACGGCGGCGGACCATCGCCCTGGCCCATCCTCCCTCTGTGCTCTCCTTTGCCAACATCGGCGGCAAATTTGAGGGAGAGGGGCCTCTGGCGGCGTATTTTGACGAGCTGGGCCAGGACTCCTTCTTCGGGGAAAAGACCTGGGAAAAGGCGGAGTCCGCCATGCAGAAAAAAGTCCTCCAGCGGGCGCTGGACCAGGCGAAGCTCGCCCCCGGCGACCTGGACTATATCTTTGCCGGGGACCTGCTGAACCAGTGCATCGGCTCCTCCTTCGGCCTCCGGGATTTCAACATCCCCTTTTACGGCCTGTACGGCGCCTGCTCCACCATGGGGGAGTCCCTGTCACTGGCGGCGCTCATCGTGGCCGGCGGCTATGCCCGCAGGGCCGCTGCCATCACCAGTTCCCACTTCTGCACCGCCGAGCGGCAGTACCGGATGCCAGTGCCCTACGGCAACCAGCGGACTCCCACCGCCCAGTGGACCGCCACCGCCTCCGGCTGCACCATTCTGTCCGATGACGGCCCAGGCCCCTATATCACCCACGTCACCTGCGGCAAGATCGTGGACAAGGGCATCAGCGATGTGAACAACATGGGCGCGGCCATGGCCCCCGCCGCCTACGACACCCTGTCCACCTTCTTCCGGGATACCAAGACCAAGCCGGACGACTACGACCTGGTCATCACCGGCGACCTGGGCGAGCTGGGCCACGCCGTTGTCCGGGACTTCTTCTCCCGGGACGGCATCGAGCTGGGGGAGAACTTCCAGGACTGCGGCCTGCTGCTCTACGACCGGAAAAAGCAGGACATGCACGCCGGTGCCTCCGGCTGCGGCTGCTCCGCCTCCGTGCTGAACGGATACCTGCTGACGGAGATGCGCCGGGGCAAGTGGAAGCGCATCCTCTTCGCCCCCACCGGGGCGCTGCTGTCCCCCACCTCCAGCTTCCAGGGGGAGTCCATCCCCGGCATCTGCCATGCGGTCTGTATCTCTGCCGAGAAATAATGTTTTCCGCACAAACACAAATATCTGTCGTATGGAAATTGCACAAAGGTTTTTTCACGGGAACTTCCCGATTTAGAAGAGTTCCTGAAATCCCGGAGAACTCTGCCCTGCCGCCGTCAAAAGCGTTGACAGGGCGGGGTTTCCCCCCGTATAATTCAAAAAAGAGAGAGCAAGGGCGCCCCCTCTTGGGCCGCCCCTGCTCATTTTTTGTATATATGCGTTCTTTCACGTTAAAGTGGTAAATTACGTCATTCCGAAAGGAGCACGACCATGAGTTTTTATACCAAGGAAGATATCATCCGGCGGGTGGCGGAGGAGGACATCCAGTTCATCCGCATGCAGTTCACCGACATCTTCGGCCAGCTGAAAAACGTGGCCATCACCGCCTCCCAGATCGAGCGGGCCCTCAACAACGAGATCATGATGGACGGCAGCTCCATCGAGGGCTTTGTCCGCATTGAGGAGTCCGACCAGTACCTCTGGCCGGACCTGGATACCTTCACGGTCCTGCCCTGGCGGCCCCAGTACGGCAAGGTGGCCCGGCTGATCTGTGATGTCCACAATCCCGACGGCACCCCCTTTGTGGGCGACCCCCGCAATGTTTTGAAGCGGGTCCTCTCCCGGGCGGAGCGCTTGGGATACACCTTCAACACCGGCCCGGAGCTGGAATTCTTCCTGTTCCAGACCGATGACGATGGAAACCCCACCACCAAGACCTCTGATGAGGCAGGCTATTTTGACCTGGGGCCCCTGGACCACGGCGAGAGCACCCGCCGGGAGATCTGCCTCGCCCTGGAGGAAATGGGGTTTGAGATCGAGGCCAGCCACCACGAGGTGGCGGCTGGCCAGCACGAGATCGACTTTAAGTACACCGACGCCCTCCATGCCGCCGACAGCATCATGACCTTCAAGCTGGCGGTCAAGACGCTGGCCCAGAAAAACGGCCTCCACGCCACGTTTATGCCAAAGCCGGTCTACGGCGCCGCCGGCAGCGGGATGCATGTCAATATGTCCCTGTTCAAAAACGGACAGAACGTCTTTTTTGACACGCACACACCCAACCAGCTCTCTCCCCTGGCAAACCAGTTCATCGCAGGATTGCTGTCCCACGTCCAGGGCTTCTGTGCCCTGACGAATCCCCTGGTGAACTCCTATAAGCGGTTCGTCCCCGGCTATGAGGCCCCCTGTTATCTGGCCTGGTCCTCCTCCAACCGCTCAGCGCTGATCCGCATCCCCGCTCCCCGGGGACAGGGCACCCGGGTGGAGCTGCGGAGCCCGGACCCCTCCTGCAACCCCTATCTGGTGTTCGCGGCCTGCCTGGCCGCGGGACTGGACGGCATCGAGCATGGCATGACGCCCCCCGCCGAGATCACGGAGAACATCTATGCCATGACGCCGGAGGCCCGGGCCGCCCACGGCATTGAGAGCCTGCCCGGCACGCTGGAGGCCGCCATCCGCGCCCTGACGGCGGACTCTGTGATCCTGGACGCAATGGGGCCCCATGTCTCCGGACAGTATGTGGCCGGAAAGCTGCGGGAGTGGGAGGAGTACCGCACCCAGGTCTCCCAGTGGGAGCTGGACCGGTATCTGGTGACGTACTGACCCGCTGACGGGCCGCGGAAGAGCGCTTGACGAAGGGAGGGGAGCATATGGACCGGATGGTGGTCGCCTTTGCCAATGAAGAGGCACAGCGCCGCATCCTGCGGCTGGTGGAGGCCCACGGCTATTCGCCCGCCGCCTGCTGTACCGCCGGCGCGGAGGTCATCCGCACGGTCCGCAAGCTGGGCAGCGCCATTGTCGTCTGCGGCTTTAAGCTGCGGGACATGACCGCCGGGGACCTGGCCGCCGACCTCCATGGGACCGCTGTTTTGCTGGTGGTCTCCTCCGCCGCCAATCTGGATTTCTGCGAGGGAGAAAATCTCCACAAGCTGGCGACGCCCATATCCCGTTCCGACTTCTTCGCCACCCTGGACCTGCTGCGGCAGTTTGAGGAAAAGCACCTGCACCATCCGCCCCCAAAGCGGCGGGAGGCGGAGCAGGCACTGATCCGGCGGGCAAAGGAGCTGCTCATGGACGTCAACCGCATGACGGAATCCGAGGCCCACCGCTTCCTCCAAAAACGGAGCATGGACGCGGGGCTGAAAATGGCGGAAACCGCGCAGATCGTCATCGATTCCTATACCCGGTGAATCCCTATATCGGTAATTGACCGTTATCGTCCATTCACTTGAAAAATCGCATGGGATTTTTCAAGCGGGCGATGCCCGCTGTACGTAAAGCGTACAGTGATTGACGATGAAATGCAAATCAAGGCCGCGGTCCGCGGCCTGTCACAGCGCACATGCGCTGTGACACTTGAAAAGTGAATTGATCACTTTTCAAGTGATTTGATGATATCAATTCCAAACGAATTGGAGTGACATACATGTTGGAATGTGATCAGAAAATGAATCCCCTGTACGATCCACGCTTTGAGCACGACGCCTGCGGCATCGGCGCCGTGGTGAGCCTGAAGGGCATCAAGACCTACCAGACGGTGGACGACGCCCTGAAGATCGTGGAAAAGCTGGAGCACCGTGCGGGCAAGGACGCCTCCGGCGAGACCGGCGACGGCGTGGGCCTGATGCTGCAGATCCCCCACAAGCTGATGGTGAAGGCCGCCGCTGCCGAGGGCATCGCCCTGGGCTGTGAACGGGACTACGGCGTGGGCATGTTCTTCTTCCCCAACGACGGGCTGAAGCGCGCCCAGGCCAAAAAGATGATGGAGATCATCGTGGCCAAGGAGGGCATGGAGTTTCTGGGCTGGCGGGACGTTCCCACCCACCCGGACGTGCTGGGTGAGAAGGCCCGCTCCTGCATGCCCGCCATCTGCCAGTGCTTCGTGAAGCGCCCGGCGGACTGCGCCCAGGGCCTGGATTTTGACCGGAAGCTGTATGTGGCCCGCCGGGTGTTTGAGCAGTCCAATGTCAACACCTACATCCCCTCCTTCTCCAGCCGGACCATCGTCTACAAGGGCATGTTCCTGGTGGGGCAGCTGCGAAAATTTTACGCCGACCTGACGGACCCGGACTGCCAGAGCGCTATTGCCCTGGTCCACTCCCGGTTCTCCACCAACACCAACCCCAGCTGGGAGCGGGCCCACCCCAATCGCTACATCATGCACAACGGCGAGATCAACACCATCCGGGGCAATGTGGACCGGATGCTGGCCCGGGAGGAGACCATGTCCTCCGCCGTCATGGAGGAGGATATGGACAAGATCCTGCCCGTGGTGGACCAGAGCGGCTCCGACAGCTCCATGCTGGACAACACCCTGGAATTTCTGATGATGAACGGCATTGAGCTGCCTCAGGCGGTGATGATGACCATCCCGGAGCCCTGGGCCAACGACAAGAAGATGGACCGGGAGAAGCGGGATTTCTATCACTACTACGCCACCATGATGGAGCCCTGGGACGGCCCCGCCGCCATCATCTTCTCCGACGGCGACACCATGGGCGCCGTGCTGGACCGCAACGGCCTGCGTCCCTGCCGCTGGTATCTGACCAATGACGGCTATCTGATTTTGTCCTCCGAGGTGGGCGTGCTGGAGATCCCGCCGGAGCGCATCGTGAAAAAATCCCGGCTCCAGCCTGGCAAGATGCTGTTGGCGGACCTGCGGGAGGGTCGTCTGGTGGACGACGAGGAGATCAAGCGCCGCTATGCCCGCCGGCAGCCCTACGGCGAGTGGCTGGACGCACACCTGGTCTATCTGAAGGACCTCCCCATCCCTAATATGCGGGTGGAGACCCACTCCCAGGAGGTCCGGGACCGGCTGTACAAAGCCTTTGGCTACACCTATGAGGAGGTCAAGGACTCCATCCTGCCCATGGCCCGGGACGGCGCGGAACCCACCAGCGCCATGGGCGTGGACACCCCCCTGGCGGTGCTGAGCGAGCATCACCAGCCCCTGTTCAACTACTTCAAGCAGCTCTTCGCCCAGGTGACCAACCCGCCCATGGACGCTATCCGAGAGGAGATCGTCACCGATACCACGGTGTACGTGGGTTCCGGCGGCAATCTGCTGCAGGAAAAGGCGGAGAACTGCACGGTCCTCCAGATCCACAATCCCATTCTGACCTCCGTGGACCTGATGAAGCTGCGGCACATGAAGCGGCCTGGCTTCCATGTGGAGACTATCTCCCTGCTGTACTACAAGTCCATGCCCCTGGAGCACGCCCTGGACCGTCTGTTCGTCAACTGCGACCGGGCCTACCGCAATGGCGCCAATATCCTGATCCTGTCCGACCGGGGGGTGGATGAGAACCATGTGGCCATTCCCTCCCTGCTGGCGGTCTCCGCCCTGGAGCAGTACCTGGTCCGCACCAAGAAGCGCACCGCCGTCTCCATGATCCTGGAGAGCGCGGAGCCTCGGGACATCCACCACTTCGCCACCCTCCTGGGCTACGGCGCCCAGGCCATCAACCCCTATCTCGCCCAGGAGTGCGTGGAGGAGCTGGTGACGCTGGGCCTGCTGGACAAGGATCCCGGCGCCGCCGTCAACGACTACAACAGCGCCATCCTCCACGGCATCGTGAAGATCGCCTCCAAGATGGGCATCTCCACCATCCAGTCCTACCAGTCCGCCCAGATCTTCGAGTGTGTGGGCATCAACAGGGACGTGATCGACAAGTATTTCACCAACACCATCAGCCGTGTGGGCGGCGTGGGGCTGGAGGAGATCGGCGAGGGCGTGGAGTGGAACCACAACCAGGCCTTCGATCCCCTGGGGCTGGGTTTTGACGCCACGCTGGACTCCACCGGCAATCACAAACTGCGCTCCGGCCCGGACAAAGAGGACCACATGTACAATCCCCGGACCATCCTGCTGCTGCAAAAGGCCACCCGGGAGGGGGATTACGAGACCTTCAAGGCGTATTCCGCCCTGGTGGACTTCGCCGACAAGCCCCACACCCTGCGGGGCCTGCTGGACTTCCAGTTCGACGAGAACGGCGGCATCCCCATCGACGAGGTGGAGAGCGTCAGCTCCATCGTCAAGCGGTTCAAGACCGGCGCCATGAGCTACGGCTCCATCTCCCAGGAGGCCCACGAGTGCATGGCCATCGCCATGAACCGCATCGGCGGCAAGTCCAACTCCGGCGAGGGCGGCGAGGCCGCGGAGCGCCTCCACGACGAGCGCTGCTCCGCCATCAAGCAGATCGCCTCCGGCCGCTTCGGCGTCACCAGCGAATACCTGCGCAGCGCCCAGGAGATCCAGATCAAAATGGCCCAGGGCGCCAAGCCCGGCGAGGGCGGGCACCTGCCCGGCAAAAAGGTCTATCCCTGGATCGCCAAGACCCGGTACTCCACCCCCGGCGTCAGCCTGATCTCCCCGCCGCCCCACCACGATATCTACTCCATCGAGGACCTGGCCCAGCTGATCTACGATATGAAGAACGCCAACCGGGACGCCCGCATCAGCGTGAAGCTGGTCTCCGAGGCGGGCGTTGGAACCATCGCCGCCGGTGTCGCCAAGGCGGGCGCCCAGGTGGTGCTGATCTCCGGCCATGACGGCGGCACCGGCGCAGCCCCCCGGAACTCCATCATGGGCGCGGGCCTGCCCTGGGAGCTGGGCGTGGCGGAGGCCCACCAGACCCTCATTCAAAACGGCCTGCGAACCCAGGTCATCATCGAGGCCGACGGCAAGCTGATGACCGGCCGGGACGTGGCCATCGCCTGTATGCTGGGCGCCGAGGAATTCGGCTTTGCCACCGCGCCCCTGGTGGCCATGGGCTGCTGCATGATGCGGGTGTGCAACCTGGACACCTGCCCCGCAGGCATCGCCACCCAGAACCCCCAGCTGCGCAAGCGGTTTTCCGGCAAGCCGGAATATGTCATCCATTTCATGGAATTCGTGGCCCAGGAGCTGCGGGAGTATATGGCCCGCCTGGGTATCCGCACCGTGGATGAGCTGGTGGGCCGCAGCGACCTGCTGCGGGTCCGGGAAAAGCTGGTCACCCACCGGGCGGAGACCCTGGACCTCAGCGGCCTGCTCCGCAATCCCTACGGCAGCCATGTCCCCCATTTCGACCCCAGGGACGTCTATGACTTCCACCTGGAAAAGACCGTGGACCTGGGCGTGCTGGTGGAAAAGCTGGGCAAGAGCCTGAAAACCAGAAAGACCGGCAAACTGGATCTGCAGGTCACCTCCACGGACCGCTCCTTCGGCACCCTGTTCGGCTCCGAGATCACCCGTGTCTGCGGCAGCTCCCTGCCGGACGACAGCTATGTCATCACCTGCCACGGCGGCGGCGGACAGTCCTTCGGTGCGTTCATCCCCAAGGGCCTGACGCTGACCCTGGAGGGCGACTGCAACGACGGCCTGGGCAAGGGCCTCTCCGGCGGCAAGCTCATCGTCTATCCCCCCAAGGGCAGCACCTTTGACCCCGGCGAGAACATTATCGTGGGCAATGTGGCCCTGTACGGCGCCACCAGCGGCCGCGCCTTTATCAATGGCTGCGCCGGCGAGCGGTTCTGCGTCCGGAACTCCGGCGCGGTGGCCGTTGTGGAGGGCGTGGGTGACCACGGCTGTGAGTACATGACCGGCGGCCGGGTGGTCATTCTGGGCCCCACGGGCAAAAACTTCGCGGCCGGCATGTCCGGCGGCATCGCCTATGTGCTGGATGAACACCACGACCTCTATATGCGTTTGAACAAGGAACAGGTCCTGACGGATGCGCTGACGGAGTCCCACGACATCCAAGAGCTGCGCTCCCTGATCGAGGAGCATGTCGCCGCCACCGGCTCCCCCCGGGGCAGGCAGATCCTGGCGGCCTTCCACTCCTATGTCCCCTGCTTCAAGAAGGTCATGCCCAAGGACTATGACCGGATGCTGCGGTCCATCGCCCAGTATGAGGAGAAGGGCATGAGCCGGGAGCAGGCGGAGATCGAGGCGTTCTATGCCAACACCAAGGGCTGAGAGGAGGGTATCTATCATGGGAAAAACAACTGGTTTTTTAGAATATGTCCGCAAGGACGACCCCACCCGGCCGCCGCTGGAGCGTGTCCGCGATTGGGACGAATTCCATCTCCCGCTCCCCGACGCGGCGCGGGAGCAGCAGGGCGGCCGCTGCATGAACTGCGGCGTGCCCTTCTGCCAGACCGGCATGCTCTATGAGGGCAGGACCTTCGGCTGTCCGCTCCACAACCTGATCCCCGAGTGGAACGACATGATCTTCTCCGGCAACCTCTCCCACGCCCTCAGCCGTCTGCTGAAGTCCAACAACTTCCCGGAGTTCACCGGCCGGGTGTGTCCCGCCCCCTGCGAGCGCGCCTGCATCTGCGGCATCTACGGCAGCTCCGTCACCATCCGGGACAACGAGCTGTGCGTCATTGAGGACGCCTTTGCCTCCGGCACCGTAAAGCGCCGCCGCCCGCCCCAGTGGTCCGGGAAAAAGGTGGCCGTGGTCGGCTCCGGTCCGGCGGGCCTGGCCGCGGCGGACCAGCTGAACCACCGGGGCCACTCCGTCACCGTCATCGAGCGGGAGGAGCAGCCCGGCGGCCTGCTGACCTATGGCATCCCCAACATGAAGCTGTCCAAATCCATTGTCAAGCGCCGCATCGACCTGATGACCGACGAGGGCGTCAGCTTCGTCACCGGCGTGGACGCCGCTGTGCCAAAGACCGCCCAGCGGCTGCTGGCGGAATACGATGCTGTCATCCTGTGCTGCGGCGCGGAAACCCCCCGCGCCCTGGGACTGGACACCAAGGGGGTCTCCGGCGTCTGCTATGGCACGGAGTATCTCAAAGCCGCTGTGGAGCGCCACATCTTTGGCAAGTCCCCCGTCCTCCCCACCGCCCAGGGCCGGGATGTGGTCATCATCGGCACCGGCGACACTGCCAGCGACTGCGTGGCCACCGCCCTGCGGCAGGGCGCCGCCTCTGTCACGCAGCTGGTGCGCCGCCCCCAGGCTGATTATCTGGATCCAAACGGCCAGCTCCCCCTGGACTATGCCCATGAGGAGGCCGTGGCTGTCACAGGAAAGGACCCCCGCCGCTTCGGCGTCCAGGTCCAGTCCCTGGTGACGGCTGAGGACGGCTCCCTCACCGGCGTCGTCACCACCGGCGGCGATACCCTCCCCTGCGGACTGCTGATCGCCGCCACCGGCTTTGCCGGGTGTGCTTCCAACGTGTGCAAGGCCTTCGGCGTGGAGATGGACAAAACCGTCCGCACCCGGGAGGGCAGCTATGCCACCAGCGTGGAAAAGGTCTTTGCCGCCGGAGACATGCGCCGGGGCCAGTCCCTGGTGGTGTGGGCCATTGCCGAGGGCCGTGCCGCCGCCGCGGAGGTGGACGAATACCTGATCGGCTACACCAATCTGGTGCGTCCGGTGTGATGGTCTCCCCCAGTCTCATCGTTGTCAATACCAACATGGCCGCCAGCTGCGTCACCATGATCTGCACCTGGCTCCGCTGCAAAAAGCCCGACGCCGGCAAGATCTTCACCTGCAACGTGAAGAATGTCATCCAGGTCCGCACCGGCGAGCAGGGCTATGACGCCCTGCTGGACGATGTGAAATAAATCGCTTTTCAACAGTCCCTCTTTCGGAAGAGGCGGGACCGCATCGCAGCCCCGCCTTTTTCCACGGTCCGCATAATTTCCCCTTCCTTGGGAAAAACTGACCGCAGAAAACATCCGGGAGGGATCATCTATGGAATATCTCAAGGCGTTCCTCTGCGGCGGCATTCTCTGCGCCATCGGTCAGATCCTCATTGACAAGACGCAGCTGACCCCCGCCCGCATTTTAACAGGATATGTGGTGGCCGGCGTGCTCCTCAGCGCTCTGGGCCTGTATCAGCCCATCGCGGACTGGGGCGGTGCAGGCGCCACCGTGCCTCTGACGGGCTTCGGCCACTCGCTGGCAAAGGGCGTGGAAAAGGCCATCGGGGAGCAGGGCTGGCTGGGCGTTCTGACCGGCGGCCTTTCGGCCACTGCCGGAGGCATCACTGCCGCGGTGGTGTTCGGTGTCCTCATGGCCCTGCTCTTCAAACCGGGCGATAAGCGGTGATCACAAAACGTGGACGGGACCCGTCCACGTTTTGTCTCTATTTTGTCATTATTTTGTTGTTCCTTCCTGTCGAAGAACCTGTTATACTGGTTTTATAATCAAACAACTTGAAACGTGGATTTGCATTTCATAGGCAATCCCTGTGCGCTTTCCGCACAGCGGGCATCGCCCGCTTGAAAAATCCCGTGTGTTTTTTTCAAGTTCATGGACGATCTCAGAAATTTGACAGAAAGGACCCCTGGATCATGCAACGTTTTGTCAGTATGCTTTTGCTGCCGCTTCTGCTGTTCTCCCTCACCGCCTGCGGCGGCTCCGCCCCCGCTCCGGGGAGCGACGGCCCCTCCCAGCCGGAGGCGGAGGCCCCTGAGACGGCGGAGACCCCCGAAGCACCGGAGGAGCCTGCGCCTTACACCATCCTGGACCCCACCGTCATGCCCGAGGGCGGCATCCGGGACGGCGTGACCTACGCGGCCTACGACGGCATCGTGGAGCATCTGTTCTTCCATCCCGTCATCGCCTATCCGGAGCTGGCCTTCGACGGCGACAAGCAGGCCAACGGCCTGGACGACTTCATGGTGACGGTGGACGAATACAACAAGATCCTGCAAAGCGTCTATGACAAGGGCTACGTGCTGGTGGACATCGCCGACGTGTGGAGCGAGACCACCGGAGAGGACGGCCAGCCCAAAATGGTCCGCAACACCCTGTACCTCCCGGAGGGCAAAAAGCCCCTGATCCTCTCCTACGATGACACCAACTACTACCCCTATATGCTTGAAAACGGCCTCACCTATAAGCTCATCATCGGGGACGACGGCAAGATCGCCTCCTGGGGCAGAAATCCCCAGGGCGGCGAGGTAATTAGCCGGGACCTGGACGCCATCCCCATCCTGGACAAATTCGTGGAGGCGCACCCGGACTTCTCCCCATTCGGCGCCAAGGGCTGCCTGAGCCTGACAGGCTATGAGGGCATCCTGGGCTACCGCACCCAGACCGACACCCAAAGCTGGACCGAGGCCCAGGAGGCCAACCGCCAGAAGGAGCGGGAGGCGGTGAAGCCCATCATCGCCGAGCTCAAGCGCACCGGCTGGACCTTCGGCAGCCACACCTGGGGCCATCTCCGGCTGGACAGCAAGTCCCTGGAGAGCATCCAGGCCGACACCCAGCGCTGGGCCGACGAGGTGGAGAGTCTGGTGGGGCCCACCACGATCCTGTTCTATCCCCACGGCGCCCGGCCCGACGGAAATGACTGGAAAAACACCGGGCCGGTGTTCCAGTACCTGCAAAGCCAGGGCTTCCGGGTGTTCTGCTCCGTGGGCGTCGAGAGCTTCAGCTATATCAAAAAAGATATCTGCGCCGTCATCTGTGACCGCCTCCATCCCGACGGCACCACCCTCCGCCACTCCCGGGAGCGGTACTTGCAATTTTACGACGCAAAGGATATTATGGATGTGGATGTCCGCCCCCAGCGGGAGATCAGCTGGGCATCCTGAGTCAATAACAGGGAGGTTTTCTTTATGACCCGTGAAGAATTGAAGGCCGCGGCCGTCGCTATGCTGGACCGCTCCTATTGCCCCTATTCCCACTTTGCGGTGGGCGCCGCCCTGGAGTGCAGCGACGGCACCGTGTTCACCGGCTGCAATATCGAGAACGCCGCCTACTCCCCCACCATGTGCGCCGAGCGCACGGCGGTGGCCAAGGCCGTCAGCGAGGGGCACCGGGATTTTGTCCGCATCGCCGTGGCGGGCCGATGTGAGGAGTTCTGTGTCCCCTGCGCCGTGTGCCGCCAGGTCCTGCGGGAGTTCGCTCCGGAGATCGAGGTCATCTGCCTGAACGGGAAGGGCGAGGAACTGGCCATGCCCCTCAGCGCCCTGCTCCCATACAGCTTTGGCCCGGAGTATCTGATCCGTGAAGCTGAGTAAGGAGGAGGTTGCGGCCCGGCTGTCCGGCGCGCCGGGGGATGACGTCTGTGTCCTGCGCATCGAGGATGGGGATTTTGGGTGCGAGGAGCCCAAGGACCCGCCTCTGCTGTGGCTGCTGGTCCAGACCGCCGACGGAAAGCAGTTTTCCCGGGAGGTCCCGGAACCCCGTGTGGAAGCCCTGGGCCTGACGGAGGGCGGCACCTGCCGTCTGGCGGACCTCCATGCCTGAGGAATGACCCATCCATTCAAAAAGACGCACTGACAAGTCAGTGCGTCTTTTACGTTGGATCTGGATACCCCTGGTGCGTTTTTCCGCCGGATAAGGCGTTCCGCATCTGCCAATGCATCCTTTATACCAGCTTTTCAAAATAGAAAAATGTCTCGTCCTCGCCGTTTTTCCGCATACAGGAGGACAGCATCTTATAGGACGCCTGGTTCTCCTTAAAGCACTTGGCCACCACCCGCGTCAGATGGACCTTATACAGCGCCCAATCCGCCACGGCGGCAAAAGCCTCTGTGCCGTAGCCGTTCCCGGCATAGGCCCCATCGATGCGGCAGCCCAGCTCCGCGCCGCCCCGGCAGTCGAACCGGTACAGCACCGCCTCGCCGATCAGCTTTCCGTCCAGACGGACGGCAAAGTTCACCGCCTGCCGGGCCTCAAAATCCCGGCGGGCCACGTCAAAGAAGCTCCGCTCCTCCACGGGTCCGCCCAGGCCGCCCACGTCGTCATAACCCCACCAGCGGTTCCGCTCGCCGTCCAGCACCAGGGCATTGTACGCGGGAATATCCGCCTCTTTCAGCGCGGACAGCGTCAGCCGCTCCGTTTTCAATTCCGGGATGGCGTCCACATGGCGCGTCAGCTCGTTCTGCGGCTCAAAGCGGTATTTGGGCGCCAGCTTCGCAGGACCGTACTGCAATTTGGAGGTCCGCAGGCCCCGGTCCGCCGCGTCGTCCTCCCGGTTGATCCACTGGCAGCCGCCGCCAAAGGCCCCGGCAAAGGTCTGGACCAGGGTGGGATATACGCCGGTATAGGAATACAGCGCCTTCTCGATGTGGATGATCAGGGTGTCTCCGCACTTTTCCGCCAGGGACAGGGCGATGAGCTTGTCCCCGTCAAACATGCCTCCCGCAAGGAACCAGGGCTTGTTCACCAGCCGCAGCATCTTTTTGGCAAGCTCCAGCTCGTCCCGGGCCTTGGCGTTGTTCCCCTTGGGGAATTCCGCCTCGTAGTCCTGCCAGAACCGGTCGATGACCGCTCCATCCGCCGCCGTCAGCCGCTGGAACTCCGCGTCCGGCCACTGGGTATGGAACTTTTTGATATGGTTCCGCTGTCCGGAATACCGCCGCCCCGCAAAGAGCTGCAGGTCCTCCCGGTAATACACATAATCCCGCCAGGTCCGGATGTCGCTGACCAGGACATAGGGATAGCGGGCCAGCAGCCGGGCCGCCTTGCACTCCGGCACCACGGAGATGACCGGGGTGATCCCCTTTTCCATACAATAGGCCTCTATGGCTTCCAGCGCGGCGTCCTCGTCCCCCTCCGGCCCCGGCACGGGATAGTCAAAGACGACCTGGCCCTCAATAGTATTTCGGACCACCAGACACCCCGCGATCTCCGCCCAGGCGGGATGCAGGGTCTGGCGCCACATCAGTTTGGTGCCAACAGAGTATTCGCAAAGCCCGTACCGGCAGTTCTGGTAATATTTCCGCAGCTTTCCGCTGTCTCTCTGCGCCACTGGATTAAATCGATACATGTTATCATTCCTCTGATCTCCTGCAAAACCCCCCATCCCTTTCGGACAGCTCTGGTTCTGCCGTTTTTTATCATTCCTGGATAGTATACGCCTAATTTCTCATAAAACACAGTCGTTTTCGCAACAATGTGTTCATTGTATACCAAACCCATAACAAAATGCAAGGAGATTTCATCTCTTTTAGGACGTATGCCATAGCCATATCTCCGGCACCTGCATGAATGGTAGGATTCCAATACATGCTGGACAGATGAATAAAAGGGATGAAGGAAAGCGCCTCATCGGTTACAGTTGCGTTATCACACAGCAGCTTCCCTATGAGGCCTCTTCGTTGGCTTTTCCCCCCTTGATTTCGCTGTCCAACATGTTTGACAAACTTGCATTTTCCCTTTCCAAAATTCCGTTCAGCTTTCTGCCGTCCCGGGTTGACAGTAGTGAATTTTTAGCATAATATAGCAGTATAAAATCAGATAATGTCCGGTAGGTAAGGCTACCACAGGGATATGGATCGCTGCCGCGGAGTGATGGAGACATCATGAGAGGGTTTGAGCAGGCGATATCGAACACGAAGGTATCATCTAATGCGATTTCACCGCCTTGTGAGGCTAAAGCTTGAACGGTTGGGGGAGAATCACCATTGAGCCGATTCTCCCGAGCATTTCTCCACTTGTGCCGGACGGAACGAGTGGGGACTTTTATTTACACCAGCACACAGGGAAGGAGGTCGCGTGCTGTGTTTGAATTTGAAAACGAACGGGCGGAATTATTGGAGAAGATCGAGGATCTGCTCTCCCGAAAACGCTACGCCGAGCTGCGGGGCCTTCTGATCCCGCTGGAGGCGGCGGATATCGCCGTCCTCTGCGCAGGACTGGATGAGCGTGTCCCCCTGGTGTTCCGCCTGCTGCCCAAGGAGCAGGCCGCCGAGGTATTCGTGGAGCTGGACTCCGACGAGCAGGAGCTTTTGATCCGAAGCTTTTCCAACACGGAGCTGAAAGAGGTGCTGGACGAGCTGTATCTGGACGATACCGTGGATATCGTGGAGGAGATGCCCGCCAACGTGGTCAAGCGCATCCTGAAGCACTCCGACCCGGAGATCCGCAAGAGCATCAATGAGATCCTGAAATACCCGGAGGACTCCGCCGGAAGCATCATGACCACGGAGTTCGTGGACCTGAAGGCCACCATGACGGTGGAGGACGCCTTCAAGCGCATCCGCCGCACCGGACCCGATAAGGAGACCATCAACGTCTGCTATGTCATCGACGCCAACCGGCACCTCATCGGCGTGCTGTCCATCCGGACGCTGCTGCTGGCGGAGGAGGACGATGTCATCGGCGACATCATGGAGCAGAATTTCATCTCCGTCCACACGCTGGACGACCAGGAGACCACCGCCAACGCCCTGAGCAAATACGACTTCCTGGCCCTGCCGGTGGTGGACACGGAAAACCGCCTGGTGGGCATCGTCACCGTTGACGACGCCATGGACGTTTTGCAGGAAGAGGCCACCGAGGACTTCGAGAAGATGGCCGCTATCCTGCCCTCCGACAAGCCGTATCTGAAAACCAGCGTCTTTGAGACCTGGAAGGCCCGCACCCCCTGGCTGCTTCTGCTGATGCTCTCCGCCACATTCACGGGCATCATCATGACGCATTTTGAAAACGCCCTCATGTCCTGCGCCATCCTGACCTCCTTTATCCCCATGCTCTCCGGCACCGGCGGCAACAGCGGCACCCAGGCCTCCACCGCCATCATCCGTGCCCTGTCCCTGGGCGAGGTCCATTTTTCGGACACCCTGCGGGTGCTCTGGAAGGAGCTGCGGGTCTCTTTGATGTGCGGCGTCTGTCTGGCGGCCGCCAATTTTGTGAAGATGATGCTGGTGGACCGCTGGCTGCTGCACAACCCCAGCGTGACGCCCATGGTGGCGCTGGTGGTCTGCTCCACCCTGGTGGGCACGGTGCTGTGCGCCAAGCTGGTGGGCTGTTCCCTGCCCATCCTGGCGGAAAAGCTGGGCTTTGACCCGGCTGTGATGGCCTCGCCCTTCATCTCCACCATCGTGGACGCCCTGTCCCTGCTGATCTACTTCCGGTTCGCCATCTCGATTTTGGGAATTTGATATTGTCCATTAACTTAAAAAATCGCATGCGATTTTTTTAGCGAGCGATGCCCGCTGTGCGTAAAGCGCACAGTAATTGACTATGAAATGAAAATCAAGGCCGCGGACCGCGGCCTGTCACAGCGCACATGCGCTGTGACACTTGAAAAGTGAATTGATCACTTTTCAAGTTATTTGATTATAAAAACAGACGAGGAGCTTAGGGCTCCCCGTCTATTTTTATCTCCCCATGTTGCTGCTCATAAGCCGCAATATATTGCTCCAGGGCAACTTCCATTTCCTTTGTAGCCGACCGATGGTGTTTTTTCCCAAGCCACTTCATTTTCGCAATGGTCTCTTCCGCAGCGCGCAGAGGAAATGGGGTATAATAATTTCCCATGGCAATACCTCTATCATTTTGATGTCATTATTATATCAATCCTCCATCATTTTTTGCGAATTCATATTAACATCATTTTGATATCATATATAATCAGTATCATGAAATATTCTATGTTTAGAGATGATTCCATCTGCAAAAACTGCATATACTTCACCCGCTTCTACATAAAAGCGGACTCGGAGTTTTTCCCAACACCTGAAGGCCGCTGCCAACACGCAATATATGGGCGGCGTACCATCATTTCACCCGCCTGCCCGCGGTTTGTCCGTATCCAAAATCAATATGCATAATCAGGGGCCTCCTGTGCACACTAGCTACCGGCGGAAAGCCAAATTCTTTCACGCAGGAGGATCATTCTGATGAACAAGGATTGCACCAACAGCGGCTGCGAATGCACCCCCAACCAGAGCATCAAGTGCACCGTGAATAACTGCGCCCATCACTGCCAGGACACCCAGTACTGCGGCCTGACCGAGATCCAGGTGGGCACCCATGAGACCAACCCCACCATGGTGGAGTGCACCGACTGCCAGAGCTTCAAGCTGAAATAACACCGCGCCGGGAGCTTTGGGGAAGAGCCCGCTCCTCCCCAAGGCTCCCCTCTACATATTGGATGGGAGGCGGTGCGATGAAGTCCAACTGGCCGGCGCGGATCGCCGGCGGCGCGTCCGGGCTGGCAAACGGGCTGTTTGGCGGCGGGGGCGGCATGGTGTTCCTGCCCATCCTCTCCCGGTGGGGACGCCTCTCCCCGCGAAAGCTGTACGCCACCTGCGTGGGCGTCATCTTCCCGGTGTGCCTGGTGTCCGCCGCCGTGTACGTGTGGCGGGGCGGGGTCTCCCTCATGACCGCCCTGCCCTATCTGATGGGCGGCCTCATCGGCGGGTTTCTGGGCGGCAGGCTGTACGGCAAGGTCTCCACCAAATTTTTGAAGTGGCTGTTTGCCGCCTTTCTCTTTTACGCGGGGGTGAAATATCTGCTGTGACGGATTGGCTTCTTCCCTTTCTCTGCGGCCTGGGGGCCAGCGTCATCTCCGCCTGGGGCGTGGGCGGCGGGACGCTGCTCCTGCTGGTGATGACGCTGTTTCTCGGTGTGGACCAGCGGACCGCCCAGGGCATCAACCTGCTGTTCTTTCTCCCCACCGCCGTCTCCGCCCTAATCTGCCACGCCAAAAACGGCTACTTGGACAAGCCCACCCTGAAAAACGCCGTGCCCACGGCGGTCCTCGCCGCCCTCATCGGCGCATGGATCGCCACCGCCGTGGATGTGGAGATCCTGCGCAAGCCCTTTGGCGTCTATCTGCTGCTGTCCGGCGTCAGCCTGGTCTGGCCGCAGAAAAAGCAGGCGTGAGGCTCTGCCCTCCGCGCCTGATCTGTCTCCAGGCATAAAAAGAGACCGTCTCCTAGGAGACGGTCTCTTCTGCTATACAGGATATGCTTATTCACTCTGGCCGCTGGTCATATCCAATTTCAGGACCACTTCCAGAATCTCGCCGTCCCGCCAGAGGGTCAGGGGCATCTCATCCCCCACATGGTACTGCCGCCGGATACGCAGCAGGTCCCGGCTGCCATACAGCGCCTCGCCGTTGGCGGCGGTCACATAGTCGCCCACCTGGATGCCCGCCTTTTCCGCCGGAGAGCCGGCGGTCACCTCGACGACCTCCAGTCCCCACAGGTCCTCCTCCAGCTGTTCGCCGATCTGTGCGACCGACACGCCCAGCACCACCTCCGGCTGGACCTCGCCGTATGCCAGCAGGTCGTTCACCATCCGTCCCATATAGGCGGAGGGGATGGCAAAGCCCAGGCCCTCCACGCTGGAGTAGGCGGAGCTCATCTTGATCACATTGATGCCCACCACCTGGCCGTATTCATTGATCAGCGGGCCGCCGGAGTTGCCGGAGTTCAGGGCCGCGTTGGTCTGGATCAGGGTCATGGTGCGGCCGTCCACCCACACGTCCCGGTTGATGGCGGAGACGATGCCGTCCGTCAGTGTCCCCCGCAGCTCCACGCCCAGGGGATTGCCGATGGCGTACACCTTGTCGCCCACCGTCAGCAGGTCCGAGTCGCCGAACACCGCCGCGGGCAGGCCCTCCGCATCCATCTTCAGCACGGCCAGGTCGTTTTCCGCGTCACCGGCCACATACCGCGCCGTGTAGCTGCGGCCGCTGTCCAGGATGATCCGGCAGTCGCTTCCGCCCTCCATCACATGGTAGTTGGTGACGACATAGCCGTCCTCCGTGAAAATGACGCCGGTGCCGACGGAGGCGACGTCCTTCTCCGGGTCCAGCTGGACCAGGACCGTCACCACCGCCGGGTTGACCTGGCGGTAGACCTCCTGGGCCGTCAAGGCCTCTCCCTGCTCCCGCGTCACCGCCAGTTCCACGCCCTGTCCGGTGGGTGCTGTTGGAATGGTGATCTCCGTGGACACATTGCTTGGCTCGTATTCATCGTAATACCATTCAAAGGGATCGTGCTGCTCCTGGCTGTACAGGCTGTCCAGCACCCGCGCCCCAACGGCCAGGACCACTCCCGCCGCGATGCAGGCTATGAAGATCCACAGGCCCAGTCTCCTGTGCTTTTTGGGTTTGGCAGAAACCTTCTCCGCCGCTTCGGCAGCGGCAGTTTTCGGCAGAGGGCGGATATAGGTCTCCACCACCTCCCGGGGGTCCGGCTGCCGGTAGACTTCCACGACCTCGCCGGGGGTCCTCTCCTCCCGGCAGGTCTTGTTTCCCTCTTCCATGCTTCCTCATTCCGTGGTCAGGGAGAAGGTGAACGTCGTCACTCCATCCTCGCTGGTCACATTGATTTTTTCCTTGTGCTGTTCCAGGATCGTCTTGACGATATACAGGCCCAGTCCCACGCCGTCCTTGTCCTCGCTGCGGGACTTGTCGCTCTTATGGAACCGCTCGAACAGCAGCGGCAGTTCCTCCGCCGGGATGGTATCTCCCCAATTCCGTACTGTGACACGAGCCTTGCCGTCGATGACGGCGACGCCCAGATACAGCGTGGACCCCGGTCTGCCGAACTTGGCGGCGTTTTCCAGCAGGTTGTAGATGACCTGGGTGATCATGTCGTTGTCGCCCAGAACCAGGATCGGCTCCTCCGGGATATCCGCCTCCACGTCCAGATCCCGGTCCGTGATCTTCTTCTCCATGGAGATCAGCACCCGGCGCATGCTCTCGCAGAGGTCGAAGTGGCTGCCGTTCCGCAGGGGGTCCATGGCCTGGAGCTGGCTGACGTCCAGCATCCGCCGGACCAGGCGGCTCAGGCGGCGGCTCTCGTCGGAGATGATCTGCAGATACTGCCGCTCGCTCTCCGGCGGGATGGTCCCGTCCAGGATGCCGTCCGTGTAGCCCGCGATGGTGGTCATGGGCGTTTTCAGCTCGTGGGAGATGTTGGCGATGAACTCCCGCCGCTGGCGCTCCGTCTGCTGTAAGCTCTCCGCCATGTTGTTGAAGGAGGCCGCCAGCTCTCCGATCTCGTCGTCGCGGCCATAGTCGTTCATGCGGATGTCAAAGTCGCCCTCCGCGTACCGGCGGGTGGCCTGGGCCATCTCCCGGATGGGCTGGATCTGCCGCATGGTGGTCACGGAGGAGGCCATGAAGGAGATCATCAGCACCACAAAGGCCGTCATGAAGAACAGGCCGATGAAGCCGCTCCACATGGAGTCCAGAGACGCCATGGTGGACACGGCGAACACCTCGCCCACCTTCTCCTGGGTCTCCGGGTTGACGGCGGGCACCCCCACCACGAACCGCTTGCCCTCATACAAACCGTTCAGGCTGTCCCGCCGGGCGGCATAGCCCTTCTCCATGATCTCCCGGGTCATCTCCGCCGGCATGGTCACCACCATGCCGTCCAGCGCCTTGTCCGTGGACAGCAGCACGTGGCCCGCCGTGTCACAGATCATGAAGTGCGCGTCGGACACCATGGCGGCAAAGGAGGCCAGCTGCTGAAAATCCGGGTCGCTCTGCAGCTCCTCAATGGTCAGGTACCGCCCATTTTCCAAATAATTGACGGACAGCTGGCTCATGACCCGGGCCTTGGTCCCGATCTCCTCGCTCTTCTGCCCCCGGGCATAGTTATAGCTCAGGGAGAAGAAGGACGCGCCCAGCAAAAACAGCGTCAGTATCACCATGCCGGCGGTCACGGACAGCTGCCGCCAGTACAGTCCCTGAAAGTGGTTCCGGAATCGTTTCATTCTCCTGCCTTCTCCGCCTTGCCGCCGGTCAGTTCAAATTTATAGCCCACGCCCCAGACGGTCTTCAGCGCCCACTGGTCGGACACGTTCTCCACCTTTTCCCGCAGGCGCTTGATATGCACGTCCACCGTCCGGCTGTCGCCGAAGTAGTCGAAGCCCCACACCTCGTCCAGCAGCTGGTTCCGGGTGTAGACCCGGTTGGGCGTGGAGGCCAGGTGGTACAGCAGCTCCAATTCCTTGGGCGGCGTGTCGATCTTCCTGCCTTCCACCACCAGCTCATAGGAGTCCAGATTGATGACCAGCTTGTCGAAGGTCAGCCGCTTGCTGGTGTCGTTGGGGATCTCCGTCCGCCGCAGCACCGCGTTGATGCGGGCGATCAGCTCTTTCATCTCAAAGGGCTTGACGATGTAGTCGTCCGCACCCATCTCCAGGCCCTGGATGCGGTCAAAGACCTCGCTCTTGGCCGTCAGCATGATGATGGGGACCTTGCTGGTCTCCCGAATCTTGGCGCAGACGGCCCAGCCGTCCATCACAGGCAGCATGATATCCAGCAGGATCAGGTCCGGGGCCTCTTTCTGAAATTCCTCAATGGCTTTTCCGCCGTCCCCGGCGATGCGGACGTCAAATCCCTCTTTCACCAGATACATTTGAATGAGGTCAGAGATATTGCGGTCATCCTCTACCACCAGAATATTGCGGCCCATGGCGCTCCCTCCCAAGTTTTACAAATTTATATCCACATTATACCCCGTACCCGTTCGGGGTGTTGAATTTTCTGTAAATTGTCTGTCTCTCCTGCGCTCACGCGGTCTCCGTCACGGCCAGGCACCGCCTGTTGGCGTCCTGCACGGCGGACAAAAAGGCCCGCATGCCTGTTGTGCTGGCGGTATCCGCCAGCCAGACGGTCACATCTCCCCGTCTGGCGGAGATCTTCTGAAGCAGGGCGCTGGCATTGGACGCGCTGCGCAGGTCATAGCCCGACCGGTCCAGGTCCGCCTCCAGGCAGCGGAAGCCCGCGGCCTGGGCAGCCTGCACCGCCGCGTCATCCCCATTTTTCACCATGGCCAGCCGGGTCTTGCCGCAGGTGGCCAGCTCCAGGGCCTGGTTCCCCTCCCGCAGCTGCTCCTCGATGGACTGGTCTTCGTTTTCCCCGTCGACCAGAATGCCCACGGCCTGTCCGGTTGCGGCCATCCGCCGCAGCAGGGCGCCGTTGTTCTTCAAAAACTCCGGCGTGCAGAAAAACGCCGCCTGCATCTCGTACCGGTCCAGCGCATCCAGCATGGCGGACGCAGTCCCGTCCGCCTCCAAACACAGGTAGATGCGCTTTCCGCTGGCGGTGTTGGGGGTGCTGGGGGTGTTCGGCGTCTCGTTGTCCCGTCCCGCCTTTTCCTTCACATACTCATCGTACCGGCGCACCATGCTGTAGGTGGCCGCGTCGGCAAACTGCTTGTCCGGCAGGCCGAATCCCGGCAGCCGCAGCCACACCAAATAGCCGTGTTCGACCTCTATGACGGAGTACTCGAAGTTGAAATACTTCGCCACCAAATACGCAGGCACAAAGGGCACACCGTTCCGCAGAATGCCCCCCGGATAGCTGATGTTGCCCTCTCTGTCCAGGGTGTAGGTCTCCTTCAGGTCAAATATCAGCGAGTGATCGCCAACGCCGTTATACAGGATTGCCGTCCGGCTGGTGGGATTGTAGTTATAGGAGATGCCGAAATACCGCCGCCAGGTCCCCGTAAAGATCGAGGCGGGGATGTACAGGTAACCGCCGGACCAGAAGGGCATGGTCTGGTCGGACAGCGGATGGACCTCATTGCTCGTCGCCAGAAAGTAGACTGTCTCAGCGGCGCCGGCCGGCGGGACCGCCAGCTGAAGCACCAGCAGGATGCTGAAGATCATCGCCGCGATTCTCCGTTTCATATGCGGTCCCTCCTTTTCTCGATCTTCTATGGAATGCATTATTTTATCACAGATCCCGGGTTTTTGTAAAGCGTCAGCCAGGCAGGTCCCTGTTAAAGATTCCGTGGGTATCGCAGAACTTCCGGCGGTTTGGCGAAGCTTTGCAGGCAGCGAAAAAATATGGTAGGATAAAATGGATCGCAGAAATGGAGCTTGCGCTGCGGGCCTGTTCCCGCGGGGCTTTTCCCGTGGTTCCGCCGAATGGCACTTTCAATGGTTCCAAATCAGCACGATCTATGACAGGCCTCCCGGCAGGTAGGGCTCCACCGTCACGCCGGTATAATAGTGGGTCAGGATCTCCTGATACCCGGCCCCCTCCGCCGCCATCTGGTTGGCGCCGTACTGGCTCAGGCCCACGCCGTGGCCGTATCCCGTGACGAAGAACACCAGCTTTCCCTCCTGGACCTCCCACTCAAAGCAGGCTGAGCGCAGGCCCAGGATGGACCGCAGCTCGCTGCCCTTTACGGTCACGCCGCCCACGGACAGGGTGTCCACGCTTCCCGCCGTGTCGGTGACGGCGTTCCCCAGCCATCCGGAGACGGCCCCGGACAGGTCCGCCTCCGGGTGGGCGGCCAGAAATCTCGTCCTGAATTCCTCCGCCGTGAACTCCGCGCGGCTGTAGTAGTTGGGGATGGCGTCCTTGGCCTCCGGGGAAGCCACCGCCTGCAAATAGGGAAGGTCGTTGATCCAGACCTCTCCCGCCGCCCGGGTCAGCCCCGCAGAGGAGGAGTGGAACACCGCCAGGATGGGCACCCCGCCATATAGGATGGCCTGCCCGTCCGTGCCGGTGACAGCCTCCTCGATCTTTTTTTCGTATGCATCGGCATCCTCTCCCCAGTTGCTCCTGGCCCGCTCCTCGCTGATGTAGGCCTGACAGCAGGTGGAGTCCGTGCAGATGTCGGCGGCGTCTCCGTGATTGCCGCCGGTCTGGATCTTATACAGCGTATAGGTGCGGGCCGCCACCGCCTGGGCCTTCAGCGCCTCCTGCTCAAAGGAGGCGGGCATCTCCGCCCGGACCACCCCCACCAGATAGGTCCCCAGGTCCATCTCCTCCACCTGGTCTCCGTTCAGGACCTGCAGGGTCGTCCGGGCGTCCAGGTCGCCGCTGACGAAGGGCGCCCCCTCCGTCTCGTCCACCGGTGTCTCCCGGCCGAACAGCTCCGACCGGAAGGGCACGATGACCGCCAGGGGCAGGATAAACAGCGCCGCCAGCAGCACCGCCGAGACGGCGGCGGTCTGCCGGACTTGACTTTCTCGTTTCATGGTGTTCCTCCTCTTTCGTTTTCGCGGCATGGGCCTGTCCCTCCATGATATGCCCCCGCGGTGCGGAACATGCGGCATGGACAAATGAAATCAGGCGTGTTATACTAACCGTGTTTCCGCAAATATTTCATCCGAAAGGGTCTTTGATATGAAAAAACAATGGTTGCTCCCGTTGACGGCGGTGCTGGGCGGCGCTGCCGCCTTTGTGCTGCGGCTGGTCCAGCGGCACACCGGATTTGAAGCCGATACCGGACTGCCGGTCCCCGGCGCTCCCGCCGGGATCGCCCTGGTGGTCCTGCTGGCGGCGCTGGCCGCCGTCCTGATCCTGCTGGCCCGGCAGCTGCCGAAGGAAACAGAGGCCGGTCCCGCTTTTCCCGACGCCTTTATCACCAGCGATGTGAGGCTCCTGACCCTGCCGGTGATGGGGGTGTTTCTCACCGCCCTGTCCGGCCTGGCGGACCTCTGCGAGGGATTTGGCATGGGCAGTCTGATGGCCAGAATGGCCGCTGCCGCGGCGGGTCCCGGCGGTGTGCCGGACGATGTCTGGCAGGTCCCGGCCCCCGGCTTCTCCGAAAAGGCCCAGATCCTGATGGGCCTGCTGTCCATTCTGGCCGCCGCCGGGCTGTTCATCAACCTGCTGGCCTGCCGCCGCAAAGACGGCGCGGCGCCCCGTCCCGCCAGCGCAAACCTGCTGCTGGCTCCCGCCGTCAGCCTGGTGGTGCGGCTGGTGCTGGTCTACCGGATCGACTCTGTGGACCCCTCGCTGTCCGCGTATTATGTGGAGCTTCTGGCTCTGGTCTTTCTGTCCCTGGCCTTTTACCGGCTGTCCTCCTTTGCCTTCCGGGCCGGACGGACCCGCCGCTTCGCCCTGTACGCCGGGGCCTCCGTGGTCCTCTGCATCGCCGCGCTGGCAGACGAGAGTCCCTACCTCTCCTCCATCCTTCTGTACATCGGCGGCGCGCTGACGCTGCTGGGCTTTCTGCTTCTGCGCCTGGCCGTTGGAACGGCGGATCACGCTTAAAGCATAACACGATTTTCCCGCAAATACCACTGGTTTCGACATGCGGGAGATCAGAAAGAGAACAGGGCCAGCCGGAAAGCTGGCCCTGTTCTCTATTTTTTGGAAGATTGGATGAAAAGAAGTTTTGTCTCTTGCAAGTATTACAATACAGAAGAGTTGTTAACCAAACCAGCAGCAATTGTTACAAAAGTCTTAAATCTAAAAATATCTTTATGTCAACTTTTTCCGCGCTGCCGCAGACCGGCGAAGAAGTCCGCCAGGACTGCCCCGCACGCCTCCTTCAGAATGCCGCCCACCAGCGCGGGCCGGTTGGGAAACGCCTCCATAAACAGGTTCGTCACGCCGCCGCAGGCCCCCATGGCCTCGTCCCGGGCGCCGTACCACACCCGGCGTATCCGGGCGTTCAAAATGGCCCCGGCGCACATGGGGCAGGGCTCCAGCGTCACATACAGCTCACAGTCGTCCAGCCGCCAGGTCCCCAGGGTCTCATTGGCCTGGGCGATGGCCTCCATCTCCGCGTGGGAGGCGGTGGCCTGCCGCTCCTCCCGCCGGTTGCGGCCACGGCCCACGATCTCGCCGTCCCGGACGATGACACAGCCCACCGGGACCTCCCCCGCCGCCGCGGCCTCCCGAGCCAGGTCCAGGGCCTGCCGCATATAGTTCTCCTGTTCCGTTGGCATAATATTCCCTCCCTGCCGCATAAAATCTGGCATATTTGTCCAAACTCTCCATAAATGTATAAGGAAGTATTTACAAGCAGCCCCGATCCCCAACACGACATGATAGCAGGAGGAACGATGCCATGAAAATGATCCCCTTTTCCCAAAAATCCAAACCCGATCCCGAGCTGCTGGCTCTGAAAGCCGAATTGGTCGACGCCCAGGGGGACCTGGCCCTGGCCTACCGCCAGTTTGACCAGGCCCTGGACCCGGAGCTGGTGGAATCCTGCATCTATCAGATCAGCGCCGTCAAAGCCCGGTGCAACTATCTGATCCGCGCCATCAAGGAGCGCAGCCCCGAGGCTGCCGCCGCCATCCGCATGGAGGGGGACGCCGTATGGACCTAAGTCAAAAAGTCATTGCCGCCATCCTGGCCGGATTTTTTCTCATCGCCCTAATCCGGGTGTTCAGCGCGCCGCTGCGGCTGGCGCTGAAGCTGCTGGTGAACACCCTGCTGGGCTTTCTGGCCCTGTGGGCGGTGGGACTGACCTCCGGATTCACCGGCATCACCCTGGGCCTGAACCTGTGGAACGCCCTGGTCATCGGCATCCTGGGCCTGCCGGGGTTCGTGCTGCTGCTGTTGACCCAATGGGTGTTGTAGGGCTACATATCACAGCTCGTTCCCCCCGGCGTCACGAAAGGAGCTGGTCGTGCGGAAGCTCCCGGCGGGGTCCTCAAATTCCAGGACCGTCAGGGACGGCGTTTCCACCGGCCGGGCCGTCTGCTCCGGCTGATTGCCGACCTGGACCCGGATCTCCTCCAGCTTCGGGGATTCGCTCCAGACCACATAGTACATCTTTTTGTCGCCGTACAGCCGCCGGTCCGAGCCCCATGGCCGCACCTGCTCCGACCAGATGCCGGGGCCGCCGTACATGGGCAAGCCCTTCAGCAGTCGGCCGTACTGCTCATAGTTTCCCCCATCATTCCGCCGGAACCGGATGACGTAACGGTCATCCGGTCTTTTTGTCTCCAGGCGGTACACGACGATGCGGTCCTCGCCCCGATCCTCCACCGCCAGCAGCTCCACATGGTCCCCCAGCTTCCGGCCCATCTCTTGGACGATATACCGCTTGATGGACGCCTCGTCATTGCCGTAGACCGCGGGCTTCCAGCCGCCTGCACAGATCAGTATCGCAAAGGACAGGAACAAAAATCCCCATCGCTGTATCGATGCCTTTTTCATGGCCGCCTCCTCAAATCGAAAATCGAAAGTGAGATTTCAGGAGATATCAGGAGATATCGAGAGAAAAATCGAGTTTTTCCCGGTGTAAATCATTTTGCTGTTGACAGAGCTTGTTTCCCGTGGTATAAATATCCTTGCTCCGATTTTACCCCGGAGCTCTTGATTTGTAAAGCAAATGCAAATATATCATATGGAGGAAACACCATGTCCACTTTTATGGCAAACAAGGCCAACATTGAGCGCAAGTGGTACATCCTGGACGCCGCCGGCAAGCCCTTGGGCAAGACCGCTGTCCGGGCTGCCGACCTGCTGCGCGGCAAAGGCAAAGTCACTTTCACCCCCAACGCTGACTGCGGCGACCACGTCATCATCATCAACGCCGGCAAGGCCGTTCTGACCGGCAACAAGGGCACCCAGAAGATCTACCGCCGCCACTCCGGCTGGGTGGGCGGTCTGAAGGAGACTCCCTACCGCATCCTGATGCAGGAGAAGCCCGAGCTGGCCATGGAAGTGGCCGTCAAGGGCATGATGCCCAAGAACACCCTGGCCAAGGATTCTCTGAAGCGCCTGCACATCTACGCTGACGCCAACTACGAGCAGCAGGCCCAGAAGCCCGTCGCTCTGGACGTCGAATAAGGAGGAGTAAGAGAATGTATCAGTCTAAGAAGCCTTATCTGTATGGCACTGGCCGCCGGAAGTCCTCCGTGGCCCGCGTCCATCTGTTCCCCAACGGCACCGGCTCCATCATCATCAACGGCCGCGACATCGACGAGTACTTCGGCCTGGACACCCTGAAGATGGTGGTCCGTCAGCCCCTGGAGGCCACTGGCAACACCGGTAAGATGGATATCGTTGCCACCGTCACCGGCGGCGGCGTTTCCGGTCAGGCCGGCGCTCTGCGCCACGGCATCGCCCGCGCCCTGCTGCTGGCCAGCGAGGACAACCGTCCCATCCTGAAGAAGGCCGGTTTCCTGACCCGCGATCCCCGTATGAAGGAGCGCAAGAAGTACGGCCTGAAAGCCGCCCGTCGTGCTCCCCAGTTCTCCAAGCGCTGATTTTGTTATCAGTTACCCCGGAAAACTTCGGTTTTCCGGGGTTTTCTTATGTCAAAAGTTACGATACCTAAATCTAAGGGGTCTATTTTTTCAAAAAGCACACCACAATATATTGTGGTGCGTAACCTTTTATAGCACAATTTTTGAGGTTAAATTTGCGGTGGGAAGCCTTTTTTTGAGGGTTTGAGGTTAAATTTGCGGTGGGAAAACCGCCCAGAAATTGGTATCCGCACATCTAATCACGACTCTGTTTTTCTTCATCCTGCGTTCTATGGATAATGAGCAATGGTTTGTTCTTCGCTCTGAATCTCGAATGATCGTCCCCCATCTGAAAACAGAATTTGAGCGCAGAAAAAGGGCCGTTGCAGAATTTGGCATTCTGCAACGGCCCACTCCATTAAAAAATCAGTTTTGCCTTCTTAGGCTTCCTCGCATACTTCTCTCGCGGCTCACTCTCAATCCGCTCCCAGTATTGTTCAATGTGTTTTCTGGTAAACTGAACCTTACCGCCTGGGCAGGACTGATAGTATCCGATTTTCTTGTTCTCACGCATTTTATCCAAGGTAGTTAGCGATACTCCAAGAATGGCTGCCGTCTCTCTTCGGTTAAACAGTTCCATCGTAATTTGCTCCTTCAAAAAAATGGATTTGTGGGCAAATGCCCCTTCACTATAAATGGAGAAAAAGGTGGGGCAAATGAAACCCCCTAATGGCAAATAAGTTCAAATTAGTTTTCTTCGGGACGGTTACAATCAGGGAGTTTGAAGAATACTCTTACTCCAGGATGGGGGCCGCTCAGGAGTTCATCAACTACAATAACGCCAACCCCGCAATCAACTTCAAAGGAAGCCGCGTTATCTGGTGTGTCGTTGGCTGTATTGTCCTCGTTTCTCAACGAGAACCGCTTTCTGCCGGCGAACCGCTCCCGGAGGTGAAAAATCTGTAATTCAAGCTCCGCAATTATTTGCTCTGCTTCTCTTTCCGTGTACTCATACGATGCTGGCTCAGCGCAATTCCCGAGTTTCTTTAGATCCTTGATGATGCCCGTCATTCTCTTTTCGACAATACGCCGAAATCGCTCGTGTTTGACTTCATTCATGCCAGGGTTCCTCCCATTCCACAATATCTGAGGCTTTGGTAGATTCCTCATTACAGGCCCCGTTTTCGCTTGTTCCTGCGCTCTCCCTGTCCATTTCCGGAGTGGGGATGGCTGTTATCGGGAACACATCATAATTGCCCTCAGCAGCGTTGGAAAGGCCACAGGAGGCCAAGAAACGCTCTTGTGCCTCCGGTGTCAGGTCAGAAAAGTAGATTTCAAACATTTTCTTTGCCCTCCTGCATTGCGCGGTCGATGTCGCTCTCAGCAAACTTCAGAACCATGAGTTCCTTTTTGGAGAAGCCTAGTTCCACTAATCTCTCAACAACCCGATATCCATGGCCGCCTTCATCATTGACTTTTTCATCAATGAGTATGTTCAGCAATTCCATCGTCCGATCCGGGTCAATTTGCTCCCATTTCCCCTTGCAGCACAAAAACGCTGATACGAGTTCATCTACCTGAACTTCGACAGTTTCCGACTCCATCGTTTCCGCAAAGCTATCCTCCGACAACTCAAAATACGGATGATCGACCTGCGGATCAAAGGTATCAAACCGTTTCTCCGGCAGGCCCACCAGATGGGGGATAAAGTATTCTCCTTCATCCAAACATTCCAGGATAACAGCGATTTGTTCAGCGGAAATAGTTCCTTGGACAACGCACTCATTGTGGACTTTGTAGTTATCAGCGTCACGATATAAATAGTTGATTTTCGTATTCATTCCATCAATTCCTTTCACGCTCGTTCATAAGTTACCTCGGTCAATAGACCAGCTTCATCATATCTGCGTAACTCCACCCAGTTATGATGTGTCTCTTCCATGATCAAGAAGCCTATTCCTTTCTGGCGCATAATCACAAGATCACCGCTGGTGTAGAGCCCGCTTGGGAAGCTTAATATATCTTTCACAGTCATATCAGTCGTCATCTCCGCAAAAAGGTCGCCGTTGCTCATGAAGTGCAACAGCGACCTTACTGATTTTATGATGCCCTTGCCTCCTTGAAAGAGAGCAGCAGGTCATCAATCCCTTTGTATTTTTCATCCCAGGCAATTGGTGTCATCTCAAATCCGGCATCGCTGCCTTCCTGTAATACCCGCTGTCGTGCATTCCGCACATTTTCATTGATCAGGGCATCCATGTCGAAAGCGACAATGATCCGGTTGATATGAACGGTGGCCAATTCCTTGAGCAGTCTACGGAACTGATTGATATTGCCCACTCCAGTTAGGCCAATAAAGCATCTGGGTTGGCCAAGTGCATTCGATAGATACTGAGCAATATCTGCCTTCATGACACCTTCAGTTAGATAGACCGCATCAGAATCATGTGGGCCTGCGAAATGTGGACAGCAGGAAGCGGTTGTCCCGTAATACTTATCAACACTGGTGAGATTGTTAAATTTGGACTTGTAGGGCCGATCCAGGCGGATCTGAATGGCCTCAATCTCTCCGAGCATATTCCGATCTGGGATCATAATACCCGAAGCCCGAATATCCAATTTCCAACTGCCAGTCTCGCGATCACGGTAGAAACCTGGAACACCTTCCAATTCGCATCCGCGCTCCAGAAGCTCCGCAACTATGCGCCCCGACCGCACCGCAGGTGTGGTTCGATACCCAAGTTGGTCAATTGCATCGCCAGAGAGTCCCCGCATAAGCAGGGACTCTCTGTGCATGGACCCAAGAGTGAGCAGAGAGAGGAGATTTCTGTAAGTATTATCGCGGATATTGGATGGAGCCAACTCAGCTTCCGGTGTTACAATCCTCTGATTTCGGGGCGTGTCATTAAGCTTTCTTCTTCGGATGTCCTCTCCGGACTGAAAAACGCGGCACAACTCCTCATAGGCTGCTGCCATGCTGATGTTCGTGGCTGCGGCATACAGGTGCAGCACTCCTCCGCCTTCGCCGCATCGGTTGCAGCGAAACACATTCTTATCCAGTTTGACATTCAGGTGTGCTTTTCTGTCATCGCAAAATGGGCATCTGCAATGGAGCTGCGTGCCAGTGTCCCGGATCACCTGGATACTGAGCAAATCCACCACATCCCGAATGCTGCATGGCAGCTCGTCACGGAAACCCATTGTGCTTCACCTCCCATCTGCCAAACCAACCCATCAGCTTGCCATTTTACTGGCTGCATCGACAAGCAGGATTGCCCCGGCCTTCAGCGCCAGATTCCGGTCCGAATAGTTTTTGACATACCACTCCAGATCGCTGGGCTTCCGCAGGGCGAGTTCGCCCAGGGTATTGCCCTTGTAGTAGCCAACATCAATACGCACATTCTTTGCCTCTTCCAGCGTCATGGAGTTCAGATAGTCCTCCAGCGTGACAGGCTCCTGCTTTTTAGGAGCAGCAGCAGGGGCTGGGGCAGTAGCAGGTGCCGGCTGCGGCATAGAAACCGTGGCAGCCGTTTGAGCAGTTCCGGTCTGCTTCGTTTCATGTTTGACCTGGCTTGCCACTCCCGGCTCTTCGGAACAGTCTTCTTCAACTGCACCGAGATCCACAGGCGCATCCACCATAATATCGCCAAACATATCAGCAGCGCCGCAGAACTGCGTACCGTATCCGGCAGCGGCAAGCACTCGGCCCATCGCTGCGGTTTCCGCCGTTTCAAGATAGCGGTCACCAAAGCGTTCCTGGGTCACAAATCTCTGGGCACTGGACTTCGCCACATACTGATCCAGGGCATCGCCTCGATCCGCATACAGCTTGCAGCAGACCACCGCCGATTTATCATCCACATGGATGATCTCGGAGTCGATCTTCCCGTTGGGTCTGTGGAGCCGGAACCAAAGGAGCCGGTACTTGACATCCAAATAAAGACTCATAGTGCCATCCTCATTGGGCAACTGCCGTGTAAAGTCCGCAGGGTTGAAGTTGTCTACCGCATTGATCGTAGGGATGATTCGCGCATTGTTTTCCGTCATTTGTATGAAACCTCCAATCATAGTCGGCGCAAGGAGGCAGAACGCCTCCTTGACGCCGCTTTTTAACACGCTCTTTTTTGAACTTCTCTGTTGAGATAGGCCACGATACGGTCCGCAAACACCGTGTTTCTCTTATCCACATCGCTCCGGTGAATTGCCATGTAGACTGCCTGCCGCTGTCCTATCAGGATCACTTTCTCTTTTGCACGGGAAATGGCTGTATAAAGCAAATTCCGCCGCAACATGATGTAGTGTTCCTTCATCAGCGGGATGATAGCAGTTGGCACCTCTGTTCCTTGGCTCTTGTGGATCGTGATGCAATAAGACCAGTCAACATCATCCATTAAGTCTTCGCTATAGGTAACAGCCCGACCGTCGAACAGCTTAATGTCAACCTGAACATCACCCTCGTCATCTTTGTAGATGCGTTCGATGACGCCCACATCTCCATTGGACACAGCCTCGTTGTTCTTCGTCTGAATAATGCGATCACCCTCGCGGAACACCTTTGAACCATGCTTCAGCTCATTGACGCCGGCACGCTGCGGATTGATGAGATCTCTGATCTCTTTGTTGAGTTGATCTGCACCCACTGCTCCTCGCTTGCGGAAAGGGGACAGTATCTGAACACCCTCAATGCCCTTTTTCTTCACTTCGGACAGATAGGCTCGAATCACCAGTGCGGCTGCCGCCTCGCTATCCTTTGCTTCATAAAGGGCAAAATCATCTCCAAACTGGAGATTGGTGTCATTGTTGTTCACCGCGTAAGCATTGAGGAAGATCCGGCTGTTCGATGCCTGACGGAAAACCGTATCCAGCACCGCCGTTGGAATCACACCGCTTCGCAGCAATTCCCGCAAGACATTTCCTGCGCCCACTGAGGGGAGCTGATCCGGATCACCGACGAACAGGATCTGTACGCCGGGTTTAAGCCGTTGGAACAAGGCATAAGTCACCTTCATATCCACCATGGAATATTCGTCAATGACAACGAAATCCGCTGAGAGGAAATCAGGTTTCTCTTCCTCCAGATCCTCTTCCGAGATAATTCCCATAGCCGAATGCAGGGTAAATGCCGGGAATCCCGTTTGCTCTGTCATCCGCCTGCTTGCCTTACCGGTCGGAGCTGCAAGAAGCAGTTCATTGTCCGGGTTCAGGCGATGGTAGATGTCCAGTATCGCACGCAAAGTGGTGGTTTTGCCAACGCCGGGGCCGCCGGTCATGATGGCACAGCGGTTTTCCAGACACAGCTTGACCGCATTTCTTTGCGATGGAGCAAGGGTTTGTCCAATCTTCGCCTCAGTCTTCTTGATTTCATCATCCAGATTTCTGATCTTGGGAATTGGCTCAGACAGGAGCAATGACACCAGCCTTTTCGCCGCCTTCACCTCACAGGTGCGCTCGAATGTCAGATAGACTCTTTCATGCTCAACATAGATGCTTCCATTTTGGTGCTCGCTTTGTATGGCAGTGAGTATTTCAGCCTTTGACACCACTTCGCGCCCATAACCATCGTTCAGAAGAGTGTGGCTCCGGTCAATCAACTCATCACGCGGGAGAAATAAGTGCCCGGAGTTTCGAGCTTCCTCCAGTGTGTACTCAATAGCGCCAGCATACCGCAACGGATTTTTCGGGCTGACTTTGACCTTCTTCGCAATGGCATTAACCGTCAGGAAGCCAAACCCTTTGATCCGGCAAAGTTGAAATGGATCTGTCTTGACGATGTTGAGGCTGTTGTCACCGAACTTCTCCTGGATTTTCATGATCTTCTTCTCCGAAACATCATAAGGAGCAAGGAACGCAGTCAGAGCCCCCAGTTTACGGGTCTTTTCATAGGAGTCGATGATCTTTTGGAGTTTGCCCTGCTTGATCCCTTTGATTGTCAGGAGCTGCTGCGGGTCATTTTCCATCACTTCGAGCGTCCTGCTACCGAAACGGGCAACGATGGCCTTTGCGGTTTCAGGGCCTATCCCTTTGATAAAACCAGAACTGAGATACGCTACGATGCCCTTGTTATCGGTGGGTAGCTTCTGCTCGCATTTCTCAACCGACAACTGGACACCATAACTTGACTGCTGCCACTTACCGTCCAGATCGACCTCCACCGTGTCCGTTTCCGGCAGGTGGTGGCCAATGGCGCTGAAGTGGATTTTCTTGCTTGACTGATAGCTGTTTCTTCGTGCCTCCATTGGAACCGTCTGGTCTTCCGTCACATAGAGAAAGATACAGAATCCATCTGAGGACTTGAAGATCGTCCGTTCATATCGGCATATCATCCATTCACCTCCGCATTCAAACTGTTGGATACCGGACTCTGCTCGATGGAGTAAAAGTCTTCATCGCATTGGAAACACTGATAGGTGTATTCCTCGACATCACTGGGAAACAGAGGGCTCCCGCAGAAACGGCAGATTCCGTTGCTTTCGCGGAATTCCATATCCTCCATCTCGTCATCAGTCACGCCATGCTCGCGAAGATACTTTCTGGCAGCATCCCGATCCTCAAAGTAGATAGGGACACCATCTTCATCTTGCAGGTACTCCAGGCCATTGAGAGTAACCCCGTTTATAGGTCGGCCAACAATTACCGGTGTCCTCTTGACGGCAGGCTTGCTCTCAGTGCAGATGCCAGTCCGATAGAAGACAGGAATACCCTTTTCGTGTGCCGCCTCAATCTCCTTTTTCATACCAGCAGATAACCGGTCTCCAAAGGCAACCAGGCGGGAACACATACCCAGTAGTTTCAGTCCGAAATCCAATGCCAGTGCCCGTTGCTCCGGAACACTGTCATCTAATAAATACGGAAGATAGGCGTGAGGAGCAACAGCGCGACCGCCAAACTCCTTTTCCGCCCAGATCATGTAAGTAGTAGCTTTTGCGGCATTCGCCAATCTCTCTGCCCGAGATGGGGCAGAGAGCGGCGAACACACATAGGTCATTTCCATGGTTGAAGACCTCCTGTTATGCGATGGCTTTAGTCAACTTGAAGATCCGGCTCTCCGTGGTCTGCACCAGATCGTCATAGGCATCCGGGTACTGCGCTCTCAGCTTGCTGAGGTTGTCCTTGGAGATGCCCTCGCGATACTGTGGAGCAAACGAAATGTTGTACTTGATCCCGTTACTCTCGCAGATGGCACCGCAGGCAGCGCCCATCAGCTCCGCAATTGGGGCATAGGTGCGCTTAATCTGCTCGTCGAGTTTCCTCGATTGAGCATCCAGGTCCTTCTTCTGAGCCTTCATGGCAAGCAGCTGCTCCAGGGCCGGGGCAAATTCAGCACCAACGGTAACGGTAGGTGCGTTCTTATCCGCAGGCCCATAGTAGCGGCTCAGCGCAGCCAGCACCATGTCCGGTTTCTCCGTCAGCGGAGGTTCCACGCGGTTGAGAACATAGCGGTTCCAGAAGTTCTGGAGCAGAAGGATATTGTTTTCCTCCTCATCCAGATCCCGCTCAATTTTCCGCCACACGAAGTCACTTTCGCTATTTGAGAACAGGCACGCAATGTAGGCGACATCAATGTTCATGACTGCCATGTAATGCTTTACCTGCAACTCGTAGTGCCTGGGCACTGCGCCATTCGCCCACAGGTACTGGGTATCATAGTGAGCGGTTTTGCACTCTAAGATGCCAGTGTCACCATTAGGCAGATGAATGAATCGGTCCACATCCGCCAGCATGAATGGGAACAGCGGATGCTGGAACATTTTCTGATCCTGAAAGACAGACAGGCCGGTTTTCTTGGCAAAGATCTTAGCCACAACATCTTCAAGCAGATGTCCGATTTCAAAGGTGATAGACTTGTCCTCACCCTCCACTGCGGGCACGACGCCGATCTTGTCATAGTAAAGCTCTCTCGCCGTCCTGTAGGGGGATAAACCGAGGGCCGCAGCTACATCGCTGCCGCCCACACCTTTCCGCCTCCACGCCAGCCACTCGTCTTCCGTGAGGTTGGCCGTTTCCACGAACACATTCGGTTTGTAATTCAAATCAAGTGACATATTAAACGCTCCTTAGTAATCACAGATAGTCGTCCACTCCGGATTCCCGAGCAACTGTGCAGCGTACTTCACGGCAAGATCGCTGATATCCAGACAGTCACAACGATCTTTCGTGATGATGTATGCGCTTCCAACCACATAACACAGTTTCTCATGGCCGCTTTCCAGAATGATGATTGCATCATCATCAGCAACAAAGGTCTGAAGCGAATCGAGGAACGCGTCGAAATCGGCCTCGCTGTCCTCATCCTCGCCGTCATCCTCAGAATTGTTGTGGTAATCAGTGACACCGGCAATACCGCCAAGCGTACCAAAGCCAAAGACGGTGTTGCCATTCTTGTCCTTTTCTTCCCACAACTCAACGCGATCTTCCGTTCCGGAGACATGGGCCATAAACTCACGAAACTTCTTTTCGTCTTTGACGCGGAAGTAATTCGTTCTTATTGACGCGTAATAGTTTGCCATCTTGTTCTCCCTCCTGATTACCATTTGAAGTCGCCGGGGTGATCGTATTCCGACCACTTCACATGGACGGCCTTCGCGATACACTCCTCCAGCTGTGCGATCCGGACACCGGATGCACCCTCACACTGAATGAGGAAAATTACCTCACTCATTGCCAGATACAGCTCATAGGCGGTGCAGGGCTGCTCGCCATTGAGAGCCAGGAACTGATCCAGGGCCTCATAGCTCGCCTTCTTCGGTGCTTTGATGTGTTTGAGAACGCCAAGCATGGTGTTCTTCGGATACCGGATCTCGATCCCCATCATCTTCTTGTGCTTCTCAATGGTCTCCCGGAACCGTGCATAGAGCAGCTTCAGCTGCGCCTCGAACTTATCCAGATTAACACCATTGCTATGCTCGGTTTTGATAGGGGCTCCCAGCGGAATGATTTTGTCTCCATGCTTGTTCAGCAGAATTGGGTACAGGTTGGCTCCGCTGACACCGACATCAGAAGTTGTGACTCGCAGGCCCGGTGTGACATTGACTTTTCCACTCAGGCCATTTGCCGCCAGTTCCTGATAGTAGGTATCCAGCAGGTCGTTGGCCTGTCCATCCAGGCTCCAGATTGCCGTGACCACCGAATGATCGTAGTTTGCCGTAAGGAAGCTGTTCCCAGGGAACTCGTCATCCAGGAAGTCCTTCACGCTCTGGAACATGGGCAGCATCTCCAGCACAGCGTAGTCAGAGGGATCTCCACCATGTACCGCAGATACTTTGTCATCCGCCACCTTGATCAGACTATCTCCAGTGGCGACATCCAGGCAGTAGTTGAGAATCTGCGTCAGTACCGACTTCGATACCTTCCCAAGTGCGTTTCCAGAAATCCTGGCACGCTCAAGGATGGTCTTCAGGGCGCAGGATCGCACGGGGTAATCCGCGCCATTCACGCTCAGCAGCAGGCTGGTATTCTCCATGGTATCAACCAGGATCTCCGCACTGCCGTTGGACTGATAGAGCTGCATGTACAGGCTCCCAAGCTCGGAGTCCTTCTCAAGGGGCTTAAACTGGAGGCTGTTCGAGGGCGCTTTCATCCATAAGCTTTTCTCCTTCCGTTCCTTCAGAAAATCCAGAAACTGATCCGAATTTCCGAAAGAGCATTTGAAATTGTCCGCGTAGATTTTGCTTTCCGTCATGATTGCGTAACCGCCTTTCAAAATATTCTCAAACCCGATGGAATCGGAATTTGGACAAAAAAAGAGCACTTCGACTTGAAATACATCAAATCAAAGCGCTATTAGGTGGGGCACTGCGCCTTGCGGCACAAATCCCAAAACTGTCTTGAGTCATTTACTCAAAGGCTCACTGCATAGTAAAGGTCCCACGCACGGGAGAAGTAAACTGAATAAGTACATGGGTATCCTACTATGTTTGAAAGGCAATTTCCATAATACCAAAATCTACTCGTACTTTTACATGAAGTTAGATGCCCGCTTCGGATAATTCAACGCGTTCATTTTCAACGGCTAAGGGAATTCGGATTCTGTCCTGAATATCGTACAGCCCATTTGTTATTCTCATTTCAGAAGCATCAATTTCTATTTTGGAGGCGTTCTGGATATGGATAGAATGGATCAGTTCCTACTTGGTAAACCCAAATACGACCTCAATCATCCCGCTATTAGAACAGGATTTGAGTCAATCGACTCACAAACCACATTTTTACGCCGGGGGACACTGGCCCTACTTGGGTCTCGCCCTGGTATGGGGAAGACGACAATAGCACTCCAAATCGCATCGAACATTACTGATGCGGGTGGCACGGTTCTTGTCTTTTCTTTAAGGCAGTCGGTATCTCAAGTGTCTGACCGGGTGTATGCTTTTAAGCGCGACTTAACCTCATGCAGCAACTTCTACACAGAGGATCGTGTCGGCAACATTGATGAAATGAAGTTGGTGATGAAAGATTTTCGGAAGCCTGTTGATCTTATATTGGTGGACTGCCTACAAGATGTCTATTACCTTTCGCCGAAAAGGCATCCGGTATATAGTTCTCCAAATGCCTGTGCTGCCCTTAAAGTGATGGCTCGGCACCATAACGCCGCTGTTCTTGCGCTGACGCAGATCTCGAGAGCTGTTGAAGGTCGTGCTGATCACCACCCACTTCTCACGGATATCCCCGGATGGGAGAGTATCAAACAGTCGGTTGATTCTGCTTGTCTGTTCTCTAGGGGCGGTTATTATGAAATAGAAGATGAAGATACGGAGCTTCCTGCAACGCTCAGCTTCTGTCCCAGTACGGATAAATGCTGCTCCGTATTCATGAAGTGGAATCATCAGGCAAACTGTCTGAAAGACTCAACATAGCAGGCTTATCAGAGGTTTCAATCCTTAATACAATGCTCATGTACGGTAAGGAAGCAAGCAACCGAAAACAAGAGATAGACCGCCAGCACTACACTATTCCGAACCA
>NZ_CANRMB010000034.1 GCF_947631635.1 uncultured Dysosmobacter sp.
TTTCTTCCATGCCTCTTTTGTCTGTTTCCTCATATCCCTTATTATATCATCAAATCTTTATTTTGGACACTCCCGCATTGCTCCCTTTTACCTTAAGCGTTGCCGCGGTTAAACTCCGTCGATTTCACCAAAAGCATAGGTAAATATGGAAAGGGCAGAGTTCAGCTTTTCCTTTCGTCCTTTGGGCTGATGAAAAAAACCTCGACAATCTCACCAAAGCGGCTTTGGTTATTTTCTGTGCCTTGAAGCATGGTAAACTGAGAGAGAAAAAGGTTATCATGGTTTTGTATGTAGCAGTTTGGAGTTGTCGTTATGGTGGATATAAACCGTTCTAAAAAATGTTAAATGCTCTTGACATTTTGAGTTTGGCGTGTATAATTAGAAATGTAAAGAACTTTTAACATTTTGAGGAGGTTTGTACCATGAAAAAATTTGACGAAATGGATAAGAAAATCCGTCTGCAATCTCAATCCCTTAGCTTTAGAATTACCCTTTTTCTTTTGGCTCTTTGGACTATCTACGAGGGCTATATCGCTTTTGTGACGAAACAAGCGACGAACTCTATCGCTGGGGACATCTTAGTCATTGTTCTTGTGTTTGAAGGTATCTATGAGCAAATCCTGAAACACCAAATGGTCGAAGGCGACGAGGAATACAAAGAACCTAATAAAGCTCTATTAACAGTCCTTGTAATCCTTGTCGCTGTAGCACTGATTGTTACTTTTGGCTCAATCTTGTTATTCAAATAAAACGAGTGGCAAATAATGAAAAACGATATTAAGCAACTAAGAAAAGCCGCAGGATTGCGTCAAGAAGATTTAGCAAATAAAGTAGGCGTAAGTAGACAGACAATCATTGCTGTGGAAAATGACAAATATGACCCTACATTGGAACTGGCTATGAAATTGGCCATAGCCTTGGACAAAAAAGTTGAGGACATTTTCTTTTTGAATTCTTTGAAACAAGTATAATTTGTTTGACACATCAAACATTGAAAAACCAAGCGCTTCGACACTGGCCAATCCTTAACAGGCAGCAAGCAGACAATCACGGTTCGCTTCAAAATCAGCAGGTAAAGGCCGCTAAACGAGAATATCCCACCCAACAACAGGCGGCGTTTACCACCAGCAGACAGAAGGAGAGGCGTATGTTCCTTTATATCTGCGGATTTTCGTCAAACCGACGAAGGGACCGGCAGTGAACGCATATTCACACAAAGAGTAAAAGGGCGGCACCTTGAAATATGTGTTGAAACCGCCGGGACGTCCGCCCGCGCCTTGCAAACCCCGCCGGGCTGTGGTAGGATAAGCAAAAACGGGAGGGGGGAGAAGCGCATGCAGACACTGGCGCCCGCGGGACGGCGGGCGGGACTGGACACCCTGCGGGGCGTGACCATCCTCAGCATGACCGCCTACCACGCCTGCTGGGACCTGGTCTACATATTCGGCGCAGACTGGCCCTGGTACCACGGCACCGGGGCGTACCTGTGGCAGCAGAGCATCTGCTGGACGTTCATCCTCCTCTCCGGCTATTGCTGGTCCCTGGGCCGTCACCGGCTGCGGCGGGGGCTGCTGGCCTTCGGCGGCGGGGCGCTGGTGAGCCTTGCGACCCTGCTCGTCATGCCGGAGGACCCGATCCTGTTCGGCGTTCTGACGTTTTTGGGCAGCGCGGCCCTGCTGCTGATCCCGCTGGAGCGGGTCCTGCGCCGGGTGCCCGCCTGGGCGGGGCTTGGGGGGAGCTTTGGACTGTTTTTGCTGCTGCGGGATGTGAACCGGGGCTTTTTGGGCTTTGAGGGCATCCGCCTGGCGGCCCTGCCCGCCTGGCTGTACCACGATCTGGGGACGGCGTTTTTGGGGTTCCCGCCGGAGGACTTTTTCTCCACGGATTATTTTTCCCTGTTCCCCTGGCTGTTCCTCTTCCTGACGGGGTATTTTCTGTACCGGGCGCTGGAGGGACGGGAGCGCGGCCGTGTGTGGGAATGGAGCGTCCCGGTGGTCAGCGCCATGGGGCGGCACTCCCTGGTGATCTATCTGCTGCACCAGCCCCTGGTGTACGGCCTGCTCCTGGCTGTGGACCGGCTGTTGAAAATTTGAGGAGCGGGACATCCTTCCGCCGCATTGACTTTCCGGCGGGAAAGCGGTACTATGATAGTGGCCGCGCCGGTGTGCGGCGACGGCCCCTGTGGGCCCCTTCCTGTGAAAGGGGCAATGTTATGGAGGAGGAAACTATGAAAAAACTATTCAGCAGCCTGCCGTTCCGCCTGCTTTTGGGCATCGTCATCGGCATTCTCTGCGGCCTGGTGTTCCCGGAGAGCATCATGAAGGTCATCGTCACCCTGCAATATATCATGGGCCAGCTCATCACCTTCTGCGTGCCCCTGATCATCATCGGCTTCATCGCCCCGTCCATCACCAAGCTGGGCGCCAACGCCTCCCGCCTGCTGGGCGTGGCGGTGGTCATCGCCTATGTGTCGTCCATCTGCGCGGCGTTCATGTCCACCGCCGCGGGCTATGCCCTGATCCCCCACCTGTCCATCGACACCAGCGTGGCGGGCCTGCGGGACCTGCCCCCGGTGGTGTTTGAGCTGAACATCCCCCAGATCATGAGCGTCATGAGCGCCCTGGTGCTGTCTGTGCTGGTGGGCCTGGCCGCCACCTGGACCAAGTCCCAAAAGACCATCGACATCCTGGCGGAGTTCCAGAACATCGTGCTGGACATCGTGGGCAAGATCATCATCCCCGTGCTGCCCTTCTATATCGCCTCCACCTTCTGCAACCTGAGCTATGAGGGCATGATCACCCGCCAGCTGCCCGCCTTTTTGCAGATCATCGTCATCGTCATGGTGGGCCACTACATCTGGCTGGCGGTGCTGTACCTGCTGGCCGGCGCCTACTCCGGAGAGAACCCCTGGGAGGTGCTGCGGCACTATGGCCCCGCCTACCTGACCGCCGTGGGCACCATGTCCTCCGCCGCCACCCTGGCCGTGGCCCTGGACGGCGCCCGCAAGAGCAAGGTGCTGCGGCATGACATGGTGAGCTTCGGCATCCCCCTGTTCGCCAACATCCACCTGTGCGGCTCCGTGCTGACGGAGGTGTTCTTCTGCATGACCATCTCCAAGATCCTGTACGGCCAGCTCCCCAGCGTCGGCACCATGATCCTGTTCTGCCTGCTGCTGGGCATCTTCGCCATCGGCGCTCCCGGCGTTCCCGGCGGCACTGTAATGGCCTCCCTGGGCCTCATCACCGGCGTGCTGCTGTTTGACGACGCCGGTACCGCCCTGATGCTGGCCATCTTCGCCCTGCAGGACAGCTTCGGCACCGCCTGCAACGTCACCGGCGACGGCGCGCTGACCCTGATGCTCACCGGCTATGTGGAAAAGCACGGCATCAAGGACGAGAACATCCAGTCTCCCATCCTGTAAGCAGAAAAGCGCCCAAGTCCGGGACCGCCAACAGCGGCCCCGGACTTTTTTTGCGCGTTTTGGGAAAGAATAGGGTTTAACACAGACTTTACAGACCCGTGGTGACGGATTTTACGCAGGACTGTCTATACTGGGACCATGCCCGGGAGGACCGGGCAAGACATATCAAAAGGAGACTGTGAAGATGAAACAGGTATTTGCACTTTTGCTGACTTTGACCCTGGCGCTCGCCCTGCTGGCGGGCTGCGGTGCTTCCAAGCCCGAGGAGCAGTCCACTGCCGACAATGCCGGGCAGAGCGCCCAGACTGAGACCGAGCTCAGCGGTGCGGTGTCCCTGAACGGCTCCACCTCCATGGAGAAGGTGGTGGGCGCGCTGAACGAGCAGTTCATGGCCGACAACGGCGGCGTGAGCGTCACCTATGACGCCACCGGCTCCGGCGCGGGCATCGAGGCCGCCAAGAGCGGCAGCGCCGATATCGGCCTCAGCTCCCGCGCCCTGAAGGATGAGGAGACCGCCGCCGGGCTGACGGGGACCACCGTGGCCCTGGATGGCATCGCCGTCATCGTCCAGGCCGGAAACCCGGTGGCGGACCTGACCGTGGAGCAGATCGGGAAGATCTTCACCGGGGAGATCACCGATTGGAGCCAGGTGGGCGGCGCCCCCGGCACCATCTCCTGCATCGGCCGGGAGGCCGCCTCCGGCACCCGGGACGGCTTTGAGTCCATCACCGGCACCAAGGACGTCTGCAAGCTGGACCAGGAGCTGACCTCCACCGGCGCTGTCATCGAGGCCGTGGCAGGCAGTCCCAACGCCATCGGCTACGCCTCCCTGTCCTCTGTGGAGGGGAAGGACACCGTGAAGGCCGTCACCGTGGGCGGCGTGGCCTGCACGGAGGAGACGGTCCTGGACGGCAGCTATGCCATCCAGCGGCCCTTTGTCCTGGTGACAAAGGAGGGGACGGCATTGAGCCCCCAGGCCCAGGCGTGGTTCGACTTTGCCACCTCCTCCGCGGCCAATGACCTCATCACCGCCGCCGGGGCCGTGCCCGCGGCAAAATAAAAAAACGCTGCTTTCGCCGGAGGCGGGTCCCGCAGGGACCCGTCCCCGCGGAACGCTTTGGGAAAGGAGCGCATTCTGATGGAACATGAGATCGCGGGGGTGTTCCGGGGCAATACCGGTCCCGCCATGGAGCGCCGGAGCCGCCGGGAGGCCGTGGAGTCCGCCGTCCACCTGCTGTTTCTGCTGTGCGGCGGGGTGGCGGTGGCCTTTGTGCTGTTCATCAGCGCCTATCTGATCGTCTCCGGCCTGCCCGCCATCCGGGAGATCGGCCTGGGGGACTTCCTCTTCGGGAAGGTCTGGGCACCTGCCGCCACGGCGGTGGAGCCGGCCTTCGGCATCCTGCCCTTTATCCTGACCTCCATCTACGGCACCGCCGGGGCCGTGGCGCTGGGGGTGCCCGTGGGCCTGATGACCGCCGTCTTTCTGGCAAAGGTGGCGCCCCCCGGGGCGGCGAAGGTCATCCGCACCGCCGTGGAGCTGCTGGCGGGCATCCCCTCGGTGGTGTACGGCCTGGTGGGCATGATCGTGCTGGTGCCCGCCATCCGGGACCTGTTCGGCCTCTCCTCCGGCGCCTGCCTGCTGGCGGCCATCGTGGTGCTGGCCATCATGATCCTGCCCTCCATCGTCAGCGTGTCGGAGACCGCCCTCCGGGCGGTGCCCAGGGAGTACGAGGAGGCGTCCCTGGCCCTGGGGGCCACGGAGATCGAGACCTATTTCCGCGTCTCCCTGCCCGCGGCGGGCAGCGGCGTGGCGACGGCGGTGGTGCTGGGAGTGGGCCGCGCCATCGGGGAGGCCATGGCCATCATCATGGTCTCCGGCAACGTGGCGAACATGCCGGGACTGTTCACCTCCGTCCGCTTTCTCACCACGGCCATCGCCTCGGAGATGTCCTACGCCTCCGTTGGCAGCCTGCAGCGCAATGCCCTGTACTCCATCGGCCTGGTGCTGTTTTTGTTCATCATGCTCATCAATGTGCTGCTGAACGTGTTCATCAAGCGCAGGAAGGAGGATTGACGGATGGACGAACAGAGATTATCCCCCAGCCGTCAGGCCTATGACCGGGGCCTGCGGGTGCTGCTGTGGCTCTGCGCGGGCCTGACCTGCGCCCTGCTGGTGTTTCTGATCGGCTATATCTTCTACCGGGGCCTGGGCAATATCACCTGGGAGCTGCTCTCCACCCAGACCAGCTATATCAAGGACACCATCGGCATCCTGCCCAACATTCTCAATACCCTCTATATCATCCTGGTGGCCATGGCCATCGTGCTGCCCCTGGGGGTGGGGGCGGCCATCTACCTGACGGAATACGCCGCGAACCACAGGCTGGTGTCCCTCATCGAGTTCGCCACGGAGACCCTGACGGGCATCCCATCCATCATCTTCGGTCTGGTGGGGATGCTGTTCTTTGTCCAGAAGATGCGGCTCCAGGCGGGCATCCTGGCAGGGGGACTGACGCTGGTGGTGATGATCCTGCCCACCATCGTCCGCACCACCCAGGAGAGCCTCAAGACCGTGCCCCAGTCCTACCGGGAGGGCGCGCTGGGCCTGGGGGCGGGGAAGTGGCACATGGTCCGCACCGTGGTGCTGCCAAACGCCGTGGACGGCATCGTCACCGGCTGCATCCTGGCGGTGGGGCGCATCGTGGGCGAGAGCGCGGCACTGCTGTTCACGGCGGGGCTGGGCCTGGTGCTCAACGGCTTTTTCACCGCCCTCAACGCCTCCTCCGCTACCTTGAGCGTGGCCCTGTACGTCTACGCCAACGAGCGGGGGGAGACCGGCGTGGCCTTTGCCATCGCCGCCATTTTGATGATCCTGACATTTCTCATCAACCTGGCCGCCAATGTGGTGGGCCGGAAGCTGAAACAGTAACGGAGGCGTTCTATGGCAACGATCATACAGGCAAAGGACCTGAATCTCTGGTACGGCCAGAACCACGCCCTCCACGGCGTGAGCGTGGAGATCCCGGAGCGGGAGATCACGGCCTTTATCGGCCCCTCCGGCTGCGGCAAGTCCACCTTCCTGCGGACGCTGAACCGCATGAACGACCTGATCCCCATTGTGAAGATCACCGGCGAGGTGGACTTCCACGGGCAGAACATCTACGACGGCGGCGTGGACCCCACCTGGCTGCGAAAGCGCATCGGCATGGTGTTCCAGAAGGCCAACCCCTTTCCCATGAGCATCTATGACAACGTGGCCTATGGCCCCCGGACCCACGGCGTCCGCTCCAGGGTGCAGCTGGACGAGATCGTGGAGAACTCCCTCCGGGCCGCCGCCATCTGGGACGAGGTGAAGGACCGGCTGAAAAAGAGCGCCCTGGGGCTCTCCGGGGGCCAGCAGCAGCGGCTGTGCATCGCCCGGGCCCTGGCGGTGGAGCCGGAGGTGCTGCTGATGGACGAGTCCACCAGCGCCCTGGATCCTATTTCCACCTCGAAGATCGAAGACCTTGCGGCGGAGCTGAAAAACAGGTATACTGTGATCATGGTGACCCACAACATGCAGCAGGCCGCCCGGGTCTCCGACAACACCGCCTTCTTCCTGCTGGGAGAGCTGGTGGAGTTCGGAAGGACGGAGCAGCTGTTCTCCACCCCCAGGGACAAGCGCACCGAGGACTACATCACTGGACGCTTCGGATAAGAGGAGGAGAACAGATGCGAAACAGGTTTGACGAGCAGCTGAAACGGCTGCATGTGGAATTGATCCAGATGGGCGCCCTCTGCGAGGACGCCATCTCCGCCGCCGCGGAGGCCCTGCTGAAGGGGGACGAGGCCCTGGCGGAGACCGCCATCGAGAAGGAGCGGGAGATCGACCAGGCCGAGCGGGAGGTGGAGAACCTCTGTTTGAAGCTGCTGCTCCAGCAGCAGCCGGTGGCCCGGGACCTGCGGGAGATCTCCGCGGCGCTGAAGATGATCTCCGACCTGGAGCGCATCGGCGACCAGGCGGCGGACATCGCGGAGCTGACCCGCTATGTGCGCCTGCCGGATGACTCTCACGCCCTTCATATCGGAGACATGGCCCGCTCCGTGATCCGCATGGTGACGGACAGCGTGGACTCCTTTGTGAAGCGGGACCTGGCGCTGGCCCGGTCGGTCTGCGGGGCCGACGACCAGGTGGACGCCCTGTTCCGGCAGGTGAAGGAGGAGCTGATCGCGCTCATCGCCGCCGACGCGGCCTACGGCGAACAGGGCCTGGACCTGCTGATGGTGGCGAAGTATCTGGAGCGCATCGGCGACCACGCCACCAATGTGGCGGAGTGGGTGGAGTACAGCATCACGGGAGCGCACCCATCCGGTCAATAAAAGCGGGAGCCGGATCCCGCGCAAGGAGGAGACACGCATGCTGACCTTTGAGGACGTGAAGCGCAATGAGACCATCCGCACCTATATCCAGCGGGCGGACGAGTCACTGACCGCCCTGGGCTACACGGAGCACAGCTTCGCCCATGTGACGGCGGTGGCGGAGAACGCCGGGTATATCCTGGAGACCCTGGACTATCCGGCCAGAACGGCGGAGCTGGCGAGGATCGCCGGATACCTCCACGACATCGGCAATCTGGTCAACCGCGTGGACCACTCCCAGTCCGGGGCGGTGATGGCCTTCCGCATCCTGGACAGCCTGGGCTGCGACCCCGGCGAGATCGCCACCATCGTCACCGCCATCGGCAACCACGACGAGGGCACGGGCCTGCCGGTGAACGCCGTGGCGGCGGCGCTGATCCTGGCGGACAAGTCCGACGTCCGCCGCAGCCGGGTGCGGAACACGGACTTGAGCAGCTTTGACATCCATGACCGGGTGAACTACTCGGTCAAGCGGTCCCTGCTGAAGATCAACGAGGAGCATACGCTCATCAAGCTGAAGCTGTCCGTGGACACGAAATACGGGTCCGTGATGGACTATTTTGAGATCTTCATGCAGCGGATGATCCTCTGCCGCAAGGCGGCGGAGAAGCTGGGCCTGCAATTCAAGCTGATGATCAATGAGCAGCAGCTGATCTGAGGGGGCGCCTGGGCGCGCCCCGCACATCCGCCCCGGAGACAGAAAGGGGAGTTTTCCATGATCTATTTATTGGAGGATGACGCCAGCATCCGCGATTTCGTCGTCTACACCCTGAACAGCCAGGGCATGGAGGCCCAGGGCTTTGATCGCCCCTCGGCGTTCTGGGCGGCCGTGGAGGAGCGGGTGCCCGCTCTGGCGCTGCTGGACGTCATGCTGCCGGAGGAGGACGGCGTCTCCGTCCTGAAAAAACTGCGGGCCGCGCCCCGCACGGCAAAGCTGCCTGTCATCATGCTGACGGCCAAGGGCACGGAGTACGACAAGGTGCTGGGCCTGGACGCCGGGGCCGACGACTACGTGGCCAAGCCCTTCGGCATGCTGGAGCTGCTCTCCCGCATCCGGGCGGTCCTGCGGCGGACGGCGGCGGAGCCGGAGCTTCTCCAATGCGGCGCTTTGGCGGTGGACGCCGCAGGCCACACCGTGACCGTGGCGGGGCGGGCCGTGGTCCTGACGCAGAAGGAGTTTGAACTGCTGGCCCTTCTCCTGCGGCACAGGGGCCAGGTCCTCTCCCGGGAGCGGCTGATCCGGGAGGTGTGGGGCTATGCCTTCACCGGGGAGAGCCGCACTGTGGACGTCCACGTCCGCACCCTGCGGCAGAAGCTGGGCGAGGCGGGGGCGTACATCGAAACAGTCAGAGGCTACGGCTACAAGATCAGCCCGGAAAGCGGAGCGGCGACATGAAGCGGCAGATCTTCCGCGCCATCCTGACGGTGGCCCTGGCGGTGCTGCTGTCCGGCGTGGCGCTCATCATGGGGGTGCTGTGCGGCTATTTTCAGGACCGGATGACGGCGGAGCTGGCCAAGAGCACCGCCTACATCGCCCACGGCCTGGAGACCCAGGGGCGCGCTTACCTGACCGGCGGCCTGCCGAGGGACAGCCGGGTGACCTGGGTGGCCGCCGACGGCACAGTGCTGTTCGACAGCCGGGAGGACCCCGCCGGTATGGAGAACCACGCCGGGCGGGAGGAGATCCGGGACGCGCTGCTGCTGGGGCACGGCGCCGCGGTCCGGCATTCCGACACCCTGTCACAAAAGACGGTGTACTATGCCCTGCGGCTGGAGGACGGCTCCGTGCTGCGGCTGGCGGAGACGCAGTACTCCCTCTGGCTCCTGCTGCTCCAGGCCATGCAGCCGGTGGCCCTGGTGGTGCTGCTGGCGGCCTGTCTGGCCCTCTGGCTGGCGGGACGGGTGTCCCGGCGGCTGGTGGAGCCCATCAACGCCATTGACCTGGACGAGCCGGACAGCGCCGCCTACGAGGAGCTGGCCCCGCTGGTGGGCAGGCTCCGCAGCCAGAATCTCCGCATCCGGCGGCAGGTGGCGGACCTCCGGCGGCAGCGGGAGGAGTTTGCCGCCATCACGGAGAACATGAGCGAGGGACTGCTGGTGATCGACCGGGAGACCCAGGTGCTGTCCTATAACACCGCCGCCCTGCGGCTGCTGGGGGTGGAGGGGCCTGTGGAGGCGGGAGAGAGCGTTTTGGCGCTGGACCGGGAGGCGGGCTTCCGCCGCTGCGTGGAGGAGGCCCTGGCGGGCCGCCGCCGGGAGGAGCTGCTGGGGGACCTCTGCCGGCGGGTGCTGGCAAGCCCTGTGGAGCAGGACGGCGCTGTTGCCGGGGCGGTGCTTCTGGTGCTGGACGTGACGGAGAGGGAACAGCGGGAGGCCCTGCGGCGGGAATTTACCGCCAATGTGTCCCACGAGCTGAAAACGCCCCTGACCGCCATCCTGGGCACGGCGGAGATTTTGGAAAACGGCCTGGTAAAGCCGGGGGACATCCCCCACTTTGCTGGAAATATCCGCCGGGAGGCCCAGCGGCTGATCGGACTGGTGAACGATATCATCAAGCTCTCCCGCCTGGATGAGGGCGGCCCCACGGCCCAGTGGGAGACGGTGGACCTGTACCGGACCGCCGAAGACGTTCTGGAACAGCTGCGCCCTGCGGCGGAGCGGAAACAGGTGACCGTGACCCTGGAGGGCGGCGCCGCGCCGGTCCGGGGAGTGCCTCAGATCGTGGAGGAGATCGTCTACAACCTCTGCGACAACGCGGTGGCCTACAACCGCATAGGCGGCAGCGTGGCCGTCACGGTGTCCGCCGGAACGGAGGGCGGCCGAATCGCGGTGTCCGACACCGGCACCGGCATCCCGCGGGAGGCCCGGGAGCGGGTGTTCGAGCGGTTCTACCGGGTGGACAAGAGCCACTCCGGCGGGGGGACAGGACTGGGCCTTTCCATCGTCAAGCACGGCGCGGCCTATCTGGGCGCCCGGGTGGAGCTGGACAGCGAGCCCGGCCGGGGCAGCACCTTTACCGTGACCTTCCCGCCGGTGGGACCGTGAGCGGGCTGCCGCCGAAGGGGGCGGACCTTATAGCAAACTTTAGAAATACTGACAACAGTTCGGAGGGTATAGACAGCGCATGACTGCGTCTTCCTCCTTGACGGGCGACAGCCCGCCTGCGTCGTCATCCTTGCCCTGCGCCGCCTCTACGCTCCTCCTTTGCTGTCATTATTTTTGAAGTTTGCTATAGAACCTGTATTCATAAGGTTTAACACCGTCTGGGCGGGTCTTTTCCCGCCATACTGCGCTGCTTTTTCTTGAAATACACAAACTTCCTGGGGCAAAGCGCCTTGTCTGCCGGGAAAATCTCTCGCCCAGACGGCATTCCCCGCTTGTGCACACAGGTCCTTACATACGCAAAAAGCCTGCCGCAGGCATCGCGGCAGGCTTTTTGACTTTCCGCCCTATCAGTCCGACATAATGGCCCGGACGGCCTCGGCGGTGGTGGAATTGGGAAACAGCTCGTAGCCGATCAGCCCCTGATAGCCCGCCTCCTTCAGGCAGGCGTATACCCGGCGGAAGTTGATCTCCCCGGTGCCCGGCTCATGGCGGCCCGGCGCGTCCGCCACATGGACATGGCCGATCTGGGCGCCATAGGCCCGGATGTTGCCGCAGAGACTGCCCTCGTTGAGCTGCATGTGGTAGACGTCATAGAGGATCTTCAGCATGGGGGAGCCGACCATGGCCGTCAGCTCCGCTGCCATCCGGGTGGCGGCAAGGAAGTTCCCCGGATGGTCCGTGGTGGTGTTCAAAGCCTCTAAGTGCATGCGGACGCCGGTCTCCTCCCCGAGCCTGGCGCAGTCGTGGAGGGTATCGAACATGGCGCAGAGCTTCACGGTATGGGACAGCGCATCGCAGCGGTCCGCCACCGCGCCGCCCTCTCCCAGGGCATTGGAGTGGATGGTGAGAGAGCGGGCACCCACCTGCCGGGCGGCCTCGGCGCTCCGCCGCAGGAAGGCCAGATAGTCCGCCTTCTGGGCCGGGTCGATGAGGGAAAAGGCCGCGTCCCCGTTGAAGCCGGAGATCAGGATGCCGGCGGCCTGAGCGGCGGCCCTCACGGCGGCCAGGTCCTTGTCCGTCCAGCTCCAGAATTCCACGGCTCCAAAGCCGTCGCGCTTCGCCGCCTGGAAGCGGTCCAGAAAGGGAAGCTCTGTATATAATGTCTCGATGCAGGCGCATTTGATGAAGTCCATAGGGGGACCCTCCTTGCCGTTCGTTACGTCCAGTCTATCTGTTTTTTCCGTGTTTTTCAATAGCGGGGAAAAAATCCGCGGAAAATCGACAACAAAAGGGAATATCCGACAAAAATATGCCGCTCTGTAGTGGGATATTCGCCCAATTCCGGCACATACTACCCCTATTGACGGAGGTGGCATATGGAGAACCTTTCAAACAGCTACATGGACAATGTGCGCCTGTTCAACGAGACGCTGGGGGTGGAGCGCAGCTGCGACGTGGTCAGCCGGGACTATATCATCGGCGGCAAGCGGGCCCGGCTGTGGGTCATCGACGGCTACGGCAAGGACGAGACCCTGGAGCGGATGGGCGCCTTCTGGCTGTCCATACAGGCGGCGGACATGGAGAACCTGACGGAGATGCAGGCCTTTGCGGACCGCTTCATCACCTTTTCAGAGACCAACGTCAGCTTTGACGTGGACGACATCGTGACCTCGGTGCTGCTGGGCAAGAGCCTGCTGCTGATGGAGGGCCTGTCCGGCGGCGCGCTGATGGACTGCAAGGACTATCCCAGCCGGAGCGTGGGGGAGCCGATGGACGGCAAGGTCCTCCGGGGCTCCCACGACGGCTTCGTGGAGGCGGTGGTGCCCAATATGGCCCTGCTGCGCCGCCGCATCCGGGACCCCCACCTGACCATGGAGGGCCACAAGGTGGGCACCCGCTCCCACACCGACGCGGTGCTGTGCTATCTGGACGACAAGGTGGACCAAAAGCTGCTGGCGCAGATCCGGAGCAAGCTGGAGAACATCGATGTAAAGTCCCTCTCCATGTCACAGGAGAGCGTGGCGGAGACCATCCGCCCCAAGCAGTGGTACAACCCCTTCCCCAAGGTGCGCTACACCGAGCGGCCGGACAGCGCCGCCGCCAGCATCATGGAGGGCAACATCGTTTTGATGGTGGACAACTCCCCCTCGGTGATGATCCTGCCCACCACCTTTTTCGACTTCACCCAGGAGGCCAATGAGTTTTACTTTCCGCCCCTCATCGGCACGTATCTCCGGCTGCTGCGGATCATCGTGTTTCTGATCTCCCTGTTCATCACGCCGGCCTGGTATCTGATGGTCAGCGAGCCGGGACGGCTGCCGGAGTGGCTGGACTTTTTATCCTCGCCGGAGCCGGCGTCCCTGGGACTGCTGAGCCAGCTGCTGGTGGTGGAATTCCTCATCGACGTTTTGAAGCTGGCGTCCCTGAACACGCCGGACTCCCTGTCCAACTCCTTCTCCATGCTGGGAGCGCTGATCCTGGGCGATTTCGCCGTCCAGGCGGGCTGGCTGGGGCCGGAGGTGCTGGTGTATATGGCTTTCGTGTCCGTGGCGGGCTTTGCCCAGCCCAGCTATGAGATGGGCTACGCCTTCAAGCTGCTGCGGGTGGTTCTGCTGCTGGTGACGGCGGCCTTTGACGTGTGGGGCTTTGCGCTGGGGACCCTGGGGATCCTGGTGCTGCTGGCCACCACAAAGCCCATGGTGGGCACGGGGTATCTCTATCCGCTGATCCCCTTCAACGGCAAGGCGCTGCGGCGGCTGCTGATCCGGGAGCCGATCAGCCGGGATAATACCTGAAAGGCGGTTGGGAGGTTTTCCGGCCACGGGCCGGGGACGGGGGATGTGCCGCTTTGCGGCACGGGAATGAATCCCCATTTTCTTTTCGGTTGCGCCGAAAAGAAAACCCTCCAGAGGGCCTTCTCGCCGCTGCGCGGCTCACCTTGACGGCCGTTCACGGTCAAAAGAAAAGGCGCTTTGGTGTCCACAATTGGCCCATCGGGCCAACTGTGGACGAGACGTGGGGTCCCAGAAAGAGACCGATGGAGGTCGATGCTGGATTCTGTGTTGGGCGCGGGCACGGTTTTGCTGAAGCGTTTGGCTTTGCGCCACGCAAATGGGAATTGCGGGGACGGGCAAAGACTGCAAGGACCAGCGGTTCCTTTCGCTGCCGCTCTTTGATTCCTTGCGGAAGCGTCTGCGTGTGGGCCTTATATGGGACCAGACATTGTTGAAAGCCTTTCGACGACCACCCTAAATCCGCACCCAAGCCTCCAAATCTGCACCCACGCCCCCCAAATGCGGACACGTACTCCTAAACTCGTATTCAGTCCGGCGCACCCGCCAGAGGCCGATTTGACCACCCAGGTAGTGTGTAGCGAAGCGGAACACACGGGGCTTGTTGCTGAAAGCCTTTCGATGACCACCCCGAATCCGCACCCACGCCCCCAAATGCGGCAACGCAGTCCTAAACTCGTACCCAGTATAGCGCACCCGGCAGAAGACTTCTGGGCTTGGTGGCACATCTAACCACCAACCCCCGTCCGTCCAACTTTACCCCAGAGGGGCAAAGTTGGACACCCCCAAAGCGTTTTTCTTTTGGACCGTGCACGGCCGTCAAGGTGAGCCGCGCAGCGGCGAGAAGGCCCTCTGGAGGGTTTTCTTTGGCGCAACCAAAGAAAATGGGGGGTGCATTCCCGCACGGCAAAGCCGTGCACCCCTCCGTCCCCGCCTGCGGCGGAAAAAATCCCCGTCCCGCGCCCGAGGCGCGAAATCCCCCGTCCCCGCCCTGTGGGCGGAAACTCTCATCCTGTGCCCATAGCGCGAGCCCTGCTCGATCAAGAGGAGCGTATATAGCGCAATCCGTTTCAACGAAATAGGGGGCATCCCCATCAGCCAACGCTGATAAAAAAGCGGGGAGCGGGCCATGTGGCCCGCTCCCCGCCTTTTCCCGCTTATTCCTCAATGCTGATCGCACTGACCGGACAGCCATCTCTGGCCTCCTGGGCGGTGTCCAGCAATTCCGCGCCGAACTCGCCGCCGTGGGCAAACCCGTCGTCGCCCATGGAGAACACCTCCGGGCAGGTGCCCGCGCACAGGCCGCAGCCGATGCAGTTCTCGTTGACAGTTGCTTTCATGGTTCCTCCTTCAGGACCTGTATGCACAGGTTCTCAGTCCAATATATTTCCATCCCGGCCCAGTGTCACCACCTGCCAGGGGATGAACTTGCCGCTCTGCCGCAGCGCGGTCTCCGCCGCACGCTGGATGCCGCCGCAGCAGGGAACGTCCATGCGGACTACCGTGACCTCCCGGATGTCGTTCAGCCGGATGATCTCCGTCAGCTTGTCCGCGTAGTCCCCCTCGTCCAGCTTGGGGCAGCCGATGACAGTAATGCGGCCCCGCATGAAGCGCTCATGGAAATCCGCCCGGGAGAAGGCGGTGCAGTCCGCCGCGATCAGCAGCTTGGCGCCGTTGTAGAAGGGCGCCTGGACGGGCAGCAGCTTGATCTGCACCGGCCACTGCATGAGGCGGGAGACCGGGCCGCCGCAGGAGATGGGCGCGGCGGGTGCGCCGTCGTGGTTCAAAGCCCGCGCCATGCCGCCGGGGCATCCGCCGGAGGGCGGGACCCGCACTGGGGCGGAATCCTTCAGGGCCGCCGCTTTTTTGGCCAGGACAGCGGCCTCGTCATAGGCCGCCGCCTCCCGCTCCACAAAGGTGATGGCCCCGGTGGGGCAGGTGGGCAGGCAGTCGCCCAGACCGTCGCAGTAGTCGTCCCGCAGCAGGACGGCCTTGCCGTCCGCCATGCCGATGGCGCCCTCGTGACAGGCCGCGGCGCAGGCGCCGCAGCCGTTGCATTTCTCCTGGTCGATCTCAATGATCCTCCGTACCATAGTGTATCTCCTTTTTTTGATTTTCAGTCGTTTTTTTGACCGCTCCACGATAAAAAAACAGGAGCGGCGGTCCGTGACAGGACCGTGGAACACAAAAATATGGCCTGCGCCATGTTTTCCTTGCGTGAATGGATACAGTATTGTACAATGGCAGGGAAAAGTCTGTTGGATTTGCAACGAACGGAGAAGATCGTATGGAAATTTCACCGCTGGCCGCCGCGTCGCCCCTGTTTCGCAAAATTCCGGCGGAGGATCTGCCGCCGCTGCTCCGCCGCATGGACGCCCGGGAGCGGCAGTACCAGAAGGGAGAGCTTCTGCTCCACCGGGGGGCGCGGACGGAGCATCTGGGCCTGGTGCTCTCCGGCGCGGTCCACATCGTCCGGGAGGACTTCTGGGGAAACCGGGCCATCGTCGGACTGGCGGGGCCGGGGGACGTGTTCGCGGAGACCTATGCCCTCAGCGGCGAGCCGCTGGAGGTCTCCGTCCTGGCGGCGGCAGATGTGGCGGTGCTGTTCCTGGAGGTGGAACGAACGGCCTTTGGGAAGGCCGGAGCGTTTCAGGAGCAGCTGAAGGAGAACCTGCTGTCCCTGCTGGCCGGAAAAAATTTGCAGCTGACCCGGAAAATACGCCACATGGCCCAGCGGACCACCCGGGAGAAGCTGTTGAGCTACCTGTCCGCCCAGGCCCTGCTGGCCGGAAGCCCCGCCTTTGACATCCCCCTGGACCGCCAGCAGCTGGCGGATTTCCTGGCGGTGGACCGCAGCGCCATGTCCGCCGCCCTGGGAAAGCTCCGGGACGAGGGAATTTTGGAATTCCGCAAAAATCACTTCCGCCTGCTCCGGCCCACGGAGCAGGGCGATTGAGAGGAGCGTGCCGCCATGCTGACCCGCGTGCCGGACTACTACGAAAAATTTCACTGCCTGGCAGGGGCCTGCCCTCACACCTGCTGCGAGAAGTGGGAGGTGGTCATTGACGAGGAGACCGCCTGCCGGTATTTTGCGGTGCCCGGTCCCCTGGGAGAGAAGCTGCGGGCCGTCTTGCAGGCGGACGAGGCGGGGGCGTTCTGCTTTCCCCTGGACGGCGGCCGCTGCCCCTTCCTGGATGGGGAGAACCTCTGCGAGATCCACCGGAAACTGGGGGAGGACGCCACCAGCGTCACCTGCCGGGAGCATCCCCGGTTCATCGAGGACTACGGTCCCTTTCAGGAGATCACCCTGTCCGCCTCCTGCCCGGCGGCAGGCGCTCTGCTGCTGGGAACAGAGGCGCCGCTGACCTTTGCGGAGCTGGAGACGGCGGAACCGGGGGAGGCAGGGGACCAGTGGCTTGCCGTGCTCCTGCCTCTGCGGGACCGGATGCTGGACATCCTGGCGGACCGGAGCGTCCCCCTGCGCCGCCGCCTGCGGGATTTTTTGCTGCTGGCCCGGGAGGCGCAGCTTGCTCTGGAGGAGGAGCGGGAGGCCTGCCTGCCCGCCCTGGCGGAGACCTGGCAGGCGCCGCGGGACTGGCGGGCGGCGGGGGAGAGTCGGCTGGTCTCCCATGGCCTGCGGTTTCTGGGGACGCTGGAGATCCTGGACAGGGATTGGCCGGAGCTGCTGGCGCAGGCGCGGACAGCGGCGCCCGTTCCCCAGTCCGAGGCCCTGCTGGAGCGGATCGCCGTCTATTTCGCATTCCGGTACTTGTTAAAGACCGTCAACGACGGAGACCTGCTGTCCCGCGCCCAGCTGGTGGCGTTCGCCGTGCTGACGGTGGAGCGTCTGGCGGCGGTGTGCGGCCTGCCGGAGGCCCTGCGGCGGTTCAGCTGCGAGATCGAGCACAGCAGCGAAAATCTGGAGGCGCTGCTGTGGGCCTTCCAATGGGAGGAGGAGCTGTCCTGCGGGGCGCTGCTGCGGGAGCTGTCCGCCATATAAGGGCAATTGTGCACACTGCTGACGGCAATCGATTTATATTTGTTGAAAATGTGAAAAATGCATAAAATGTATTGACAACAGGGCGAGATTATTGTATATTGTAGACACAGGAAAGGAGTGAGTCCCATGGGCTAGCAAGCTCAGAGATTCCTAAGCCTGTGACACAGGCACCGTTCGGAAACGAGAATTTTTCAGTGACCGCGTAAACTTCGGAAGGCCCCAAAGACGAAACACACTCACTATGATGAGCCACACGAGAGCGTTTTGGTAATCGACCAGAGCAAAGATCTGCGTGCAAAGCTGTTTTAAGGATTGGAACGAACCGAGTTTCCCGTTTCCCCACCCCGGCATCCGAACGGCAGTCTTAGAAAGCAAGAGGTATGGACCAATGGACAATCCAATCAATGGGTAAGCCCCCCATTCGCCAACGGAGCGGATGGGGGGAAATGTTTTTTTAGAGGGAAAAGGGGATTGTCTGCGAGGCAGAGCCGAGCCGCCGCCTAAGCGGCGTACAAGCATTTTTGCGAAGCAAAAATCTTGAAATGGCCGGGCTTTGCCTGGCCATTTGGATGAAATCATGGGGCCCCCACAAAACCAATGGTTTTGTGGGGAATCAATCCAATCAACGGGTAAGCCCCCCATTCGCCGACGGAGCGGATGGGGGGAAATGTTTTTTAGAGGGAAAAGAGATTGTCCGCGAGGCAGAGCCGAGCCGCCGCTCAAGCGGCGTACAAGCATTTTTGCGAAGCAAAAATCTTGAAATGGCCGGGCTTTGCCTGGCCATTTGGATGAAATCATGGGGCCCCCACAAAACCGAATGGTTTTGTGGGGAATCAATCCAATCAATGGGTAAGCCCCCCATTCGCCGACGGAGCGGATGGGGGGAAATGTTTTTTAGAGGGAAAAGAGGATTGTCCACGAGGCGGAGCCGAGCCGCCGCAGTGTTTTGGCGGAAGTCCCATTTCACCTTTGTGCCGCGGCGGCTGAACAATGTTGATTTTACGAATTGTTTCTTGATGGACAAAACAGGCTGTGATAAAATCAAACCGATAAATGATAATTTGGAGGTTCAATGTGATGAAACGAATTAGCTACTCGGTGCAGTTCTAAAAACTGACAGCAGATTGTATCAAGGTATTGTTTATGTTGTCAGAAACTGCACCTGTCAAGAATTCTCCTGATTCAATGAAAGGAACGCAGTTTTATGAACAAGGAATACTTGAAAAATATCTGGAAACAGGAAGAGGAAGCCGCGCACATTCACGGTTGGAATTTTTCACATATTCGTGGTAGATATGAGGAAGAAAAAGATTTGCCATGGGATTATGAAAAAATTGTCAGACAGCATCTGAAAAGCGGCTTGGATATTATGGACTATGATACAGGCGGCGGAGAATTTTTACTGTCTCTGAATCATCCATACGACAAAACGTCCGCAACAGAAGGTTATCCGCCGAATGTTGAACTGTGCACTGAAAAGCTGCTGCCATTGGGAATCCGCTTCAGGGAATGTAATGATCCATCAAAGATCCCATTTAAAGATGAAACATTTGATTTGATTCTTAACAGGCATGGCGATTTTGATGCAAGGGAGTTATTTCGGTTATTACGTCAAGATGGGTTGTTTATTACAGAACAGGTAGGCGAAGATAACGATAGGGATTTAGTGAAAATGGTATTGCCCAAAGCAGATAAACCCTTTCCGCACTTGAATCTGACAGAACAGCGCAGGCATTTTGAAGATGCCGGCTTTGAAATTATTCAAGCTGAAGAGGCATATCGCCCAATAATATTCTATGACGTAGGAGCATTTGTTTGGTTTGCCCATATCATAGAATGGGAGTTTCCCTGTTTTTCTGTAGACAAGTGTTTCGAACAGCTATTAAAAATGCAAGAGATGATTGACAAAGATGGCAAGATCGAAGGAACGATTCATCGGTATCTGATTGTTGCAAAAAAATAGGTTTAAAAGATGTGACAGAGCAGTTGCACTGTCACACAGCTTCCAGTTTATCGGGCAGCTATCCATGATGGATAACTGCCCGTTTGTGCGTCTTGACGAAAGACGCAGAAGATCGGCAGGCGCGGCACAAAAGATAAAAGCCAGGCATGCTGGAGGAGACCGTGTTATATGGAGCCATACGCCCGGCGACTCCAGGCCATAAGAGCGCATGAAGGACTTCCCGCCGCTTCCGGGGAAATGCCGGAGCCTCTCGAAAGGGGGCGGAGACCTGCGCGGAAGGCGATAAAAATGCACCCGTCCGAGCCACAGCTCGGACGGGTGCTGCACTGTCAAACAAAGACCCTTCAGGAGGGATCACTTGTTATCATCAAATCACTTGAAAAGTGATAAATTCACTTTTCAAGTGTCACAGCGCATGTGCGCTGTGACAGGCCGCTTCAGCGGCCTTGATTTGCATTTCATAGTCAATCACTGTGCGCTTTACGCACAGCGGGCATCGCCCGCTTGAAAAATCCCATGCGATTTTTCAAGTTAATGGACTATATCAACGGAAGCCATATAGCGGATCAGGTCCACCATCCTGTTGGCATAGCCGCACTCGTTGTCGTACCAGGAGACGACCTTCACGAAGGTGTCGGTCAGAGCGATGCCGGCCTTCTTGTCGAAGATGGAGGAGTGGGGATCGCCGATGAAGTCGCTGGAGACCACATCCTCGTCGGTGTAGCCCAGAACGCCCTTCAGCTCGCCCTCGGAGGCGGCCTTCATGGCCTGGCAGATCTGCTCATAGGTGGCGGGCTTCGCCAGCTTGGCGGTCAGGTCCACCACGGAGACGTCCAGGGTGGGGACCCGCATGCTCATGCCGGTCAGCTTGCCGTTCAGCTCGGGGATGACCTTGCCCACGGCCTTGGCGGCGCCGGTGGAGGAGGGGATGATGTTGCCGGTGGCGGCACGGCCGCCGCGCCAATCCTTCATGGAGGCGCCGTCCAGCAGCTTCTGGGTGGGAGTGACGGAGTGCACGGTGGTCATCAGACCCTCGACGATGCCGAAGCTGTCGTTCAAAACCTTGGCGATGGGGGCCAGGCAGTTGGTGGTGCAGGAGGCGTTGGACACGAAGGTCATGTCGCTGGTGTACTTGGTGTGGTTCACGCCCATGACGAACATCGGCGTGTCGTCCTTGGAGGGAGCGCCCATGACCACGTGCTTGGCACCAGCGTCGATGTGGCCCTGGCACAGCTCCTTGGTCAGGTGCTTGCCGGTGCACTCGCAGATATATTCGGCGCCGACGGAGGCCCAGGGAATGTCCTTGACTTCCGTGGCGGTGAACACGGGATACTTCTTGCCGTCCACCACCAGAGCGCCCTCCTCGTAGGAGACCTCGCCGGGATACTTGCCGTGCACGCTGTCGTACTTCAGCATGTAGGCCATATACTCGGGGTTCATAAAGGGGTCGTTCAGACCGACGACCTCAACATCGTCACGGTTCAGAGCGGCGCGGAAAACGAGACGGCCGATGCGGCCGAAACCATTGATACCAATCTTGGCGTTCATTGTCAAATTGACTCCTTTCAAATGTGTAGCATGGGGACTTGCCGTCAAAACGTTTGCGCAAACGTTTTTGTTAATCGATTTTCTGCGAGTATGATATCACACCGCAAACTTTTTGGCAACTGTCATTTCAGATAACAATCGAAAACGCAGGTTGTGGATTTTCCATAATTAAATGGCAAAATTCACAGAAGTTCCACGAAAAGAGGGGGAAAAGGGCTTGACGAATGCGCAGGTGGTGCCCTATACTGAACGAGAGCTAATTGATTACGTAAAATGACCCTAATTTTACGCAAGAGGATGAACGATATGAAAGTGACCATCAGCGACGTGGCAAGGCTTGCCGGTGTGTCCACCGCCACTGTCTCCCATACCATCAACAACACCCGGTACGTCTCCAACGAGACAAAGGAGAAGGTCTACCGGGCCATCGCGGAGCTGGGCTACACCCCGGACGCCTCCGCCCGGAGCTTCCGCACCGGAAAGAAAAAGACCATCGGCTTCATCGTGCCGGATATCTCCAACAAGTTTTTCGCCACCATGATCGAGTCGGTGGAGAATTACCTCTCCGCCCACGGCTACCACCTCATCATCGCCAACACCAAGGAGAACATGGAGCGGGAGGAGAACAACATCCGCCTGCTGACCGCGGGCCTGGTGGACGGGTTGCTGGTGGCCAGCACCATGGACGATTTCCAGCGGTTCGACGAGCTGATCCCCGCCGGATTCCCGGTGGTGCTGGTGGACCGGACCTTTGAGATCAAGAAGTACTCCTCCATCTGCGTGTCCAACTTCCAGCCCATCTACCGCAGCGTCTGCCGCCTGGCGGGAAAGGGGGACCGACGGGTGGGCATCATCGGCGGCCTGCCCAGGCTGTCCTCCACCAAGGAGCGCATCTCCGCCTACCAGCAGGCTGTGGCGGACTGCGGTCTGGCCCAGGACGAGAGCCTGATCCGCTACGGCGACTCCATGGAGAACAGTGCCCAGACCTGTCTGGACGAGCTGCTGGCCCAGGACTGCGACGCCATCGTGGTCTGCCAGGGCCTGATGGCCTCAGAGACCATCGTGTACCTGAGCAAAAAGGGCATCCAGCCGGCGAAGGACATCGACCTGGTGGGCTTTGTGGATTATGATTCCGATTTTTATCAGCTTTATTCCAACCAAATGGACCGCATCATCCAGCCGGTGGAGGAGCTGGGCAAGGCCGCGGGCGAGCAGATCCTCAAGCGCGTGGAGGAGCCGGACGCGCCGATCTTTGAGAAGATGCTGACCTCCACCTACAAGCCCCACGACATTCCCAGCTCCTGGGTGCACTCCGACCGGTAAACGCGGACACAGGCCCCGCCGGACGCGCCCTTGCGTTGGGTGGGGCTTCTTTAATATAATAAAAACGAATTTTAGAACCTGTATTCACAAGCGGGAAATGCCGGATGGGCGAGGGATTTTCCCGGCAGACAAGGCGCTTTGACGCAGGAAGTTTGTGTATTTCAAGGAAAAGCAACGCAGTATGGCGGAAAAAGACCCGCCCAGACGGTGTTAAAGTCAATTAACTTGGAAAATCACAAGCGATTTTCCAAGCGGGCTATGCCCACTGCGCGCAAAGCGCGCAGTAATTGACTATGAAATCCAAGGCCGCATCCCGCGGCCTGTCACAGCGCATGTGCGCTGTGACACTTGAAAAGCGGTTTTACCACTTTTCAAGTTATTTGATCATAAACGCTTATGAATACAGGCCCTTAGAAAGATTGGGGGATAAACGACATGAACACCCGCATGGAACACGACACCATGGGCGAGATCGCGGTCCCGGCGGACCGCCGCTGGGGCGCCCAGACCCAGCGGAGCCTGGAGCATTTCAAGATCGGCGGACAGCGCCAGCCCAGAGAGATCATCACGGCTTTCGCGTATTTAAAGGAGGCCTGCGCCAGGGCCAACGCCCAGGCGGGCAAGCTGACGGAGGAACAGGCGGAGGCCGTCTCCGCCGCCTGCCGGGAGATCCGGGCGGGGAAGTGGGATGAGGAGTTCCCCCTGGTGGTCTGGCAGACCGGCAGCGGCACCCAGACCAACATGAACGTCAACGAAGTGATTGCCCACCTGGCGGCGGAGCGGGGCGTCAAGCTCCACCCCAACGACCATGTGAACGCCTCCCAGTCCTCCAACGACACCTTCCCCTCGGCCCTGCACATTGCGGCGGCCCTCTCCGTGGCAGAGGACGTGATCCCGGCGGCGGAGCGTCTGGCGGCGGCCTTTGAGAAGCTGGAGCAGGCGTACCCCGGCCTCATCCGCATCGGCCGCACCCATTTGCAGGACGCCACGCCCCTGCGGTTCGCCCAGGAGGTCTCCGGCTGGCGGGAACTGGTCCTGGCGCCGGTCCGGATGCTGAAGCTGGCCCAGACGGAGCTGTGCCGCCTGGCTATCGGCGGTACCGCCGTGGGCACCGGCCTCAACGCCCCCAGGGGATACGACGAAATGGTCTGCGCCCAGCTCCGGGAGATGACGGGCCTGGACTTCCGGCCGGACGAAAACAAATTCCACGCCCTCACCAGCAAGGACGCCCTGGTGTTCGCCCACGGCGCCCTGAAGGCCCTGGCGGCCAACCTGATGAAGATCGCCAACGACATCCGCTGGGAGGCCAGCGGCCCCCGCTGCGGCATGGGGGAGCTGCATATCCCGGAGAACGAGCCAGGCTCCTCCATCATGCCCGGCAAGGTGAACCCCACCCAGTGCGAGGCCGTCACCATGGTGGCGGTGCAGGTGATGGGAAACGACGCGGCCATCGGCTTTGCCGCCAGCCAGGGAAATTTCCAGCTGAACGTGTTCCTGCCCGTGTCCGCCTATAACTTCCAGCTCTCTGCCCGGCTGCTGGCGGATGTGTGCGACTCCTTCCGGGTGAACTGCGTGGAGGGCATCACCCCCAACGCGGAGCGGATGGAGCACAATCTCCGCAATTCGCTGATGCTGGTGACCTGCCTGACGCCGAAGATCGGCTATGAGGCCGCGGCCAAATGCGCCAAAAAGGCCCTGCAGGACGGCACTACGCTGAAAGAGGCCGTCCTCTCCCTGGGGCTGCTGACTGGGGAGGAATTCGACGAGACTGTGCGCCCGGAAAAGATGGTGTGACCGACGACCCGCCCTCCGCAAAAAAATCTGCGGAGGGCGGGATACTTTTCTCCGCCGGTCCGTTTAAAAGAAAACAGATGCTGGGGGCGAGGGCTTTGCTGACAATGTACCTGATGATGCTGGAGACCGACGGGGACCGGGAGCGGTTCCTGCGGCTCCACGGCGCCTATGAGAAAAAGCTGTACGCCGTGGCGCTGCGGCTTCTGGGGGACGACTCCCGGGCGGAGGACGCGGTGCAGCAGACCTGGATGCGGGTGATCGAGCACTGGGAGCGGGTGTCCGCCCTGCCCTGGGAGGAGACGGAGGGCTATGTGGTCACCATCGTCAAGAACGCCGCCCTGGATATGGTGCGGGCGCAGCGGCGGATAACGGCCCTGCCGGAGGACTGGGACATGCCCGCGCCGGACCCGGGGGAGACGGAGTACCGCCGCCTGGTTGCCCTGGTGCGGACCATGCCGGAGGGCTACCGCCGGGTGCTGGAGCTGAAATTCGTGGAGGAGCGGACCAACCGGGAGATCGCCCGGATGCTGGGCATGAACGAGTCCACCGTGTCCACCCGGGTGAAGCGGGGACGGGCCATGCTGGCGGAGGTTATGGAGAGGGAGGGATACCGCTGTGGATGAGAGAACCTTTGACGGCCTGCTGCGCCGGGCCCTGATGGACGCCAACCTGGAGCGGTTCCGGGATGTGCTGGACCAGGCCGACGGTATGGAGCCGGCCTTTTCCAACCGGTATCTCCGCCGGAGGATGCAGCTGCTGGCGGACCCCTTCGGCTGGGCGCGGAGGACGGTGCGCCCCCTGTGGAAAAAGGCCCTGGGGAGCGCGGCCTGCGTGCTGCTGGCCTGCACGGTGACGCTGGGGGCGCTGATGGCGGCCAGTCCCACGGTCCGGGCGGCGGTGCTGCACTGGCTGCGGGAGATCAGCGGCAGCGAGATGACCTATTCCACGGACCGCCGGCCGGGGGCGGAGGACCAGCCCTCCAGCTGGCGGGTCACCTGGCTGCCGGAGGGCTGGCGGCTGGATGAAATATCCCGCAGCTCTTGGAGGTACCGGAGGGAGGACGGGGCCGATTCGCTGATCTTCGGCTGCTATCCCCCCGACGCGGGCAGACTGACCACCAATGTGGCCGACGCGGTGGACGCGGATTCCGTCCGCAGCACCGTTCAGATCCAGGGGTACAGCGCCGACTACTACCGGTCGGAGCAGTACCGGGTGCTGGTGTGGGAGGACCGGGACGGGTACCTGTTTATGCTGCGGGACCGCGGCTCTATGGAGGAGGCGGACTTTTTCAGGGCTGCGGAGAGCGTCTCCCCCTATGCGGGGCCGGACACGGCTTACAGGATGGGCTGGGTCCCTGCGGAATACCAGTCCTTGTACCGGGACGAGCTGGCGGGCGCGGCGGAGGAGCTGTGGACCTGCGATGGGACCTCCCTGACCTGGCGGTATGTCACCGATCCCGTCTGCTCCTTCGTGCTGCCTGACGGGGAACCGGAGACGGCCGCCGTGGGCGGCCTCACAGGCCGGTACTGGGCCGGGGAGGAGCCGGAGGCGGAGGACCCCGCCGGAACCACTATCGTCACCGTGGGCGGCGAGACCCTGGAGACGGAGGCGTCCACGGCCGCCGTGGGCGGCGTGACGGTCACGGTGAGCGGCGACGCCCACCGGCCCGGCACCCTGGTATGGACGGACCCGGACACCGACACCGCGTTCCTGCTGGAGGGCGCCCTGGGCCGGGAGGAGCTGCTGCGGATGGCGGAGAGCGTCACAGAGAAGGAGCCGGAGCCGTCCAAGCCCTCCGGCAGCGTCCAGGTGGCGGCCGGCACGGCTTCCGGCGGATCGGAGACAGAAAAGCAGGAAAATTGAAAAAACATGGGATACAATGCCCTCCCGCTTCGTTTAACAGACAGAACGAGCGGGAGGACATCTCCTTTTCTCGAAAAAACAGAAAGGAAGAAACCACCATGAAAAAACGCATCCCATCCTTCTTCAGCGGCTTTTTGACCGCCGTGCTGCTCCTGGCCCTGACCACCACGGCCCTGGCCGCCTCGGGAAAGGTCAGCTACAATTTCGCCAACGTGGCCCTGGACGGCGAGACGAGGATCGCCGCGGGGAAAGACATCACCGCCGCCAACGGCCAGCAGATCCCCGGCTCCATCCTCTACACCGACGCGGCGGGCGGCAAGACCAACTACCTGCCCATCCGCACCATCAGCGAGCTGCTGGGGGTGGAGATCGGCTACGACTCCGCCGCGAAAACGATCCTGCTGGGCGGACAGTCCGGCACGGCCCCGGCGGCCCAAGCCCGCTGGAGCAAGACCGTGGACGGCAACAGGGTCACTTATACGAGCGCCGAGACGGAGAGTACCTATGACACCGCGCCCCTGTACCGGCCCGCCTGGCAGGCGGAGGGCTGGGGCCTGTCCTCTCTGACCACGGACGGCAGAGGCGTCCATTCCGCCTACTGGAGATATCTGGACGGCAGCGGCAATACGGTCTCTCTGACCTGCGCCAACCCCGGGGGCGGCTCCTTCGGCTTCCAGCCGGGTCTGGAGGACTCTGTGAAAAATCGCCGGCAGGTCACCGTCCAGGGATGCCCGGCGGACCTGTACATGGATATCGAGTCCTGCTATCTGGTCTGGGAGAACAGCGACGGCGTGCTCTTCACCATGCGGGGGCCGGACGAGGAGACGCTGCGGCAGGTGGCCGAGAGCATCCGGCCCTGCGCAAAGGAGGCCCCGGAGTACCAGCTCTCTTGGCTGCCTGAGGGCTATAAGCAGCTGGAGCGCTCCGCCCTGGGGGACACGGTGTATGCGTCCTGGATCAGGTCCGGCATGTCCCTGACCTGGATGCAGTCTGCCGAGTCCCTGGCCCTGCCGGAGGGCACGCCGGAGACCGTCTCCGTCAACGGCGTCAAGGCCCGGTATTGGGCGGCCAAAGAACCTTATGAGGAGAGTCCCGTGGAGGTCAACGGCGAGCCGCTGGAGGAGGACACCACCAGCCTTGGCGGCGTCACCATCACCAGCGGCGTCGTCCACGGCGCCCGGTCCGAGGACGTGAACACCCTGGTGTGGAGCAGGGACGGGGTGAACTTCCGCTTACAGGGGGCGCTGGACCGGGAGACCCTGGTCCGCATCGCGGAGCACGTCACTCTGAAGAAATAAACCAAGAAGCAAGGGCGGAGGCCCCGGCGCATGCCGGGGCCTCCGCCTGTTGGCCGCCATGCAGCGGGAAATGCATATATACGGGATTTTATGCATATGGAGCGGGGACATGTCCCCGGCGGCGGCCGGAGCGGGGGAATAGGCGGCCGCCTCCCCTGAAATTCCCCGGATACGGTGGACGAATTGTCAAAATATGCAAAACCGCCCAAGGGACGGGCAAATTGTTGTGCAACATGACACTTGCATAAATATTCATTACAGGCGTATAATTCAACCATCATCAAACAACACACAGGGAGGCCCCATCATGAAAGACAAGAAAGACATCAAGAAGATCGTGCTGGCCTATTCCGGCGGTCTGGATACATCCATCATCATCCCCTGGCTGAAGGAGAACTACAACGACCCCGAGATCATCGCCGTGTCCGCCGACGTGGGCCAGGGCGACGAGCTGGACGGCCTGGAGGAGAAGGCCATTAAGACCGGCGCCTCCAAGCTGTACATCGCGGATCTCACCGACGAGATGGTGGAGGAGGTCATCTGGCCCGCATTGAAGATGGGCGCCAGCTATGAGCAGTACCTGCTGGGCACCGCCTTTGCCCGGCCCATCATCGCCAAGAAGCTGGTGGAGATCGCCAAGGCCGAGGGCGCCGACGCCATCTGCCACGGCTGCACCGGCAAGGGCAACGACCAGGTCCGGTTCGAGCTGGGCATCAAGCGCTTCGCCCCCGACATGACCATCATCGCCCCCTGGCGGGAGTGGGACATCAAGGGCCGGGACGAGGAGATCGACTACGCCGAGGCCCACAACGTGCCCCTGAAGATCTCCCGGGAGACCAACTACTCCAAGGACAAGAACCTGTGGCACCTGAGCCACGAGGGCCTGGACCTGGAGGACCCCGCCAACGAGCCCCAGTATGAAAAGCCCGGCTTTTTGGAGATGGGCGTCTCTCCCATCACCGCCCCCGACGCGCCCACCTATGTGACCATCGACTTTGAAAAGGGCGTGCCTGTGGCTGTGGATGGCGAGAAGATGAAGGGCAGCGACATCATCCGCAAGCTGAACAAGCTGGGCGGCGAGAATGGCATCGGCCTGCTGGACATCGTGGAAAACCGGCTGGTGGGCATGAAGGACCGGGGCGTGTACGAGACCCCCGGCGGCACCATCCTCTACAAGGCCCACCAGTGCCTGGAGATGATCACCGTGGACAAGGACTCCGCCCACATGAAGAGCAAGTTGGCGGTGGACTTCGCGGACCTCATCTACAACGGCAAGTGGTTCACCCCCGTGCGGGAGGCCCTCAGCGCCTTTGCGGACAAGACCCAGGAGCACGTCACTGGCTCTGTGAAGCTGAAGCTCTACAAGGGCAACATGATCACCGCTTCCATCACATCCCCCGAGTCTTTGTACTCCGAGGAGCTGGTGACCTTCAACGAGAGCAGCTACGACCAGACCAACGCCACCGGCTTCATCAACCTGTGGGGGCTGCCCGACACCGTGCTGGCTCTGCGGGAGCAGGGGAAGCTGTGAGTGGAGACCCGGTTTGAAAAGAAAAACGCAGGTGCGGGACGGAGGGGGGACCCCTTCGCCCCGCGTCTGCGGTGAACGGGGCGGCCAAGAAGGAGGTCCGCCCTGACCTGAAACGAGGCGAAACAGTCATGAGACCAAAGGTATATATCGATGGCAAGGACGGCACCACCGGCCTGCAGATCTACGACCGCCTGTCCGCCCGGAGGGACATCGACCTGCTCCTCATCGACGAGGCCAGGCGCAAGGACCCGGCGGCGCGGAAAAAGCTGATGGACGCGGCGGACATTGTGTTTTTGTGCCTGCCGGACGCCGCGGCCATGGAGGCGGCGGCACTGGTGGAAAATCCAAACACCCGCATCATCGACGCATCCACCGCCCACCGGACGGACCCGGCCTGGGACTACGGCTTTGCGGAGCTGTCTCCGGCCCATCGGGAGGCCGTCAGGACCTCCAGACGGGTGGCCAACCCCGGCTGCCACGCCACGGGCTTTATCAGCATCGTTTACCCCCTGGCGGCCATGGGACTGGTACCCAGGGACTATCCCCTGACCTGCTTCTCCCTCACCGGCTACTCCGGCGGCGGAAAGAAGATGATCGCCCAGTATGAGGCCCCGGAGAAGGGAGCGGCCCTGTACAGCCCCCGCATCTACGGATTGGATCTGCACCACAAGCACCTGCCGGAGATGCAGAAGGTCTGCGGCCTGGACCGCCCCCCGGTGTTCTGCCCCATTGTGGACGACTACTACAAGGGCATGGCCGCCACCGTCTCCCTCCACAACGATCTGCTGAAGCGCGGCGGGAGCGCCCGGGAGGTCTGGGAGACCCTGGCGGACTACTACAAGGACCAGACCCTGGTGAAGGTGGCTCCCTTTGGCTGGGAGGAGCCTATGATCGCCGCCAATGCCATGGCGGGGAAAGATACCCTGACCCTGATCGTCAACGGCGGAGAGACCCATAGCACGGTGACGGCCCTGTTCGACAACCTGGGCAAGGGCGCCAGCGGCGCCGCTGTCCAGAACATGAACCTGATGCTGGGGTTTGAGGAGACCACGGGACTGAACCTGTGAAAACAGGCGGTGCCGTACAAGTCCAATCAGAGAGGCCCCGTTTGGCCTGCCAAATGGGGAGCCTGATGCTGGGGATTGAGGAGACCACAGGGCTGAACCTGTGAACGAAATTCCGAATGGAAACAGCGAGGTAGAAGTATGCTGAACTTTATCGAAGGCGGCGTCTGCGCCGCCCAGGGCTTTCAGGCCGCGGGCATCCACGTGGGCGTCAAGACCCACGCCAGCTGGAAGAAGGACGTGGCCCTGATCGTGTCCGACGTGGACTGCGCCGCGGCGGCGGTGTTTACGAAGAATGTGGTGAAGGCCGCGCCCATCCATGTGGACAAGGCCCACCTGGCGGACGGCCGCGCCCGGGCCATCATCGCCAACAGCGGCAACGCCAACGCCTGCGCCCCCCACGGGGAGGAGAACGCCGAGAAGATGTGCGCGGCGGCGGCCAAGGCCATCGGCTGTGCGCCGGAGGACGTGCTGGTGTCCTCCACCGGCGTCATCGGGCAGACGCTGAACGTCCAGGTCATCGAGGACGGCCTGCCGGAGCTGTACGGGGCGCTGGCCCGGTCCCCCGAGGCCAGCGACGCGGCGGCACACGCCATCATGACCACCGACACGGTGAAAAAAGAGGCGGCGGTGGAGACCGTCATCGGCGGCAGGACCGTCCGCATGGGCGGCGTCGCCAAGGGCAGCGGTATGATCCACCCCAACATGGGCACCATGCTCTGCTTCCTGACCACGGACTGCGCCATCTCCCCGGAGATGATCAGGACCGCCCTGCTGGAGACCGTCCAGGTCAGCTTCAACCGCATCAGCGTGGACGGCGACACCTCCACCAACGACTCCTGCATCGTCCTGGCCAACGGCCTGGCGGGCAACGAGGCCATCACCGCCAAGGGCCCGGATTATGACGCGTTTTTGGAGGCCCTCCAGGCCCTGTGCGTGGCCCTGGCCAAGAAGATGGCCTCTGACGGCGAGGGCGCCAAGCACCTCATCACCTGCACCGTGAAGGGCGCGGGGGACGAGGCCCAGGCGGAGACCGTGGCGAAATCCGTCATCTCCTCCACCCTGACCAAGGCCGCCGTCTTCGGCGCCGACGCCAACTGGGGCCGGGTGCTGTGCGCCATGGGGTACTCCGGCGAGGAATTTGACCCGGAGAAGGTGGACGTTCACTTTGCCAGCGCCGCCGGGGACGTCGCCGTGTGCGCCCAGGGCCGGGGACTGGATTTTGACGAGGCTCTGGCCAAGAAGATCCTGACGGAGCATGATATCGAGATCAACATCACCATGGGGGAGGGTACGGCCCAGTGCACCTGCTGGGGATGTGACATTACCTACGATTATATTAAGATCAATGGGGATTACCGTACCTGATAGGGTTGCGCCGGGACTCCGGTGCGGGAGATGCACCCCCCATTCTCTTTTGTCTTGCCAAAAGAGAACCCTCCAGAGGGGCTTCTCTTGCCGCTTTGCGGCAATTCACCTTCTGCGCCGTGCACGGTGGAAGAGAAAAGCGCTTTTTGTGTCCAACTTTGCCCCTTTGGGGTAAAGTTGGACGGACGGGAGTTGGTGGTTAGATGTGCCACCAGGTCCGGAAGCCTTCTGCCGGGTGCGCGATACCGGGTACGAATTTAGAACTGTGCCGCCGCAGGTTGGGGGCTTGGGTGCTAGGTTGGGGTGGTCGACGAAAGGCTTTCAGCAACAAGCCCCGTGTGTTCCGCTGCGCTACACACTACCTGGGCGGTTAAATTGGCTCTGCTGGATGCGCCGGACTGGGTACGAGGGTAGGAGTGCGTGCCCGCATTTGGGGGCTTGGGTGCAGATTTGAGGTGGTCATCAAAAGGCTTTCAGCAACAAGCCCGTGTGTTCCGCTTCGCTGCACACTACCCGGGCGGTTAGATTTGCCTCTGCCGGGTGCGCCGAACTGGGCACAGGTTTAGAACTGCGCCGCTGCAAGCTGGGGGCTTGGGTACAAATTTGGGGTGGTCATTGAAAGGCTTTTACCACTGGCTCCGCTGCCGCTGCCTGGCCCCGCAACGAAAGGCAGGCCCGCTTCCAAGTGCTGCCTCGAATGCCCGGGCAGCGCTAAGCGAAGCGGGGAGCGCGGAAAGAGAAGCTGGTCCTTTCACTCTTTGCCCATCCCCGCAATTCCCATTCGCGTGGCTAAAAGCTAAAAGATTCAGCAAAGCCGTGCCCGCGCCCAACGCTGAATCTTACATCGACCTCCATCGGTCTCTTTCTGGGACCCCACGTCTCGTCCACAGTTGGCCCTAGGGGCCAACTGTGGACACCAAAGCGCCTTTTCTTTTGACCGTGAACGGCCGTTTTCTTTTCGGCGCAACCGAAAAGAAAATGGGGGTTCATTTCCGTGCCGCAAAGCGGCACATCCCCCGTCCCCGCCCGTGGGCGGAAAAACCCCGTCCCGCCCCCGCGGCGCGAAATCCCCCGTCCCCGGCCCATGGCCGGATAAAAAAACCATTCCCCCTCCGGGGCACACCCAAAAAAGGAGCTGATCCCCATGTCATCCCATGAACAGCAGGCGCAGACCCTGGTGGAAGCCCTGCCCTATATCCAAAAATTCACCGGAAAGACCATCGTGGTCAAGTACGGCGGCAACGCCATGATCTCCGAGGAGCTGCGCAAGGCCGTGATGAGCGACATCATCCTGCTCTCCCTGGTGGGCATCCGCGTGGTGGTGGTCCACGGCGGCGGGCCGGAGATCAGCGACATGCTGAAAAAGATCGGCCACGAGAGCCGGTTCGTGGACGGCCTGCGCTATACCGACGAGACCACCATGGACATCGTCCAGTCCGTCCTCTGCGGCAAGGTGAACAAGAACCTGGTGGCCCAGCTGAACCGCCTGGGCGGGCAGGCCATCGGCCTGTGCGGCATGGACGGCCAGCTGTTCCAGGCGGAGCTGCTGGATGAGAAGTACGGCCTGGTGGGCCGCATCACCGGCGTGAACCCGGAGCCTGTGGAAAACGCCCTGCTGACGGGTTACATCCCCGTGGTGTCCACGGTGGCCCAGGGCATGGATGCCGACACCGCCTACAACATCAACGCCGACACCGCCGCCGCCAAGCTGGCGGAGGCCCTCCACGCGGAAAAGCTGATTTTGCTGACGGACGTCCGGGGCCTTCTGCGGGACCCCCACGACGAGGAGACGCTGATCCATGTGGTCCGCACCCACGAGGTGCCGGGCCTGGTGGCGGACGGCACCATCTCCGGCGGCATGATCCCCAAGATGGAGTGCTGTGTGGACGCCATCGCCGGAGGCGTGGAGCGGGTCCACATCCTGGACGGCCGCATCCCCCACTCCATCCTCATTGAGCTGCTCTCGGACCAGGGCATCGGCACCATGCTGAAAAAGGAGAATTGACATGACATCCAACGAGATCAAGGCCCTGACGGGCCAATACATCATGAACACCTACGGCCGCTTCCCCGTGGCCATCGACCACGGCCGGGGCGCCACCCTCTACGACCCCGAGGGGAACGCCTACATCGACTTCACCAGCGGTATCGGCGTCTGCGACCTGGGCTACGGCAACGAGGCCTGGGTAGACGCCATCACGGCCCAGGCCAAGAAGCTGGGCCATGTGTCCAACCTGTTCTACACCGAGCCTGCGGCCAGGCTGGCGGAGACCCTCTGCAAGCGCACCGGCGAGAGCTGCGTGTTCTTCGCCAACGGCGGCGGCGAGGCCAACGAGGGCATGATCAAGCTGGCGAGAAAATACAGCTTCGACAAGTACGGCAAGGGCCGCGCCGCCATTATCACCTTGAACAACTCCTTCCACGGCCGCACCATCACCACCCTGACGGCCACCGGCCAGGAGGTGTTCCACAACTACTTCTTCCCCTTCACCGAGGGCTTCCGCTACGCCGACGCCAACGACCTCGCCTCCCTGGAGGCCGCCGCGGGCGACGACGTGTGCGCCGTCATGGTGGAGCTGGTCCAGGGCGAGGGCGGCGTGCTGCCGCTGGACAGGGACTATGTCCAGGCCGTGGCCAAGCTGTGCGAGGAGCGTGACTGGCTGCTGCTGGTGGACGAGGTGCAGACCGGCGTGGGCCGCACGGGCAGCCTGTTCGCCTTCCAGCAGTACGGCGTCCTGCCGGACGTGGTGTCCTTTGCCAAGGGCATCGCCGGGGGCCTGCCCATGAGCGGCATCCTGGCCAACGAGAAGTGCCGCAATGTCCTTGGCCCCGGCACCCACGCCACCACCTTTGGGGCCAACCCCGTCTGCGCCGCCGCAGGCCTGGCGGTGCAGGAGACCCTGACCGACGCCTTTTTGGAGGAGGTCAAAGCCAAGGGCGACTACCTGCGCCAGGGGATCGAGGCCCTGGACCTGCCCTGCTTTGGAAAGACCCGGGGCCTGGGCCTGATGATCGGCATCGAGGTCCGGGAGGGATTCAACAAGGGCGAGATCGCAAACAAGCTCATCGAAAACGGCCTGCTGGTGCTGACCGCCGGGCCGGGGATGCGGCTCCTGCCGCCGCTGGTCATCACCCGGGAGGAGATGGACCGGGGCCTTGCCATTATGAAAGAGGCCCTGGCCTGAACCCTTACCCTTACCATAACCATTACTATTACCATTACCTTAACCTTAACCGGAGAAATTAGGAAGTTTTTGAAAAATTAGAAGGTTTCTGAAAAATTAGGAAGTTTCTGAAAAATTAAGAGGTTTTTGAAAAATTAGAAGGTTTTTCAAAAACCAGGAGGTTTCTCAAAAACCAGAAGGTCCGTGTCCGCACGGCAAATTCAGCATGGAAGAGAGGACGACCATGGAAAACCACACCCATTTTTTAAAGCTGCTGGACTTCACCCCCGCTGAGATCCAGCAGTTCCTGGACACCGCCGCCGATTTAAAGGCCAAGAAGAAGGCGGGCATCCCCCACCGCTATCTGGAGGGCAGGAATGTGGCCCTCATCTTTGAAAAGACCTCCACCCGCACCCGCTGCGCCTTTGAGGTGGCGGCCCAGGACCTGGGTATGGGCAGCACCTACTTAGGCCCCACCGGCAGTCAGATCGGCGTGAAGGAGTCCATCGCGGACACCGCCCGGGTGCTGGGAAGGATGTTCGACGGCATCGAGTACCGGGGCTTTGGACAGGAACTGGTGGAGGAGCTGGCCAAGTACGCCGGGGTGCCCGTGTTCAACGGATTGACCAACGAGTTCCACCCCACCCAGATCCTGGCGGATTTTTTGACCATCCAGGAGCACTTCGGCAAGCTGGCGGGGGTGAAGCTGGTGTATCTGGGCGACGCCCGGTACAACATGGGCAACAGTCTGATGGTGGGCTGCGCCAAGATGGGCATGCACTTCGTGGCCTGCGCCCCCAAGGCCTACATGCCGGAGCAGAGCCTCATCGACACCTGCCGGGCCATCGCCGCCGAGACCGGCGCGGTGCTGGAATTCATGGAGGACCCCATGGCCGCCACCCAAAACGCCGACGTGCTGTACACCGACGTGTGGGTCTCCATGGGCGAGCCGGAGGCCGTCTGGGCCCAGCGCATCCAGGCCCTTGCCCCCTATCAGGTGACAAAGGCCCTGATGGACAACGCCGGTCCCCAGTGCCGGTTCATGCACTGCCTGCCCGCCTACCACGACCACAAGACCAAGGTGGGCCGGGAGATGGGCGAGAAGTTCGGCCGGGACGCCATGGAGGTCACCGACGAGGTGTTCGAGAGCGAACAGTCCATCGTCTTTGACGAGGCGGAGAACCGGATGCACACCATCAAGGCCGTCATGTACGAGCTGATGAAGTGAGATCCAGATAAAAAGAGTCAGGCCCCTGCGGACATCCGCGGGGGCCTGACTTTCTGTTGGCATTCGGGAGACTCCATCCAGTGGGGCAGCGCCTGGGGCGGCAGGGACAGCCCTGCGGGATGGTTTTCAGCGCAGGGGAGGGAACAGAGCGGTTTCCTCATTCCGCATCAGGGACATATTGGATGATGCCGGTCACATCGCAGTCCAGAATAAAGCAGAGGGTGTCCAGGGTCTTTAGGGTGATGGTCTTGCCCTGCTTCATGCGGTAGAGGATGTTGGCGGAGAAGCCCTGCTTGTAGATCAGCTGGTATTCCGTAACGCCTTTTTCACGCAGGGTCCTATAAAATGGTTCGTAAGAGATCATGTCTGTCACCTCTTGCTAACCGTATCATCTCTCAATATATTGACTATAACCAATATATTGAGCATAATGATAAATTATTTCAGATGGAGGACATAAGAGCATGAACAGGATCCTGCGGCCTACGTGACCGGGTCGCCGGGGGTCCAGGGGGACAGGCGGGGGAAGCTGACGGGATAGATCTCAAAGGTCCCCTTTTCGTCGGCGCCGTGGATGTCCAGAATGGTCCAGGTGGTGGTGTCGTGGTCGTCCGTGACGCGGACGGCGGTCACCACGGTGTCCCCGGGGGCCAGGTCATAGCCGGTCTGGTAGTCCACGAAGTTGGTCATGTCCGTATAGCCCGCCTGCTGGAACAGCGGCACCGCCTCCAGCACCGGGATGACCTGCTCAGGCACCGTCTCCCGGTTGCGGTACAGGCACAGGTCCACCGCCGTGGGGGAAAGCGTCAGGGGATAGGCGGGGTTGCTGCTCTGCGCGATGTACAGATTCAGGCCGGTCAGGCTGACATGCCTGCTGGTTTTGGACCAGGTGACGCCTATGGAGCCGTCCACCGCCAGCTGGAAGCACTCGGGCAGGCAGTCGTACAGCGTCTCCAGGCTCCCGGTGCGGCTGGCGCCGCCATCCGTCAGGGCCACGGAGAGCTGGATGGACGAGTCCATGGGCACCGTGAAGCCCTCGGCGGTGAAAGCGCCGCCGCTGCCTGCCGCCTCCGCCGTGAACTGCCGCCCGTCGGACAGCGTGGCGGTGAACAGGGCGGTGGTGGTGTCCGTCCACTCCTTGGGAAAGGCGGCGGCGGACAGGGTGACCGTCTCGGCCCTGAGGTCAAAATCCGTCACAGCGACCTGTGAATTGGCCAGTATACTGTTATTTTCCTCTAATATAATACTCATTTGGCCGGTGAGAGAGCTGATCTGACTGTTGACGGAGCTGGTGATACTGCCGATGGACTGCTGCAAGCCGGTATAGCGGTCATCCAGCTGACTGACCCGGTGGCTCAGTCCGGCCAGCAGCGCCAGCATGACGCCGCACAGGGCGAACAGGATGCGGACGTCCCACTTTCCCCAGGGGGACCGCCTTCGCTCCGGCTGGGCGGCCAGATAGCGGTCCGTGATCTCCTGTACCATCCGAAGCTGGGCCTCTGTCAGCTCGCCGTCCTCCTTTGCGGCACCCTCCTCCGGGGCGCTCTCCGGCGTCTGCTCCGGCTCCACCCCCAGCAGCTGCCCGATGGACACGCCGAAGAGGCGGCTCATGGCGATGAGATTTTCCAGCTCCGGAATGGCGGCGTCCGCCTCCCATTTGCTGACCGCCTGCCGGGAGACGTTCAGCTGCTCCCCCAGGGCCTCCTGGGAAAGCCCCGCGGCCCTGCGGCCCTCCTGGATGCGCCGGCCCAGGGTGTTTTGTTCATGCATAGCGCCGCCTCCTTCTGCCTGTATGGTATGGTCAATTACTGCGCGCAAAGCACGCGGCAATTGACTATGCAATCTCAATCAAGGCCGCATCCCGCGGCCTGTCACAGCGCACATGCGCTGTGACACTTGAAAAGCCGATCGACCATGTTTCAAGTGATTTGATGATAACAGGGTGGGCGGCCTCCGGCAACCATGTGTGGGTTTCCTTTTGTCAACCGGCGGTTGCGGCCCTGTATTTCCAAGCCCTTGCGCCCAGCATACCACAAACGGGGCGGAAAGAAAAGCGCCCTTGACAGCGGGGCCGGGATTCCATAAAATAAAACAGAAGTTTCTATAAAGAGGAGCGAGTCAGTTTGATGAAACGTTCATCCGGCATCCTGCTGCCGGTCTTTTCCCTGCCGGGACGGTACGGCATCGGCTCCCTGGGCCGGGAGGCCCGGGCCTTTGCGGATTTCCTCCACAGCGCGGGCCAGAGCTGGTGGCAGATCCTGCCCGTGGGCCCCACCGGGGCGGGGGACTCCCCCTACACCAGCGTGTCCACCTTCGCGGGCAACCCGCTGTTCATCGACCTGGAGCAGCTGGCGGCGGACGGCCTGCTGGACCGGGCGGACCTGGACGCGGCGGCAGTGCCTGAAACCGCGAGCATCGACTACGCCGCCCTGTGCCGGAGCCGGGAGCCTCTGCTCCGCAAGGCCTTCTCCCGCCTGAGCGGGGAGCGGGCCCAGGCGGTGCGGGACTTTACAGAGCGGAATCCCTGGCTGCGGGAATACGCTCTGTATCGGGCGATCAAGACCCATTTCGACGATCGGGCCTGGTTCGACTGGCCGGACGAGGCCCTGCGCAGCCATGACCCCGCCGCCGTGGAGCACTGGCGGGTGGCGCTGGCGGAGGATGCGGCCTTCCACGCCGCCGTCCAGTACTGGTTCTTCACCCAGTGGGAGGCGCTGAAAAAATACGTCAACGGCCTGGGCATCCGGATCATCGGGGACCTGCCCATCTACGTCTCCCTGGACTCCGCCGACGTGTGGAGCGAGCGGAAGGAATTCCTGCTGGACAGTGCGGGACGGCCCTCCAAGGTGGCGGGGGTGCCGCCGGACTACTTCTCTGAGGACGGCCAGCTGTGGGGAAACCCGCTGTACGACTGGGCGGCCATGAAGCGGGACGGCTTCGGCTGGTGGATCAGAAGGGTGGAGGGCGCCTCCAAATTGTTCGACGCCATCCGCATCGACCACTTCCGGGGCCTGGAGAGCTACTGGGCCGTTCCGGCGGGGTCCGAGACCGCCAGGACCGGCCGGTGGGAGAAGGGGCCGGGCATGGACCTGCTGGGCGTGCTGACCGGCTGGTTCCCCCAGATCACCTACATCGCGGAGGACCTGGGGCTTCTCACCGACGCGGTCCACGACCTGCGGAACGCCTCCGGCCTGCCGGGGATGAAGGTGCTGGAGTTCGCCTTCTCCGGACCGGACAACGCCTATCTGCCCCACAATTATACGCCCCGCTGCATCTGCTACACCGGCACCCACGACAACGACACCGCCGTGGGCTGGTACACCCATGCCGGCGAGGCGGAGCGGGCCTTTGTAAAGCAGTATCTGGGCGCGGCGGACGCGGAGAGCGCCCGGACGGCCCTGCTGCGGTGCGGCCAGGGGAGCGTGGCGGAGCTGTTCGTGGCCCAGATGCAGGACTACCTGGGCCTGGGCAGCGAGGCACGCATCAACGTCCCCGGCGTGGGAACGGGCAACTGGCGCTGGCGGCTGCTGCCGGGACAGGTCACGGAGGCGCTGGCCAAGGAGATCCGGGAGATGACCCATACCTTCGGGCGGTGCTGAGCGAGCGGCCCTTCCCCACAGGGGAGACGGCACACCGGATCTTTCAATGGACCTTGCTGTGAGCGGGACGGCAGGCGCGAAAGTGCCTGCCGTTCTTTTAGCGCTTCCCCGGATTTCAGGACCGCCCGCTCCGGGTCCGCGGAGCTGCCGGACCGCCGGGGCGGAGGAAAAAAGAGGCGGAAGAATGGGAGTGTCCAAAATAAAGATTTGATGATATAATAAGGGATATGAGGAAACAGACAAAAGAGGCATGGAAGAAATG
>NZ_CANRMB010000035.1 GCF_947631635.1 uncultured Dysosmobacter sp.
ATGCGGGAGCTGGAGCGGGTCATCATGCTCCGGGTGGTGGACGAGTATTGGATGGACCACATCGACGCCATGGATGACCTGAAGCAGGGCATCCGTCTCCAGGCGTACGGCAACAACGATCCCGTGGATGTCTACAAGCGGGAGTCCCTGAATATGTTCGAGGAGATGGTCTCCGCTATCCAGGACGAGACCGTCCGCCGCCTGTACTCCGTCCGGCTGAAGAAGGACGAGGAGGTCAAGCGGGAGCGGGTAGCCAAGGGCATGGTGGAAAACGTGGGCGGCGACGGCACCGCGCCGAAGAAGCAGCCCGTCAAGGTCAACAAAATCGGCCGCAATGATCCCTGCCCCTGCGGCAGCGGGTTGAAGTGGAAGAAGTGCACCTGTAAAGAATACCACCAGAATTAAACCTTGCTGCCGCTTCGCGGCAATCCGTCCCAGCAATAGATCCGCCCCCTGTTCTCCTGCCGGAGGGCAGGGGGCCAACTTTTTCGTGTTAAATAACTTGAAAAGTGGCAAATCCACTTTTCAAGTATCACAGCGCATGTGCGCTGTGACAGGCCGCGGTTCGCGGCCTTGATTGGAATTTCATAGTCAATCCCTGTGCGCTTTACGCACAGCGGGCATCGCCCGCTTGAAAAATCCCGTGCAATTTTTCAAGTGAATGGACGATATCAGAGAGGAGCTCATCTATGAAAGACACAGACCATGTTTTGGCGCTGCTCCAAGACATCAAGGATATGCTGATGGGGCTCTCCATCTTGCTTGCGGGCCTCCTTGCGGCGCTTTTCCTGGGCAACCTGCTTGGCGGTCTTGCCTTCTGGATTGCCATCATTTTGGCTGTGGCCGGTCTCGGTGTTGTCTGGCAGGGCTGGCACGGTCATAAAGCTCTGAAATAAGGAAATGGAACGGAGGTCCTCTATGCCCTTTGAGACCCATGAACAAAACGGCCTGGTCTGGCTGTCCTCTCCCCTGCTGGATACCGTCCGCCACGGCTTTTCCACCCGTGCGGGCGGCGTCAGCCCCGCCCCCTGGGACTCCCTGAACCTGCGGACGGGATGCGGCGACAGGCAGGAAAACCTGATAGAGAATTACCGCCGTTTCTGCGCCGTCATCGGCGCGGATGCGGAGCGGGCAGTCCTTGCCAAGCAGGTCCATGAGACCACGGTCCGGACGGTCACAGCCGCAGATGCCGGAAAGGGGCTTTGGCGGGAGCGGGACTATACCGCCGACGCCCTGATCACCCGCGAAAAGGGGCTGCCGCTGGCTGTCTTTTCCGCCGACTGCGGCATCCTCCTGCTGTACGATCCCATTCACCAGGCCATAGGCGCTGTCCACGCCGGATGGCGGGGCTGCGCCGGGGGGATCGTTGAAAAAACCGTCCGGGAGATGCAGCGTGTCTACGGCGCGTCTCCGGCGGATATCCGGGCCGCCATCGGCCCCTGTATCGGCCAGTGCTGCTTTGAGACAGATGAAGATGTGCCCGCCGCCATGCGGGCCGCTCTCGGCGCGGATGCGGCCCCCTACTTGGCCTCCCGCGGTGCCAAGTGGCATGTGGACCTGGCCGGTCTGAACCGCCAATGGCTCCTCCGGGCCGGTCTGACGGCGGACCACATCGATACCTGCGGCCTCTGCACCGCCTGCCGTCCCGATCTCTTCTGGTCCCACCGGAAGATGGGCGAGGCCCGGGGCGTCCAGGGCGCCATGATCGTTCTCTCCTGATCTTCTCCATCAAAAGGAGCTTTCCCATGAAAAAACGCCTGTTGAAATGTCTGTGCACGGCGCTTCTGCTTCCGGCCCTGTTAACGGGCTGCTGGCAGGAGGAACCGTCAGCGCATGATGATATCCTGCCGCAGCCCGGCGGGCCGGAGCAGGAGGCCGCGGAGACCCGCATGATCCTGCCGGAGATCTTCGCCCTCCCCTACGCGCCGGACCAGCCGCTGGACCCCATCACCTGTCCGGACGGGATGCAGCAGGTCGTTGCATCCCTGCTGTATGAGGGGCTGTTCCGCCTGGATCTCCACTTGGAGCCGGAGGCCTGGCTGTGCAGCGGCTATACCTGTGACGACACCATGTCCCGCTATGAATTCACACTCCGCTCCGGCGTTACCTTTTCCGACGGCAGCCCCCTGACCGCCGCCGATGTGAAGGCCGCTCTGGACCGGGCCAGAAATTCGGAGCGCTACCGTGCCAGACTGTCGGACATCTCCTCGGTCTCCGTCTCCGGCGAGACGGTGGTGGTCTCCTTAAGCAAGCCCAACAGCGCCCTCCCCGCGCTTTTGGATATTCCCATCGTCAAGGCCGGCAGCGACCACCCCGACGCCCCCATAGGCACCGGTCCCTATCTCTTCTCCGCCGGAGACAGCGGCACTTACCTGGTGGCCAACCAGTCCTGGTGGCAGGGCACCAGGCAGCCCACGGACCGCATCGCCCTGGTGGAGGCCGCCGACCTGGATACCAAGCTCTACCGTTTCACCTCCCATGACGTGCAGCTGGTCACCGCGGATCTCACCGGCATGTCTCCCATCTCCGCCACAGGCAACATCGTCTATCAGGACGCGGATACCACGATCCTGCAATACGTGGGCTGCAACGTGACCCGCGAGCCTCTGGACAACGCGGCCTTCCGCCGCGCCCTGTCTCAGGGCATCAACCGGTCCTCCGTGGTGAGCGCCTTCCTGTCCGGCCACGGGACTCCCGCCCAGTTCCCGGTCTCCCCCGTGTCCCCGCTGTATCCCAGCGAGCTGGAAACACGCTATTCCCGGGACACGTTTTCCTCCGCTCTTGCGGAGAGCGGTATTGTATCAGACCGTCCCCTGACGCTGCTGGTCAATACGGAAAACAGCTTTAAGGTCTCTGTTGCCAACTATCTGGCGGAATCCTTTACCGCGGACGGCGTCCCTGTAACAGTTCGCGCCCTTCCCTGGGAGGAGTACACCGCCGCGCTGCTCTCCGGCGATTTCGACCTCTATTACGGGGAGGTAAAGCTCACAGCCGACTGGGACCTGTCCGACCTGCTCGCCACCGGCGGCGCTTTGAATTACGGTGGGTGGGCCGATCCCCGGACCGACCAGCTTTTGGAAGCATTTGCCGCCGCCAGTGACCGCACTGCCGCCGCAAAGTCCCTGTGCGCTTACCTCCAGGCGCAGTCCCCCATTCTCCCGGTGTGCTTCAAGTCCATCTCTGTGCTGATGCAGGCCGGTGTAGTGGAGGGACTTACACCGACCATGGCCGAACCCTTCTACGATTTGACCGGCTGCACCATCCATCTGCGGGAATCTTAAGTAGCAAAAAAGAACGTCCTCGGACGTTCTTTTTTATTTACCGTTTTGCCTTGCCTGTGATCTCCTCCACAGTGATCTTCCAGATCGCCGTGCGGTGCAGGCTGGCGGCAATGGCCTTGTCGAAGGCCGCCATATTTTCCGGCGTGTGCCGCTGGCAGAGGAGGCGCAGGACCTTGGTCTTCTCCGTATCCCCTGTCACCTCTGACGCGGTGCCAAAGGCCACTGCGGATTCAAACAGGGTGGTAAAGCGGTCCTTCTGGATCTGCGTGTCCCCCACACAGGTCAGGCACACCCGCGGATGCCGCCGCAGGCACTCCACCTTGCGGCCCTCCATGGCGCTGTGAAAATACACTGCGTTCCCATCCCGCACAATGGTGACCGGCAGGCCATAGGGGCTGCCGTCCTCCGCTGTCATCGCCAGAAAGGCGTACTCGCACCGGTCCACCACGCTCCAGGCAAACTCTGCGGGCATCTCCCGGTCTTTCCGTCGCATTTGTACTTTCATCGTTCCCAGCTCCTTTTCCGCAATGAGGCTCAGCTTCTGCTGCCGTGTCAGCCGTTTGATCGCCGCCTCCCGCCGCATGGCTGCAGATCTGTCCGGCAGCCCCTCCTGATAGGCGAGCGATACCGGCAGCCGGCTGCGTGTATATTTGGCGCCCTTGCCGCTCTGGTGGACTGCCAGCCGCCGTGCAACATTATCGGTATATCCCGTATACAGCGATCCGTCTCCGCAGCAAAGCATATAGACAAACCAAGCCAATGCGCCGCCTCCCTGCACAGTTGTTCGATATGCAGTATATCACATTTTTTCTGTCAAGGCAAAGGCCGATCTCCGAAAAAAGCGGCATGCTCTTCGAAACTGGCAGACTGCTCCCCCCGCTATGCTCCACAGCGCCGTCCCGCCTATCCATTCAGGCATGAGGACTTCCCTGACCGGCATATGAAGCATTGAGGAGGTATCCATATGTTGTCTGCCACACTGCTGCTGTTTGCCAATACCCTGCTGTTTTCCCTGCGCCTGTCCGGCGGAGGCTCCTTTCCCAAACCGCTCTCCGCCGCCGAGGAACGGGAATGGCTCCAGCGATATGCCCAGGGCGATCCAGAGGCCCGGAACGTGCTCATTGAGCGGAATTTGCGCCTGGTGGCGCATATCATTAAGAAATACTACACCCAAAATGCCGACCAGGAGGACCTGATCTCCATCGGCACCATCGGCCTCATCAAGGGCATCTCCAGCTTTGATCCGTCCAAAGGCGCCCGGCTGGCCACCTATGCTGCCCGCTGTATCGAAAATGAGATCCTGATGTACTTCCGCAGTCAAAAAAAGGTGCAGAGCGAGGTCTCCCTGTCGGACTCCATTGAGATGGATAAGGAGGGCAATGCCCTGCAGTTGATCGATGTCATCGGCGTGGATGACACCATGCTGGACGATCTCCAGGACCGGGACAACGCCCTGCGCCTGCACCAGCTTGTCCGCGAGAAGCTGACCACACGGGAGATGGAGATCATCCGCCTGCGCTACGGCCTGGGGGGCACAGTCCCCCTGACCCAGCGTGAGATCGCATCCTCCTTCGGCATCTCACGGAGCTATGTATCCCGCATTGAAAAACGGGCGCTGGAAAAGCTGCGGGCGGAATTGCAGGAGTCCCTGGTCCCCAAGCATTCCGGAAAGTGATAGCAGGCCCGGCGGCGGTTCGCCGCTGGGCCTGCTGGTGGCTGTTCAATACCGCCGCACCACTGCCGCTACTTTCCCCAGGATCTGGGCGTAGGTGCCGTCGATGGGCGAATAGGCGTCATTCTCCGGCAGCAGCCAGATATGGCCCTTTTGGAAAGAGAGGCGCTTTACCGTGGCTTCATCCTCGATCATGGCCACAACGATCTCCCCGTTGTTAGCCGTCTGCTGGCGGCGCACCACCACCAGGTCTCCGGGCAGGATGCCTGCGTTCAGCATGGATTCTCCCCGCACCCGCAGGGCAAAATACTCGCCGCTGCGCCCGCCGGTATCGAATGTCAAATAATCCTCGATGCACTCCTCCGCCAAGATTGGGCTGCCCGCAGCCACATTGCCGACGATGGGGACCCGGTCCTCCGGCACCGGTGGCTCCGTCAGGGTAATGGCACGCCCTTTTCCGGCGCCTTTGGCGATGACTCCTGCCTCCTCCAGATGCTTCAGGTGGAAATGGACAGTGGAGGGAGACTTCAGTCCCACCGCTTCCCCGATCTCCCGCACAGAGGGCGGGTATCCCTGCTCCTGAATACAGGCCACGATGTACTCGTAAATCTTTTTTTGCATATTGGAAAGCTCTGTCATGGCTGACCTCCTGTCCCCGGCATTGGACGCACAAGACGTTTTCTTTATTGTACCACAGTTCTTTTTGTAATGCAAACATTTGTTCCACTTTTTTGATTTTTTATTCTCCCGCTGTTTGAGGGAAATTATATGTTTTTTTGCAAATATGACTTGAAAACATCGTAAAACTGTGGTAGTATAGGGTTCTGTAATGTGAGTCTCTGCGCATATATGAGTGAATTTTCTGGAGGTTTTCCGATATGGACACTTTGAAACTGATCATCACGATTCTGCAGCTGCTCTGCGGCTTGGCCATCATCCTGGTCGTTTTGTTCCAGTCTGGTAAGAGTGCCGGCCTGTCCGGTGCCATCGGCGGCGTGGCTGATTCCTTTCTGGCTAAGAACAAGGCCAAGACTATGGACGCAAAGCTGGCCCGGGCCACCAAGTGGATCGGCGCCCTGTTCCTGATCCTGACTCTGGTCCTGCTGATCCTGGGATAATCATCATGTGCAAGAGACGTCCTTTCGGGCGTCTCTTTTTTTGTCTTATGGGTTTCCTGAACGGTACATCGCCCCCGCCTGCGGGACGATCCCATTCAGCGCCAGCAGCTCTTCCACTGTCACGAACCAATAGCCCTCTCTCTGCAGCGTATCCACGATCTGCAGCGCGGCGTCTACAGAGGTGGGGTAGATATCGTGGAGCAGGATGATGCTGTTGGGTTTTGCATACTGCAGCACGGCTTTGACGACTTTTTCCGTGTCCCGGCTCTCCCAGTCCCGCGGGTCCACGGACCATTTGACCATCGGCACATCAATCTGTTCTTCCGTCCCCTCTGTGATGAATCCATAAGGCGGACGCAGCCAATAGCCGCTCTCTCCCAGCAGTGTTTCCAGCGCCGCCTCCGTCTTTCCGATCTCCTCGGCAATCTTCTCCGGGGCCGCGTCCGCCAGCCTCACATGGCTCCAGGTGTGGTTTCCCACCTGGTGTCCCTCTGCCCGCATCCGCTTCACCAGGTCTTGATTGGCTTCGATCTCCTCTCCCACCAGAAAAAATGTCGCACTGGCCCCCCGCTCTTTCAAGCCGTCCAGCAGGCGGTCTGTGGTCCCTCTGCGGGGACCGTCATCGAAGGTCAGCGCAATATATTTCTCTTCCTCCAAAAGCTCTGCTGTCCCGTCAGCGGGCTGGATCTTCTCCCCGCCCGCGGCGCTCAACAGCACGAGTAAACAGACACATAAAAAAATCAGCCGCTGTCTCCGCATCCGCTTCCATTCCCTCCGTGTTTTTCAAGTGTAGTTTACACAAACAGCTGAAAAATAGTGCTGTCAAAAACTGCTTCTTTCGCGGCTTTGACCACCTGTGCGCAGAATAAAAGAAGCCCCGGGAACCGGGACTTCTTCTTTTAGAAGAACAAAAAGAAAAAATTGCTCAAAATATTCAAGGCAATGATCGCAAATACGATCCAGACCACGATCCCCAGCGGGTTCTTCTTCTCTGATGTATTCGCTTTTTTCTTGGATGCCTGAGTCGCCGGGCGGACAGTAGCCTTTACCGCGCGTCTCACCCCCTTGGAAAGGCCCAGGGCCTTCCGCTCCCGGTTCTCCTCATGGAACTCCTCATGGGCAAAAGAGCCGCTGTGGTTGCGCTCATTCAGCCCATCCCTTCGGACCACCGAGCCGTCCGAACTGATCTCGGCGCTGCGGGGCGGCTGGTTAAAGGCGCCGCACTTGGGGCAAAACCCATCCTCGTCATAATCATAGCTCTTTCCACATTCATAACAGCGGATCCTTCTCATAGGGCCGCCTCCTCTCTCTTTTTTATATCATACCATACGTGACCCCATTTGAAAAGTAAAAATCAAAAAGCCCTTTGTCATGGGGCCTAGGCTCCCCATGACAAAGGGCTTTTCTTACATCGATCCAGAGTAAATTACTTTACCAGCTCAATGACGGCGGTCTCAGCAGCATCGCCGCGGCGTACGCCGGTACGAACGATGCGGGTATAGCCGCCGTTGCGCTCCGCATAGCTGGGAGCGATCTCCTTGAACAGCTTCTTGCAGACGTCCTCACGGGTGATGAAGCTCATGGCCTGCCGGTAGGCAGCCAGGTCGCTCTTCTTGCCGAGAGTGATCATCTTCTCAGCCAGGGGCTTGATTTCCTTGGCACGGGTGACGGTGGTCTCCATCTTACCGTTGTCCAGGAAATCCGTGACCTGCTGACGCAGCATCGCCATGCGCTGGTCAGTGGTCTTGCCAAGTTTCCGAGTTCCGGGCATTTCGGTTTCCTCCTTGTAAGGATTTTGATCAGCCGGGGAGCTTTCCGCCGGCACGAAATCAATTGTTTTCTTCGTCGGCCAGGTGCAGGCCCATCATCGCCAGCTTGTTGATGACCTCCTCCAGGGACTTGCGGCCCAGGTTGCGGACCTTCATCATCTCGTCCTCGGTCTTGGAGATCAAGTCCTCGACGGTGTTGATGTTGGCGCGCTTGAGGCAGTTAAAGCTGCGGACGCTGAGGTCCAGCTCTTCGATGGTCATCTCCAGCACCTTGTCACGCTGTGCCTCCGCCTTCTCCACCACCGTGGGCTTGCTGCCCACATTTTCAGAGAGGTCGGTGAACAGGGTGAAATGGTCGCACAGGATCTTCGCGCCCAAGGACACAGCATCCCGGGCAGAAATGGTACCGTCGGTCCAAACCTCCAGCGTCAGCTTGTCAAAATCGCTGGAAGCGCCCACGCGGGTGGGCTCCACCGTGTAGTTCACCTTATACACAGGCGTATAGATGGAGTCCACGGCAATGGTGCCGATCACGTTCTGCTGAGGCTTATTGCGGTCAGCGGACACATAGCCACGGCCATGGGACAGGGTGATCTCCATGTTCAGAGTTGCGCCATTGTCCAGGGTGGCGATATGCATATCGGGGTTCAAGACCTCTACTTCACCGTCAGCCTTGATGTCGCCGGCAGTGACCTCGCAGGGGCCCACCGCTTCGATATAGACTGTTTTCATAGTCTCGCTGTGCAGTTTTGTCAGGAGGCCCTTTACATTTAAGACGATCTCCGTCACGTCTTCCTTGACACCGGGGATGGTGGAGAACTCATGCTGGACACCGGCGATCTTGATGGTGGTCGGCGCGGTGCCGGGCAGAGAGGAAAGCATAATGCGGCGGAGCGCATTGCCCAAAGTCGTGCCGTATCCGCGCTCCAGAGGCTCCACCACATACTTGCCATATGTGACGTCACCCGGGGTCTCGATACACTCGATCTGGGGCTTTTCAATTTCGATCATGCAGTTACCCTCCTTCATCTTCTCATTACGGCGATGCAAAGCTGCATGCCGCCAGCAGTTCCTATCATTATTGAGGGTATCCTCCGATTACTTGGAGTACAACTCAACGATGAGGTGCTCCTCGACGGGAACATCGATGTCCTCGCGAGCGGGAAGACGGGTGACTGTGCCCTTCAGAGCGTTCTTCTCGCGCTCCATCCAGGGGGGCAGCAGGAACATGGGAGCATCCTGACCCAGCAGGCGCTTGAAGACCTCGGAAGAGCGGCTGCTCTCAGCCACCTCGATGACGTCGCCGGCCTTGACCAGATAGGAGGGGATGTTGACCTTCTTGCCATTGACAGTGAAGTGGGCGTGGTTCACCAGCTGACGGGCCTGACGGCGGGTCATGGCGAAGCCCATGCGGTACACAACGTTGTCCAGGCGGCGCTCCACGGTGATCAGCAGGTTATCGCCGGTCTTGCCGGGAGCCGCGGCAGCAGCTTCATAGTAGTCATGGAACTGCTTTTCCAGAATGCCATAGATGAACTTGACCTTCTGCTTTTCGTTCAGCTGGATGCCATATTCGCTCTTCTTCTTTCTCATCTGGCCGCCGGGATTGCGATTGGTCTCCTTCTTCGCATAGCCCATAACGGCAGGAGAAATGCCCAAAGCCTTGCAGCGCTTGGCAATCGGCTGCATATTCTTTGCCATATTGCTTGTTACCTCCTCTTTCGATTACACGCGACGACGCTTCGGGGGACGGCAGCCATTGTGGGGGATGGGAGTGACGTCCTTGATCATGGTCACTTCCAGACCCACGGCCTGCAGGGCGCGAATCGCAGCCTCGCGGCCCTGGCCGGGACCCTTGACGAAGACCTCAACGGTCTTCAGGCCATGCTCCATAGCGGCACGGGCAGCGGTCTCAGCCGCGGTCTGGGCCGCGAAGGGAGTGGACTTCTTGCTGCCGCGGAAGCCGAGGCCGCCGGAGGAAGCCCAAGAGAGCGCGTTGCCCTGAGAGTCGGTAACGGTCACCATGGTGTTGTTGAAAGAAGAACGGATATGGACCTGGCCACGCTCGACATTCTTCTTTTCACGGCGGCGGCGAATGACCTTCTTGCCGCCGGTAGCTTTTGCAGTTGCCATTTCTGTTCTCCCTCCTTACTTCTTCTTGTTCGCAATGGTCTTCTTGGGACCCTTGCGGGTTCTTGCGTTGGTCTTGCTGCGCTGGCCGCGGACAGGCAGGCCCTTGCGGTGCCGGATGCCGCGATAGCAGCCGATCTCGCTCAGACGCTTGATGTCCAGAGCGGTCTGGCGGCGCAGGTCGCCTTCGACGGTGTAAGCGTCGATGGCGTCACGGAGCTGCTGCTCCTCGGCGTCGGTCAGATCCTTGACGCGGGTGTCGGGGTTGATGCCCGTCTGCGCCAAAATGTCCTTGGCGCTCTTTCTGCCAATGCCGTAGATATAGGTGAGGCCGATTTCGATACGCTTATCCTTCGGCAGGTCAATACCGGCAATACGTGCCATACTCTTAAAGCACCTCCAATTAAATGTTAGCCCTGTCTCTGCTTATGCTTGGGGTTCTCGCAAATGACCATGACACGGCCTTTGCGGCGAATGACCTTGCACTTTTCGCACATGGGCTTCACGGACGGTCTTACTTTCATAGTTCTAAACCATTCCTTTCAGCGGTTTGTGTCATTTACTGTTCGCCCGGCGCGCTTACTTGCTGCGCCAGGTGATCCGGCCGCGGGTCAGATCATACGGGGACATCTCCACCGTGACCTTGTCGCCGGGCAGAATCCTGATGAAATTCATTCTGAGTTTCCCGGAAATATGCGCTAGGATCGTGTGTCCATTTCCAATGTCCACCTGGAACGTCGTATTGGGCAGGGCTTCCACCACAACACCTTCCACTTCGATCATATCGGATTTTGCCAAACGTTATCCCTCCTGGTCCGGATGAACCTCCTCGCGGTATGCCGCGAGGGTCCTGCGAAGCTCACTGTTTGTGACCTTCTCTTCGCTCTTGATCTTTTCAGAAAGCCGGTTTTCATCCGCAGCCACAAACAGCACATGTCTGCGCTTTTTGCGCTTGGGTGATTCCACCTTTCTGGATTTTCCGTCCGCCAGCAGAAGGAACTCCCCCTCCACCGCAAGCACGACGAAGAGCTTGCCCCGGTCTCTGCCGGCGTCGGATCGGACGATATTTGATTTTGCAATTTCCATACGTTTCTTCTTACTTTCAGATAGCGGGAGCCGTCAAAATCTCAGGCTCGCCATCGGTAATCAGGATCGTATTCTCATAGTGGGCCGCCCACTTGCCATCCAGCGTCTTGACAGTCCAGCCGTCCGGCATCTGTTTGATGGCAGCCGTACCGGCGTTCACCATGGGTTCGATTGCAAGTGTCATGCCGCGCAGAAGCCGCGGTCCCCGGCCGGGATGGCCGTAGTTGGGGATCTCCGGCGACTCGTGCATCTGGGCGCCGACACCGTGGCCGACGTATTCCCGGACGATGGAGTAACCGTGGCTTTCCACATAGGTCTGGATGGCTGCGGAGATATCCAGCAGCCGGTGGCCCTCTTTTGCAAACCGGATGCCCTCAAAGAAGCTCTGCCTGGTCACATCGATCAGGTCCTGCGCTTCCGGAGAGATCCTGCCGCAGGCGAAGGTCGCCGCGCAGTCGCCGTGGAATCCCCCAATGTACGCCCCCACATCGACGCTGACGATGTCGCCCTCCTGCAACACCCGTTTGCCGGGGATGCCGTGGATGATCTCGTCGTTGACGCTGATGCAGGCGCTGGCCGGATAGCCATTGTAGTGAAGGAAGGACGGAACCGCGCCATGCTTACGAATAAATTTCTCTACTGCGCTGTCGATCTCCTGGGTTGTTACGCCGGGTCTTACCATTTCCCCTGCAAAAGCACGGGCAGCCGCGGTAATTTTTCCGGCCCGGCGCATCAGTTCGATCTCGTGGGGGGACTTGAGTGTGATCATACCCTCATCTCCCAAGCACATGGAGAATGGCCTGGGAAGTTTCCTCCACAGAGGGTTGGTTTTCCACAGACCGCAGGAGACCGCGATGGGCATAGAAGTCCTTCAAAGGCTCGGTCTCCTTATGATAGACCTCAAGACGCGCTTTCACGGTCTCGGGGGCATCATCTTTACGCTGGACCAGCTTGCCGCCGCAGCTGTCGCACACGCCCTCCTGCTTGGGAGGCACAGCTACCAGATGGTAGCTGGCCCCGCAGGATTCACAGACACGGCGACCGCTCATGCGCTCCATGATGGTCTCATCGGAGATTTCAATGGAGACAACGGCGTCAAATTCGATTCCAGCCTTTTCCAGGGCCTCAGCCTGGGCGATGGTACGGGGCACACCGTCCAGAATATAGCCGTTCCGGCAGTCCGCTTCCTCCAGCCGCTCGGTGATGATGCCGATGATGACTTCATCGGGAACCAGCTTGCCCGCGTCCATAAAGGCCTTGGCCTTCAGTCCGGTGGGCGTGCCGTTTTTGACGGCGGCGCGGAGGATATTGCCGGTGGAAATTGTGGGGATATCTAAAACTTTGCAAAGCCGCTCAGCTTGCGTGCCTTTACCGGCGCCGGGGGCGCCCAGCAGAATCAGTTTCATTTCGAAACGCCTCTTTCTTACTCCAGGAAGCCTTTGTACTGACGCATCAGCATCTGAGACTCCAAAGCCTTCACAGTCTCCAGGGCCACACCCACAACGATGATGACGGAGGTGCCGCCGATCGCCACGGAGTTGTTCCCGATGATCTTGCCCACCAGCAGGGGGCAGAGCGCCACGATGCCCAAATAGATCGCGCCGAACAGGGTGATCTTGTTTAGGACCTTCTTGATGAAGTCCACAGTGGGCTTGCCGGGACGGAAGCCCGGGATGAAGCCGCCCTGCTTCTTCAGGTTGTTGGCGATCTCAACGGGGTTGAACTGGATGCTGGAATAGAAATAGCTGAAGCCAATGATCATGATGAAATAAACCACCATATAGACAATGGACTTCGTGTCGATCGCGTCGTAAATGGAGCGGGACACCGTGCCCTCGGCGGGGATACCGATGAAGCTCCAGACGGTGATGGGCAGGGACGCGATGCTCTGGGCAAAGATGACAGGCAGAACGCCGGACATATTCACCTTCATGGGCAGGTTGGTGCTCTGGCCGCCGTACATCTTCCGGCCCACCTGACGCTTGGCGTACTGCACGGGAATGCGGCGCTCCGCGTCGTTGATGAACACGATGAACACGATCAGGGCCAGCATACCGACCACCAGCAGGATCACGCCCCAGGGCGGGATAGCGCCCTTCAGCGTGGCCTCCGCCTGTGCCTGGGTATAACCGGCGGCGGTGAGGCTCTCCAGGGTCAGGGTGCCGGCACGCTTGGCGGACCAGGTCTGCACGCCGTCGATCATGCCGCTGACCATGCTGGGCAGGCGGGACAGGATGCCGGCGAACAGGATGATGGAAATGCCGTTGCCCACGCCGAACTCGGTGACCTGCTCGCCCATCCACATCACGAAGGAGGAACCGGCGATCAGGGTCACGATGATGACCAAAGCGGGCCAGATGCCGTCAGCACCGGCAGCCAGCAGGTTGTAGCGCTTCATCATGAAGTAGTAGCCCACAGCCTGGAGGATCGCGATGGCGATGGTGGCATAGCGGGTGATGGACTGGATCTTCTTCTTGCCTTCCTCGCCTCCATCCCTTGCCAGCCGCTCCAGAGCGGGGATGGCCACTGTCAGCAGCTGGATGATGATGGAGCTGTTGATATAGGGCTGGATGCTCAGTGCAAAAACGGTGGCGGTGGCGAATGCGCCGCCGGACATCACGTTATACAGTCCCAGAATGGTGGCGCCCATCACTTCCAGCTGCGCCTCCAGCGCATGGACGTTGACATAGGGGACCGTAATGGCGTTGCCGATCCGGAAGATCAACAGGATGAGGAGTGTAAAGATGATCTTTTTCCGCAGCTCAGGAATGCCCCACGCTTTGCGAATCGTCTGGATCACGTTACATCACCTCTGCCTTTCCGCCAGCTGCCTCGATAGCCTCCTTGGCAGACGCAGAGAAAGCAGAAGCCTTGACAGTGACCTTCTTGGAAACCTTGCCATTGCCCAGGACCTTGTAGCCATACTCACACTTGGAGAGGATGCCCTTGTCCAGCAGCGCCTCGGCGGTGACGGTCTCACCGTCCTCGAAAGCATTCAGGGCGCTCAGGTTGACGATCTCCAGGGGCTTGGCAAAGATGTTGTTAAAGCCGCGCTTGGGGATACGGCGGGCCAGAGGCATCTGGCCGCCTTCAAAGCCAATACGGATCTTGCCGCCGGAACGGGCCTTCTGGCCCTTGTGGCCGCGGCCGCCGGTCTTGCCGTTGCCGGAGCCGGCGCCCCGGCCTTTGCGGTAAGCCTGGCGGACGGAGCCCTCGGCGGGAGACAGTTCGCTCAGTTTCATCATTCGTGCCTCCTTACTTCACTTCAGTGACCTGCAGCAGATAGCCGATCTTGGCGATCTTGCCGCGGGTCTGATCGTTGTCGGGCTGCACGGTGATGTCACCGATCTTGCGCAGGCCCAAGGAATGTGCGGTCAGGATCTGCTTTTCCAGACGACCGTTCAGGCTCTTGACGAGCTTAATATTTAAGTTTGCCATGTTCAGCGCCTCCTTAACCCACAATGTCTTCGACGCTCTTGCCGCGGATGCGGGCAACTTCCTCAGGACCACGCATGCTCTTCAGGCCCTGGAAAGCGGCGGCAACGACGTTGTTGGGGTTGTTGGAACGCAGGCACTTGGTACGGATGTCCTTGATGCCTGCGGCCTCGACGACGGCACGGACAGCGCCGCCGGCGATCACGCCGGTACCGGGAGCAGCGGGCTTCATCAGCACGCGGCCGGCACCAGCTTCACCGATGATCTCGTGGGGAACGGTGCTGCCGGACAGGGTCACAGTGATCATGTTCTTCTTGGCAGCCTCGATGCCCTTGCGGATGGCCTCGGGGACTTCGGCGGCCTTGCCCAGGCCGTAGCCCACCTTGCCCTTGCCGTCGCCAACGACGACCAGTGCGGAGAATTTCATAACGCGGCCGCCCTTGACGGTCTTGGATACGCGGTTCAGGGAAACGACCTTCTCGATATACTCGCTCTGTTCTCTTTCAAATCTAGGCATATTGTCGTTCCTCCTCCCTTAGAATTTCAGGCCGCCTTCGCGGGCGCCCTCAGCCAGAGCCTGCACACGGCCGTGATACAGGTAGCCGCCGCGGTCAAACACCACGGTCTCGATACCCTTGGCCTTGGCGCGCTCAGCGACCAGCTTGCCAACAGCGGTGGCAGCGGCAACGTTGCCGCCGTAACCTTCGATGGCCTTATCCAGGGAAGAAGCGGAAGCCAGGGTCACGCCGTTGACATCATCGATGACCTGGGCGTAGATATTGGCTTCGCTGCGGAACACATTCAGGCGCGGCATCTCAGGGGTGCCGGAGATCTTGGCGCGCACTCTCTTGTGGCGCTTCAGACGCTGAGCGTTGGTATTCGGTCTTTTAATCATATCGGCACACCTCCTTACTTCTTAGCGCCGGTCTTGCCGACCTTGCGGCGGATGACTTCATCAGCGTACTTGATGCCCTTGCCCTTATAAGGCTCGGGAGGACGCTTCTCGCGGACCTCAGCTGCGAACTGGCCGACAGCCTGCTTGTCGCAGCCATTGATCACGATTTTATTGGGAGCGGGGACATCAATGGTAATGCCCTCGATCTCGGGAACGATCACCTGATGAGAGAAGCCCAGGTTCATGACCAGGTTCTTGCCCTCCTTGGCCACACGGTAGCCAACGCCATTGACCTCCAGCTCCTTCTTGAAGCCATCGGTCACGCCGACGACCATGTTGTGGAGCAGGGTGCGGGTCAGGCCGTGGAGGCTGCGGTGCAGCTTGTCATCGGAAGGACGCTCCACGGTGATCGTAGTACCTTCCTGTTTAATGATCATCTCAGGGCGCAGCGCACGGGTCAGTTCGCCCTTGGGTCCCTTGACGGTAACCACATTACCCTCGGCGACATTCACGGTGACGCCGGCGGGAACGGTAATGGGCATTCTGCCAATTCTAGACATTGTTCAAATACCCTCCTTACCAGACGAATGCCAGGACTTCGCCGCCGACATGCAGCTCGCGGGCCTTCTTGTCGGTCATGACGCCCTTGGACGTAGAGATGATGGCGATACCCAGGCCGCGGAGCACGCGGGGCAGCTCATCGGCTCCCACATAGACGCGCAGGCCGGGCTTGGAAACGCGGCGCAGGCCGGAGATGACCTTTTCCTTGCCCGCGTTGTACTTCAGCGTGATGTGGATGACACCCTGGGTGCCGTCGTCCACGATCTGGAAGTTTTTGATATAGCCCTCATCCAACAGGATCTGAGCGATGCTCTTCTTCATGTTGGAGGCGGGTACATCAACGGTGTCGTGCTTTGCACTGTTGGCGTTGCGGATGCGGGTGAGCATATCCGCAACAGGATCGGTGATATGCATGGTAAATCCTCCTATTTTTAGAGTTACGGTCACAAAACCGTTCCGGCAGCGAGGTATCATGGCCAATGGAGCAGTCTGCTCGCGCATGTATGCACAATTGGTCATGACCTTTCGCCATCCGTTATCACAAAGGCCCCATATCAAAAGCCCTTGATCACAAAAAAGATGCCTGCCGCTCTCTGGATTTTTTCCAGAACATGGCACAAGTGGCGCACCTTCTCCAAGGTGCCCCACATTTTAAAGTACCAAAAATCATGGGATCCGTCAAGTACTTTTGTGCCGATTTTGAAACTTTTTCAGGAAAAAGCGGCCTTTTTCCTTCCGCAGGTCTTGATCCCCTGGCGAAACGTCGGCCCGAAGTCATATCATGGGATATGGCAGGGGCCGACGCAGAGGGATCAAGGACTTAGAAAGAGGCCTTGCGGACGCCGGGGATCTCGCCCTTGTATGCCAGCTCGCGGAAGCAGATACGGCAGACGCCGTAGTCGCGCAGGTAGGCATGGGGACGGCCGCACAGCTTGCAGCGGTTGTACTTCCGGGTGGAGTACTTGGCGGGAGCCTGCTGCTTCAGGATCATAGATTTCTTAGCCATTCTTCTCCTCCTCCTTAGCGGGCGAAGGGAGCGCCGACCTGCTGCAGCAGGGCGCGGGCCTCTTCGTCGGTGTGCGCGGTGGTGCAGATGACCACATCCATGCCGCGGATCTTGTCGATCTTATCATACTCGATCTCGGGGAAGATCAGCTGCTCCTTGATGCCCAGGGCATAGTTGCCGCGGCCGTCAAAGGAGTTGGGGTTGATGCCCTGGAAGTCGCGGACACGGGGCAGAGCCACGTTGAACAGACGGTCCAGGAACTCCCACATCTTCTCGCCGCGCAGAGTGACCTTGGCGCCGATGGGCATATCCTCACGCAGCTTGAAGTTTGCAATGGACTTGCGGGCCTTGGTGATGATGGGCTTCTGGCCGGTGATCTTGGCCAGGTCGCCGACGACATTCTCCAGGACCTTGGAATTCTCACGAGCCTCGCCGCAGCCCACGTTCACGACCACCTTGTCGATCTTGGGGATCTGCATGACGCTCTTGTAGCCGAACTGCTTCATCAGAGCGGGAGCGACTTCGGCGGTATACTTTTCTTTCAGTCTAGCCATTTGTCAACGCTCCTTTCTCACAGCTCAGCGCCGCAGTGCTTGCACACGCGGGTCTTCTTGCCGCCCTCGACCTTGTGGGCGACGCGGGTGCCCTTGCCGCACTTGGGGCAGACGACCTGCACCTTGCAGCCGGCGATGGCAGCCTCGCGCTTGACGATGCCGCCCTCCTCGCCCTGACGGCGGGGCTTGACGTGGCAGGTCACCATGTTGATGCCCTCCACAACGACCTTCAGGGAGCCGGGAACGGTGCCCAGCACCTTGCCCTGCTTGCCCTTGTCCTTACCGGACAGGACGACAACGGTATCGCCCTTCTTGATATTCATAGCCATTTCGCTGCCCTCCTCAAATCACTTCGGGAGCGAGGGACAGGATCTTCATGTAATCCTTGTCGCGCAGCTCACGAGCCACAGGCCCAAAGATACGGGTACCTCTGGGGTTCTTGTCGTCCTTGATCAGGACGGCGGCATTGTCATCGAAGCGGACATAGGTGCCGTCGGCACGACGGACGCCCTTGGCGCTGCGGACGATGACGGCCTTCACGACCTCGCCCTTTTTCACGGTGCCGCCGGGGGTGGACTTGCGGACGGAGGCAACGATGACATCGCCGATGTTGCCGAACTTCCGCTTGGAGCCGCCCAGGACACGGATGCACTTGATCTCTTTGGCGCCGGTATTATCGGCAACCTTCAGAAAAGTTTCCTGCTGAATCATACTTCGGCACCTCCTTACTTCGCCTTTTCAATGATCTCGACCACGCGCCAGCGCTTGTCCTTGGACAGGGGGCGGGTCTCCATCACCTTGACCTTATCGCCGATCCCGCAGGCGTTCTGCTCATCATGAGCCTTCAGCTTGTAGGTGCGGCCGACGATCTTCTTGTACAGAGGATGGGCCACGCGGTCCTCAATGGCGACGACCACGGTCTTGTCCATCTTGTCGGAAACGACCTTGCCAACGCGGGTCTTCCGGGAGGAAGTTCTCATCTCTTCGTTCATTTTCGCTTACCTCCTTCTCACTGCTTATCGGAAGCCGCGGCGAGCTCCGCCAGAGCGGTCTTGACTCGGGCAATGTCGTGTTTGGTCTCCCGGATCTTCACGGGATTGTCCAGCTGATTGGTGGCGTGCTGCATACGCAGATAGAACAGGTCCTTCTTCAGGCCCACCAGCTTCTCATTCAGCTGCTCAGGGGTCATCTTACGAATCTCACTTGCCTTCATCTTACTCACCTGCTTCCTCGGTGCGGGCGATTACCTTCGTCTTGATGGGCAGCTTGTGGCTGGCCAGACGCAGCGCCTCGCGGGCAACATCTTCGGGTACGCCGGCGATCTCAAACATGACACGGCCGGGCTTCACAACGGCAACCCAGTACTCGGGGCTGCCCTTACCGGAACCCATACGGGAGTCGGCGGCTCTCATGGTAACGGACTTATCGGGGAAGATCTTGATCCAGACCTGGCCGCCGCGCTTGGTGTAACGGGTCATGGCGATACGGGCGGCCTCGATCTGATTGCTCTTGATCCAGCCGGGCTCGTCAGCCACCAGGCCCCACTCGCCGTAAGCGACGGTGTTGCCGCGGGTGGCCTTACCGGTCATACGGCCGCGCTGCATGCGGCGGTATTTTACTCTCTTGGGCAGAAGCATTACTGGGCTCCTCCTTCCTTAGCAGGGGCTGCGGGAGCAGCCGGACGGGTGTTGGTGCGGTTGAAGCCGCCCTGGGGACGACCCTGGCCGCCGCGGTTGAAGCCGCCCTGACGGTCACGGTTGAAGCCACCGCCCTGGCCGCCGCGGTTGAAGCCGCCGGAACGACGGTCGCCGTCACGGCGGGGACGACGCTCACGACGCTCCTGATAGGGCTTGGAGGTGTCCATGGTGCGGGGGGTGGTGCGCAGGGTCTGAGAGAGGACCTCGCCCTTGTAGATCCACACCTTCACGCCGATGCGGCCAAAGGTGGTGGCGGCCTCCGCGAAGCCGTACTCGATGTCGGCGCGGATGGTCTGCAGGGGGATGGTGCCCTCGTGATAGTGCTCGACGCCGGCGATCTCGCGGCCGCCCAGACGGCCGGAGCAGCAGGTCTTGATGCCCTTGGCGCCGGCGCGCATGGCGCGGGCCATGGCGTTCTTCATGGCGCGGCGGTGAGAGATGCGCTTCTCCAGCTGCTGGGCGATGTTCTCCGCCACCAGCTGGGCGTTCATGTCGGGGTTCTTGACCTCGACGATGTTCAGTCTGACCTTCTTGCCGATCATCTTCTCCACAGCCAGACGGTACTGCTCGATCTGCTCGCCGCCCTTGCCGATGACGACGCCGGGACGGGCGCAGTGCAGGAAGATGGTGACGGTATCGGCGCTGCGCTCGATCTCGATCTTGGGCACGCCGGCGCCGTACAGGGTCTTTTTCAGGTACTTGCGGATCTTCTGATCCTCGACGATCAGGTCGCCGACTTTCTCTTCACTGGCATACCAACGGGAATCCCAGTCTTTGATGACGCCCACGCGCAGGCCGTGGGGATTAACTTTCTGTCCCATAAACTGTTCTCCTCCCTCTTATGCCTTTTCCGTCACAGCCAGGGTGACGTGAGAAGTGCGCTTGTTGATACGGTAGGCGCGGCCCTGTGCCCGGGGCATCATCCGCTTCAGGATGGGGCCGGGCGTGGCGAACACCTCGGACACCACCAGCTTGGCGGGGTCCATGCCGAAGTTGTTCTCGGCGTTGGCGCAGGCGGACTTCAGGAGCTTCATCAGAGGCTCGGAAGCGGCCTTGGGGGTCTGCATCAGGATGGCCATGGCAGTGCCGGCATCCTTGCCGCGGATCAGATCGCAGACGATCTGGATCTTGCGGGGAGCGATGCGGACATAGCGCAGATACGCTTTAGCTTCTTTCTTTTCCATGTTCAGCATCCTCCTTCAATTAAGAATCTTTCCGGTGGCCGCGGAAGGTGCGGGTGGGAGCGAACTCACCCAGCTTGTGGCCGACCATGTCCTCCTGGACATAGACGGGCACGTGCTTGCGGCCATCGTGAACGGCGATGGTGTGGCCGACGAAGGCGGGGAAGATGGTGGAGCTGCGGCTCCAGGTCTTCAGAACCTTCTTCTCGTTCTTGGCGTTCATTTCCTCGACCCGCTTCAGAAGCTCAGGGGCAACATACGGGCCTTTTTTAATGGATCTGCTCATATTTACTTGCCTCCCTTACTTCTCGTTGCGACGCTTCACAATGAACTTATTGGTGGGGTTCTTGCCCTTGCGGGTCTTGTAACCCATGGCGGGCTTGCCCCAAGGAGTCACAGGGCCGGGACGGCCGACGGGCGCGCGGCCCTCGCCGCCGCCGTGGGGGTGGTCGTTGGGGTTCATGACAGAGCCGCGGACGGTGGGACGCCAACCCATGTGGCGCTTGCGGCCGGCCTTGCCGATGTTGATGTTCTCATGCTCGATGTTGCCGACCTGGCCGATGGTGGCCATGCAGTTGGTGCGCACGATGCGGACCTCGCCGGAGGGCATACGGATCTGGGCGTCGCCGCCCTCCTTTGCCATCAGCTGGGCGGAGGTGCCGGCGGAACGGACCAGCTGGGCGCCGTTGCCGGGATGCAGCTCGATGTTGTGGATGATGGTGCCGACGGGGATGTTGGCCAGGGGCAGCGCGTTGCCGACCTTGATATCGGCCTTGGCGCCGGCTTCCACCTTGTCGCCGGCATTCAGGCCCACGGGAGCCAGGATATAGCGGCGCTCGCCGTCCTCATACTCCAGGAGGGCGATGTTGGCGGAGCGGTTGGGATCGTACTCCAGGCGCAGGACGGTGGCGAACATGTCGTGCTTGTCGCGCTTGAAGTCGATGACGCGGTACTTGCGCTTGTTGCCGCCGCCGCGGTGGCGGACGGTGATACGGCCATAGCTGTTGCGGCCGGAGCTCTTCTTCAGAGGCTCGACCAGGCTGGGCTCGGGCTTGGCCTTCTTGTCAATGCCGTCGAAACCGGAGACCGTCATCTGACGTCTGGAAGGGGTCGTCGGCTTAAAAGTTTTAATAGACATTCTGCTTTACACTCCTTCCCTTAATCAGACCATGCCTTCGAAGAACTCGATGGTCTTGGAATCGGCGGTCAGCTGGACATAGGCCTTTTTCCAGGTCTTGGTCATGCCGGGACGGCCGGCGCCCATGCGCTTTTCCTTGCCGGGCACAGTCAGGGTGTTGACGGAAGCGACCTTCACGCCGAAGATCTCCTCAACAGCCTTCTTGATCTCGATCTTGCCAGCGTCCTTGGCAACCTCGAAGACGTACTTCTTGTCGGCGGCGCCGGCCATAGCACGCTCGGTGATGATGGGACGGATAATGATATCGTAAGCGGTCATTATGCGTACACCTCCTCGATTTTTGCGAGGGCGGCCTGATCCACCACCAGATACTGGGCGTTGATGATGTCATAGACATTCAGCTGCACAGCGGGAGTGGTCAGCACGCCGGGGATGTTCCGGGCGCTCTTGACGACAACAGTGTCAACGGCGGGCGTCACGACGACGGCCTTGCCGTCGACCTTGACGGCATCCAGGAACTTGCGGAAGTCGGCGGTCTTGATGGCGTCCATCTTGATGGAGTCGATCACGACCAGCTTGCCCTCGGCCACCTTGGCGGACAGGACGGACTTCAGAGCCAGTCTCTTGACCTTCTTGTTCAGCACATAGCTGTAATCCCGGGGCTTGGGGGCGAACACGATGCCGCCGTGAGTCCACTGGGGAGAACGGGTGCTGCCCTGACGGGCGTGGCCGGTATCCTTCTGACGCCAGGGCTTTCTGCCGCCGCCGGAGACTTCGGCGCGGGTGAGGGCGCTCTGGGTGCCCTGTCTGCAATTGGCGAGGTGGTTCTTGACGACCTCATGCACAACGACGGCATTGGGCTCGATGCCAAAGACCGCGTCGTTCAGTTCCACGGTACCGACTTCTGCGCCGGCCATGTTCAAAACTTTGATAGAAGACATTATTCAAGCACCCCTTTCTTACTTGTTTCTGGCGGAAGCCTTCTGCGGGTTGCGGCCGGAAGCCTTCTGCGGGTTCTTGCTGATGTCCGCGCCAGCCTGCTTGACCTTGTGGACCTTGACAGTGGACTTGATGGTGACCAGACCGCCCTTGGGGCCGGGAACGGCGCCGCAGACAACCAGCATGTTCAGCTCGGGATCGACCTTGACAACGGACAGGTTCTGGACGGTGACCTGATCGACGCCCATGTGACCGGCGCCGTCACGGCCCTTGAAGATACGGGCAGGATCGGTACCGGCGGCCAGAGCGCCCTGATGACGGTGGACAGGGCCGCCGCCGTGGGTGTTGCGCTTCACAGCCGCGCCGTGGCGCTTGACAACGCCCTGGAAGCCGTGGCCCTTGCTGATGCCGGTGACATCCACAAAGTCGCCGGCCTGGAAGGTGTCGGCCTTCACGATGTCGCCGATGTTCAGCTCGGCGGCGTTCTCCAGGTCGAACTCGCGCAGGTGCTTCTTGGGAGACACGCCGGCCTTGTTCAGGTGGCCCATCTCGGGCTTGGTCAGCTTGCGCTCGGGGACATCCTCAAAGCCCAGCTGGACAGCCTGGTAGCCTTCCTTTTCGGAAGTCTTCTTCTGAACGACCACGCAGGGGCCCGCCTCGATGACAGTGACGGGGATCACATGGCCGTTCTCGTCAAAAATCTGGGACATGCCCACTTTTTTGCCGATGATAGCTTTCATTGTGTATTCTCCTCCTGAAAGGTTATTGGTCGGCTTAGATACGGACGGTTGGGTGCCCGCCGCATTGCTCTGCCGACATGACCCGTCCATCTCGCAAGACGATGGACATTGGGTGAGCAAACGAAATTAAATTGGGATCGTGCGCAAGACCAGCCTTACAGCTTGATCTCGATCTCCACACCGGCGGGCAGCTCGAGCGCCATCAGGGCCTCGACGGTCTTGGGAGTGGACTTGGTGATGTCGATCAGTCTCTTATGGGTGCGGCGCTCGAACTGCTCGCGGCTGTCCTTGTACTTGTGCACGGCCCGCAGGATGGTGACGACTTCCTTCTTGGTGGGCAGAGGGATGGGGCCGGAGACCTCGGCGCCGGTGCGCTTGGCAGTCTCGACGATCTTCTCTGCGCTCTGGTCGATGACCTGGTGGTCATAGGCCTTCAGACGAATGCGGATCATTTCTTTCTGTGCCATGGTTGTTTCCTCCTGATTTCGTAGGTAGTTTGACGCAGTCTCGACGACCTACGGCGAGAGAATTTTTCTATACGCTTATCCGTGCGTATCATTCCAGCTCACGAAAAATACCGGCGCAGGGGACCTACGGCCGGTACATGGATCATGGCGTGGCGATCTACGCAACGTACAGATCTTCTCAGCCGCCCGATTATCGGACATACTCCCCGGAAGTTACCTCCTCTCGGAGCAATCTCCCGGTTCATCGCAACGCTGCGGGCAGGACAAGTCCTTTCGCACAGCCTCTTTATAATAAAAGAAAATCCCCTTGCTGTCAAGGGGATTTTCTCTGTTTTTGATAAAAATTTGCAGATTTTTTTGGTATCTCTGAGGACAGCTGTTTCCATTGCGGAGACAGCCGCCATTTCCCGGCCGGATCCCCTGCATCTCGTCCTTCTCCGCCTGCTCTCCGGCGACCCGGGGCCAGGGGATCAATAGGCCACGCCCCAGTAAATATCAGTGGTGCATTTTTTGCCGCACACGGGGCAAACGCCCTCGGTGCCGCTCTGGACCAGGGGCATGCAGCGGGAGGTGACGCCCGCCCGCTCCTTCATGGCCATTTCGCACTCCAGGCTGCCGCACCACTTGGACCGCAGGAAGCCGCCCTTGCCCTCGGCGATGGCCTTGGCCTCCTCGGGGGTCTTGATGTCGAAGGTGTTCTCCTCCCGGTTCTTCAGGGCCATGGCGTACATGTTGTCATGCACGGCATCCAGCAGCTCCTTGACCTTCGCCTCCAGCTCCGCCAGGGCCACGACCACCTTCTCGCCGGTGTCCCGGCGGGCGATGACGCACTGCTCCTTCTCCATGTCCTTGGGGCCGATCTCCACCCGCAGGGGCACGCCCTTCATCTCATACTCCGCGAACTTCCAGCCGGGGGAGTTGTCGGAGTCATCCATCTTGGCGCGGACACCCGCAGCCTTCAGGCGGTCCCGCAGGGCGGAGGCCGCATCCAGAACGCCGGGCTTGTGCTGGGCGATGGGGATCACCACCGCCTGGATGGGAGCCACGCGGGGCGGCAGCACCAGGCCGTTGTCGTCGCCGTGGGTCATGATGATACCGCCGATCATGCGGGTGGACACGCCCCAGCTGGTCTGATGGGGATGGTGGGGCTGATTGTCCTTTCCGGCAAAAGTGATGTCAAAGGCCTTGGCAAAGCCGTCGCCGAAATAGTGGCTGGTGCCTGCCTGAAGGGCCTTGTGGTCGTGCATCATGCACTCCACGGTGTAGGTCTCCTCGGCGCCGTTGAACTTCTCCTTGTCTGTCTTGCGGCCCCGGATGACGGGCATGGCCAGGAAGTTCTCCATAAAGTCCGCGTAGATGTTCAGCATCCGCATGGTCTCCTCCCGGGCCTCTTCCTCGGTGGCGTGCATGGTGTGGCCCTCCTGCCACAGGAACTCCCGGTGGCGCAGGAAGGGACGGCTGGTCTTCTCCCACCGCAGGACGCTGCACCACTGGTTGTACAGCTTGGGCAGGTCCCGCCAGGAGTGGATGATATTGGCATAGTGCTCACAGAACAGGGTCTCGGAGGTGGGACGGACGCAGAGGCGGTCCTCCAGCTTTTCATTGCCGCCCATGGTGACCCAGGCGCACTCGGGGGCAAAGCCCTCCACGTGGTCCTTCTCCTTCTGGAGCAGGGATTCTGGGATCAGAACGGGCAGATACACGTTCTCGTGGCCGGTCTCCTTAAACCGCTTGTCCATCTCCCGCTGGATGTTCTCCCAGATGGCGTAGCCATAGGGCCGGTAGATGAACATGCCCTTGACGGAGGTATAGTCGATCAGTTCCGCTTTTTTGCAGACGTCGGTGTACCACTGGGCGAAATCCACGTCCCGGGCGGTAATGGCGTCCACTTGTCTTTTATCCTGTGCCATAATCTCAATCCTTTGCATCTATATTATAAATGTATGACGAAGCCGGTTTTCACTGAATCCCTATTGTATCCATTCCGGCGAAAATTGTCAACTGTCTGTGGACCCGCAAAACAGCCATCCGCGAGCGTTATATTCCCGCCCATAGAACAGTTATCCACGCCAGACACTTTTTCCCATTTGTCTGAATTTGAGACACTCTTGAATTTTTGTCTATTGTTTTTTTCACTTTTCGACACCAAACTATACATATATAGGTATAAAAGAGGGTTGATTTTATGTATCTTCCACACAGATTGCAAAAGCTCGGCGTCGAACAGGCGGTGGCATATCTCGCCAAAGACCCGGAGAAGAACCTTCCCAAACTGATGGAGTGGGCGGACAAATTCGCAAACGGCGAATTCGGCCCCCAGCGGGACGCCATCCGCGCCGCCGTCAACGACCCGGACAATGTGTATCACCAGCTTCTGCTCCGCATCCTGCGGGACGTGGACACGGAGGTGCTCAAGACCACCTTTGTGAATTTCGCCCTCAACGCCAACCTGGTCGGCTGGCCCAAGCAGGAAGAGGCCCGGAAGCAGTATGGCTGCAACGTGCCCTGGGCCATCCTGCTGGACCCCACCAGTGCCTGCAACCTCCACTGCACCGGCTGCTGGGCGGCGGAGTACGGCAACAAGCTGAACCTGTCCTTCGATGAGATCGACGATATCATCCGCCAGGGCAAGGAGCTTGGCATCTACATGTACATCTACACCGGCGGCGAGCCGCTGGTGCGCAAAGCGGACCTCATCAAGCTCTGCGAGAAGCACAGCGACTGCCAGTTCCTCTGCTTCACCAACGCCACGCTGATCGACGAGGCCTTTGCCGACGAGCTTCTGCGGGTGGGCAACTTTGTCCCCGCCATCTCCCTGGAGGGCGGCGAAGCCGCCACCGACAGCCGCCGGGGCCAGGGGACCTACCGCAGGGTGATTGCCGCCACGGAGCTGCTGAAACGGAAAAAGCTGCCCTTCGGCTTCTCCTGCTGCTACACCAGCGCCAACTTCGAGTCCATCAGCTCCGAGGCGTTCTACGACCAGATGATCGACCTGGGCGCCCTGTTCGTGTGGTATTTTCACTACATGCCCGTGGGCAACGACGCCGTGCCGGAGCTTCTGCCCACGCCGGAGCAGCGGACGGCCATGTACCACCGCATCCGGGACTACCGCACCCGCAAGCCCCTGTTCGCCATGGACTTCCAGAACGACGCGGAGTATGTGGGCGGCTGCATCGCCGGCGGACGGCGGTACCTCCACATCAACGCCAACGGAGATGTGGACCCCTGCGTGTTCATCCACTACTCCGACGCCAACATCCGGCAAAAATCTCTGCTGGACGCCCTCCGCTCTCCCCTGTTCATGGCCTACCACGACGGCCAGCCCTTCAACGAGAACATGCTCCGCCCCTGCCCCATGCTGGAGAACCCGGAAAAGCTGCGGCAGATGGTAGCGAACACCGGCGCCCAGTCCACAGACCCCCAGTCTCCCGAGAGTGCCGACCACCTGTGCGCCAAGTGCGACCGCTATGCCGCCTGCTGGACCCCGGTTTCAGAGGAGCTGTGGGCCAGCAGCCCCCGCGGGAAAAAGGCTGCCGAAAAACAATAAGCCGCTGTATCAGCCAGGCGGCCGCCAGATCTGGCGGCCGCCTGGCTTTTTATTGACTTTCTATGCGGAACAATCAGCCTTCCAGTCCCTTGCCGTCGTTCCAGGTCCAGTCCCGGACCTCCGGCAGGTCCACACCGTGGTCCTTGATATACTGGCGATGCTCCACCAGCTTGTCGTTCATGCGCTGGACCAGATAGGCTCCCCGATTGCCCAGGGTGTGCAGCCGCTGGACCACGTCGATGACCAGGTGGAACCGGTCGATGTCGTTCAGGACGCGCATGTCGAAGGGCGTGGTGATGGTACCCTCCTCCTTGTAGCCCCGGACGTGGAGGTGTTTGTTGTGGCGGCGGTAGGTCAGCTCATGGATCAGCGTGGGATAGCCGTGGTAGGCGAAGATGATGGGCTTATCCTGGGTGAACAGCATGTCGTACTCCATGTCCGTCAGGCCGTGAGGATGCTCCGTGTGGGGCTGGAGCTTCATCAGGTCCACCACGTTCACCACCCGGATCTTCAGCTCAGGCAGCTCCTTGCGCAGAATGGTCACTGCCGCCAGGGTCTCCAGGGTGGGGGTGTCGCCGCAGCAGGCCATGACCACATCCGGCTCCTGGCCCTGGTCGTTGGAGGCCCAGTCCCAGATGCCGATGCCCTGGGTGCAGTGCTTCACCGCCTGGTCCATGGTCAGCCACTGGGGACGGGGGTGCTTGCTGGCCACCATCACGTTCACGTAGTTCCGGCTCTTGATGCAGTGGTCGAAGCAGGAGAGGAGGCAGTTGGCGTCGGGCGGCAGATAGATGCGCACCACATCCGCCTTTTTGTTGGCCACATGGTCCAGGAAGCCGGGGTCCTGGTGGGTGAAGCCGTTGTGGTCCTGCTGCCAGACGTTGGAGGCCAGGATATAGTTCAGAGAGGCGATATCCTGCCGCCAGGGCAGCTCGGAGCAGGTCTTGAGCCATTTGGCGTGCTGAGCGAACATGGAGTCCACGATGCGGATAAACGCCTCATAGCTGTTGAAGAAGCCGTGGCGGCCCGTCAGCAGGTAGCCCTCCAGCATGCCCTCGCACATGTGCTCGGACAGCATGGAGTCCATCACCCGGCCGTCGGGGTCCAGGTGCTCGTCCTGGGGTATCTGGGGGTCCAGGAACCGGCGGCCCGTCACCTCAAACACGGGGTGCAGGCGGTTGGAGGCCGTCTCGTCCGGCGCGAAGATGCGGAAGTTCCGGGAGTCCATGTTCAGCTTCATCACATCCCGGACGTAGCTGCCCAGCACCAGCATGTCCTGGGCCTCCACCGCGCCGGGGGCAGGGATGTCCACCGCGTACTCCCGGAAGTCCGGGGTCCGCAGGTCCTTCAGCAGATAGCCGCCGTTGGCGTGGGGATTGGCGCCCATGCGGCGGTTCCCCTTGGGGGCGAAGTCCCGCAGCAGCGCCGCAGGGCGGCCGTTTTCATCAAACAGCTCCTCGGGGTGATAGCTGCGGAGCCACTTCTCCAGCAGGGGCAGGTGCTTCTCCGTGTCAGGTCCCATGGAGATGGGCACCTGGTGGGCACGGTAGGCGCCCTCCACGGGATTGCCGTCCACCTCCTTGGGGCCGGTCCAGCCCTTGGGTGTCCGCAGCACGATCATGGGCCAGCGGGGGCGGGTGGTGTCGCCGGTGGCCCGGGCGTGCTCCTGGATGCGCTTGATCTCCCGGATGGCCCAGTCCAGGGTGGCGGCCATCTTCTGGTGCATCTCGGCGGGGTCATCGCCCTCCACAAAGCGGGGCTCCCAGCCGCAGCCCCGGAAGAAGCTCTCCACCTCCTCATGGGCCATGCGGGAGAAGATGGTGGGGTTGGCGATCTTGAAGCCGTTCAGGTGCAGGATGGGCAGCACCGCGCCGTCGGTGACGGGATTGACAAATTTGTTGCCGTGCCAGGAGGTGGCCAGCGGGCCGGTCTCCGCCTCGCCGTCACCCACCACGCAGGCGGCGATCAGGTCCGGGTTGTCGGCGATGGCGCCGAAGGCGTGGGCCAGGGAATAGCCCAGCTCGCCGCCCTCATTGATGGAACCCGGAGTCTCAGGCGCCACATGGCTGGGCACGCCGCCGGGGAAGGAGAACTGCTTGAACAGCTTCTTCATACCGGCCTTGTCCTGGGTGATGTTGGGGTAGACCTCCGTATAGCTGCCGTCCAGCCAGTCCTGGGCGATCATGGCGTTGCCGCCGTGGCCGGGGCCGGAGAGGTAGATCATGTCCAGGTCATCCTTCTTGATGACCCGGTTCAGATGGGTATAGATAAAGTTCTGGCCCGGGCAGGTGCCCCAGTGGCCCACGATGGTCTGTTTCAGATCCCCGGCGGACAGAGGGCGCTCCAGCAGCGGGTCGTCCAGCAGATACAGCTGGCAGGCTGTCAGATAGTTGGCGGCGCGCCACCAGGCGTCGAGCTGTTTCAGCTGCGCAGGCGTCAGCGGAGGCTTCTTGGACAGGCGGGCGTTGGCCTTAGGTTTGACCTCCACCGTTTTCTTTGTGACTTTTGGCATATATTTTCCTCCTTTTATATGATTCGTTTAAATTTAGTATAATCCTTATTTTCTCATAATCAATCTTTTTTATCATAATTCTCAAATTGTTTTGATTCTGTTCACAATTTATAGAATTCCAAACCTGTTCCGACATCTTTTTTCGATTTTATTCTTCTTTTTCTTGTGTTTTTCCTCCAGTCATGCTATCCTTGGTCCCATGGAAGAGTATGAATTGATCCGCTCCCGCCGGAAAACGCTGGCGCTGGAGATCACCCGGGACTGCCGGGTGCTGGTGCGGGCCCCCCTGCGTCTGTCCCGGTCCCGCATCGACGCTTTTGTGGACAGCCACGCCGCCTGGATCGCCCGGCATCTGGAGCAGCAGCGGCAGCGGGCTGCCGCCATGCCCCCCGCCCCCACTCCGGAGGAGATCCAGGCGCTGAAAGAAAAAGCCCGGGCCGTTCTGCCGCCCAAGGTCGCTTTTTGGAGCGGGAAAATGGGCGTTGTCCCCACTGGGCTGAAGATCACCTCCGCCCGAAAACGGTATGGCAGCTGCAGCGCCAAAAACAGCCTCTGCTTCTTCTGCTTTCTCATGAACAGCCCGGAGGAGGCCATCGACCTGGTGGTGGTCCATGAGCTGTGCCACATCCGGGAGAAGAATCACGGTCCCCGGTTCTACGCCCTGCTGGCGCAATACCTGCCCGATCATCAAGAACGAAAAAAACTTTTGAAATAAGGAGCCGCTGATTATGAACAAGCTGAACCTCTCCCAACTGCTGGAAAGCAACCCCTATCCCGGCCGGGGCATCGTCCTGGGCCGCAGCGCCGACAACCAGTACGCCGTGGCCGCCTACTTCATCATGGGCCGCAGTGAGAACTCCCGGAACCGGGTGTTCACCGTCACCGAGGACGGCATCCGCACCGAGGCCCACGATCCCTCCAAGATGACGGACCCCAGCCTCATCATCTATCACCCCGTCCGCCAGGTGGGCCGCGGACTGGTGGTCACCAACGGCGACCAGACCGACACCGTCCGGGACGGCCTGCTGGCCGGCAAGACCTTCGCCTCCGCCCTCCACACCCGGGAGTTTGAGCCGGACGCCCCCAACTACACGCCCCGCATCTCCGGCCTCCTCTCCCCGGACGGCAGCTTCAAGCTGTCCATCCTGAAGAGCGCCGACGGCGATCCCAGCTGCTGCCACCGGTATTTTTACACCTATGACCATCCCCTGGCCGGCGAGGGCCGCTTCATCCACACCTACATGGGCGACGGCAGCCCCCTCCCCTCCTTCGAGGGCGAGCCGGAGCGGGTGGTGCTGGACGCCCCTGACGCCGAGACCCTGGCGGACCAGATGTGGGCGTCTCTGAACCCGGACAACAAGGTGTCCCTGTTCGTGCGGTACATCTCCCTGGCGGACGGCACCTACACCCAGGTCATCCGCAACAAGTTTTGATACTAAAAAGGCACCCGCAGGAGTCCTGCGGGTGCCTTTTTTGCCAAACTTACCGCCGGGGCGAGGTGGCCCGGTCGATGGGCAGCTCCGGCCGCCTGGCGGAGCGGCAGTCCTCCGCCGCGTTTTCCAGCGAACAGGTCTGGGAGAGAGACTTCGCTTCAAACAGTGCCATGGGGTGCCCTCCTCCGCTTTTTCCATCATACCGTGCCTGCGGCGCGGAGCCATATGACAAAAGCCACATTTCCCCACTGCTGAGAAAAAAAGTCCGGCGCTTCCGCGCCGGACTTTCCGTTTGGCTGGATCACTCGCCCATGGGCGCGCCGCACTGGGGGCAGAACTTGCTGTCGGATTCCGCACCGCAGATGGGGCAGGTCTTTGCGGCGGGCGCGGCCTCCACCACCGGCTCCTCCTTGGCGGGCTTGCTGGCCTCCAGCTCGGCGATCTTGGCCTTGCTGGCGTTGACGGCCTCCACCAGATCCCGGACGGCGTCGGGGATCTCGCCCTCATATTCGCTGACGAACCACTCGCCAATGGTGCGGTAGTTCTTGTCGATCTCCTTCTGCTCGCCGGCGATGGCGACGCTGATCTTCGTCAGCTCCGCGGCGTCCTTCGCCTTGTCCGCGGCCACAGCGGCCACATCCTTTGCTTTCCTGGTCAGTTCATCAAAAAAAGCCATGCTGAAAAACTCCTTTCACGCTCGGCCCTCCGGCCTGTTTTAAATTCCGTTTTTTCCCAGTTTCCCAGGTGTTTGGCACCAGTATACCTCACTTTGGTGGCGAATGCAACAAGAATTCTGTTTGTTTACAGTTCGTTTTCAATCCATGCCCGGGACCGTCCCACCGCACGGCACCACTGGCCGTAATCTGCGGCGCAGGCCGCCGCGTCCCGCTGGGGCTGGAACAGGTGCTGGCTGCGACGCAGGGCGCTCACCTCCGCAAGGCTCCCCCACACGCCGGCGGCCAGGCCCGCCAGCGCCGCCGCGCCGAAGGCGGTGGTCTCCACCTGGGCGGGCCGGTCCACAGGCAGGCGCAGCAGGTCCGCCTGGGTCTGCATCAGAATGTCGCTGACCGACGCGCCGCCGTCCACCCGCAGGGTGGTCAGCGGGCAGGGTGCGTCGGCGTTCATGGCCCGCACCAGGTCCGTCACCTGAAAGGCGATGGAGTCCAGCACCGCCCGGGCCAGGTGGGCCTTGGTGGTGCCTCGGGTCAGGCCCACGATGGTGCCTCGGGCGTACATATCCCAGTAGGGCGCGCCCAGCCCCGTAAAGGCGGGCACCACATACACCCCGCCCGCGTCCGGCACGCTCTCCGCCAGCCGGTCGCAGTCCGGCGCCGTCTCGATCAGCCCCAGCTCGTCCCGCAGCCACTGGATGGTGCTGCCTGCGTTGAACACGCTGCCCTCCAGCGCGTAGGTCACCTGGCCGCCCACGGACCAGCCCACGCTGGTCACCAACCCCGCCTTGGACCGCACAGGCTCCCGGCCCACGTTCATCAGGGTGAAGCAGCCGGTTCCGTATGTATTTTTCGCCTGTCCCGGCGTGAAGCAGGCCTGTCCGAACAGCGCCGCCGGCTGGTCCCCCGCGCTGCCGCAGATGGGGATGCCCGCCAGGGCCTCCAGCCCCGGGATGTCCGCCGCGATGCAGCCGTAAGCCTCGCTGTTGGGCCGTGGCTCCGGCAGCAGCTGGATGGGAATGCCCAGCGCCCCGCACAGCTCCCCATCCCACTGCAGGGTGTGGATATTGAACAGCATGGTGCGGGAGGCATTGGAATAGTCCGTCACATGGGCCCGTCCCCCGGTGAGCCGCCAGATCAGCCAGCTGTCCACTGTTCCAGCGCACAGCTCGCCCCGCTCCGCCCGCTCCCGGACGCCGGGGATGCCGTCCAGCAGCCATTTGATCTTGGTGCCGGAAAAATAGGCGTCGATCAGCAGGCCGGTCTTATCCGCCACGGCGTCTCCCAGGCCGTCGGCTTTCAGCTGGTCGCAGATGGCGGCGGTGCGGCGGCACTGCCAGACGATGGCGTTGTGCACCGGCTGGCCGGTGGTCCGGTCCCACAAAATGGTGGTCTCCCGCTGGTTGGTGATGCCGACGGCGGCGATCTGCTTGGGGTCAATGTGGGCGGCGTCCACCGCCTCCGCCAGCGCCCGCTTCTCCGTGGCCCAGATCTCCATGGGGTCGTGCTCCACCCAGCCCGGCTGGGGATAGATCTGCCGGAAGGGATATTGGGCGCGGGAGACGATCTCCCCGGCCCGGTTGAACAAAATGGCGCGGGAGCTGGTGGTCCCCTGGTCCAGTGCGGCGATATAGGTCTCCATAAAAAATCCCTCTTTCAGGTTTGTGCCGCCGAATGCAGGGCGGAAAAGGATTTGTCAAGCTGCCTGATAAATAATAAATTTGTCGTTCTGATTATACCATGGGTATCTCCCCCGTTCAAGATACGCCGGCGAAATTGCCGGAGCTGTAAATGGGCAGCCCTGCGCTTAAACAGGACAAATTCCGCCTCTGGTATTCTCGGATGATCTATGGTAACATATAGAAAAATACGCAAATGCTGCCAGAAGGAGGCTGTATGTTCCATGGTGCGACATGAATTTACATTTCCCTCCGCCGACGGGAAAACGAATATCCACGCGGTGGAGTGGCTGCCGGAGGGCGGGGTACGGGCTGTTTTGCAGATCTCCCACGGCGTGGCGGAGTACATTCTGCGGTACGAGCCCTTTGCGGAATATCTGACGGACCGGGGCTTTGCCGTGGTGGGCCACGACCACCTGGGACATGGAGATTCCGTGGCAGAGGGGGCCTCCCGCCTCTACTTCGGCCCCAAGGGCAGCTGGAACTGGGTGGCGGACGACATCTACACCCGGCGGGGCCTGGCGGGCAAACGCTTCTCCGGCGTCCCCTATTTCCTGCTGGGCCACTCCATGGGCTCCTTCCTGGTCAGGACCTATCTCATCCGCTATCCCGGCACCGTGGACGCCGCCGTCATCATGGGCACGGGACAGCAGTCCCCCGCCCTGATCGCCGCGGGCAAAGCCATCGCCGCCGAGGAGAGCGCCCGCATCGGCGAGGACAGAGCCAGCCCCATTGTGGAAAAGCTGGCCTTTGGGGCTTACAACAAAATTTTTGCCCCCAACCGCACGAATTCCGACTGGCTGTCTGTCAGCACAGCGAATGTGGACCGCTATCTGGCGGACCCCCTGTGCGGCGGCACCCCCACCTCCGGCCTGTTCCAGGAGATGCTGGGCGGGCTGACCTTCATCGCCAAGCCGGAAAACCTGAAAAAGATGAATGTCCATATCCCCATCCTCTTCATCTCCGGCGCCATGGACCCGGTGGGCGACTGCGGCAAGGGCGTCCAGCGGGCCTGCCGCAGCTTCCAAAGGGCCGGTGTCCGGGATGTGTCCATCCGGCTGTATCCCGAACTGCGGCACGAGATTTTGTGCGAGGACTGCCGGGAGATGGTCTTTGAGGACCTGTACCAATGGCTGTCCGCCAAGGTGCCCGCGAAAGCGGCGGCCATATGAAACGCTTGGGGTTCCCACAAAACACCGGGGACGGCAAAAGCCGTCCCCGGTGTTTTATCCTCCCAGCGCCATCCTGAGGCCCCTGACGTCGTGGGTCACCCGCAAAAACCGGGCGGAGCACACCGCGTCCGCGGTGAATACCAGCAAAAACAGGTATGTCGCCTCCGCCGGGACCATGGCCGCCAGCGCCTCGACCCCGGGCTGGACCAGCCATACCGCCAGGGCGGTCAGCAGTCCCCATACCAGCGTGAAGGGCAGGCAGACCCGGCCATTCACATTGCCAGGCACATGGGAATAGTCCCAAAACCGCACCCCAAGGCAGGTCTCATAGAGCCAATGGACCCCGTATTCCACCGCTGTCGTCACCGCCGCGCCGCCCAGCACCAGCCAGATCCCCCGCTGAAACACAGGCGGCAGCGCCAATACCGCCAGCATCCCCAGGCCATACACCGGACACAGCGGCAGCAGCAAAAAGCATTTCCGGGTCTGGTTCTCCGCATGGGTGGCTGCCGCGAACCCCTTCTCCAGCAAAAAGCCCAAAAAGCTGTATATCCAAAAGTACCAGAGCCAGCGGGCCATACCGTCCCTCCTTTTTCCTCATTGTGCCCGGGAGCGGTACGGCTATGCGCCCATTGCGTCATCTGTTTTTCTGTGGTATATTTCATATATAGAATTCTGTGACAGGAGCACACCGCCATGAAAGCCTCTTCCATCCGCGAAAAGCTTATCTGGTTTGCCAACAGCGGGCTGCCCATTTTGCTGGTCGTGGTGGTGCTGATCTCCGCTGCATACCTCTTTCGTCCCCGTTTCGCCCGGCCGCCGGTGCTGCTGGTGGATGGCGTCACCTATCTGGCCCCCAGCCGCCACACCCTGGAGCCCCAGGAGGATCTCACCTATCTGGGCGAGGTCACCGGCGCAGCAGCTCTTGACCGCACCCCGGAAAAGGATCTCCAGGCCAACCACGATATCGTTGGGGCCGCCGTCTACCGGCGGAGCGACGGCAACCTGGCTGTGCTGGAGGACGACGGACTGCGGTATGTCTATCGCGCACAAAAATAAGGAGGGACTTTTATGCCGGATACCTGGGATGCTCTGAAAAACGAATGTATGCGCTGCTGCGGCTGCGGTCTGGCGGAGACCCGGACCCATGTCGTCTTTGGCGACGGCGCCGAGGACGCGGAGATCCTGCTGATCGGTGAGGGTCCCGGCCAGCACGAGGACGAACAGGGCGTTCCCTTTGTGGGCAAAGCCGGACAGCTGCTGGACGACATGCTGGAGATCATCAATCTGGACCGCACCAAGGTCTATGTGGCCAATATCGTCAAATGCCGCCCGCCTCAGAACCGGGACCCGCTGAACGTGGAGCAGGACGCCTGCATCGGCTGGCTCCGGCGGCAGACGGCTCTGCTGCGCCCCAAGATCATTGTCTGCCTGGGCCGTATCGCCGCCAAGGCCATCATCAAAGAGGACTTCAAGATCACCAGCGAACACGGGCAATGGTTTGAGCGGGGCGGCGTTCAGATGACCGCCATCTACCATCCCGCCGCGCTGCTGCGGGATGTGAACAAGCGGCCGGACACCTTTGAGGATCTGAAGTCCATTCAGGCCAAGGTCCGGGAGGTCTGCACACATACCGCTGTCTGATCCGGGAAAGAGGGAGACTCCCCCTCTTTTCTCTCTCCTCCGCTTGTTAACCTTGTTTATTTTGACGGTTGACATATTGACTGTTCCGCTGTATGCTCTTCCCAACAGCAAAAGAGGAGGCTTTTCCCATGACATCTGCCAACATGGCCGCTCCCCGTCTCCGGACGCTGGATCTGGCCTATATCGCCCTGTTTTCCGTATTGATTGCCGTCTGTGCCTGGATCTCCCTTCCCGTCATGACCATATCCTTCACCCTCCAGACGTTTGCCGTCTTTGCGGCACTGCTGACGCTGGGCGGCCGCCGGGGCACCTATGCGGTCCTTGTCTATCTGCTGCTGGGACTGGTAGGACTGCCGGTGTTCTCCGGCTTTCAGGGCGGCCCCGGCGTTCTGCTGGGCGCCACCGGCGGCTATATTATCGGCTTTGTGGCCACCGCCCTGCTCTATTGGCTCATCACCGCCAAACTTGGCACCTCCCTCCCGGTGGCGGCGGCCGCCTGCGTGCTGGGGCTGGCCGCATGCTACGCCTTCGGCACCGTCTGGTTCTTAAAGGTATTCAGCATGTCCGACAGCTCCATGGACCTGTCCAAGGCCCTGGGCCTGTGCGTGACCCCCTTTATCCTGCCGGACCTGTGCAAGCTGGCGCTGGCGGTGGTCCTGTCCCAGCGGGTGAAAAAGTTCCTGAAATAAGAGAAGCGCCCCGCTGTGCCGGGCGCTTTTTTCTCTCCATTTTATTTTTTCTTCTGCCGCAGGCGCTCATCCACCTTTTTCAGGCCCTTCAAGCAGAGATACATGGCGGCGGCTAAAATTCCCAGGCCTCCCGCCACATCCTTTTTCCCATTGTTCTTCGCCATGGCACACCTCTCCTTCCGCCCTCTTAAAATGTCAGCCGCATGTCATACCAGACCACGCCGCCGTGGACGGACTGGGACACGCCTTCATTCTGAAAACCGAATTTTTCATAGTAGTGGATCAGCCGGTCCTTGCAGGTCAGCACACAGCCCCTGCGGCCCTGAGCCCTGGCGTCGGCGATCACCCGCTCCATCACCTGTGCCGCCAGTCCCTGTCTCCGGTACGCCGGCAGGGTATTGACGCCGAAGATCATCTGCCAGGCCCCTTTTTCGTCGTGCATGGAGGCGTCCTCATACATCTCGTCCCGGAGGGTCGGCTCGTCGGTGACAAGGCCGTTGATAAAGCTGACCAGTGTCCCGTCCTCGTCCTCCATCAGCCAGAAATGGTCGGGATAGACGTGCAGCCGGGCGGCAAAGTCCGCCTCCCCGGCGGCTTCGGCGGCGGGAAAGCAGGCCGCCTCCACGGCGGTCACAGCGGGCAGGTCTTCCATTGTGGCGGTACGGATGCGCATGGGAACAGGCTCCTTATTTCAGATATTGATACATCAGCACCAGCCGCGCGGTGGAGTTGGTCATGTTCACGAACCGGTAGGGCCGGTCCGCCGCAAACCGCAGAGCGTCCCGCTCCAGCAGCTGGAACACCTGCTCCTCCGCCGTCAGACTGACGGTGCCGGACACCACCGTGGCGTGGCACACACAGCCGGGCACTGACGGCTCCGGCGCATACTGGGCGCTGATGTACAGGTCCAGGAAAAAGCTCTCCTGCCGGGTGGTGTCGTCATAGGGAAAGCTGGGCCGCAGCACGGTCTTGCCGCTGTCCATCCGCTGGGGCTTGTTGTCCAGCTCCCGGCTGAGCAGCAGGGATTCAAAATCGTCGTTCTCCAGCAGGACCTCCGCCGGCACCTTCAGCGCCGCCGCGATCTTGCCCAGGAGCGCCACAGAGGGATTGGCCTCTCCCCGTTCGATCTGTCCCAGCATGCTGCGGGACACGCCGGCCACCGCCGCCGTGCGCTCCATGCTCATTTTCTTGCTCTTGCGGATCCGCTTGATATTTTCAGCAACGGCGCGGTTCAGCTCCATCAAAACGCCATCCTCTCCGGCAAAAAGTTTACTATACTGCACAATTGCCTTTTTATAGTAAGCGCATTGTCGGATTTTGTCAAGAGAAAGCGAAGCGACGGGAGTGTCCAAACACGCAGTTAAAGGAAGTCAAAGAGAGAAAATGGCACAGCAATCCCTGGATGTTTGGAGCGAT
>NZ_CANRMB010000036.1 GCF_947631635.1 uncultured Dysosmobacter sp.
GTGTAGCGGCGCGCGCTCGCTGGCAAACTGCGCGCAGTACGCGTCAAAAAATCCGCATGAATAAAAAACGCGAAGAGCGGCCGTTATATTCACGGCCGCCCTTCCTGCTTTTTATTCGATGATAACGTCCTCCGCCAGCAGCGTGGCAGCGGTGTGCATGTTGTTGATCATGTCCTCCGCAGCGCCCTGGATCAGCGCGTTCACATCCAGCTTCGCCGCCTCCAGCAGCTGCACCGCAGGCGCTGTCAGCTTCTCCGACGTTTTCTGCAAAAGTTTCCGTTTCAGGTCCTCGATCTGCGCCGGTGTCAATTTGCCGTCCGGCGCTGCCTCTTTAAGTCCGACGACAACAGTCTGCTGCAATTCGCCCACCGTCAGCTGGGCGGCGTCAATCACCTGTTTGATGGCGGCCTGCAGGTTCGACAGGCTCTTGTTCTGGCCGATCTTCGCCAGCGCCCACGCCCCCACGACGCCGATCAGGGCGGTGGCAGCGGTGGCCGCGATGTCCAGGGCGACGATTGCCGCCTCGGTGGCGATGGGGTCGCCCCCGCCCTCGCTGGTGGCGGTAGCGCACCCCGCAAGGGCCAGCAGCATCAGCAGGGCCAGCAGCATGGGAAACAGTCTTTTTTTCATAGGTTTTCCTCCTTATTTTTCCGCCCTTTTTGGGGCGGTTTTTAACGCGTTTCAAGGGGTGTTTTCCTCGCCGTTTTCGGCGTCATTTTCGGGGGCATTTTCGGCCCCGATTTTGGCGGCCACGGCGTCGGTGTAGGTGACGGCCACCACGGCCGCCTTGAAGGTCTCGCGGCGCATGTTCAGGTCGGTGGGGTTCACCTCTGCGCTGGTGCCGCCGTTGACGGCCCCGGACTCCAGCATGGCCTTCGCAGCGGCCTGCCAGTAGCTGGGCACGTCCCGCAGGTCCGTGATCATGGGGTCCCTTTCGTCCAGGACTTCCTCGACAGTCTCGCGGATCATGGCCCGCAGCTTTTCTTCATCCATTTCGTCGTCCTCCTTGTCCTCTTGGTATGTGATGTATGGCAGCAGCCCCCACTTGGTCCAGTTCCTGCGGTTGTAGCCCTTTTTGGTGCAGTTGCAGGCGGTGATCTGCACGCGGTTCGCCCACTTCGGGCTGCACTCCACGGCCAGGCCGTCGCCGATATAGATGCCGATGTGGCCGGACATCCAGGTGACGGCACCGGGCACGATCTTGGTGAAGTCGGTGGACGTGTAGGGGCACACCTTGATCATGCTGTCGGCCCCGATGTCCGGCACGCCGTTCGCGGTGTACTGCGCGCCGCCGTAGACCTTGCTGGCGTCGCCGCACCAGCCCCACAAGATGCCCTTGATCAAGCACACACAGTCGAAGCCATAGACGGGCGAGTTTTTATTCGCGGCGGCCTTGATCATGGCGGTGCGGGCGGGGGCTTTGTTGTAGGAGTGGTTATTGCAGTAGCGGGTCACGTTGCTGCCTGTCAGCGGGGCACCGAAGCACCCCATGACGTACAGGGTGTCGTAGTTCTTGGCGATGTTCACCGCCTGGGCCACCAGTTCGCTGGCGGTCCTGATCTTCCCGTCCACCGGCGCGGGGGCAGCTGCCTGGGGCTTATCCTTCGCGGCGGCCTTGGTGCCGTTCAGCCCCGCCTGCCGGATGATCGCGGGATAGTCTTTATACGCCACATCCAGGTCCACGTTCCCGCTGATGCCGGGCACGCTGCCCACGTTGCTGCGCTGCCAGATGCCGAAGGTGTAGGCGTTGGACGGGGCCGCAGCCCACTGGGCCAGCCACAGGTCGTAGACTTTCAGGGCGTCCATGTCCAGCCTGTTGCGGCACCAGTCCAGATTGCAATACAGCATAGCGTACCAGCCCGCGCCCTCGATGGCCTCGCAGAACGCGGCCACCATGCTGGTCAGGGTAGCTTTCCCCAGGCTGCGCTGCGTCTGGTCCTCCAGGTCCAGCACCACCGGGTAAAGGACGCGCCCGGCGTAGGGGACCAGCTGATACAGCACCCACGCGGCCTCCTTCTTGATGGCGGTCACGCTGGTGGCGTAGCTGTAGAAGTAGACGCCCACGTCCACCCCCGCATCCAGGGCGCTGGTGATGTTCACGATGAAGGTCTTGTCCAGCGTGCAGGTGTCGCCGGTAGGGCTGCCGAAGCCCACGCGGATCATGGCGAAGTCGATGCCCCCGGCCTTCACCTTCGGCCAGTCGATAACGCCCTGCCATGTGGACACGTCAATGCCTTGCTTTTCCATGGGTTGCCCTCCTTATTGCACCAGCTTGTAATAATCATCAATCAGCGCGGGCGGCCGGTAGCTGTCCTGCTTGTAGAATTGCCGAAGCACTTCGTAGGTCTTGCCGTAGTCGGTAAAGCGGTCGCCCACGTTGAACAGGTGCTGGTCGGGCAGGTCTGCCCACCGCTTCGGGCTGCCGTCGTCGCCGCCGTCGCCGCCCCCGCCGTCGTCGTCCTCCACCAGCTTGTATTCAGACGGGACCAGGTGGGGGTAGTGTGGCTCGTACAGGGTGACGCCTTCGGGGTGTATGGGGGTGTAGACCTTGCCGTCGATGGGGTCGCGCCTCTTGGCCCCGAAGGGGACCAACTCGCCCCACATGAAGTCCAGCACGCCGCCGTCCTTCGGTTCTTCCCGGATAGGCCGGAACAGCGTGCGGCCCTCCAGGGTGCCGGGGACCAGGCGGGCCTCCTTGATGTGCTGCTGCAGGCAGATGTAGAAGTCGCCGTCGTCCGTTACCACTGTTTCGTTCTTGTAGATCGTGCCGGTGATTTGGGACCAAACGCGCACGCCGTCAGTGACAGCGATCGCGCGCAGTTCTGCGTCGGTGTAGTCACCGGCGCTCTTGCCTCCAGAACGCAGCAGGGCGGCCTTCGCGCGCTCCACATGGATGGAAGCAAGGCCAGGAAGCCCCCCAGCCTCCAGGGCCTCGTGGACGGCCAGAATGGCCGCCCACAGGTGTTCCTGTTCCGCTGCCCCTTCATGCGCCGCCAGGGCGCGGGCCTCGGTCAGTGTCTTGCTGTTCATGCTGTGCCCTCCTTTTACAGATAGGAACCGCTGACGCCATACAGCGCCACGGTGTCGAAGCCGTGGGTCTTGTTCAGCGTCACCCGCAGGCCCACGGCCCAGCTTTCGTCGGTCTTGGTGTCATTGGCAAACAGGTGCTTGCGGCCCGGCGTCACCTGCTCCCAGGCAGGCTCCACGTCGTTCGCATTGTTGCACGCCTCCACCGTCAGCCCTTCCTCCGCGCCCAGGTAGCGCACGGAAACAAGGATTTTTTCGGCCTTGGCGTCTGTGGGGATGGGGGCGCGCTGCACCTTCACCAAGGCGACGTTCCGGGTGAAGGTGATCTTCCTGGTGGCGCTGTTCCCGGCGCTGTCGGTAACGGTGATCTCCATGGTGTGCTGCCCGTTCGCCAGGCTGGCGAACTGGGCCAGGGTCAGGGCGAAGGTGTACTCCTGCTGCCGCACGGCCTGGTCGATGCGGCCCACCTCGCTGCCGTCCAGGCTCTTGATCACGGTCAGGGTGTCGCCCTGGTCGGTGTCGCCCACGGTGAAGGTGCGGGACGGCGGCGACGCCACCGGCCCCAGGTCGGTATCTTCGCCGGACACGGTGGGGTCGGCGTTATGGACCACCGTTCTTTTCTCGCTGGTCGTGTACTCGCTGTATGCGTCCTTGCTGTCCTTGGCCCGGACTCTCCACTGCACCTGGTCCATGGCGGTGGTCACGCCCTGGTCGGCAAACTGCACCGCGTCGCCGGTGTAGATCACGGCCCAGCCGTTCTTCACGTTGTCCCACCGCTCCAGGCTGTAGGTCACGGGGTCCCTTTCGGGGTCCACCGACGCGGCCCAGCTGACGTTCGCGGTCTTGCCGCTGCGCACTTCGCTGGGGATCGTGATGCCGGGGGGCGGGGTCGGGGCGCTGTTCCACTGGATTTCGTAGTACCCCTCGCTGTTCACGTTGTCAGATACCAAGGTATCAGATGACAAATTACAAAGCGGGCGGACGCCGTAGCGGCCGTAGTACGCGCTGTCGTCACTCTCGGCCCCCGAAGCATAGCAGTCGCGCACGTAGCTCGCATACCCGGCATTCGGCGAGCGCAAAAACCAGTTCCAGTAGTCCGAAGTCTTGGGGTTGCTGGTGTAGTTGCTGTTGGTGATGGCCTGCGGGGTGCAGGTGCATTGGCGGCTGCTGTTGTTGCTGTTGAACAGGGGCAGCAGAGTGCCCTCGGTGATGCTGCCCTCCGCGCCCAGGCCCACCTCCGCCTTGCTTGCCAGGAAGAAGCTGTCGGTGGTGGTCTCGCTGTTGCCGCCGTCCACGCTGGGGATCGCCGTGGTCACGGTCGTTTTCAGGATCGCGGCCAGGAACTGGGGGGAGAAGCCGGTCAGGAAGCCCGCCTCGGTATTATAGGCATTGTAGCCGCTCCAGACGTAGCTGTTGGCCGGGGCGCGGTCGTAGCCGTGCTGCGCGACGAACCAGTTCGTCCCGGACTTGTTCAGCCACTGGCGCAGGTTCGACAGGCTCCAGCGGTTGTTCCCGTAGTTTTGCCGGTCGCTGTTGCCGCCGTTTTCCGTGGCGTCGAAGCATTTCAGGGCGATGATCTTCTCGGTGATCAGCGTGGTGCTGTTCTGCGGGTAGCCCTGGTGGTTCTTATCGGCCACCAGGAAGTACACCGGCGCGCCGTAGTATTTGGACAGCGGGTCGCATACTTTAGCCCCCACCGCCAGGGCGCTGATTTTTTTGGGCATTGTCGGTACTCCTTTCAAAAATGGATCTGACGATGTTGTCATACTTCGCCACCAGCTGCCTGCAATTCCCGTGCATGGCATGGGTGCGCCAGCTGATGTAGCTGTCGGTGATCTCTTTGCGGGTTATCTTGCCCTCCGCATAAAGGGCGGCATATTTCCGCAGCTTCCGCTTCATGCGGTCCCTGCTGGATTTGCGCACCCGCCTGATCACCTTGCCGTGGTCGTCGATGTAAGTATGGAACCCCAAAAAGTCCAGGCCGTTGCGCAGCGGAAAAATCTGCGTCTTTTGGTTCAGTTCCAGGCCCCGCTCTGCCAGGTGCTGGCGGATCACCACCAGGGCCTCCTGCAGCCGTTCCTTGCTGTTGCAGATAATATAAAAATCATCCATATAGCGCCCGTACCATTTGAAGCCCAGCTGCTCCTTGATGATGTGGTCCATCTGGTTCAGGTACAGCAGCGCGAACAGTTGGGAGGACTGGTTGCCGATGGGGATGCCCAGCGGGTCCGGCGAACTGTCTATAATCATATAGGCCAGCGCCAGACAGTCGGGGTCGTGCAGCTGCGCGGCCACGTCCCGCTTCAGGATGTCCGGCCGGATGGACTGGAAATAGTGGCGGATGTCCGCCTTCAGCACCCACCCGTCAGCGGAAAAGCCGTTCTTGCGGTAGTAGTCGCGCAGGAAATGGCGCAGCCGGTCCAGGCCGAAGTGTGTGCCCTTCCCGATCTGGCTGCCATAGTTGTCAAGGATGAAGGGCCGGGTCAGGGCTTTATAAAGCACCTGGTCACAAAAGACATGCTGCACGATCTTGTCCTTGAAGCTGTTGGTCTGGATCAGCCGTTTTTTCGGCTCATACACATAAAATTCCCGGTAGCCGCCGGGCCGGTAGGTCTTGGTTTGAAGTTCCCGCTGCAGCAGGGCTATGGCCTCCAGTGTGGACGCCTCCACCTTCGCCACCGCGTTCTTCCATCGCTTGCCACGGCGGGCCAGCCGGTACGCCTCGTACAGATTGGCCCAGTCGCACAGTTTTTCATAGTCGGTCATGGCCTCGCTGATGCCGCAGGCAGCCCCGCACCCTCGCAAAAGGCGCGGTGCAGGGCGTCGGCATTATGTGTTAGTCCTCCTTTCGTTGGACGGGATGGGCTTTCCTTTGATAGATGGGCCTCTGCTTTCGCCTTTCGGTTACTCGGTCGCGGTGTTCCATCGAAGCGGGCGGACGCCGTAGTTGCCGTTGTACGCGTTGTTGTTACTCTCGGCCCCCGAAGTATTGCAGTTGCGCACGTTGTTCGCATTCCCGGCATTCGGCGAGCGCAAAAACCAGTTCCAGTTTACAAAGCCCACCCCACGGAAGCGCGGTTTTATCTGAACCGCGCGGCGTCCTTCTTCCTCCAGGCGGCCGCCATATATTTGACATCAAGCACCCGCTTCGTCCAGTATTCCGCGACGCGCTGGTCTATCAGCTGCTGCTCCAGGGCTATGTCCATGAAGTTCAGCAGCACCTTGCAGCCGGTCAGCGCCTGCGTCTGTAACGCATTCCGCTGGCGCTGCGCGGCCCTCTTTAGCGCCGGGTCTGGCTCTTGGTCGGGGTTGATCTCGTTCGCCGTGATAATGTCCCGAAGGATGCCCAGGGCCAGGTCGTCCATGCGGTTGGATATGTTGAAGCGCACCCGCTTCGGGAACTTCGCGGTTCTGTGCAGGGTTTCATTTACCAGGTCCTTGGCCTTCGATATGATGGTCAATTCCTGGTCCGGCTTGTGCCGGTTGTCCGGCCTGTTCACAATAGGCACCTCCTTCCCCTTATCTTGGCGACATATTCAGCGGTCGGCCCTTCGATTTCATAGACGCCGCCGCCCAGGACGCGCACTTCAACGTGCTGGCCGTCCGGCCCGTTGCCGCAGATGCGAAGCGGGCCGCCCTCGCAAGGGCAGGGTGTAACGGTTTCCGCTATAAGTGAAGCGATCAGGCAGCTGGCCTCGTCGTCGCCGCAGGCCACCCTGATCATGCGCGGATATACTGGCCCGCTGGCTCCCACACACCGTCCAGGACGGTGACGTTGGACAGCGCCGCGAAGTCCAGCGCGAAGGTGATGCCGCCCGGCATGTCGCCGCTGACCAGGTCGTTCAGCAGGTCGATGTCGTTCTGGAACTGCGTCAGCATTTCCTGCAGGCCCTGGATGTCGGCGATCACATGGGAATGCGTCACCAGCGCGTACTTCTCCAGTTCCTTGCGGCGCACCAGACTTTCCGGGCTGATGGTGGCCTCCACATTGGCGACATTGGACACGATCAGGCTGATCTCCAGGGTCAGCAGCTTGCCCACGACATCGCCCGCCGCCCGCATCTGCACCGGGTCCTCTTGCATGGGGACATAGCAATAGACGATTTCCCCCTCGTCGGGGTCCTCCGCCAGAATTGCCACCTCCTTGGCGATGAAGGCCACGGCGACATCTTCGGACAGCACCTGCAGGGCCACCTTGACTTCGCCCGCTGCGGGGTTGCTGATGTCCACGATGGTGGCGTCCATCACATAGTGGGACAGCGCATCCATGGACGCGGGCGGTGTGCCGGGCGGCAGGTCGCCGTCGCCGATCTGCGCGCCGCTGATGTGTAGGGTGCCCTCGGTCGCCAGGATTTTGCCCAGCAGGGCGCGGCCCTTTTCCGTGATAACGGAACCTTCCACGATTTAGTCCTCCTTTGTTTTGATGTTGATGGTGATATTTTCAAACAGTACCCCAGCGAAGAACACGCCGCCGCTGGCGGTGAAGCTGTTTGTGTAGGGCTGGACGGTGACGGTGATGTCCTCCAGGCGGCCCGCGCCTGCGTACAGGGTCCCCGTCACCTTTTTGGGCGTGCGGAAGTAGACCTCGCGGCCCACGCCCGCCGCCATGATGCGCTTTACTATCGGGGCGGTGTTCCCGGCATAGGCCACATATTCCGGGTCGATGTCCGCCTCGTCCATGATCACCCGGCACTTGGCCGGGAACAGTTCGACAACTTCCACCTTGGCCGGGTCGATATTAAACAGCACGCTGGCGGCCGTGATCACGGTGTCAACGTCGCCGCCAGACAGCAGCGCCGTGATCTTCACCTTGATCATCAGCCGGTAAAAGCGGTCGGTGGCTCCATCGCGGGCCACGCCGAAGTTCCGCCCCATGCGGTCCAGCGTGTAGCCCTTGGCGTTGTCAACGTCCCGCCAGACGGCAATCACCTGCAGGGTGTCCTCAATGCCCCACAGGGACTCCGCAAAGATGCGGAACAGCCGCCCGATCATGCTGTTGGGGTCCTTCGTGTAGCCCCCTGTCAGCCTCTCCAGCATCTTCAACAGCAGGTTGATCACTTGGACACCTCCACCTTGTCGGCGCTGGTGACGGCCTTCTGGCGGGCGCTGATGGGGATGTTTTCGCGCTTCCAGCTGCTGCCGTCCGTGCTGATCTCCAGGCTGTAGTCCACCACGCCCGGCGTCTCATTCAGCGGGCACATCAGGCGGTTATAATAGACGGTTTCGCCGATTGCCAGCCCGGCCGCCGCCATGTCCTCCGCGTCGCTGCCGATGTGGGCCACGATGGCGGCCTTGATGGTATCGTCGCCCATGTAGCCGTCGCCTGTCACCAGCTTAGTGATGCGCACATAGATGGGCACCGAAGTGGGCCGGGAGAAGTGGATCGTCCGCTGCCTTCCGCTGGCGTCTGTCACCTGGGCGCTGCGCCCGCCGTGGGTCTGGATGCCCGCAGCCTTCCGGGCGTGTATGGCTGCGGCCACGTCGCTGTCGGTGCCGCCGTAGACGATGGCCTCCACGCTATGCGGCGGCAGGCCGTCACCGTCCTCGGTGTCGGTTTCGTTCTCCCACACCACGGCGGTGACGACGCCGGGGGTCTCCAGCAGCTGCGCCCTGATGGCGTCGGTATTGCTGCCGCCCGGCTTGTCCACGCTTTTGATGTACCGCTCCCGGAACTCTTGGTCCGTCTCGCGGTTTCTGCCGCCCACCGTCGCCTCCAGGTTGGTGACGGCGATGGTGGCGGCCAGTGGGGTGATCACCGTGTCGATGGCCCCGGCCTCCACGTTCCCGTCCGGCCCGGCCTCGTATGCCTGGATCGGCACGGTCACGGTGCCGCCTTCCCCGATGATCACGTCCTCCAGGGTGACGAACCGCTGATTGTTCCGGGCCTGCGTGATGAAGCCCGCATAAATGGCAGCGCCGGGGTCGCCGGTGATCTGTAGGGTGCCGGTGGCCTTTTGCGCTGCCAGCAGCCGGATGCCGATAAAAGCGCCCAGGCGGGCCAGGCTGATGCCCGCCGCCGTGTCGATGAAGCCGCTGTTGTAGACATCCTCCGCCAGCTGCCAGGCCAGCCCGGCGAACCAGGCGAAGATGCGCAGGAAGATGCCCAGCGGGCTGCGCACGGACAGGTTCACGGTGCTGCCGAACAGTTCCTTGGCCTTTACCTCGAAGGCGTCCAGCAGGTCGATGTAGGACGGCCGCAGGAAGCCGTTCTCGGTCAGGCCCCAGTTTTCGTTCATGCTCTCACCTCCAGACTGATAGTGGTCCCGTCTTTCAGCCGCCCCGTGAAGTCCACGGCGATTTCACGCCCCTGCCTGGTCACGTTCAGGCTGTCAATGTGCTGCACGCCGGTTTCCTGGAAGATAGCGGTGCGCAGGACGGTTTCAGGGTCCCCGGTGCCGTCCCCGATGATCTGCGGGTAGTCGGTGCCGTGGTCGGTGTCCAGGAACCACTCGCCCTTGAATGTTTCAAGGGTCAGGCGGACACACTGGGCGACGGTCTCTGCGCCGCTGATCATCTCCATGGTGCCCTCGCTGTCCAGCACCAGGTCATGGGTGGCCGGGTCAATTCTCAATGTGCGATTGTCGTCCATGCTGCCTCCTTTAGTTTGGCGGCCCGGTCATGCCGCCGCTGTCGCCGGGGTGGTTATGTGTCGCCAGGCTCTTGCCGCCCGCCACCACGTCCTCGGTGACATCTGCCCGGCCGGTCTGCGTGATGTTGCCGGTGATCTTGATGTCGCCCACGATTTCGATGCCGGTTTTTTTGATGGCGACATAAACGCCGCCAGCTGCCAGGACCAGGGCCTCGTCGGGCAGCCCCTTCGGGGCCGTCCCGGCAGGGCACACCCCGCCGATGAACAGGCCGTCCTCCGGCGCGTGGTTTCGCTCGGTGTTCGGCTCTGCCTCCTTGCCGCTCTGCATCACGGCGTCGGCGTCGAAGTCGGACACGATCACCCAGCCGATGTCGCCCCGCTTGTACCAGGGGCGGACCACATACTCACCGGCGCACAGGCAGGCCACGCGCAGCCCCATCAGCGGGGCCGCGCTGGCGTACTGGCCGTCGATGCGCTCCTTGATCAGCGGCTGCACGTCCACCGTCATGCTGTCAGGATAGAAGGCCAGCACCTGCACCGGCATGGAAACGCGGACAGCTGCCCGGTCCTTTTCGCTTTGTGCTGCGCGCAGGTCTGATTGCTTGCTTCCAAAACTCACGCCGGTTTCACCTCCACAGTCGTTTGCCAGTTCCCGCTGCGGCTGCCCTCGTGGGTGCCCGCCGTCACCAGGAAGCTGCCGTTGGTCTGGCTGTCCTGGATCGTGATAACGTCGGCCACGCCGATGTGATAGTTCAGCAGGCAGGATCGTGTGGCGTTGCCCTCGTCCTCTGCCTGCTGGCTGCGGGTCTTATCTGTTGCGGTGGTCTTTGTGGTGATGCTCTGCGCCTCCGATTTGGAGGACGCTTTCAGCAGGCCGGTCTGCGGCGTCAGCAGGTAGCCGGTGGTGACTCCTTCCTGCGGCGGGTTTATGATGATCTGGCCGCAGCGGATCACCAGCCTGGACTTGCAGTCGCTGCAGGCGATCTCGGTCAGCACGTCTTTCAGCTTGCCCCGGCAGACGCGGCAGCCCGGATAGTGTTTATTGACCGCCAGCTTCACCATCGCCACCTCCACGCCGAAGATGTTCAGCAGGTCGTCGATGATGTCGGCCGCGTACATCCCGGCCTTGTAGGTCTTGTTCACATAGGTGCCCAGCCATTCCTCCAGGCTGTCCGCTGCTGTTATCTTGGTGATCACGTCCAGGTTGTTGAAGTCGTGGGAGAAGTCAGCGACGGCCCCCACAAAGATGCAGCCCATGTCGTCCTGGTAGCCCGCCGTGATGATCACGGGGTCGCCCTTTTTCAGCGACGCGCGGGTGGACGGGGCCAGGTTGTAGACCTCCAGCTGGGCCGTGGATACTTTGGGCCGGTCCTCAAATTGCACCTTGAAGGTGAAGTTCAGGCCGTCCAGGGTGTAGCGGTTGCCGCCCAGGGTCAGGGTGGCCTGCCGCAGCCACATGCGCATCAGCTGCCACCCCCCACCCGGTCGAACAGGTACAGGCGCACCTGCTGGCCGAAGTTGTCCCATGTGATGGCGTCGATGTCGTCGCCGGTCAGGCATACGGGGCAAATCACCGGCAGGGGGTATCGCTCGTCGTTGAACGCCTCAAACAGCGGCTTGCCGTAGCGAAGCACTTCGCCGAACACAAGCGGGGAATAGCTGCCGCCGCTGCTGGTTTCCAGGTCCACGGTGAAGAAGTCCCCTTCTTCGTTGTAGCGGAAGGTCAGGCGGTAGGTGCGGTCCGTCAGCTTTACAAGTAACGCGCACGGCACACGGTCGCTGTCAACGTCGATATACTCCACCTGTCGGCCGTTCTCGATCAGCTTCACTGCGCCACCGCCTTCCTGTTATATCCGGCGTAGCTGGGGTTCGTCCTGCCGGTCGCCACGGACTGGTTCACGCTGGAAGGGGAGAAGCTGGCGACGTAGGACGCGTAGTCGCTGGTCGTCGTCACCAGCCCGTTCTGCGTGGTGGGCTTCGCGGACTTGCTGGCCGCCTTGCTCTTAGGGGCGGCGGCGTCCTGCTGGCTCATTTTCGGGGCCTTCACATCGACAAAGGCCGCCGACGTTATGGTGATCTGCTGGAAGCCCACCGTGAAGGTGTAGCCCTCCAGGTTGTCGGGCTTCCGGGTCCTGCGCAGGCTGGTGATCAGCAGATTGTCGAAGGCTTCGGTGCCTCGGTAGGTCAGCAGGTCCCGGTTCCGCCACATGGCCTCCAGGGTAGCGTAGGCGGTGGCGTCCGCCACCACCCCGCTGATGTTGAACTTTATCGCATCCAGGACGGCGTGGTCGGTGATCTTCCCGCCGCCCTCGATGGGGTTGCTGGTCACTTGGCTGGACATGGTGGGGCTTTCCTCGCTCACCGTGCCGGTGCGCTCAAAAACCACCGTGCCGCTGTCGCCCATCAGTATGTAGGACATGGGGCCACCTCCTTATGCCAGGGACGCCTGCAGCGCCTCGATGCCGCTGTCCTCGTCCTGCATGGCCTGGAAGGCTTCGCGGCACATCTGCATGAACCACGCCCTGGTCTGTTCCTTTTCCTCGTCGCTGGCGTTGCCGCTCATGCTGATGGTGATGGTGGGGGCGAAGGTCAGGGACTTGCTGTGCCGGGACGCGTTGATGATGTTGTCGGTCTGGTCGGCGGGGATGATCTTGCTGCCGCTGGGCAGTATCGCCATTTCTCCGCCTTCCTCGTTTATGCGGGTCAGGCCGCCCTCGAAGTTGTCGGTGCCTCGCGCGTGGCCGGGGATGGACGTAGTGGTCACGCCGGTGGTGCCGATGGCAATAGTGCCCACATTGTTGGCGGCCTCTTTCAGCCGTTGCAGCTGCGCGATGGTGGCGGTCACGGCGTTGGTGGCGGCGTTGCCCATGCGCTGCCAGGCGCTCTCCGCCTGCTCCGCCATGGCCCCGTAGGTGTCGGTGGCCGTGGTGCCGATTTCCGCCAGGCCGCTGCTGGCTGTTTCTTTCGCAGCGCCCCAGCTTTCCTCCGCCATGATGGGCGTGGTGTCCATGGCGGTCTGTATGGTGCTGGTGTAGGCGCTGGTGTCGGGGATCTGAACTTCGGGCATTTCGATGGTGCCCAGGTCAGGGATGGACGACGCCACGTTGCTGGTGCTTTCGGCCAGGTCGTCCATGCCGGTGGCTGCGTCTTTCGCGCCGCCGAACATGCTGCCGAAGAAGTCCACCACGGCCCCGATCCCGTTCGCCACCCAGCCGATGATCTTCCCGATCACGTCGGCCACGACGGTCAGTATCTGGCCGATCACCTGCAAGATGGGGGCGATGGCCTGGAGAATAGGGGCCACCAGGCCCAGCAGCTGCGCGATGGGCGGAAGTATCGCCTGGGCTATAGTTGCGATAATTGGCATAAACGGCACTAAAATGTCGTTGCACACCACGTTCAGGATTTGGGTCAGTGGCGGCAGCAGCGTGGACGCCAGCATGGAAATGATGGAAATTAGCGGCGGCAGCAGCGTGGACGCCAGCTGGCCGATCACGGGGATCAGCGGCTGGATCACCTGAAAGACGACGGACAGGGCGTCGCAGAAAATAGGCAGCAGCTGGCTGCCCAGCTGTATCAGGATGGGGACGGCCTGCGACAGTCCGTCAGCCAGCAGGTCCACCAGCTGCATCAGCATGGGTTCGATGGTGGGCCAGGCTTCGATGATGGTGTTGAACAGGTTGGTCAGCACCGGCGTGAACTGCGCGCCAGCGGTCGCCAGGAAGTCGGCCCATATGCCCTTCACGCCCTTTAGGCTGTTGGTGTAGGAACCGGCCGTCCGGGTGACATCGCCCTGGGCGTCCGAAGTCTGCGCCAGGATCGCGTTGAAGCGGACTTGCACCTTCGTGGCCTCGTCCAGTTCCTGGAATGTGCCCTGGATGCCCATGTTCATCATGGACTGCTGCAGGGCCGTGTCGTTCAGCACGATGCCCATGCTTTTCAGCCCTTCGGCCTCGCCCATCAGGCCGGACCGCAGCTTGGCGAAGGCGTCCTCGTCGGCCAGGTTGTTGAAGCTGGCAAGGTCATAGGACAGGCTGGTCATCATTTCAGACATCTGCGCGGCGTCCTCCGCGCCCATGCCTATGCCGGTGAAGATCGCGCCACTGTCGGCCAGGAACCCCTTCACCTCGTTTTTGCTTCGGTGGGCAGCTGCGGCGAAGTTTTCGGCCCAGGCCGCCGTGTCGTCTGCGGCGTCTTTGAAAACGGTGTCAAATTTCGATGCCGTTTCCTCCGCCGACGCTGCGGCCTCGATGGCAGCGCCGCAGAACTCCTTGATGGTGTCGGCTGCCTTCTTCACCACCGCCACGGCGGTGGCAGCTATAGCCAGCTTTTTCAGCGTGCCGATCAGGCCCTCGCCCGCGCTGGTGCCGGTCTTGCCCATGTTGTCCAGCTGCCCCCCGGTCCTGTCGGCCTGGTCGCCCAGTTCTTCGGCCTCGCGCTGGGCGTCGTTCAGGGCGTTGCCCAGCGTGGCCTTTATGGTCTGGATGGGATGGCGGAAGGCGTTGCCGATGTCCGACGCCACGCTCTTGGTGGCCGCTCCCATGCCCTTGATCTTGTCCTGGACATTGGAAACGGCAGCGCCTATGCCGGTGCGCAGCGTCTTGGTCAGGCTGTCGCCGTTCTTGATGCTCTCCAGCATGGCGCTGCGCACGCTGGTGCCCATCTTCTCACTTGCGCCGCTCACGCCGTTGAAGGCGCTGGAAGCCCTGGTGCCGATGCCGGTCAGGCTGGTGCCGATCTGCTCCAGCTGCTCCGCCGTGCGCTCCGCTTCTTCCTGGGCCTGGCGCTGTCTTTCGTTCAGTTCATCCAGGGGTGCCGTGTCCGTCCCGAACTGTACCCCGAAGGACAGGCTGCGGCTGTCTGCCATTAGAACCCCCCCTTTTTGTTGTTCTTGTCTCTTAGTGCTTCAAGGTGCTGCACGAACATGGTCTTGGCGGTGACGCACTCGGTGTACTCCGCGAAGTCCATGTTTTTCAAATCCTCATAGGTCAGGCCGTCGCCGTCGAAAAGCATGAACCAGAACTGTTTATTTCGTTCCGCCCTTGCTCTCGCCGCTTCCGGATTTCTTTCCCGGTCGAAGAAACCGCTCGATCTCCCGGATCAGCAGTTCCGGGGTCTCGATGTCCTCCGCTTCCTCGAAGGCTTTCAGCCCCTTGGCCGCCACAGCGGGCGGGCTGATCACCACGTTCTTGAACATGATGTCCATATACCGGGCGGTGTCGCGGGTGCCCCCGGTCATGCCGCACTTGTCGTTGGTCTCGAAGTACCACTGGGGGGTCACGCTCTGCAATTCATAATCAACGCCCAGCACGTTCACGGTCTCACGTCTTGCCATTTTGGCTCTAAACCACCTTTCTGGAATGTTGGGAGGGCATGTTACCATGCCCTCCCGGTTGTATTTTGGAAGTGTGCCCCGCTGATACGGGGGGATGCGCTGACGGCGGCCCATCAGCTGGCGAAGTCCATCACCGGCACATGGATGCGCACCTCGATGGACGCCGCATTGGTGCCGCCCTCGAAGCCGGGGGTTTTCAGGATGCGGCAGTCCTGGCTGGAAACGATGAAGCCGCCGTCGCTGTTCGCGTTGCGCAGCGTGACGGCCACCGCCTTGCGCTGCTGTGCCAGGCGGCGAAGCCGCACCAGGGACGCGCTGGTGGAGAACAGATTGAAGGTAATGGTGCCCGATCTGTCCGCATTGTGGGTGTAGACGGTGTCGCCCTGGATGCCGGTCTGCGGCGTGATGTCGTCGTTGTTGCGGTCAGCCTTGACGCTGCTGCCGTCCGCGTAGCCGGTGACGGCGGCATTGTCCACCAGCAGGGTGATCTTTTCGGGGTCGAATGTCATGTCGTTCTATCTCCTTTCTTAGCTGGACGCGCCGGTCAGGGCCACGGTCAGGACGCCGTTCACGCGGACGCCATGGACGCCGCCGCGCACGGTGGCCTCCCATGTGATGGGGGGCATGATGCGGTTCCTGGCCTGTTCCTCGGTGGCGTCGGCGCGGGTGGGGATGTTGACGGTATAGACGCCCTTCTTGTCCTGCTGCAAGATGATGCCGTTGGCGGTGGCCTCGTCCAGCGCGGCGATCACTTCCTGGGCCACCTGCGTGAAGCCCTCGTCGTCGTACCCGATATGCTCGGTGTCAACGAACAGGTTCACCAGCTTGGTGCGCATGGTCCGCTTGATCTGCCAGCGCCCGATCACCGTGTCGATGAAGTCGCCGTCCACGCAGATGCCCTCGCTGGTGTACTCGCGGCCGTGGTTCTTGATATACAGGTTGTACCGGCCCTCCAGCATATCCTGCAGGTCCACGCCGTCCTCGTCGGTCACGGGGATGCCGTACAGTTCCTTCCACTTCCAGGTCACGGCCGTGGGGTAGTGGGGGGCCACCCGCCCGATCCAGGCGGCAGGCAGGCAGCTGTTCTCCGCGTCGTGGTTATAGCAGACGACGGTCTGGCGGCACTTCTTCACGTCCTCGGTGATGGCCTCCTTGTCGGTGGTCTGCACAAAGAGCAACTTTTCGGACTCCACCTGCCCGGCCTCCAGCTGGGCCTGGGTCAGCACGGTGGCGTCCGCCCACTTCGCCAGGGCGGCGATCATGGCCGCGTCGGCCTTGGTGGGGTACAGGAAGTACCAGTCGTCGTGGGTCTCGCGCAGGGTGTCCAGGGCGGTGGTGACGGCCTGCGCCTCGCTCTCCGCCTCCAGCCCCAGCACGGCCACCTTCTTGGTGCGGCCGGGGCAGTTCTCCACCTTGATCTGGTCGAACAGGGCCGCAGCGGCCAGGGCGGTGGGGGACTTGGCGCTGGAGAAGTCCTGCTGCACGTCCTCGATCTTGTTGTATTCCTTGTAAGGGGCCGCGCCCTCAAAGGACAGGATCAGGGGCACCAGCGTTTCGCGTTCCGCCGCTGCGGTGTCAAGGGCGATATAAACGATAATGTCCTGCAAGATTTATTCCTCCTTCATGTAGATGGTGGGCAGTTCCATCGTGGGGACTGTCCGGGTGTCCTGGCGCTCATAGCGAAGCAATACGTCGAAGCCGTAGCGCCGGTCGGTTTCGTCGATGTTGAAGGCGCTGCGGGCCTGCGTGTTCTCCACGCTCACCACCACGACGCCCTGGTCGGCCAGCAGCTGCCTGCCGGTAAACAGGAAAAAGCCCTGGGCGCGGTCGGCCAGGTCCAGGGCCTCATCGTCCCCGCTGATTGCCTCGCCGTCCGGGCCGGTGCGGTTGAAGCTGCAAGCCGTGAAGCTGTAGGTGGTCTCCGCGTGTTCGCTGCGGGTCTTGGTGATGCTCTGCCCTTCGGCGTCCAGCTGCCCGGTCACGTTCGCCGGGCCGGGGATGCGCTGCTGCACGCTTTGATAGTAAATATACGGGCACTCCGCTTCCGGCATGGTCTGGTCCGACAGCACCACCTTCGGGCCGCCCAGGAACTCATACAGGGCATTGACCACGATGTTGCGCACCTGGCGTTGGGTCACTGGGCCGCCACCCCCTTGCGTTCCACCACGAACCGCCTGATGGGGCTGATGCTGCCGTGGTTCAGGTCGCCGGTGACTTTGTAGGTCTGGCCGTCGTCCGGGTCGTAGACCTCGCCGCCGATGCGCAGCGCGTGGCCGTTTGTGTAGACCTTGCGGCTGTCCTGCGTGAATGTGCCCTGGGGGGCCGTTTTCCAGTCCGCCTCCGACACTGGCAGTACGCAGCCTTTGAACTTCACGCGCTCCACCGCGCCCCCGGTCCACTGGCCGCCGTTCTTCGGGTCGTAGTCGGCCGGGGCCGCCCGCAGTTCTTCCATGTCGTGCAGAATGCCGCGCGGCAGCATGGGCTGCCCGAACTTCCTGTTCATAGTCCTGTCACCTCGTAGGTTATACTGTCCCGCAGCCGCCCGGTCTGCACCAGCGGGGCGGTCTTGCCCGGCGCGCTTGCCAGGGTCAGGCTGCTTTTTGCTGGCTGCACGGTGCGCATGTACCGTTTGACCATGGCGACAGCTGCGGTGCCGATATTGTGGCACGCCTGCTCCGCCGTCAGCTCACCCACGATCACGCGGCGGACGGCGTTCTCGCACGCCTTCGCCAGCAGGTCCTTCCCGCCGTCGTAGCTGGCGCGGATGAAGGACCGCTCCGGGATGGTCACGGACGGCAGCAGTAAAAAAAGGAACTCCAGCCGGTCGCCGTTCTTCCCCTTCTTGCGGACGATGAAGCGGTTCTCCCCGTTGTCCAGGAAGAAGGCCCCCTCGATGTCGCGGGGGCTTTTCCCCTTCATGTCAGGCCGCAGGGGGATCGCCAGGTTCTTGGCGTTTTTCGGGTGGATGGTCGCGCCGAACTCATGCACAGCGGCGATTGTCAGCAGTTCGCTGTCTGCGGTGCCCAGGATGCCCACATGGATTTCGGCGCGGCCCAGCTTCTCCAGTTCGGCCTTGGTGCGGTTGTACCACGGGGTCCAGTCGTCCCGTATCGGTGTAACGTGTTTCACAGCCACACCCGCCTGTACTGGTCGATGATGTCCTGCCAGCTGGCCGGGGTGGTGTCGTTCCACTCCCACCGCACGTCGCTGATGGAGAAGGCTTTCAAGCCAGCCCCGCCGCCCGTTTGCAGCTTCCCGAAGGCATACTCCACCATTTCCTGGACCAGCCCCTCCAGGTCGGCGGGCAGGGTCGCCGGGTTTTCCTCGGTGGCCTCCCACGGCAGGACATACCCGGCCGTGTACCGCACCTCGATGTTCCGGCTGCCGGTGATGGCGTCCCCGGCCAGGCCGTAGGGGTACCCGTAGTAGGTCCAGCCGTCGTCCTTGTAAATCACGCCAGCGCGGCCCTGCTCGGTTATATCGTACAGGCCGGGGTCGATGATCTCCCCGGCCTGCTTGATGTACTCCACTTCAATGATGGGGTAATTCTCCACCAAAAGATACTGGTTCCCGGTCCCCTTTAGCTGTTGGGTGTAGGTGGACCGACGCAGCTTCCTGCCCAGGGCGCGCTCAATGGACGCGGACGCCTGATTGATCAGCCGCACCAGGATGTCGTCGCTGCTGGTGTCGTCGGGGTCAAGGCCCAGCATCTGCTTCAACGCCTCCAGCGTGGTCAGGGCATTGGTGCGCAGGGTCGCTTTGGTGTTTCCGCCCATTCTCTTGCCCTCCCGTTCAGGCTTCCAGGGTGGCCCCGGCGAAGGTCAAAACAAAGATAATCTTCCCGTCCACGATAAACGTGAACCGCGCCCCGGTGTCCGGCACCCGCAATATCCAGTTGCGGTCGGTGGCCGTCTTTTCCGTGCCGTCCGCCCTGCGAACAGTCACAGGCTTGCCGGTGTAGGCTGCGTCCAGCGTGATGGCGAAGAAGTGGCCCTCCTGCTCGGTGGCGTTGGTCGGGTTAAATTCTTCCCAGCCCTCAATGTGCTTTAGCTTGGCGGTTACGTTTCCAGTTATGCCGGTCCACTCAATGGTGGCAGGGCCGTCGATCAGGTCGTCCAGCTGCTTGCCCTCGACACACAGGGGCTGTTTTCCGGCCGTGACACGCACAGCGTCACGGCCAGTTATTCCCCCAGGTTCGCCCCCTCCACCGGGGCCTTGGCCGGGTCGCCCAGGACCAGCGCGCAGGGGGCCTCCGCCGCCCCCGCGCCGCTGGTGGTCAGCTTCACGAACTGCTTGCAGCCCAGCAGGTCGATGTTGAACACGACAACGTCCTCGGACTGGGCCTCGTCCACCTTGCCGGTGCAGCCGACGAACAGGCGGGGGTCGTCCACGGCGGTGTAGCTGCCGCCCTGGGTGTCACAGTGGGTCACGGCCACGCTGACCTCGCCCTGTGCGGCCGCCTTGACGGCCAGCACAGCGGACAGGAAGCCGCTGCGGTCGATGGCGTCGCCGCTGGTATAGGGCAGCACCTTGCTGCCGTTGAAAAGTGCGCGTTTCATATCTTGTTTACCTCGCTTTCTTTTCCCTGGCCGTTAGGACACGGTCAGGCCGGTGCCGATGGCGAAGGACTCCTCGTGGCGGACGCCGAAGTCGTGCAGGTCGATGATCCGCAGGATGGTGCAGTCCTCGTCCACGGCGCTGACGGTGTTCCCTTCCTCGTCGATCACGGTGCCCTCGCGGAACATCTCGCTCTCCATGCTGCCCTGGCGGCCGATCATGTACTCGCTCCAGTTGCCCAGGATCACGCTGGTGGTCCCGGCGCTCACGGGCAGCTGGTTGCTGATGGCGAAGTCGTGGCCGTTCAGCTTCCCGCTGTCCATCTGGCTGCGGTACAGGTACAGGCCGCTGGCTTCCTGGATCACGTTGTAGAACTTCTCCCAGGCGAAGCCGTTGATGGCCCAGCCCAGCTTGGTGGTGTCGGCGTTGTTCTGGATCAGCTTCGCCAGCATCTTGCCGGTGGTGGTCTCGTCGGGCGCGCCGCCGATGTCCACGGTGGGGATGCCCTTCATGTTCAGCAGGCCCAGCGGCTCGTACTCGGTGCCCTTGCCCGCGATGGCCGCGCGGTCCATAGCCAGGGCCATGGCCGTGGTGGCGTCGTTCAGGATCAGCTGGTCCGCGCCGTAGGCATTGGAGCGGATCAGGTCGTTGCTGATCAGCACCTTGCACATCAGCTTCTTGCTGGACAGGCGCAGGTTCCCGAACTTGGCGGAGGACGCCTTGGCCTTCCGGCGCTCGCCCACATAGGACGCGCTGACGCCGCTGGTCATTTTGGGGATGTTGATGTTGCCCCTGTCCATGGGCAGGGTGGTGGCCCCCAGGCGCAGCACGATGGCCTTGTCGCGCAGCAGCGGGATGATCTCGCTGGCGTACACCTCCGGCACCAGGTAGCCGCCGTCCGTGGGGCTGGTGGCGCTCATGGCCTTGATCTGGCGCTCCAGGAAGGTGTCGCCGTACTCCTTCTGCGCGATCCGGGCGGCGATGTCGTAGTCCTTGTTTGCCCGCATCATGCACTTCTGGAAGCGCACCCACCCGATGCCAGCGGGCAGGCCGGACTTTTCCTCCTTCTGCTGCGCGCCGGTGTTCATGTAGATGCTGGCATACTTGCGCTGCACGGCAGCAGCGGGCCGGGTGGCGGCCTTGGCCTCCTTGCCCTTGCCCTCGTCGGCGGTCTTGGTGCCTTCCTCGCAGCCTTCGGCCTTGCCTTCCTCGGTGGGGGGGTCCTCCTTCGCCTCGTCGTCGGGCGGGGCGATGGCTTTCAGGGCCTTGGCGGCCCCGGCTTCGGCGGCCTGCTCCAACAGCGCCTGCAGCTGTTCCTCGGTCAGCCCGGCAGACGGGGTGGTGGGGGCCTCCTTGGTCTCGGTCTTGGCCTCGGTCTTGGTCTCGGTGTCTTTCATAGGTTGTTTTCCTCCTTTGTAGCTTTCAATCCTCGCCTCGGTATTGGCGGGGTAATTGACGATAGAAACTTCCAACAGGTCCACTTTCCGCAGGTGGCGCACCCCCTGCTCGTCGATGGTGTAGTCCCGGGCGATGTAGCCGATGGACATGCGGTCCAGGACGTGGTCCTTGATCAGCTGCCGGTAGTCCCGGCCCGCTGCGGTGTCGCTGATCTGTCCCTTGATGAACAGGCCCTGCGCGTCCTCGCGCAGTTCCAGGGACCTGCCCAGGGGGATCTTCTTGTCCTCGTGCTGGCCGAAGATCAGGACGCCGTCCGCAGCTGCGCCGGTGCTGATGGTGTCCGCAAACGCCCCCGGCTCCACCACGTCATTGTCCAGGTCTACAATGCCGAACACGGAAGCGTGCCCGGTGAAAATGCCCTGGTCGGTCATTCCCTCCGCTTTGAATTGAAGCCGTTTCCCGTTCAACGTGTGATCACCTCCCTAAAAGTCGCCCGGCAGCATGTCGCACCGGCACCTGATGATCTCACCAGGCGCGCCGGACGGGTCGCCGGGGTACATCAGGCCGTTGGGGAAGGGCTGCTCCATGGGCACCGTGACGCCGTTCTGCGCCCGGTGGCTGTCCCGTACATCCTCGTCGCCCGCCGTGATCCAGGTCTTTGTGCGGACGCCTGCGAACTGCATCTGCGCAAAACTTCCGGCCTGCATACTGGTGTGGGCCTCGCTGGTGGCGATGGACGCCGCCCGCTCCGCCTGGATGTCTGGCATGTGCTGCTGGATGCGCTTGATCAGCTGCGCGGTGCTTTCGCCCGCCTCGATGCCGTCAGCCAGGGCGGCCGCCAGCTTGTCGCGGGTGGTCTCATTGATGCCCTGCACCCGGCGCAGGCCCTGCTGCCGCAGGTAGTCGGTCAGACGCGGGGCGCGCACGCTCCGCAGCCCCAGGGTCTGCTCGATGGACTTCGCCCCGGCGTTGAAGGCTTCCTCCCACACCGGGTTCAGGACGGCGGCCAGGGCCTCGTCCTGTTTGGCCCAGTCCACCAGCTGGCCCAGGGCGTCCTTCGCCGCCAGCCGGATGGCCGCGATGTCGAAGGTCAGCCCCTGGCCCGCGCTGATGCGCTGCCAGAAGTCCTCGCTGTCGTCCTTGTGCCCCGCCTTCATGGCCTCCACGATCTGCGCGGTCTGCGCTGTGAAGAACCGAGACATGCTCACCCTGGCGGCCCGTTCCTGCGATGCCAGCAGCCGCGCCCGTTCCTGGTGGGCCAGCTGCTGGCGGCGTCTGGCGGACGCCTTGAAGCCCGGCAGCGTCACCGGCGTGGCCTCGGTGCCCAGCTGCGTGCCCTGCTGCGTTTGGTCAACAGTTTGGCGCGCGATCTCTGACAACTCGCCGGGCCGCGTCGGCATGGAAGCGAAGGGGACGAACAGCACCTGCCCGGCACCGTCAGGCAGCGGGTCGAAGCCGTTCTGCTCTCGCCACTCGTCCAGCAGCAGCGCGCTGCCGGTCAGTCCGGCGTTGGACATCTGCAGCCGGAACTCGGTATCTTCCGGCACAATGTCGTCATACTCCCACAGCAGGTCCTCGCCCCAGGCGGCCAGCAGCTGCGTGTTTATGGCGTCCTGCCTCGCCAGCAGGCGGGGGGTGAGGACGTTTTCGGCGTAGATGATCTTCGCCTGGGTGGCCGTGGCCCGGTTGCTGTTCTCCACGATGCCCAGGATTTCCGGGGGCACCCCGAAGTGGGCGTTCACGCCGTCCCGCAGGTCCTTGCGGCTCTCTGTAAAGTCCATTTCCCGCTGGGTGTCCACCAGCTTGTGGATGTTCACCTCGCGGGGAATGATGCCCATTTTGTGGGCGTTGCCGATGCCCCGGAACTTGTCATTCCAGGCCGCCTGGAACCGGCTGTACTCGTCCTGCGTGATGCCGGGGGCCGACATCAGCACGGGCGGGGTGGCGTCGTTATAAAAGAACTTCTTCGCCCACTTCGCCATGTACTCGTCGGTCTCGATCTCGTCGGCCACGGCCTCCGCATCGCCCAGGCCGCGCCCGTAGGGGTCCAGGGGGTTCAGCTGCCGCACCATGAAGATGTCCTCGATGGGGACGGTGATTTGCAGGCCGTCGCGGTTGCGGATGGTGTAGAAGGGGAAGTCCAGCCGGGGTATCTCCGCCACCCAGTGTGGCGGGATGGGCCACAGTTCTGCCGGATAGCCCGCCGCGTCGCGCTCGATGATGGCCGGGCCTTCGCCCTTTATCATCAAGTAGGTTTCGTGGACTTTCCACAGCGCGCTGCGCGTCATAAATGGCAAAGGATTAGGCCGGGCCATGAAGTCCAGGAAGGGGTGGTCGGTGATTTCGTCCCGGTCGCCGTTGGGCAGCAGCCGGTACAGCTTCCCGGACACGTTGGACAGGTCGGTGGCGATCTTCGTCACCGGGGACAGCCTGGGGCTGTGCGCGTATGTCGCCAGGAACTCTTGCGTGTTTCGGTCGGGTGGAGCGGACATCCTGGACGTGAAGAACCGCTGCATCCCGTCAGGCCGCCCGCTGATGGCAGCCTTCAAGGCTTCTAATCTCCAGCCCATGAATTACCCCCCCCCCCGCGATTTTTGCCAGGCGTTCCTGGGCCGTCTTGGCGTGGTACTCGTCGCGCTCGATGCCCAGGCCGGTGAAGCCCTCCAGGTATGCGGCGCAGATTGTGGTACCGCTTCCTGCGAAGGGGTCGATGATCCGGCCCCCGTTCTCGCAGATGTGGACCAGCTGCCGCATCACCTCCAGCGGCTTCTCGGTCTGGTGCGTCCTGGTCTGCGCCGAAGGCGGCAGGCCAGACAGCAGCCCCGGCATGTACGGGGCGTCCCGTTTAACGCTCAACGGGCCGTTAGACGCCCACAAAATAAACTCGCACTGCTGCTTCGGCCGGTTCGGCTGCGGCCTGCAGTTCTTCTTGTCCCACGGGATCACGCCCCGCATGATCCAGCCGCCCCACTGTATGGCGTCATACAGGGCGGCCAGCTGCCGCCAGTCTATGAAGATGGCGGCCACGCCTCCAGGCTTCACCACGTTGCGGCACAGCGTCAGCCAGTGGGCCGTCCAGCTGGTCCAGGCCCGCTGGTCCATGTTGTCCCCCTGGAAGGCGTGTTTGAGATACTCGGCGCGGGCGCTGCTCTGGCTGTACTTCTCGGCCACGGTCTGCATACGGTCGCCCCGATATTGCCCGCCGCTGCTGTAGGGCGGGTCGGTGATCAGGGCGTCGAAGCTGCCCGGCTCCAGCTGCTCCAGCACGTCGATGCAGTCGGCCTGGATGATTTCACACCCACCAAATGTCAAGAGTACCCCTCCCTTCTCTTTCCTGGATAGTTTCGGCGATCCCCGTCGTGGCGTCCGGGGCGTCGTCGTGCTTGTTCTTGCCGGTCTTTTGGTAGCTGATCATGGCCGCATAGTAGCGCGGCCAGCGCGTGGCCCAGTCCGCAGGGAACAGCAGGTGCTGCATCACGAACGTGGCCCCGGTCATTATCCTGGCGTGCTTGTTCGCGGACTGGTGGAACCACTCCACGTTCACGCTGCGCGTCTGATGGTTTTCCCACAGCAGCCGCTCCACGTTCCTGGCGAAGCCCCGGCCGCCGTTGTTGCTCTCGATCCGGGCCGTGCCGACGTGGAAGGTGAACAGCTGCTCCGCCGTCTGCGGCTCTGTCCGCTCCATGGCCTCGTCGGTCATTAGCACGTCCAGGATGTAGCCCTCCCCCTGGTGGATGCCCGCCACCAGGCTGACCAGGTCGTCGCTGCCGGTGTCGGCCGTGTCGGTGTAGCTGATCACTTCCGTGAAGTCCAGCTTCCCGGCCGCATCGCGGGGCAGGGCGTCGTAGGTCCTGAACTCGCTGTATAGCTTGCCTTTGATGTCCACCGGCTCTTGCTGGTAGTTCGCGTCCGCGATCTCCGCGCTGGTCAGCCTGCGCTTCTTGATGTAGGACTTGAAGGACAGCAGGTCCGCGCACAGCATCGCGCCGGTGGTCTCGTCGGTGCAGGCGCGGCGGCAGAACACGAACCAGTCGCCGCCGTCCTCGCTTGCCAGCAGCCGCCCGCACAGGTCCTTGGTGGACCAGCGGGTCATTACGATGATTTGCATACCGCCTTCCTCAATACGGGACAGGAAGGTGTCGGTGTACCATGCCCACTGTTCATCCAGGACGCGGTCGTTGAAGGCTTCCTGGTCGTTCTTGATGGGGTCGTCGATGATGCCCATGGAACAGCCGATGCCGGTGATGGTGCCGCCGAAGCCGGTCGCCAGGTAGTTGAAGAATTGCCCCTCCAGGCTCCACAGCTGGGCCGCAGCGTCGCCGCGCTTCACGCAGGTGGTGGGGAACACGTCGTGGAAAATGGGGACCTTGCTGTCCAGCTTGTCGGCGTCGATGCCGTCCCGGACGTTCCGGGCGAAGCGCCCGGCCAGAATGTCGTTATATGACACGGATATGACGCGGGTGTCGTTACGCTTGCCCATGCACCACTGCACGAACAGGGTCAGCGTGTAGGACTTGCCGTGGCGCGGGGGCAGGTTGATCATCAGGTTTTTGTAAGGCTCCCCCGTGGCCTTGTTCATCAGGCGGCCCTCGAAGATGGCCTGCAGCGTTTCGCACAGGTCCCGCTGGTAGGGGCGGTCGTCCCTGTAGAACTTCGGGTTCATCATCTTGCAGTATTCGTAAAAGCTGCGCTGCGCGGCCACGATCCTGGCGTCTATAACCCCTTCCGGGTTGATCAGTTCCATGATGTCCTGCAGTTCTTTCATGGCTTCGCCTCCTTCCGGCCCCGTGTGGGCCTCTCTGACGCGTTATAACGGCGTTAAACGCTGGGGGTGGTATAACCGGGCCACCCCGCGCTCCGGCCTTCCTGGGCGCGTCTGCGGCCCTTTTTCTCGCATCTATCGTCATGCCCCTACACGGGGACCGTGTAGGGGCATGACAACGAAAGGAGGTGCCGGGCCTGCGGAGTTGTCCCCGCAGATGGGCCTGCCCGGATATATGGGTAGGCTTCGCCACCACCGATTGCGGGGCGGCGTTGCTTTCTCCCTGATGTTCCCCCGGTGTCGGCGCGGCGACGCATCAGCGCGCGCCCACTTCCGGGTTCTTGTTACGGTGGGGCCTTCTCGTCGCCCTGGGCGGCCGTCTGCTTCACGATGATGCCCACGTCCACCCGGTGCGTCTCGCCCAGCACAGGGACCTCCACGGTCGCCCTGCGGCCCCTGGCGTTCACCTTCACGATCCGGGCCTCCAGCTTCGCCAGGGGGCCGGACGTGATCACGGTCTTGCCGTCGATCTTCTCGCCCACCGACATGCCGAAGTCCCGGCCGTCAGGGGAGAACAGCAGCACGGTTTCCATCTGCTCGTCGGGCACGGCTTCGGGGCCGTTGGTGCCCAGCAGCCGGATCACGCGCGGCAGCTGCTTGATGTAGTAGTAATTGCGCGGGGACATCCCCACGCGGATGAACACATAGCTGGGGAACACGGTGCGCCGGATGGGCCACCAGTTGCCGTGGCGGCGCTCATGCAGCACTTCGGCCGGGGCCAGGGCCTGCATCCCGGCAGCGGCCAGCCGCTGCGCGGTCTCTGCCTCGCTGCCGGTCATTACCTGGGCGACGTACCACTTCGGCTCATACTTCATCGCGCCCCGCCTCCTCCGCCGCTGCATCGCTGACCAGCTTTTGCAGCCGGGCCAGCAGGTCAGGGTCGCCCTGGACGGCCTGGCGCATCCTGGCCTTCACGTTCCGCTCCACGGCCTCGATGGCCGCCAGGCGCTCCTTGCGCCACCGCTCCTTGTAGATGGTGCTGCGTTGCAGCTGCACCAGCAGGCGGCCCGCCTTGTCCAGCGGCATGGCGTCGAAGTCCTCGTCCGCCGTGGCGATCCTGCGGGTCAGCCCGTCGATCATAATGGCGGAGGCAAGTTCCGTGCTTTCCACGTCCTGGTTCTCGCGGATGAATTGCAGCAGGGCCGTGGTCTGTTCCGACGCCTCTTTCAGACGCCGCGCCGCGCTGTTGTGGCGCATGGCGTACCGGCCCACCGCGCTGCGGCTGATCTCGTAGCCCATGGCGGTGATGGCGTCGGCGATGTCCTGGTAGGTGTAATTCACGTCGGCCAGCATCGCGTCCAGCTTCGCCCGGATGTCGTCTGGCAGTTCATCCACGCGGGACTTGATGCGGTTGCGTTCCCTCTGATCTCCCATGGTCAGACATCCACGCCCTGGTCCTCAATAGTGCCTTCCACCAGGTCCACGCCGGTGGGCGTCAGCTTGATGAAGGCAGACGGGGGGACCACGCCGCGCAGGATTTGTTCGGCCGCTTCCTCGCCGATCACTTCGATGTACTTCTTGCCAGACAGATAGTCGATATACTGGGCGATGTTCGGGACCGTCACCATGTTGCTTTCCAGCAGACTGTTGACGATGGTCCTGATCTCCACCGGCACCGGCTGCACAGAATACAGCAGGGCCAGGATTTCGCCCCGGACGCGCTTGTTCGCCTTGACTGTCAGGTTGGACGCCATTGTGGCCGCCCCCTTTCTCAATTATTGTTATTGTTCCGGCTCAGCTGGTCCAGTATCTTGTCCAGCTTCGCATCGAACCCCGCCACCGCGCGGATGAAGTCGTCCCGCATGGTGTACTTGAACGGCAGTTCGTTCATGGTGTCGTTGAACTCCTTTTGCAGCTTGTCGATCCGCTGCGTGGCCTTCTCGTCCACCTCGTCGATGCGTTCCTGCAGGTGCTTGTCGCGGGCGTCCAGCTGATTAAGTTCCCGTTTCAGCAGGAAGCAAATCACGCCGTAGGCCACCACCTGGATGATCCACGTCACCCACTCCGACATGTGCCAGCACCTCCAGAAAAAGCAATACCGCGAAGCCTTGCGGCCTTCGCGGTATTATTGTACCGGGTTTCCCCAGTGTGGTATATACGAAGCAATTCTTCAACTTTGCCCCCCGTCCATGTCGAACAGGCTGCATTGTCCCGGCCCCGGCTCGTCCTTGCAGATTTCCTGCACCCACCGCACCGTCAGCCCGAAGTCCTGGGCCAGCTTCTCGGTGTTGTACCCGTTGTACTGTTCCCGGATCAGGCGGTCACGGGTGGCGCGGGTCAGGGCCTCCACCTTCGGGACGTAGATGTTGGCCCCGCCGTACTGTTCCGCCAGGGCCAGCAGCTGCTGCACCCCCACGATCTCCGCCAGCGGCCTGTACTGTTCCGGGATCATTTCAATGGTCAGGCCGTCCGTCCATCGCGCCATTGTGGCCTCCTTTCCGCTCTCCGCGCCCGCCCGCCACCATGGCCTTCATGGCCTCGATGCAGTTGCGGGTGCTTTTCTCGTCCAGGAAGGTGGGGTGCGACACATGGTACCGCTTCTCCAGGAAGGACCGCAGGCGGCGGGGGTCGTCGCTCCACCCCAGCTTCCCGGCCAGGGCGTAGATTTTCGCCACCTGCTCCTTGGTGGGCCGGTCGTGCGGTGCCGTGCTTTCCTGTCCGGCCAGACGTTTCAGCCGGTCGATCACGTTCTTGGCGTCCAGGCTGGTCAGCAGCTTGATGCTGTCCTTGCCCGTGGTGTTCTCCACGACGGCGTGCAGGGACTCACTGTCCAGGCCGCCGCTGCGGGCCAGGGCGTAGATGCACCGCATCTGCGCCGGGGTCAATGCTCTGCTGGGTGCGCCCATCGCTGCCCCCTCCTTCCTGCGGGCCGTCAGCCGCGCTCCAGCTTCTCCCGGTCCGGCTCGTACCAGAACACGTCGTCCACCTTGATGCCAGCGCCAGCGTCCACGATGTCGGCGGCGGGGTACTTCCGCAGCGCCTCCTTGTCCACCGTGGGGGACGGGCACCTGATGCAGTCGTCCATGCCCTTGCTGCGCAGCTTCTCGATGATGGCCGCCAGCTTCGCCCCCGCCTTCGGCAGCGTGATCTTGGTGGACTTGCGGAACCCCACGCTGCCGAAGTTCAGCGCCTTGGTTTTCCGGCCCTCCATGTCGTCCCGGTGGGCTTCGGCGTACTCCTTGATCTGCACCTCCAGCCGCTTGATGCCCTCGATATACACCCGGCTCTTGGCCTCCGCCTCCGCCTTCGCGGCGTCGATCTTCTCCTGCATGTCGGCCTCGAAGCCCTCCACCGTGCGCATGTTGTCGCCGATGGTAGCCAGGGCCTGGTTCACGTCGTCCCAGCTTTCCAGGGCCGGGACATTGTCCTCTACGCGTTTTCTTGCCATTTTAGTGTCCTCCTTGATTGATGATGTCGGGCGGCGTCGCCGCCCCGGTCAGGTTGCCGATCATATACACCGGGATGTGCTGGTCGGTGGCGGCCTGTATCTCCGCAGCCATGCCCGCGCTGATCCGGCCGCCGAACACCCACACCTCGCTGCACATGGTCAGCAGCTTGCGGGCCATGCGCAGGCCCGCGTCGCGCTCGGTGGGGTCGCTGTCGTCCATGAAGCGCGGGAACAGCAGGTGCGGGGCCAGTGGGATGCCGCCGTGTTCCCACACGGCCCGGCAGTATTCCTCGGCCCGCCTGGCGTTCTCCGCCCGGTCCCCTGCATAGGGGCTGCAGACGTAGATCACCGGGTCCCCGGCCAGGGCGCGGGGCTTCGGCAGGTATTCCATCAAATCACCCCCGACAGGACCAGCGCCCCCAGGAACAGCCCGCACACCCCTATCAGGATGCCCAGCACACCCGCAGCGGGTGCCCGCTTCTTCCTAATGCAGACGATGCCGACGTACCAGAACATGGACGCCACCAGCACCATGTAGATGCCGAAGAAAATGCGCACGCTTTCGCCCTCCTTTAGTACATCAGTTTATATTTCCGGGCACTTGCCAGGATGTCCTCGGTGATGGTGCCGCCTTCGGCGGCCTCCAGGCAGATGTCCAGGATTTCCACGAAGGTGCCCATGCCGCCGTGCTTCACGTCGGCGGCGATGCCCGCCAGGTCCTCCGCCGCCCCCGGCTCCACGTTGTAGCTGCGCAGGATGTCGCGGGTCTCGGTGCGGTCGATGCCGTTCAGCTTCAACTCCACCTTGCGCCGGTACAGCTGCGCCAGGTTGTCGTGGCGGCCCCGGCCACGGGTCAGCATCCCCTCCAGCACGTCCGTGCCGCACAGGATCACCGGCGTGCCGGTGTTGTCCCATATCTTCCGCAGGACCTCGAACTTGTCCACGTCCCACTTCGCCAGGTACTCCGCCTCGTCCACCGCGATCAGCACGTCCTTCCGCGCCGCCAGCGTGGCGATCAGGGCCTGCGTCTTGTGGTAGTTGTTCCCCCGCAGGCTGATGCCCAGGGCGCGCCCGATGGTCTCCAGCATGTCGCCCACCCGCATCTGCGGCCAGGCTTCGATGTAAAGCACCCCCGGCTGCACCTGGGCGAAGTGCCGCAGGATGGTGGTCTTGCCGCTGCCGGGGTGGCCCACCAGCACGCCCATCTTCCGCTTGGTCCAGACGTAGGAACACCAGCCCATGGCCTCCTTGAACTCGTGGGTCTCGAACAGTTCCACGCGCGTCTTGTATTGCACGGGCGCGGCGGGCTTGTCCGGCCCCAGGCGGTCCTCCGCGCCCTTGATCTCGCCGATGGCGTCCCACAGCTTCTGCTCGTGTTCGGGCTTCATGCGCAGCCCCTGGTTCACCAGCTGGCTGATGGCCGTCCTGCTGATCCCCGTCCTGTTCGCCAGCGCCGCGAAGGTGATGCCCTCGCTGTCGCGCAGCCGCCGCAGTTCTTCGGGCAGGTTGCCCTGCTCCCTGTTTTCTGCCAGATTTGTCATTGTGTCAGCACTCCTTTCGTTTGGCTGTAAGCGCCGCGCCCCCGGTGAAGGGGGCGGTCCCGGCTTTCACGGGACTGGGCCTTGGGCCTTATTCCTCGTCGGTGATGTCCTCGGTGTCAGCCTGCCGGGACCAGGCCACCGAAGTGTGGCCGCACACCTGGCAGCGCAGCACCTCCACCGTCACGTTGCGGTACTTCTCCGCCAGGACGTACTGGCAGGCGTCCAGCATATACCTGCCGTCCGGCCGGATGATAACGCCCGGTGCCCACTGGCACTTGGTCGCCTCGTCGCCCTCTGCCAGCCCCAGCAGGCCGTTCACGCTCACCCGCAGGCAGGCGGCGATGGCGGGGATGTGCCGGGCCGGGATGTCCCGCCCCAGCCGCAGCCAGCTGTTGACGGTGGACAGGGGCACCCCGATGGTGTCGGCCAGGTCTCGCTGCGTCTTGCCGGTCTGGCGCAGGCGCATGGTGATGAACTCGCCCATCTGCTTGGCGTCCATTCCCGCACCCCCTACCACACCATGGCCCCGTTCAGCGTGGCGAACAGGGCGAACAGGGCGATGAAGGTGAAGCACGCCGCCATGCCCGCCACCAGGTCGCCGCCCTGTTCCATGTACCCCACGCACCCGTAGGCCAGGAAGAAGAACAGGGCCGCCAGCCACCCGAACGCCCGGCGCTTCCACGTCTCGCGGGCGGCCCGCCGTCTGGCCCGGCGCTGCCGCTCTGCCCGGATGTTCCGGGGCTGGTGCCGCAGGCCCATGGGCACGCCTGCGGGCTGCCACTCCGCATCTACCACCGGCCGGTGGCTGTTGTCTGTCCTCGCTCTTTCCATGTCTTGCACTCCTTTCGTTTTGTCACGGATGGCGCGCATTAACGTGCCTTCCGAAGTAGGTCGTCGCCCATGGCCGCGAACATGTTGCGCACCACATCCCGGCCCTCGTCCCGCTTGCGGCCCCGCCGCGCCGCCTGCTGCTGCCGCCGCTCGGTCTTGGCCTTGGCCGCCTTCTCGTACTCCAGGCCGAAGAAGGTCGGGTCCTGCCTGGCCTCCACCTCGTCGGCGAACACGGCCCGGCTGGCCCTGGCGATCCTGGCGCGGGTGTCGCGCAGCTGCGCCCGCTGCCTGCCCACATGGGCCGCCACCTTTTCCTCGTCCTCGCCCACCAGCTGGAACCGCTCGTGCGGCACCGCTTCGCACAGGAACTGGCCGCCCATCAGCACGGTCACGCTTTCCAGGTCGTTCCTGTCGTAGCGGATCACCACGTCGGTCCCTGCCTTTCCGATCATGGCGTCGTCCCAGTAAATCCGGTTCTTGAACCTCACGCCCTGCTGGGTGATCTTCCGCTCCGCCATTTCAGTACGCGCCACCGACAGCATCTCCCAGCTGGGCTGGTCGTCCCTGGCGCGGGGGAGGCTGTTATACATGTCCAGGGGGGTGCGTCCGCCGTACCCCTCGTGCGGCCGGTTGTGGTAGGCCGGGAACACGTCGTCCCGCAGCCATTCGTAGAACTGGTCCATCGTCCACAGCTGCCCATGCTCCAGCTGGTGCCGCAGGTCCCTGGAGAAGTCCTCCGGCCGCTCCTTCGGGCTGCCGCCGCACCAGCCGGGGGCCTCGCGGATGTAGATGTCCTCCAGCGTGCCGAAGAACCGCTCCACGTTCTTGGCCCAGCCGTGGTATGGCTGCGCGTGGTGGATTTCCACGCCGAACAGCTGGATCACGCTGTTGGTGGCGATGTTGCGGTTCAGGTAGCCCAGGTCCCGTTCCTTCACCAGCCCGGTCTCGAAGGTCTTGCTTCGGTAGTCCTTGCCGTTGTCGATGTAAAGGGCGGCGGGCAGGCCGTAGAAGGGGCTGTGCTGCGTGTGGGCCACCGCCCGCGCGAACGCCTCGGTGATGGTCGTCGTGTTGGGGCTGACGCACAGCACCCACCCCACCAGGCA
>NZ_CANRMB010000037.1 GCF_947631635.1 uncultured Dysosmobacter sp.
CCGGGTGTAGCGCAGTTGGTAGCGCGCTTGGTTCGGGACCAAGAGGCCGTGGGTTCAAATCCCGCCACTCGGACCAAAAAAACTCTTAGAGCCGCAAGGCTTTGAGAGTTTTTTTGCTTTATATATTTAGGCCAAAGAATGTACGATTTTGAACGGTTTTAGATGCATTTTAACGCTCTCCTGTGGTACAGATGTGGTACACGCGAAAGGCACTTAATCCATTGCGCCGCAATTGATACATGTCTTTGAAGAAGGTCGGTGTGTGGTACAGCATCTATATATTAAAAAGAGGGCGGTTTGTTTACACCGCCCTCTCCTCTTCAAAACTGATAAAATGTCCCATCATCCATCACCCCGATCATCAGCGGGTGTGCATTGATGATAAACGCTGGGTTTTTATATTCGTCTCCCCCATGCTTAAACGCTCTGCCAGGACCTTTTGAAACAGCTATATTCTCATAGACCACAGGATCACGCCCTGGAAACATCTCCTGTGCTTTCCCACGCAGTCTCCCTTCAATCGACTCCAAGTCTTTTGTCTTGGCTATCGCCTCATATGCCTGTCGCAGTTCTTCCAATTCAAGGTGCGGCGTTTGAGAATTCCGAATTAAATCCATTGAGATCTCTCCCTTATATAATCTCATCTGATTATAACACAAAATAGCCTCCCGGTTCAACGGGAGGCTATTTTTCATTTCTCATATGTTCCTAGGACATTCCTCTCTGCACGATCCTCGGTTCTCTTATTCAGCCACAGTAGTGCTTCCTCGATATGCGTCAGAGCCAATGCATTCTCTCGGGTGGCAAATTCTCCGTCCTGAAATGCCTTCATGCGGTCCCGGACGATTTCCAAAAGATCGGTATCAAGAACGCCGCTGACTGCCGCTGGATCATTTCGCGGTCCTTTCTGAAACTGTATCTGGACTAAACGGGCGCCGTTGTCCTGCCTATAAACATCATAGGTATGATACGCGCCACCAGGGCCTGTGATTCCGACGGCCCAAATAGCGTTCAGTTTATGCCTCTTTTGAATAGTAGACAGCCTTTCCATATTTTTTCTCTTCCTTTCATCGAACGTATGTGCTATTCTAGTGATGGGGGTGTAATCATTATGTCTTCGGATTTGCTTAGGGTAATTGTGATCTGCACAAAATGCGGATGCATGGCGCCATATGATCCGCCAGTCCCGGGCCATCTGTGGGGCACGTGGCACACAGACAGTCCCTGCCCGCGGTGTGGCTCTGAAGCATGGGCTGCTCACGATGTCAATCGCGACTGGCGTACTGGTCGACTACTTCCCAATAATAACTCTCGTTTCAATTCAAAGCCTTGAATTCGGCCGCCCGGAAGGGCGGCTTTTTATTTCTGAGTTGCACCAGCAAATTGGGAGCAAGTGGCAGGAATGTAGTCTGCCAATACATTCCTGCCGTCAAAGGTGACGATAAACAACATGAATCAGAACAGGAAGACAGATATGGAGAATATGGCAGTCAAGTGGTCTGAGCGGTGAGACTCGAACTCACGCCCCCACGGTCCCAGGCCGCGTGCGCTACCAACTGCGCTACGCTCAGGTGTCGGGGCGGATGCGCCGCCCCTTCGCCCCAGTTCAGGAGTGATGGGATCTCCGGCGCTTCTAACTGGTACAGACGTAAGCGTTCCCAAGCCCTGCACCGCCCTCGGTTACTCTTCTCCGGTGCATAATCAAGGTTAAGCCTCCGGTATAGTGTCTTTCCACAGTCATCTCGGCCCGAGAGGAGATCGCCAGCTGTATAGCCGACACAATATGCGTGACCGTGGAATCGAACCACGCCGCCGTAGCTATCCCAGTATGAAAGTCACGCGAATGCCATCGTATAAACCAACTGCCTGCGCAGATGGCTCTGCCTGTTGAGCTACAATGGTATATGGTGTCCGCTCGGGGACTCGAACCCGGGACCGGCCCGTTATGAGCGGGTTGCTCTGACCAACTGAGCTAAGCGGACATATTTGGAGCGGCCAGCGGGCCTCGAACCCGCAACATCCAGCTTGGAGGGCTGGCGCTCTTCCAATTGAGCTATGACCGCATTGGTGGCGGGGGCCGGACTCGAACCGGCGATCTCCAGGTCATGAGCCTGACGAGCTTCCATCTGCTCTACCCCGCTGTATGGAGCAAGTGACGGGGATCGAACCCGCATCCCTGGCTTGGGAAGCCAGTGCCCTGCCATTGGGCTACACCTGCATAAATGGCGGTTCCGGCAGGGCTCGAACCTGCGACACTCCGGTTAACAGCCGGATGCTCTGCCATCTGAGCTACGGAACCATGGCGGAGTGTACAGGACTCGAACCTGTGCGACATTGCCGCCGGCCATGGATTAGCAATCCACCCCCTTACCTGCTCGGGCAACACTCCATTGATGATTTTAGTCTAGCTTTCAGTTAATATAAGGATTGACCTGGCCGGGATTTGCACCCGGCATGGAACCACGTTTTTAGTTCCGACGCCTTTATCACGTTCGGAAAGTTCTTTTTCCCTCGAAGCGTCTACTATTACCGCTCAGGGCCCGCCTGATACCCCAATCGGTTTTACCGTCCTACGTAGGCACGCAGGCCGTCTATTCCGCCACAGGTCAATCCTTTTGGCGCCGGCGAGAGGACTCGAACCCCCATTGGATTGCTCCACCCTTGGTTTTCAGGACCAGGCCCTTACCATTCGGGCACACCGGCATATAGCATATAGAATGTTTTGAACATCCACAGGGTCGATCCGTGCCTGCGGATATTTTTGTCGCCCACGGAAGCGGAAAGGCTACAGGCTTTTCCGGTATTCAGCCTTCCTGAGTTTCCCAACCATGACGCCCATTGCTCTGCTATGCCAAGTATTGCGGCACAGAGCAGCTGCCATGGAATTATGCCTTTGGCAGGGGATGAAGCTTTCGAGGCTCCGACTTCCGGTTTTGGAGACCGGCGTTCTTACCATCTGAACTAATCCCCTATATGAACGGGAACGACCGGACTCGAACCGGCGTCTCTATGCAGAGCTGCAGCTACACAGCGGGTTATCCCACTTCCCTACGTTCCCATATTGGCAGGCCCACCGCCCAACCCTCGGAACCTATCCAAGGGCTGGGCAACAGGAAGAACGACATGCCAGCCATGCCAAAGGCTGGGCGGCAGGCCCGCTCGCTTTTTCACCGGAACTTCTTCATAGTCGGCTCACTCCTTTTCACAGGCGTCACGCAGGGTCTTGCCAGCCTTAAACAGCGGGATGATCTTAGCCGGCACTTCAACAGGCTCCCTTGTTCTGGGGTTGACCCCAGTATGTGCGGGGCGCTTTTTTGTATCAAAGATGCCAAACCCAGTGATGTTCACGGTATCCCCGGCGGCCACAGCGCCGATGATCGCCGCGAAGGTCTCCTCAATAGCCGCCGCGGCTTCCCTTTTGCTCAGCCCGGTTTCGTCCGAGACCTTTTTGATAAGCTCCTGTTTGTTCATATGAACTCCTCCTTTTCATTAGATTTTGCTGATTGCTTCGCTGCATGGCAGGGCTGGCCGGATTTGAACCGGCGGATGATGGAGTCAAAATCCATTGCCTTCCCACTTGGCTACAGCCCTATTTTTGTGCCCCTGCGTTGTATTCCCCCAACGCTTTATCCGGCGGGCCGCCGGCGGCATTGTCTCCCCAGAGCTAGCCCAGGATTATTGTCCTGGGCACATGCACACAGAATCGAACTGCGCTCCCGTCGCACCCGCCCTCGCCGAATTGAGCCGGAGTCGAACCGGCCTTGTGGCATCGACAGTAATCTCATGCAATTACCGTCGACATATCTGTTTTGCTACATATCCGCCGGCGGGGCGGCACCCATGTGACCTACACCCGGGCTTGGGCCAAAGCCCACCCGGACCACACCTAAAGGCCATCCACGCCTCGGTCAGTGTGATGCCGCTGGCCGCCGGCTTCAACACGGTACTTTTCAGCAAGGCTCCCGCTGCGCCGGGAAGCAACCGTTTTTTATTAAGCCCCTTGCTGGGCAAATATAAAATTTCTTCAAGATGCCGTCTCGCAGAACGAACACCCAAGGCCGATTCTGGAGGACTTACCCTGGCCTCGCGGCTCGTGCCATTACCGCTTGGAGCTGGATCAGGGAGTCGAACCCTGCACCCGAGACTTACAAAATCCCTGCTCTGCCAATGAGCTAATCCAGCCGGTCTAATCAGTATATCAAGTGCCAGGCCCTATCGTTTTTACAATCCTGGCTTTTTTAGCTGTTACAAAAAGTTAGACCCAATCATCTTCGAAACGGTACTGCCTTCGCAAACAGGTGGGCCGCTGCGCCGCAGCCCGCGCGATGTTTAAGTAACGCTCCCGTTTACTCAGTCTCTCCATAACGTGTGGTTCCTCCTTTTGTATGTACAATTCGATTCGGCTTGTTGCTTGCGGGAATATCAATTCCGAGCAGATGCGGCGACGTGTATTGAAGGACATGCGCAAGATTCTGCCGCACACGTTTCAAGGACCTGCTGACGGTCGAGCTTTCAACATTAAATTCCTTAGCGATTTCTTGGATGGTTTTTTTCTCCGAGTAATAGGCGGTGAGATACGCTCGCTGGGTTTGAGTTAGCTCATGCTTCAGCGCATATTTCAGATTGGCCTTCAGGTGCTTTAAAAGGTCCGCATTATCTTCTGCGTACATCTCCTTCCATACATTAAACGCAGCAAGGTCATATAGCAGCCATTCATGTCCCGCTGAAGAATTCTCCAAAACGCTCATGCACCCTCAAACTCCATCCTTTGCCCTGTCTCTATGGACTTCGCCAGAGACTGGACGACTGCGTCCACAATATCGGACTGCTTTGCACTAGAGGCACACAGGCGCTTCAATTCCTGTGCGGAATACTCCACTGGGAACTGTCCCTGGCCCGCCACATCCTGAAGCAGCGCTTCGGCCATCGCCAGTAATTCATCTGCCGTAAATGGTTTCACCTCATGCCGAATCGGAAAGCGCCGCTGCACAGCCGGATCAACCATATCGATCACATTAGTTGCGGCCAGTACGATGATGTCGCTCCGCAACATATCCAAATTCTGCATCAGGGAAATCGTTGCCCTGGACATTTCTTTCGCGGCGCCGCTGTCTTGTCCAGCCAGCCTGTTTGTGCTGATTGCGTCGAGTTCATCCAGCATGAAGATGCACGGCTCACCCTTTACATAATCAAATACCTTGCTCATATTCTTGCTGGTCCCCCCCAAAAGGGAATCAACCATATTGGACAGATTTAGGTAACAAAACGGCAGCCCCAGGCGATACGCCAGATAGCGCCCAAACATGGTCTTGCCTGTTCCAGAGGCACCATACAGCAGAGTTGCGTTCAAATAGGAGATTCCGGCGGCCCGCAGCCGCTCGCTGGCCTTATTAACTGTCAGAATCCTCTCCAGCAAGGTGCCCTCCCGCTCGGAGAGATAATAGCGGGCCGCCTGGAAGCTGGTCGATACATCCTCTTTGAAGAGAAGCCCCGCCACATTGGCCGGAAGCTCTACCATCTCAGTCCGTCGCCGGATCGTATTGGCAATATAGGTGCAGAAGGAGCGGTTCGATGCAGTGGTGTTCTTCTCGCACATCTGTAAAACGATTTTCCGTGCATCCCGCATATTGTCTTCAGCAATGCTCTGCATCAGCCGCTTCAGGTCATTATTCATCCTTTGTTCCTCCAAACGCCCAAGCCATTTGGCCCCGCTCCGCTTCATCGGCGGTTCCTGCGGCAAAAATATAGGGATTTACCAGATAGATCCCCCGGCGTCCACCCCGTAAAAGGACCTTGGAAGCAACCAGCTGGTCAAGGCAGTAGTACACCGCATGGCGGCTCACGCCTGATATTTCACAGAGTTCAGCAGTTTTCCCATTCAGATCAAGAATCTGTTCACCGGCGGATGTCAGCCTCGTCATTTTCAGCAGTCCCAGCAGAATACCCATTTTTACATTGGTCAGCTTCTTGGGATCTGCAAACGCCGCCTCCCCAATCTGCCACCGGTGCTTATTATGAGCTGCCATCTTTCTCACTCTGTTCCTCCGTATACTTCTTACGCAGCGCTTCAATATCTGCTTGGGTCCCCTTTCCATATGCAAAAGGATTCACCTGGTAGATCCCCCTTTGCCTCTTCCGCAAGAATCCACACTCTACCAGAATTTTGATCTGATAGCTCACCGTCCGCTCCGAGCAGCCAACGGCCTCTGCGATTTCCTTCCGGGCTATCGCATTCAGTTCTACAAGCTGGCCCTTATCTGCAAAGCTCATCCGTCGGATGAGCTCATAGCCCATCGTCATACTGACATCTTTCAGCCCCGCATACCCGGGCGAAATAAACTGCTTCACATACTGGTCAATGGGTGCAACATACTGATAGGTCTCGTAGGAGTCTCGGACCTCCCCATTTTCATCCACCGTATAGGTCCGCATTTTCAGCCGCTTAGAATTTCCAGTTTTGCTCATTGCACCCTCCAAAATGGGGAGTTATCGCAATGTATTGCAATACCCGTTGCAATGTATTGCGATAATTCTGCAACAGATTGCGATAACTTTTCAACTGGAAATTGGGCCTATCCCTAGGGACGCAATGGTTACGCAGGTTTTTCCTATGCATTTTTCCTTTATGGTAGTTTTATTTATGCTCCCATCCCCAGTTTTGCAACGACCCTATTCCTCAAAATCAAAATGAAAAAAAACGGCACTATCCCCCATCTGAAAAAATGCATCAGATGGTACAGGAATAGTACCGTTTGCGTTATTTACTATATCACTTCATTAGAGATTTCGCAAGATTTTTTCGCCCTCCTAAGAAATCTCTGGTCCAAACCACAAGTTCAAGTGTTGAAGGGATGTGAGAGCGGGGGTGCTATGCGGTTCCCGCACTCCGATTTTGCCACCCTACTTGGAAACTCCCCCCCCTTCCTGCGGCCACATTGTGCTACATTATGGACTATAATGTTTCACAATCTCCGTTTTGCTGTTGCATTTGTCACTTTCTTCCTATTCTGTTGCTTTTGCAACACTACTTCCATGTATTTCCCCGCTCTTTGCCAGATGCCCGAACGCCTTTGACGTAACGCCACACCCACCCCACTACTCCCCCAAATCCTTTTGCTTTTCTCCTACCATTGTCTATTGATGGGCCTTTATTTCTTCCTCTTGCAGTGGTTACGGTCCCGTACCTGCTTCCCGGCCCCTGTCCTCGGGTTCCTCTTCCTGCCTTTCTTCTGTGTGCTGTCTCCATGGTCTTTCTATGTGCTCTTCTTTACTATACTCTTTCCATGGGAAGCCGGTCTGAAAGTCTTTCTCCTTCTCCCGATGCTCTCATGCTCTCCCGCTGTCCGCCTTTATCAGGCGTCCAGTTCCTGCCGCCGGTAGAGGTTTCAAAAGCGGCGCTCTTCTGCGTCGGCGCTGACTCCGGGCGACGGTGCGCCCTTCGTCCCGCCGTGATCGGTGGCTTTGTGCCGTTTCGGTAGTGCCCCAGTCCGGCATACAAAGAGACGAGATCTTTACTTCCCTCCTGGTAGCCTTCGGCTTTACCCTGGTGGATCTGGCTGGCCCATGGTAGTGCTGCCAAATCTCCCTATGGAAAGACTGGTGGAAACCCGACCGGGCCGTCTCTTCCAATATGGTATACATGCGAGCCGGGCCAAGTCTGGCCCTCTCGCATCTCCTTGCGGGCGGCCGGTGCTTCTGCTGCGGTTAGCAGGATACAAGGAACGCCGCCGGGGTTTGCTATGCCCCCGGCGGCGCTCTGGTGGTCAAGTCAGCTATTCACTTTTCTGCTCTCCTGCGGGCTGGTCAATGTCCGGTACGTACTCCAGCAGGTCCCCCGGCTGTAGCCCCGTCAAGGTGCAAATTTTATCAAGTGTCTTTGTGTCAATCGGCTTTTCAGAGGTTCCGGCCGTTAATGCGTTCATTGTTCCTCCGCCAAAAATACCCTCTTTTCTTATCCTGTACGTGCTGTATCCGGCTTCTTTCAGCTTTTGGAGTATATCAATATAGCGAATCATAAAAGCCCTCCTGCGGCCCCTTACGGCCTGTTGTGATGGCTTTTATTATATCTGGTTTCGCTTCAAATTCCAACCCCTTAAAATGTGCACATATTCACTAATAATATGCACATTATTTTGTGCATAATTTTCGGGACGTATTCACCTTTTAATGTTGACAATACACATTATATGGTGTATACTTTAGATACAGTCAAGGGAGGAAACCCCGAACAGCTCCCCCGGCTGACACCTTGACAACCGAATACCGGACACCGTATAATAAGCGCATGAGGTGATGACATGACCAACGAGGAAAAGATTTTGAGTCTGTTGGAAGGCCAGCAAAAAGAATTGGAGAAAATCAACAGCCGGTTGGACAAACTGGAAGAATCCGCAGAGATTACTAGAGAGGGCGTAAACACCTTGATAGCGTGGGCGGAAGATGTGAGCAATGCAATCCGTTTCCCGCTCCCCAAGTTGAAGTAAATAACCTGATTACATAAAAGGCGGTGCCGGTATTCGGTGCCGCCTTTTGATTTTTCCCCCGGAGGAAAGGAGCATAACATGATGAACACCACCGAGACCATGAGCAAGACCACCGCCGAGAAGATCGCCGCCATTCTGGCCGATCTCCCCCGCCTGGATCAGCGTGTAACTGTCTATGTCCCGGCCACCGTCGGCACGGATAACCCCGCCGACAGCGCCGCCGAGGTTGACGCCGTGGCCGCTGCCCTCTCCACCTGGTTTGGTGGTGCCACGATCCAACCGGGCGCCGGTTGCTGGATGTCGGACGCCTGCGGCCTGGTCAAGGAGGCCACAACCACCGTATACGCCGCATGCACAGAAGAACAATTAACGGCGCACCTGGGCAACGTGCGTAAGCTCTGCGAGAACCTGAAAGCCGAGATGCAGCAAGAAGCCGTTTCCCTGGCCGTCAATAACACGCTCTATTTCGTCTGATTAGCTCAAATCTTTGTCCCATCGGGAAACTCGAAGCGAAAAACAAACTCCGCCCCCAGCGTCCCGGCAATCTGTTCTAGTTCTTCTCGAGTAAATGTTCCACGTTTTAATTTCTGATTAAAATTTGATGCAGTTGTCCCAACTGCTCGAGCAAGGGCCGCTTGACTCATTCCAGCATAACCCGCTGCCGCTTTTATTTGCTGTTCGACTGTCATAAATATACACCACCTTTTTCGACTGTATGTAAAAGAATATATGAAATGCTGGATAATGTCAAGCGAATTTAAAATTTTGTTGCATTTTTATTTATATTTTGCTTGACATTATTAAGTGTTTGCTGTATAATTGAATCATCAAGGAGGGATACAAAATCCCCGAAACAGGAGGTAAAAATCATGGCAAAGACAACAAAAACTTACACCATCACCGAGGCGGCCCCGCTGAACTGTACTGAGTGCAAATACTTCCGCCAGCATTATATTTACGTAGCGGAACTCAAGCGCGGCAGCAAATATGTTCCATGCGCTGGTGGACACTGTGAAATGAACGGCGATGTCAGAGAGATATATACACAATGCACCCCAGCATGTGAACTCTTTTCGCCCACCGACGAAAGCAAATACGAAAAAGTCTGGATTAGAAAAGCCGTTTGAGCTGATCCGCTGACGGGTGGCACCCCAGAAGCGGCGGCAGAAGAGCAAAAGACCACACGACCAAAAACCATCTGCAAGGCCCTGGGCGGTGTGCCAAACGCCGCACCCCACAAATCAAATGAACAGGAGGTATACAAAATGAAACTGAAAGAAATTATGAAGCACATCCCCGTATACCAGTATTTCAGGCTCGAGGAAAATCTCTCTATCGTTGCTGGTGGGTACACCAAAAGCGCGGACATTCAGAAGTATGAAAACAAGACCATTGGCTCTATTCGCATCCAAAGCGGGACCCTAACCATCAGCGTATACAGTAGATAACTGCCCCGCAAGGCCGACGGCCTTTTCCCCCCGCCGCCCTGGCCGGTCGAGCGCATCGGCACCGGCCCAGCGCCTGAACAGGCGCAAGCAGACCACACGACCAAAAATCCCCGCGAAAGGAGGACCAGCCCATGACAGTCTCAGCGCTATTTTTTATCATCGTCGGTGTCTGCACCGTCACGGGCTGGCTCTTCCGCCTGGTGGACGCCATCGAAGCCCCGCAGGGCAAGCGGGAACGCCCCAGAGCCAACCGCCGCAGGCGGAACGCCTGAACAGCGGCCCATCCAACCACCACATGAAATCAAATGAACAGCCGCCCGGCGGCAGGAGGTAACAATATGACAACCAATATTAAGTTTTTCTGGAATGGAATCAAGGTCAACGGCTCAAAGTCCCTCATCAAGGTTTTTTACAGCCTTGACAACAACAAGGACCACGCCCCCAGCGTCAGCATTTCCTCCCAGGGATACGGCGACCAGCTCCCCGGCGACCTGTTCACCGTCTATAACGACACCGACTATTACACCGACTATTTCGACACGGACCGCGCCACCTTGACCCCGGAGCATCCCCTTTACAAATATGCCCGGGCGGCCGCGGAAAAGGCCGAGATCCGGAGCCTGACCCGTAGCATTGAACAGCTTGCGCAGAACATCGCCACCCGCCCCGCCTTCTACTGCCGGGATGATTTCTATAAAAATGAGCTTCAGGCCAAGCGTGAAAAACTGGCGGAGCTCCAGACCCACAAGGACCCCGGCCAGCCCACCGCCGCCGACCTCGCTGCCGTGGAAGCCATGAACACCGCAGCGGAAACGGCCCGCATTGCGGCGGAAAAAGAAGCTGAACAGCAGCGCCGGGAAAAGGTTCTGAATGAACAGAACGAGGGCCGCAGGTACATTGGGGAGACCGCCGCCCGCTATCCTCTCCAGGACGGTGCCCCAGCAGTCACAATCTCCTGGAGCGAACACCCCGCATTCTATTCTTTCCATGATGGTATACGGCTTTCTGTGGCCGCCGCCGAAATCGTCCTGAAGCACTATGACGTAGAAATCCGCGCCGCCGGTGAAGGCTGCTATAAGACAGATTTCAAGGTTGAATACACCAGCGCAGACGGTGAGCCGTCCACCTATGAAGGATATTACAATCTTGGCAGCAATGACGGCGGCCTGATTGCCCATATCCGCGATTTCGGCCGAAACTATCAGGAGCGCGGCCACTTCGGAAACGGCCAGCCCACCGAGGAGGATAAACAGGAAGGAGCCGAGATCGTCGCCCTGGCGGATCTCCTGGAGCGGTACACCGCCGCGGGGCGGATCGTCTCCGTTACTCTCGCCCCCTGGGTCACAGAGACCCTGGAAGCCAGGAAAAAGGCTGAACAGCAGGAATTCCATGACATGCTGGAAGCCGTGGAGATGCTGACGGATGAACAGCTGGAGGCCGCCGTCCTCCAGGTTCCAAGAGATGACCCGGATGCGCAGGACGTGGCCCGCTTCTTTCTTCAAAAGCTGGCCCAGCGGGACAAGGGGAAAGCCTTGGAAGCCTTGCGCAAATGGAAGCGGGGCGCATAGTCGCCCCGCCCCAGGAAATCAAATGAACAGAGGAGGCAAACAGCATGGCAGACCACAGCGCATGGGCGCACTTTGGGCGGGAGGATGGTCCGGAACTTTGGTACACCACCCCAACAGGCCGCCGCCATTATATTCACTTTGACAGTCTGCAAGAGGGCATCCGCTGGATCAGGCAAAACCACAAGCGCATCCGCCCACAGGCCGGCAGCTGGCAGCTGTTGGACCTCTACGATACTTTGAAAACGAAACAGCCCAGCAAAACCGCATGAACAGAAAAGGCCAGTTAAACCGGCCCAGGACCACCCGTCGGGCCTGGTCCCCGGCGCTGATTGATGGCAGGACGAAACACAAAAAGGAGAGAATTGCAGTATGACGATGGCAGACAAAAACCGACAGCTCTATACAAAAGAGCCTGACGGCACAATCCAAAAGTGGTATCTATTCGGGTGGTATGGTCCCCGATTCGCCGTTTCCACTGTCAAAAACGCCAAGCTCCATCACTACAAGCGATATTACCACATGGATGACATTGGAAAGGCTATTTTTCTCACCAGAAAAGAAGCACAGGCCGCGCCCACTCCCTCAATTTCTCCCGCTGGGAAGCTCCTGTTCCCTCTCGACACATAACCACAAAACGGAGGTACACAAAATGGACAAGATCAAGCGTTATCCCGTCCAGCCGGACGAATACACCAAGGAAGATGCCCCCTATCTCTATACCGCCCATGCGGAGACTTACGCGGCGGCGCGGCCCTACCTGGAACCTCGCCCCGCCGGTACAATCGCCTGTTTTGGACATCAGCCTTTACAGCACGGCCCCACGGCCCGCGCATGGGTTAAGGCCGGTTATGTGGTGGAGCGATAACAAAGCCCGCAAGGCCGACGGCATCCGCCGCCAGTGGAAAACTAGCTGCCCCACCCGATGAGCGCCGGACGGCAACCGGCCGAAACGCCCGCCCCCGGCGTCGTGGGAAGCCCGCCCCGCCACCCCCGGCGGGATAGATGAAACCGGATGAACAGCAGCGGATCAGCGCCGCAGGGTCCCGGCTCCCCTGCATAAGCCGCCAGCGGGAGAATTGCCAAGTACCGCTCCCGTCCAAACAGATTGGGCAGGCCCAGCCCGGCCAGACAGGGTGACAGTGAGCACCGCGGCCGTGAGAGCGGACATTCAAAATGAACGGAGGAGAGTAAATGAACAGCAGACAGCAATTGACCGAGATCATGCGTGACGCCTGGTCGCTATACCGCCGGACCGTGGCCCAGGACCCCAATGCCGCGACCCGCGCCACCTTTTCCGCCGCACTCTCCTTCGCATGGGAGCGCTGCCCGGCCCGCTACGCCGCCCGCATCCGCAGGGAGTGGGCCGCCCAGGGCGCCGCCCAGCAGCTGAACAGCTGCCGCCGGATGGTACGGAAAGCCGCCGACACATGGGAGAGCAAATGCGGCGCTTTCATCAACTGGCTCCATGTCGAGCTGGATGACCTGGCCGCAGACACCTGGATCATCATGCAGGAGCGCGTGGACACGCTGGAAGCCATTCAGACGGCCCGTAACCGGGCGGACCGCCTCCCCCTCCCCCTGGGTGTCCTGCTTCATAGAGCCTCCCTGGAAGCCCTGAAACGCCGTGTCAGGGATATTGTGAAGAACGACGGAGACAGTTTGAACGAATCCATGGGCAGCGCCGCTCTGGATGACATGGAGTCTGCCGCCGCCATCCAGATTGCCCTAAACAGCATCAAAAATCCGACCCAGAAAGCCGTCCTCTCCCTTCTGGTCCAGGGCCTGACCGTCCGGGAGATCTCCGCCGCCATGAACAAAAGCAAAAGCACGGTCCAGCGCATCATTGACGCGATCCGGGCGCAGATCACCGCCCAGCTGGCCGCCTGAACAGGGCAGCGCAAACCGTCCGCGGCCAGCCCGAATTTTTTTACGGATTCTGCGGGACAAATCGCAAATTTACTGCCTATTTAAAAGGAAAAACAGACAGACCGGCGGCGGCCCTTGCCGCCGGGAATGAACGGAGGCCGCCATGGGAAAAGCTAATTTCCGCATCATGAGAGAATTCCCCCTGTACGTCCTGCCGGACGCTGTTTCTCCGGTCTGCCCCGAGTGCGGCGAACCCATGGAGGAGGATAAATGCGCATGTCCCGCCTGCGGTTATGACGGCGCTCCTGTGCCGGCTTTTGACCCATGGGAGACCGAGTATGCCCACGGTCAGATAAGGGCCATGCTGGATGACCTGAACGCCGCTCTGACGTTCTTTCAGGTCTCCCTGATAAACGGATACTATAGCGGCGCCCAGCTTTACGTAGAAGAGCCGGAGTCCTCCCCTGTTGAGCTGGAAAACGCAGTTTGCCGACGGATCTGGGATCTCTGTCGCTCTGCGGCCGTCCGCCGAAGGGACATCGAACGCCGGAAAATATGCCGCTGGATGGAACAGGCCGCCGACGCATGGAACATGGATGAACTGATCTGCGTGGAGTGTTTTTCCGGCGGTATAGGCCCAATAGCCAAAAAACGCAGGATTTCTTAACAGTTCTGTCAATGGAAAAGTCACTTCCGGCCATATATCATAGTATTGCGCAACCCCACAAAAGAGAAAAGGAGCTGCCGTGATGAAAAAATTTATTTTATATCGAAACCGCCCCGACGGAGCCGACATAAACCAGCGTCCGGAGCTGATTGCTGTGGAGATCGGGCCTGACATCATCAGCGTGACAGAGGATTTGATGGCCTCCATAAAAATAGATCTGGATGAAACCCCGGAATATCTTGGGTCAGCCTGTCAAATCCATCCGCCGGAACTTGAGCGGACAGATCCGGCAACGGGCAAGCGGGAATATTCCATGATCGCCGTGGTTATCCCCGTGTCCGCCTCCAGAAACACGCTCGTCGAATACACGGTGTTCGAGGATGACGAAGCCCCCCGGGCCCCCCGGAAGATCGTAGATACTCCAGGTTCGGGAAAGCGCCTGAAATAAAAGGAGCGCATTTGAAGAAAGCGGCACACTTCTGTGTGCCGCTTTTTTATTGTTTGCTCACCGATACAGCAGGCGGAAAGTCTCTCGGCCCCTGGGCGTTACCAGCGTCTGGACACCGCTCCACTGGTTTTTCTCATTGCGGCACTCCTTGACCTTGAACAGACCGTCGTTTTTCTCCTCGTAGGGCATGAGTTTGCCCTTGCCATCCCGGTAGAGATACTTTCCATCCACCAAGAACTGGACGAACTTCTTCGGAGGGACACCCAGTTCCTTTGCTGTCTCCCGGAAACTGGTAAGGGTGTTCCGTTCCACGAGGCAGTCAAAATACTCCGCTTTTGGCTGAAGGACGGCGTTTTGTGTTTTCAAGTCATCAATGGTCCTGTTTGCGATCCGCAGGGCACGGGCCATGACCTTTTCAGGACTGTTCCAGTCCTTTTCCAGCTGGATGAAATACTGTCGGGCCAGTTTCCCCTTTTCGCTCCGCTGGATCATGCAGATTTCCTTTGCCATGTCGATGGTGAGGATAGCATCCTTTTGATGCTGTGGGCCGCCTGCGGGGTTATGGACAAAAATGTCCGTGACTGAATAATCCTGATTTTCGGTGAATCCATATTCACACATTCTGGGAAACCATTTGTGGTAAGGTGTCTCTACCGCCAAAAATTCATGTAGCTCCCTGGCGGAAATAGCGGGGGTGTCGTTCGTGTAGTCAACCTTAATAATCTCGCTGATGTTCATGATCTCTTGCATGATAGTTCCTCCTCTTGTTGGTCGTGTGGATTTTGTTGGAAAAACGAAAAAAACGGCACTATCCCCATCCGATAAATGCATCAGATGGTACAGGATAGTACCGTTTGCAAAAGCAGTATATCAAATTATCAGGGTTGCGGCAAGGGATTTCCAATCAAAAATTTCTGCACCCCCCGGCGCAGGATGCATATCAGATAAAAACAGTTCGCACTTCAAAAGCGCCCCCTCCTCCTTTTTCTCTCATTCCGCCGCTCTTCAGCCAACGCCTCATCCACCTTTTGAAACTCCATAGCTATCGCTTTGGTCATATCTTCGGTAAAGAATTTTAGTGGAGGTGTCTGCTTTTCCTGCATCGGATGGCCGCAATGAACACATACTTGGGCTTTATCGCTGATCTTTCTACCGCACCTTGGGCAGGTAATAAGCGCCATACTCCATCTCTCCTCTCTTTTCCTTAAAGTAATTCAATTCCCAATCTTCCACATCATTAGTTGAGTTGACTTTTGTGGGGTTGAGTTGACTTATCTTGTTGCTGAGTTGACTTTTCTCTTGACTCAGTTGACTTATTTTGTCTGCGCGTTTTTTTAATCATCAGAGGCACAGCCAGATAAAAGAAACAGCAGAAAAATACCAGCTATAAGAAAAGTAGTTTTTGTAATCATCTCTTGCAGATTATATAGTAGCGTCTTGCTATGAGAGTAGTCCGAAGGTCTATCATTGTATTTGGGGCTATATTCAGTATAAACATCAACTTTCACAACGTCCCCTCCTTTTTCCCTTATCTTACCATCTTGTCACGCGCCAAAGGAAGCGTCAAAACAACGGAATAACCGGGACTCTCTTAGAGGAATTGTCAAAAAGCCAGAGAAGTCATTCGCTTTCTCTATTCTGTTCCTCTTCTCTAATCTTTTCCTCACACTGTTCAATCATGCGTTCACAATAGGCACATCTCTGATGATTTTGCTTCTTTTTCGGCTTTTTCTTTTCCTCGTCAAGGCACACCTGATAGTAGCACTTTGCAATCCCATAGGCTTCCTTTTCATAATACATCATATCTGCGTAAACTAAATCGGCCCTATCTACATACATGGTTCATATTTTCCTTTCTTTCAGCTTCACCGTCTCCCGGTACTGCTGGGCCTCCACCAGTTCTCGGAAGTCATTCCAGCTTAACCTCAGTGATGAAAATATCGTATGTATCAATTTCATCTTCAAAATCCTCATTAAATTCAAAAGTGAATGTCTCACTCTTTCCTGGTTTTAATGATAGTCCATTGCCTGAATAAACAGCAATGGTTTTGTCTGTCACTACTTTGTTTCCACTTGCGCCATAAAAAACGCCTTCGACTCTGATAAATGAATATGTCTTATCTCCTGTATTTGTGATTTTGGCACGATACCAAACATCACAGCCAAAATGTTCTACGGAAACCCGTTTCAGTTTTAAGTCGCTGTATTTTTCTGCTTGTTCCTTAACCTTTTCTTGATTCTTCCCCCAGTCAGTATATGTATTCCTATAATACTGGCTATCATAAAGGTCTCCGCTTGTATAGTTAACCAATTGCCCGTCTGTCTTTGCAATTTGAAATATTAGCCCCGTAATCTGCCAATAGTGACCCAAGCTTTTGCCAAGAACCGCACCAGAGAGGTCATCAAACCAAGGGGCATATGCTTCATGTGATACCATTCCTGTTTCCTTCAATTCAGCGACTACTTTTAAGCGGTTAGCGTCGGCATCTGATTCCGCTTTCGTGACTATAACATTGTGTACTTCTACAGGATATTGGCTTTCCGACACCGTATTGATCACAAGGGCAACAGCAGCCTCTCGATATTTTCCCTCCGTATATTCATTATACCTGTCAATTGAAATGAAGCCAATTATCAGCAGCACAGCCAGCAGAAACATCCCCCTGACTCTCCAATCTTTTTTTCTACCAGCAGCATCCGGACTGTTTGGGCTATCCATATCTGCCTTGTATTATAGAGTAGTAGTTTTTAGTGACCCTCTCCAAGGTCATGTGCTACACTGCAAGGGATGCTGTGGATTGGTTCAGTTCTCCTACCGCAAGACGGTTCTAAAAAGGTTCCAACCACAGCCCCTTGCAGATTTGTTGATCAGTTAAATACCGCCAGACGGTTGATGTAGAACAAGGCTACAAGGCAAGGCGCGCTGTGGATGCAGCATCATAAATCTGCCGCTGGAGGTTCTGCGCTATGGTTTCTGTTGGTATCGATGTCTCGAAAGACAAGCATGACTGCTTCATCATCAACTCGGAAGGAGTAGTTTTGGCGAATGTGTTCACCATCCCCAACAACCTGGACGGATTCAACACTCTGCTGGACAGGATCCGCTCCTGCACCACGCCCCAGAACAGCATAAAAGTAGGGCTTGAGGCGACCGGGCATTACAGCTGCAATCTCCTCGGGTTCCTTCTTGACAACGGTCTGGCCACCTATGTCTTGAATCCCTTGCGCACAAACCTGTACCGGAAAAGCCTCAGCCTCAGAAAGACCAAGACGGACCGGGTGGATGCGCGGACGATCGCCGCGATGCTTCTGTCCGATGTGAGCCTCAAGCCCTACACAGACACAGCATACCACAACGAGGAGCTAAAGTCACTAACCAGATACCGTTTCGACAAGGTAAAGGAGCGGGCAAAGCTCAAAACGTCTGTTTCCAGACTGGTTTGCATCCTGTTCCCTGAACTGGAGAAGCTGGTGCCCACCCTTCACATGGCCTCCGTCTATGCCCTGCTGTCTGAGTTTCCCGGGGCCGGACAGATTGCCGCCGCACACCTGACCAGGCTGAAGGCCTTGCTGGATAGTGCATCCAGGGGCCGCTACAAGCGGGATGTGGCGGTGGAGATCCGGGACGCCGCCAGACGGTCCATCGGCTCCAGGATGCCCGCCAAGTCCATGGAACTGCAGCACACCATCCGTCTCATCCGGGAACTGGACGCTGAAATCGCCGAGATCGAATCCGCTATCCAGGCCATCATGGATGAACTGCAGTCGCCCATCACCACTATTCCAGGAATGGGATTGCGCATGGGCGCCATGATCCTCGCTGAGGTCGGTGACTTTGCCCGCTTTGATTCTCCGGACAAGCTGCTGGCCTACGCCGGAATGTCCCCTTCCACATACCAGTCCGGGCAGCTCAGGAACTGCTACCCCCATATGGAGAAGCGCGGCTCCCGGTATCTTCGCTATGCCCTTTACAACGCCGCCAAGTATGTCTGCCTCTGGGACCCTGCCTTTGCTGCCTATCTTGCCAAGAAGCGGGCCGAGGGCAAGCATTACAACGTCGCCCTGTCCCACGCCGCCAAGAAGCTGGTGCGCCTTATCTTTGCGTTGGAGAAATCCCGGCAGCCATATCGCTTGACAGCTTGATTCTCCCTCAATAGCCATTTGGGGCCTTTATGGGCCTCTGCTTTGCTATACCTTTTTCCAACCGTCTGCCTTTCCACATCTCCCTCATTTTGGGGCTTGACTTCTAATAGTTAATCTTTTTAGAAGTTTCGTCCTCTTTCAAATATACTGGATTTGCGTACTGCTTTGCAGTTGTTCTGTATCCGCTCTGACTATGCCGCAGTTGGTATCCAACAGCACGGCCAATGCTCCGCCTTAATCCGCTTCGGCTTCTCCCCCATGGCATCCTCATAATGGCATCCCTCCCATAAATGCCTACATTTTATCATTACCTTGGAAGATGTCTACACTAAATTCACATTTGTATTCAAAATTTTCTGGGACAAAGGGTTGACTTATTGAGTCCCATTATTTATAATGAATTTGTGGAACTCAAAAAGAGAGGTGATGGTGTGTCTCCACGTACAGGACGGCCAAAGGCAGAGAACCCTATGAAAAATGACCTTAAAGTTCGGCTTGATGAACAAACCACTATTAAACTTGATGCCTATTGTCAAAGGCATGAAATCACCAGAGCCGCAGCAATCCGAAAGGGAATCCACCTTCTTTTGGCTGAAGAATAAAATAGAGTGTTGGCGGCCCTCGACAAGCTTACCAACACCCTATTCCCACCAGAGGTTTCCCAACTGGTTTAAAATTATTATACCGTTGTTGAAACCTCTTTGCAAGCCATCTTTTCAAATGGAAATCTTTTATCCATTCTGAAAGATGTCCCGCTTTTGCTGTTCTACTTTATATAGGCGGTTTTCCGTGCATTTGTCCCACGCCTGAATGGCAAAAGCGAAAAATTTCTTGAAAGAGGTTTTTTGTTATGCCAAAAATTGAAAACATACCCACTACCCCGGACAGCGTGTCCGCCATGGACGGCTCCCTGGTAGACCTGAAATGCGCCGTTGCCAATCTCGGTGCCGTCTGGGAACTTCTCAGCTCCGACAGCGGCCAGGAGAATTACCTGGACGCCCTCTATTCTGCCTACCGCACCATTGAGCGCCACACCCAGCTTCTGTGCGGCCAGTTCGTTGATCTCTCCCGCCAGCTTCGGACCGCTCCGGCCGGAGAGGAGGTGCGGGCATGAACCCGGAAAAGATCAAATATCACCTCCAGGAGCTGGAGGAGGTTCACGTTGAACTGTCCCGCGCCGTCTGCTCCCTCTCTGCCGTGTGGGAAGCCATGACCCATGGGATGGCTGGAGAAAGGGAGTACAGCGACGCTCTGTATTCCGTCTACAGTACCATCCGCTGTTACAGCGACGAAATCAGAACACAGATCACCGCCCTCTTTGCCGAAATGGGGGTGGATGCCTCGTGAATGAGATGCAGATCTTCAATAACCCGGAGTTCGGACAAATCCGCTCCATTGAAATCAATGGCGAACCGTGGTTAGCTGGCAAGGACGTGGCATTGGCGCTGGGATATAGCAATACAAATGACGCTCTTGGGCGGCACGTTGATGATGAAGACAAGAGGGTATCGCGTTTCCCGACCCCCTCTGGGGAACAGGAAATGACTATCATAAGCGAATCAGGTTTATACAGTCTGGTGCTATCCAGCAAATTAAAAACAGCAAAGAAATTCAAACACTGGGTAACCTCCGAAGTCCTTCCAACCATCCGCCGGACCGGCGGCTATGTAAACAATGAAGCCGCCTTCGTCAATACCTATCTTCCCTATGCGGACGAAAATACAAAGGCAATGTTCAGCCAGACGCTGGCGGCGCTCCGGGCCGCAAATGAGAAAATCGCCCAGGATGCCCCCAAAGTCCTCTTCCACGATGCCGTGGCCCTGGCCGACGATACCATCCTCATCCGGGATCTCGCCAAGCTCCTCAAGCAGAACGGAGTCCCCAACATGGGCGGCACCCGCCTGTATACCTGGCTCCGGGAGAACGGCTACCTATGCAAGGAGGGAGCCAGCTACAACCTCCCCACCCAGCGCTCCATGGAATTGGGCCTCTTCCGCATCCGGGAGTCCTCCCGCATCCAAAACGGCGAGGTCGTGGTGGATAAAACGCCGAAGGTGACTGGAAAGGGCCAGGCATACTTCATCAAGAAGTTCCTCACCCGGAAGGAGGCGGCCACATGATGGAGATCATCGTCCTGCTCGCCGGAGCCTCCCGCCTGGCGGACCTGTTCTTTCTCCTGATCGACCGCATCGAGCGCCCCCGGCAGGCGTAGCTTGGTAAGTTAATACAAAACAGCACCATCACGACAGGAAAAAAGGCCCCGTGGTGATTACCACGGGGCCGCTGCCGATTATATGGTGGGGAGCCGCCAGACCAGATCACAGCCGCACTGGAATCCGATTTCCGAGAGGAACGCGGCAACATCTTCTTCAGGCAGATCATATATCCAATGCTGTCCGCCTTCCGTTGCATTGCCATCCTTGAAATTTCCCTTGTAATAGGAATAAGGCTTCCCCATATCCAGTTTTCCGATCATCCAGGCGTTTCCGCTGGTGTCGTCAAATTGCCCATCCACAAACTTTCCGGAGTAAAGCGTTCTCACAGTGCCGTCCGCAAAGTATTTCACCATATAGGCGTTCCCGGTATCATCGTTGAAGTGGCCTTCGGAATTTACGCCGCAGTAATAACCCTCCAGGCCGCCCTCCAAACCGGCAAGGAAAGCGTCGGCGGAGATCATATCTTCCGCCGTCACATCATCGAATAGAAACGCTCTCTTGCGGTCTCCGTCCCAGAAATAATGCCAGGTCTGTCCTGTGCTGAAATCATCTTCTGACGTTCTCTCTGAAAACGTCCAAACCTTCTGTCCGCCGGTCGTTGTGTCAGGAAACGCCTGTTTGAAAGTCAGCAGTTTTCCGTTTTCATACACAGCATCCGTGATCAGGGCCAGTTTGCCGTCCTCATAGATATTGACGAGACAGTCTCCATCCCAGCAATCATTTTCATCAAACTGTCCGTAAAAGAAAACTTCCTGATTTCCTTCACGATAAGGAAGCAGGAGTTTGAGATCCGCCAGCTGCTCCGTCGTAAATTCAGCGCCATGACCAGAGTATGCAACAATACTGGTTGACAAGAACGAGAGTTTGCCATCTCGGTTGATCTCATCGATCCCGCCATATGTATAGGAGATCTGTTGTGCGGTTTCAGCGGATGGCCTTAGTTCCAAAAACGGCAGAATGAGGTTTTCCAGTCTGTTGATATCGTTCTGTATGCCAGAGATATCATCTTGCAGATCCTCTTTCATTTCATCCATTTTGCTGTTTAAATTGGACTCGACCGCTTCTATCCGATTGTCGGTAATATCAGCTCTTTTTTCAAGGTTATCCATCCGCACGGGCAACTTGGCCGCATTAAACCAAAGCAGCGCAGCAGCTCCAACCACCAATGTGCCAATAACGCCTATGGCGATTCCTTCAAGGCGCCGCTTGGAATCTGCATGTCTCTCTTCGTTTTGGCTGTTAGAATCAGGGAATGGTATCGTTTTTTCTATATTTTTCTTCTTCGCCATGTTCTGATTCCTTCTTTTCCAAACTTGTTCTGACTGCATTTTACCGTTTCTCCCTGTTTTTGTCAATATCTCCCAGCCACGCCTCCGCAGCAGGGACATTACTATGCAGTTCCCATTTTAACGCAGTAGAATTAGCGGATTTTAGAAAAAAGAGCGGCATTCCGCCGCTCCCCTCCCCGCGCTTGACAATTTCAAATCGGACGGTTATACTGAACATAGAAAAGGGCGCTGCGACAAGCGGTTAGCCCCTTTGGTTCAAGAGACTATGGAAACCATAGAAACCGTCACCTGCCGGGGTGGCGGTTTCTGCTTTTTACGATGATCGTGACCGTGAAAGGCCCGATATGTAACGTAATCCGCATCGGCCTCACCCCCCTTCCGGGTGGTGTGGGCCAACCGCCTGCCGTTGTGCAGCGCCTGCCTTATTATAGCAAAATCAAGGGAAAGCCGCAATGCGTATTCAAAGATTTTAAAAACTTTCTGGGACAACTCCCCATTTTCCAGCCTATATCAAGTAAAGGAGTTGATAAGCCATGACATCCGAACAAAAGAGATTTATGGACGTTTCCGCCCTGTATCTGAGTTCCACCGCACCCGACGTTGCCTCCACCACTTCGGAAAACCGGAGCCGCCGTTTGGCGGACTACCTCAATTCCCTGCTGGAACATGATGTTGAACCCGGTATTGTGGCGGTCCTGGCCTGGAAGCGGGACATGGCGGACCGGGGGATGAAGCCCTCCTCCATCCAGCAGTATCTGCGGGAGCTTCACGCCTTTTATGCGTGGGCCATCGACCATGATTATTATGCGGAGAACCCTGTCAAAAAGTCCGATATGCCCAGCGTGAAGCAGAACCCGTACAGGCTCATGAGTGAACGCGACATGATGCGCCTCCTGGCCGTGGAGAAGCCGAAAAACGCTAAAGACACTTACTGGGAGCGCAACCGCACCATCGTCATCGTTCTGATCAACACAGCCCTGCGCAACGCGGAGCTGCGGGCCTTGACGCCTGGTGATCTGGACTGGGAGAATGAGGAGATCTTTGTCCGCAGCGGCAAAGGCGGCAAGGACCGCTATGTGCCCTTCCCCCACCTGGCCCGTGTGGCGGTCCGCCAGTATCTGGACAGCGGCTTCCGCCCGCCGGAGGCCGGTGATGACACGCCCCTCTTCGGCCGTGTGGAGCAGGGCAGATGGAAGGGCATCACTTCCCGCTCCGCCCTCACCGTCATGGTCCAGCGCTACGCCGCCATGGTGGTCCCGGAGTATGACAAAAAGGTCGGCTCCCACGCCCTGCGGCACATGGGCGCATCCCTGCTTGTGACCAACGGTGACAGTATGGAGAATATCCAGGCCGCTCTGGGCCACGCCTCCCAGCAGACCACAAAGATATATGCCGCCCGCCTGCGTCCCGCCAGACAGCATGTAAAGTCCGGCAACAAGGTTTGGGAAGAGATCGAATACCAGACCCGCCATGGCGAAGCGGCGCTGGCCCGGCGGAATGGCGGGTCCACTTAACCGGGGCGAATTTAACACGGTTAAGATTGACCGGCAATCGAACAAATGTTATAATCCATATAAACAGCGACCTCACATATAAGGAGAGTCAGCCATGACTAATGAGGACAAAATTTTTGAGGAGGCTTTGGCCCATATTCAGGAGTTATCGGAAAAGGGCGTTGCCTTTCAGGGAAAGAGCATGGACCCTGACCAGTCCGCAAAATTCGAGGTATTGAAACAGGCCGCCGGGAAGCTGGCGGAAAGCCCTTTTGTGGAGCGAGTCACGGTCTCCGGGGACAGCGGCCAGCGAAACGGTCATATTCAAATCGATTTACCCGCCGCCGCGACCTTCCGGGCGGACCGGAAAGAAACGCTCCCCGCCATCCTGAATCTGGCGGACACCTACACATTCGTCACCCGGAACGACGGCGGCATCCGCGTCACCGCCACGATTCTGGATCTTTGGAGGGAATAATGCCATGCTGGTGCACAATGTCGTGCCGCGCACGTACCGCGGTTCCGTAACATGGCTGAATAAGAGCGGGCAGATAAAAGATTTCTCCGCCGGCATCTCCGCCGGCAGCGAGGAGGAGGCCCGCCTGAAGCTCTGCTCCGTTTGGAGAGAAGCCGCCGGTTCGGATGTTCAGAAACTGATTTCCGTGCAGATCAAGGAGGTACGCCCATGAATGCCCAGGAGGAAGCCCTGAAAATATGGAAATACCTGGAGCCGATGGTCGAAAAGAAAATTCAGGAGACCACCGCCAATACCGTCCGTCGAAAAAAGTTCACCGTTGCCTCTGCGCCCAATGGAACGACCATGGGCGTGAAAGAGGCCGGAAGCAGCACCGTCATCCATATCCCCTATGTCTCCACGCTGTCTGAAGTCACCGCCGGCGCCACTGTCTGGTGCGAGTGGGTGTACGGCATGAGCAATCTGATCGCCGTCTCCACTGGCAGCGGTCAGCAGGGTTCTGGGCAGCAAAGCACTGAATAGGCAGCAAATCAAAAGAAAAAACCGGGCATTTCTGCCCGGTTTTATTTTTTCCCTGCTCTATTTTTCCAGCGCTTTCACAACTTCGGTCCAGGTCTTAACTCCGCAGATGCCGTCATGCTCCTTGGTGTCCAAAAAGCATTTCTTCTGGAAAGAAACCAGCGCCGCATGGGTCCCACTGCCGAAAACACCATCCTCCGCGGCTCCGATTCCCCGCTGAAGCAGACGTACCGCGTCTCCCCTGCTCCCGCGCTGCACTGTCGGAAAAATGGAGGGAACGACCGTATAGCCGCCGCTCTTTCTGGCCTGTATCCATCTTGTTTTGGCTGTCCGGCTGTCCACATGTACAAAGTTCCCGCCGGAATACAGATACAGCCCCACACCCCCGGCGCCGATGCTCTGGGCATATAAAGCGACCTCCACAGGACTGACACCGATGATCTGGATATCAGCCGCCATGCCCTTTGTGTGGTAGCTGTTGGAGGACCCTCCCTGTTTTTTGTTCCAGGCCGCCGTGCGGTAAGCGGAGGTGATATGCACCGCCTTGCCGAAGTGGTCCCGGATCTTCTGGAGCAGCGTCACCAGCGCACCGTCCACCAGCACAGTGTCACTGCCGTCGTGGCATTGGAACTCTTTCACCGTGAAATTGGGGGCAAGCTTCACGCTTCCCTGCCGTTTCACAGAATACGTCGCCGCCATGCCGCTCACGCTTTCCCGCCGCCGGTAAGGCCGGACGCCTCACCCACGGAATTCTGCGTCTGCTTGGCAATGCTTTTGATCTGGCTCCACAGCTTGTCATAGCCCACCATGGCCCCATAGCTCACCAGAATGCCCAGCAGCACCGCCGCCAGAATGTAATACCACAGCACCGCAAATCCCAGCACCGCCGCCAGCGCGAACAGCGCCGCCACGGTCAGAGCGATCCCAACGACTGCCGCCACATAGTTGGTGTTGACCTTATCCCAGGTCAGCCGCTTCACAAACTCCACGATGATGTTGGTCAGTCCGATCAGGATATTCAGCAGGATAATGCCGAACACAATATACTTCATCAGATTTTCCATAACTTTACTTCCTCCTTATCCTTCCCCAACAGAAGTCTCCGTCGGTTCATCCGGCGCATCTGCCCCGTCCAGTGTTTTTCGGAACGGCTGGCCGTCCGCATCCACGCCATATTTGTTTCGGCTGTTTTTCAGCCCCGCCTGATACAATAGATAGCTGACAAACGGTGCCACGATGGCAGTGATACCGGCGATGGGCAGCGCGGCGTCCGGCAGTGCGCTGCTGTCCTGATGGATAGCCAGCTCCACCAGCTGGAAATACCGCCAGATCATCCAGATCCCCACCAGAACCAGAATGACCGAGATCACCGTGCAGACGCATTTGGAAAACTCTCTCCGCGACTTTCCCTGCTGGACTCCCCCGGTATCCTGTTGGAGCCTCCCCCCGCTCTGGCGGCCTCCCAGGGCCACCCACAGCAGGATAGACAGTGCAGTGCAGGAAAACACCGCCAGAACACATATCTCGAAAGTGTCCAACATTCTCACCTCATTTCAAAAGCGCCGCCGACACCCACCTGTTTTTGCCGATCCGCGCCCATCCGTTCTTGGTCTCCAACACAGTCACGGTCGTTCCCTTCGGCAGGCTCCCCACCACGTTGGACGCCCGGGGCTTCACCGGTGCCTCCGGTGAGGAGCGGACCAAAAGCGGGTCCCTGCGGGTATTCACCACCATGACCTTCCCTTTGCCGGTGCCGGCCAGTGCCCCCGGCTCTTCTTTCGTGTCCGCCGCGCTTCCGCGGCGATAGGCTAACAGAAGATTATGTACCACCCGATACTGCCCCGGAAGATGCCACTGGCCGTTCATATAAGCCTGCGTGGACCAGCTGCCGTCATACCGCAGCACATCCACACAGCCCATTTGCACCAGTTTGGCAATGGCTTCGTCGGAGGTGGCCCCCTCCCCGCTCCGTACCGTCTTTCCGGCAGCCTTCAGGGAAATCAGCCAAACAGGCGTCCCATCCGCCCGGAAGCCGATCATCGTGGTCCCGTTCCGCTCAAACCACTGTGCGGCCGCCGCCTTTTTCCCGGCCTTCAGCTCCGGCGGCATCGCAGGGCACCAGTTCAGTTTTCCGGATCCCTCCTTGGGTGCGCCCCGGCCCAGATTTCCGTCAGCGTCGATGGTCACACCCCAGTCCTTATAGGCGGGATACTGCTTCACTTTCCCGCCCACGATCAGTCCGCCGGTGGGCTGAAACGTCCGCATGTTGAAATATCCCAGGTTGATCAGCCGGTCGCAGTGCGTCCGCCGCACGATCTGCTTTGCAGTCAGCTTCTCGGAGTTGATATACAGCTCAAAGCGCCACTCGCTGTTGGGCAGAACCTCTGTGTAAAATTTAGCCATGGCATGTTGCTCCTTTCATCCGCACCAGCGCTGCAGATCCATCGTCCAAATATAGATAGCCCGGATCTTGAATATGGCGCACTCTGTCAAACTATGCCCTTTTCATCTGTATGCCTCAAAAAATCGCCTTTTCGCAGTCTTGCATCGTAGACCCGTTCAATGTTGGCAATGGCGTGGACCGCCCTGCCGTTCTGGTAATCCTTATGTGCGGAGCAATACTTTTTGTAAAAATCAATATCGGATAGGATTTCTATGAAATTTTCCTCCGTATGCCGGAGGTTCCGAATCAGTTCCTCGTTAAATTGCAGTATCCGCTTCCGGTGGGCATCAGCGTCCCGATCATCGTCGATTTTTATATGCTCCGCAAATCTTTCTTGCGTGGCCGCCAACTCTGTTTTCACTTCTTCCAGTTCTGATTTGACTTCTTTTAATTCGTTCAGAACTTCCGCATTGATGGCCCGGCCAATGGTCTTTGCGAGCCAGCTCCATGGATTGATTTCAATTTTGGATATCTGGATCAGCGTCAGCACCAGCGCAAGACCGCCGCTGCCCAAACCCAGCAGTTCTTTCAGTGTCATGTTTTTTCCCTCTTGAAGAAATGCAGCGGGGATGGAAAAAGCATCCCCGCTGCCTTAAATGTGTCTTGGCAGCTCCAGGTTTTCAGACGTTGCCTCACAGTTTCATGATGTATGCCAGCGCATAGTATGGCGGCATGTTGTTGTGTGCCTGGCCGCTTCCGGCGCTGGTCCCGCTCAGTTTGGAGTTATCTGTCTGACTGGAAGTCACCAGATAATTGCCAGCGCTTGTCCCAAGGGTAAACAATTTGCCCCGAAGGATGCTTGCGAAGTGGCTGTGCGCGGGCATCTCGTCAGTGGTCAAAGCGTGTGTCGCTTCACCGCCGGCATTGCCGACGGAATATGAATTACCCGCGCCCACCACAAAACGGTCCCGGAGATCCGGCGTCCCGTTCGTCCCGTCACACAGCGCCCACCCGTCAGGGATCGCGTTGACAGCTCCATACCAGATGCTGATCATGCCCGTTGGCAGCTTGTCCTGTTTCCCGTTCAGGGCACTCTTAACGATCCTGAGCACCGCCTGGAGCGCAGTCGGTCCAGTAACAGGATTCACGGGCGCTCACCGCCTGACTCAGGTGATGCTGTCCCAGATGGTCTGGACATCATCCGCGGTCATCTCGGTGATATCCTTGCTCTGGACATAGCCGTCCAGGTTTACCTCCCAGTCGCCGACCTTCTCAGGGGCGCCGTCGATCACCATGTACTCGTCGAACTTATCGGCGTTCTTGCCAGTGCCCTTGGGCACCATGTAGATGTACTCCTCCGCGCCAGCGGCAGAAGCGTCGATATCGTCAACAGACGTGACCTTCTTGCGCTTCATATGGTCGGCGGCCGCGATCTTCGCGTCCACCTCTGCCTCCGTCTGGAACTTGCTGTCGTTGGCGATCTCAGAGACCTTGGTGGGAACGGTGATGTTCACCGCCTTGTCAGCGATCTCGGCGGCGGTGCCGTTTACCTTCACCGCCTCAATGACGTTGACCTGCGCACCGGCAGGTGCATGAGCGGCAGCGGCGTGCGTCACAGCGCCGTCATAGCCCTGCTTCAGGGCGTCGGTCAGGTCATTGGTGGACAGGACCTTGCCCTCCACCTTATCGACCTTGCCGCCCAGGGCGGTCTTGACCAGGGTAATGAGCTTGGTAAAAGCGGTATTGCCGCCATGAGTGATAGTAGCCATAATAAATTCCTCCTCAAAAATCATGTTCCGGATTCTTCATCCGTTTTTGTGTTTTCATCTGGAACAGTGCTGTCCCAAATCTGCTGGATATCATCGTCGGTGGGCCAAGTCACGGCCTCCAGCTCACCAACGAGCGTCTGCGCCTCCACCGCGGCCTTCTGAGCGGCCTGGGCGCTGGCTTCGGCATTCCCCGCCATTTTGGCGGAAGCCGCCGCCTGCTCCTGTGCGCTGGATGCCGCCTGCCACGCCGTTTCAGCGCTGGCCGCGGCCTCCTGCGCCTTTTGTTCAACGCTTTCCGCCTGCTTCAGCACATTGGATGCCGTCTCCAAAGCCTCTTCCGCTTTCAAAACGGCTTCGCTGGCCTTTTCAGCGGCGCGTTCTGCCTGCTGCTGTGCGACCATGGCGGCGGTTTCGGCCCGCTCCGCGTTTCGCTCCGTGTCCGCTCCCAGGCGCATCATCTTTTCCAGAGACCCTTGATTCGGGTTTCCGCTGGGAGGACCGCAGGGGCCTCCGATTCCAGAGCCCATAGTCACGGTCCGGAAAGCCATGGCTTTGACCTTCTGTCCGCCGACATAGTAGCGCAGCTCGCAGGAACCGTTACCCGGAACCGCCACATCCGCCGCCGTGACAGGCCAAAAAACGTCGTCGCCGTCCTGCTCCACAACACAGAGATATGGAGCCTCCCGCCCGCCTCGCTTCGCGGCCAGCTGTACGCCTCCGTCACCAAAGGCGCTCCGCCAGCCGGAGATATCGAACCGGATCTTACGGACCATATGCTCGCCCGTGCGGCCCAGCAGGATATCCCGTCCCGCCTCAGCCTCAAAGATCAAAAAGCGGTCCGTAACAGGCGGAAGTTCCGAAGGTGGTCCCTGGCAGTGACATTCGTGCATACCTCATCCCCCCTTTCCACTCATTTCCGCGGTATTCAAAGCCAGCGGTAGCGGGGGCGTTCGCCCCCCTCCACGGCGTAGCGGGCAAAGTCAAGGATCACGATGCCGATCACGGAAAGTCCGCACCAGAGGAGTGTAAACTGCGGACAGACCTGTCCCAGTAGATTTCCGGGAATTTCAGAGTAATCCCATACCCCCAGCCCCAGCCAGAGGTTCAGGACGCACCCGGCGGCAAACTCCGCCGCCGTGATGGAAAGCCCGCAGATCACGGCCTGCGCCGGCAGCGGCATTTCCCAGGGAAGCTCCGCCCCGAAGCGCTCCAGGGGGATGGCGAGAAAGATAGCAAGGATCAGCATGGTCCAGCTGATGGTCTCGGGCCTTCCCCGGAAGGTTTTCCAAACAATCTCTCCGAAGTAATAGGCGGTCCCGATCCAGGTCCACAGCAGAACGCTCAAAACCGCGCGGCCGATCTGTTTACGCATTTTCCGCCTCCGCCAGTGCGGCCATCCGCTTCAAAATGACGTCCATCTGCTCCTGGGCTGTCCGAAGCATCTCATTGTAGGTGGCGAGATATGTCCCCTCCAGCGGCTGCCCATACACGACTGCCTCGATCTCCTCCACGCTTCCCAGTGTCAGCAGCATGGCTTTCAGCTGGTTGTGGTAGGTGGTCTGGGCGGTCTGCAGCCCCGCCAGAGACATGTAGATGGTGATGATGTCAGATGCGGGATAAACCGTGCAGTTGCCGTCCTTGGCGTGGTAGGGATAGCAGGTAGCCCCGGCGGTCACGGCGTTCCACATGCTGGCAATGTTGCTCTGGTCCTCAATGGAGTAATCGAAATGGTAGACGTTTCCGTCGCTCAGCGTGATGTCCTGTCCATTTTCGATTGCGCCCTTGCAGGCTGCTGAGATTTCAGCCAGCTTCTGCTCCCGCGCCTCGCTCAGCGGATCTGGGGTGGGATGCGCCGCGTTCCATGCGTCAAGGGCCGCCTGATTCCCATCATAGCCCAGCATCACATCATATGCCGGGTTTTCGTCCGTTTCCGGGACATGCTGGAATTCAGGGGTGATAAACCCCTTGAATTCGTAGAACTCCGCAAGATCCAGCTCTTCCGGGACAAATGCGCACCCCTCCGGGATACTGCTCGCTCCATATTGAATCTGATAGCCTCCGGCCTCTGTGGCCTCCATGCGAATGATTTTCATAAATCTGCCTCCTTTTGCTGTCAAAGTGTATTAAAAGCTGCGTGTCCAAAATAATCAGTGCGCAAAAAAGGGGCAGATAGTCTCACTAGACTATCTGCCCCGATTGGCCTTCTCACCGCCCGATTGCGGCGAGGCGATATGAATTTTTGAAAGGAAAAAAATGAATGCTTCAAATATTTTCTGTGAGTATCATACCACAAACACTTGCCAAATTGCAACTACTCCGGGGAAAATAATACTGATTTAAAATCAAAAGACCTTCTCATGCGTATAGAACTGCTTCACCTTTTCTGAGAAGTTTATGAAAGGAAGTCGATTCAAAAATGGAAATTGGATATGCCCGCGTATCTACTGACAAACAGCACGAGGACAGACAGCTATTTGCCCTGCAATCCGTCGGCATCCCAGACTCCGACATTTATGTTGACAAACAATCCGGCAAGGACTTTGCGCGGCCGCAGTATCAGCAAATGTTGGAGCGGCTGCGGCCAGACGATGTGCTGTACATCAAGAGTATTGACCGGCTTGGCCGCAACTACGACGAGATCCTGGAGCAATGGCGAACCCTCACAAAAAAGATGGATGTGGACATCGTGGTCCTGGATATGCCTCTGCTGGACACCCGCAAGGGGAAAGATCTGATCGGCACGCTGATCTCCGATATTGTTTTGCAGCTGCTCAGTTATGTCGCCCATCAGGAGCGGGAGAGCATCAGCCAGCGCACAAAAGAGGGACTGGCCCGCCGGCGGGCCGCTGGTGTTGTTTTGGGACGCCCGAAAGGTGCACTGGGCAAACACACGAAACTCAGCGGCAAAGAGGATGTGATCCGTTGCCTGTTGGACTGCGGCAACAGCTATGCCGCCACCGCCCGCGCCCTGAAGGTAGACCGCTCCACTTTGGTCCGTTTTTGCGACGCAAGAGGGCTGCGGCGTGCAGAAAAAGGTGGGATAAATTGCAACGTGGCGGATGCCTCCTGAAATCTGTTGCGGAATAGATACCCTTTTTCCGCACATTTTGCTGGATTTCCCCGAATCTGTATTCCCGTTCTTCCGGTGGGCGGGGCCTCTTCCCCGCCCACTGCACCGTATTTTTTCGTTCGATTTT
>NZ_CANRMB010000038.1 GCF_947631635.1 uncultured Dysosmobacter sp.
GATTGGCGATTTTCATCCGGCCAAAATTGGCGATTTTCGCCCGGCCCGGAATGGCGATTTTCGCCCGGCGCTAACACATAATCACTCTTTGCCAATGGCTACGTAATAATACGTCTTTCCACTTTCGTTTTGCTGGTCTCCGGCATCATAGCTGGAACTATTCGACACTGCCCAAGTGACGGTATTCCCATCAAATTTATATCTTGTTCCCTGGATCGGTAAGTAGGAAAAAAGTACTGTGTCGTTTCCTCGTATTTCACCATATCCTGATTTTGTTGTGATGCTTAAAATAGCGGGCGAAAAATCGAACGATTATGCTAGAGCTATCCAAAAGTATATAGCTTCCTTCTCGTTACACTGACAATTCACGCCATAGCTAGAATCATTAGAATACCAAGACATGGTTTTCCCAGAAAAAGTCATTCTTGCATTATAGGAATCTGAAATGCCGGTTTGACCTACATAAGCTAAAGATCCCCTAAATCCCAAATAACTACGGCTGTCATTTATGATAATCACACATTTAGGCACGAAATCGAACGAAAAAATGTGGTGCAATGGGCGGGGAAGATGCCCCGCCCACCGGAAGAGCGGGCTTACAGAATCGGGAAAATCCAGCAAAATATGCGGAAAAAGGGTATCTATTCTGCAACAGATTTCAGGAGGCATCCGCCACGTTGCAATTTATCCCGCCTTTTTCTGCACGCCGCAGCCCTCTTGCGTCGCAAAAACGGACCAAAGTGGAGCGGTCTACCTTCAGGGCACGGGCGGTGGCGGCATAGCTGTTGCCGCAGTCCAACAGGCAACGGATCGCATCCTCTTTGCCGCTGAGTTTCGTGTGTTTTCCCAAAGCACCCTTTGGCCTGCCCAAAACAACACCGGCGGCCCGCCGGCGGGCCAGTCCCTCTTTCGTTCTCTGGCTGATGCTCTCCCGCTCCTGATGGGCCACATAACTGAGCAGCTGCAAAACAATATCGGAGATCAGCGTGCCGATCAGATCTTTCCCCTTGCGGGTGTCCAGCAGAGGCATATCTAGGACCACGATGTCCACATCCATCTTTTTTGTGAGGGTCCGCCACTGCTCCAGGATCTCGTCGTAGTTGCGGCCAAGCCGGTCAATACTCTTGATGTACAGCACATCGCCTGGCCGCAGCCGCTCCAGCATCTGCTGATACTGCGGCCGCGCAAAGTCCTTGCCGGATTGTTTGTCAACATAAATGCCGGAGTCTGGGATGCCGAGGGATTGCAGGGCAAATAGCTGTCTGTCCTCGTGCTGCTTATCAGTAGATACGCGGGCATATCCAATTTCCATAGTCAACTTCCTTTTCAAAAATTTTAGTGAATCCCTGGAGGTATCATACATGAAAATCATTCAAAAAGCGCCAAATCCCAGCGGCGCATATCCTGGTATCCAGGAGTCCGACATGAAAAATGTCCAGGAGGGCATGGCACTGTGGCCGGAGGAGCTGGATACTGGGGACTTTTATGAACACAATGGCTTTGTGACCTTGACACTGGGGGAAATCGAGGGGATCTCTGTTGTGACCGGTTATGTGTCCAATATAGAGGCATGGGAGGCGTGGAAGGCGTCTCTGCCTCCTCCGGAACCTGAACCGGAGCCGGAGGAGGCCGTCACCTGGGCCGCCCTGGACGCAGCTTATCGGGAGGGAGTGAGCACTGCTTATGACAGCTAAGGACAACGTATTGAGCCGGGAGCGGCAGCGAGGCCGGGCGGCCGCCCTGGACCTTGCAAGGCGCGCCCCGGAGTTGGACGGAACCGCCATCATTGCCGAGGAGGACCATATCCCGCCCTGGCGGGAGGACGCTGTGTATACCGCGGACATGCTGGGATGGCCCGTCCGGGACGGGGGACAGGTGTACACCATCCTCCAGGCCCACACCCCGGCCCACAATCCCGGCTCCCGACCGGCAGACCTGCCCGCCATCTACTCCATCAAGCACACCCAGGACCCCAGACGGGCCAAGCCCTATCTGCTGCCCAACGGCACCAGCGGCATGTACATGCAGGGAGACTGCGCTGTGGACGGCGGCCATGTGTGGCGCTCCGGCATCGACAACAACATCTGGCGGCCCAGCGAGTACCCCGCGGGGTGGGAGGACCTGGGGACCGTGGAGGAAATTCAAAACACATAAAAAGGAGAAACGAATATGAAGAACAACATCCATGAGATCATCTCGAAGTACACCGCAGGCGAGACCACTCTGGAGGAAGCCAACGCCGCGCTGGCCGGTTCCGGCATCCATCTGGACCCAGAGAAAAACACCCTGACCGAGGCGGAAAAGCGGGGCACCACTGTCGGCTGTTACCCGGACCAGGCCAACGGCTTCGGCCTGCTGGATTCCGGCACCGGCACCCTGGACAAGGTGGCGGTCCAGGACGGCTGTCTGACGGACTGCGACATGGGAGAGAGCTTCGCCCTGGTACATATCGCGGGCCGTGTGTACGAGGTGAAGGGCAGGGAGCTGGTGGACCATGCCTGACCATCTGGCCGTTACCGTGCCGCTGTCCAGGGTCCGGGAGATCCGGATCCACCTGAACAGCCCGCGGAGGTCCCTGGCAGCCGTCAAAAAGGCCACCGGGGCGGACTACATCCTAAACGGCACCCTCTACAACATGCGGACTGGGGCGGTGAACTGCCACCTGAAGGCGGACGGGCGGGTGATCGCCCGCCCCGCCTATACCGTGCAGGGGTACGCATGGGACCGGGGAGCGGATATCGCCATGAGGGCGCTGCCTGCGGAGACGGAGAACTATATCGCCTGTACGCCGCTGATCGTGGGCGGGAAGAAGCTGGACAAGCTGACCTATGACCCCGGCCAGGGCGGGAGACGGGGGCGCTCCGCCATCAGCCTGAAAGGGGACAGGATCGCCCTGTACTGCACCAGGGACGGCGGGACCATGGCCCGGACGCCGGAGCGGCTGCGGGACGATCTGGCGGCGGCAGGGTGGGACAGCGCCGTGATGCTGGACGGCGGTGGAAGTTCCCAATGCGATTTTGACGGAAAACGGATCACCAGCGCCCGGAAGGTACAGCACCTGATCCTGGTGTATCTGAAGAAAGAGGACGGCCTGGAGCCGGAAGGAGAGAAGCCCATGGTTGAAATCAATGCATATTCCAAGAAGAAGGACGGCGGAAGAAAGCTGTCCGGCAATTTTACGGTGAAGGAGTTCGCCTGCAAGGACGGCAGCGACGCCGTGCTGGTGGCGCCCCGGCTGGTGATGGTGCTCCAGAGCATCCGGAGCCATTTCGGGAAGGCCGTCACGGTGAACAGCGGATACCGGACGCCGCAGTACAACGAAAAAGTGGGCGGCGCGGCCCAGAGCCAGCACTGCTATGGCACGGCGGCGGATATCTCCGTCAAGGGCGTCAGCGTAGCAGCGGTGGCCGCCTATGCCCGGGAGATCATGCCGGACTGGGGCGGAGTTGGTTTATACAGCACATTCACGCATATCGACGTGCGTGAGGAAAAAGCGGACTGGAAAGGATGATGGAAATGGTGGATCTGGAGAACAAAGTAAATGCCTGGAAAGCGGCGGTCTCCGCTGTGTTGGCGGCCATGACGGCCCTGTGGGGCTGGTTTGGCTGGATGGTGCTGGCCTGGGTGGCCTGCATGGCGATCGACTATATCACCGGGTACAGCGCGGCGGCCAAGAACGGGGAATGGTCCTCGGCGGTGGCCCGGGAGGGCCTGTGGCACAAGGCGGGATGTATTTTCGCCGTACTGGCGGCCGGGATCCTGGACGCTGTGATGGGATACCTGCTGTCGCATATCCAGGGGCTGAAACTGCCCTTTACATACACCGTACTGGTCTGTCCGTTGGTGGTGGCCTGGTATATTCTGATGGAGCTGGGCAGCATTTTGGAAAATGTGGGCGAGATGGGCGCTCCGCTGCCGGAATTTTTAAAAAAGATGATCCTGGTGCTGAAGGGGACCGTGGAGACCACAGGAGACGCGCTGTCTCCGGATCAGAAAGAATAAGGGGGAGGCGCCATGGCCGGGTATTACAATCCAAACAAAGATTACTCCAAGGAGCTTCAGCGGACAGACCTGTCCTCCTCGGAGCGGCGGCAGCTGGAGCAGGAGCGGCAGAATAAGATCAACGACAAGTACGGAGGCAAGGAGCCGACCATGACCGGCTCCGATAAGACATTCAGTTCCGTGTACAGCGGATCGTCCGGAAGCTCCAAGCCTGCTAAGTCCTCCGGCGGCAGCTATGACCGGGATGTGGACGATGCGGTGAAGTCCACTTGGAGCAGCGTCTATTCCGGCGCCTCCAAACCCGCCGGCACCGGCGTGGATTACCACCAGCAGGCCATTGACGCGGCGGCCCGCGGGGACTGGGGCAGTGTGGCGGCCGCCCTGAACCAGCGGCAGCAGAAGATCAACGCCCAGGGCGGCAACGACCGGGGAACCAGCAACAGTCAGATCTTCCAGCAGCTCAGGGCCCAGTACGGCAGCAGCTTTGACGCCCTGTCCGACCGGGACAAGGACACCGTGCGGCTGTATGCGGGAGAGCGTTTGCAGTATCCTGACGGCACGGACGCCGTGCATCTGGGCAAGGGCTGGGAGGACGGCGTGGATTATTTGGCGCAGGCGCAGCAGCTGGCGGCCCAGGGGGACTTGATGGCCGCCTACGACGCCTTGCAGCGGCGGGGCTATAAGATGTTCGATACCGGCTCCGCCGGAGGCGGCACCACCCAGGCCCAGGCCTACGCGGATATCCAAAAGGCGTGGATGAACTCTTCCGGCGCCCGGCAGACGTGGCAGAACGAGCGGACAGAGAACCAGCGGCGGCTTGCCGCCCTGGGGCTCACCAGCGCCTCTGTGAACCCCAGCAACGCGGGGAAAACGCTGTTGAAACGGACGGCGGACGGGAAAACCACCTATTGGGTGAGCTATGACGAAAACGGCGTGCCTGTGATCGCCTCTCCGGCGAGCCAGGACGTGACAAAGGCGGGGCGGTCCCCCGGCTACTCGCCGGAGGAGATCGCGGCCATGGCCCGGTATTACGGTGCGGACGCCTATGATCCCAACATGTACATGGCTCTGCACAACATGGCGGTGGACCGCACCGGCGTGGGGCGGAAATACGATGCCACAGGCACCTTGCTGCTGGATGAGGCGGATTTTGCGCCTGCTGGGCTTGGGGTGGATGCCAGCGGTCTGGCAGGCTCTATGAACGCGGCGCTGGGCGGGTCCGCAAATCCCATGAATCCGTATCTGTATCTGGATCAGCAGATCACAGCCACCGGCGGACAGGGGGCAGGGGGCCAGTTTCCGCAGAGCGGAGCGGGCCTGGGCACCGATATCATGTCCTTTGAGGATTTTCTGGAGAGGACCGGATACGACCAGTACTCCGAACAGACCAGAGCGGCCATTGCGGCGGCGGTCCAGAATGCCGTCAGAGGGTATCGGGATCAGATCGACACCACCAATGACGACACAGAGGAGCTGGCCCGGCAGGCCTATATCGCCAAGATGCTGGGACAGAAGAATTTGGACCAGCAGCTGAGTGCCAGCGGCTATGCCGGCGGCATGGCGGACAGTCAGCGGATCGCGACAGAGACCAACTATGAGAATCAGCTGACGGAGATCGAGAAACAGCGTCTGGCCACCGTCAGGGAGCTGGAGAGCGCCATCACCAACGCCCAGCTGACAGGGGACATGCAGACCGCCCAGGAGCTTGCGGGCTACTTACAGACCATTCAGGGACAGTGGATGGGATATGTGCAGAACCAGCAGCAGATGGCGAATGACAACTACTGGAGACAGGTGAGTTTGGACAACGAGAATTACTGGAACCAGCAGAGTCTAAACGCACAGAATGCGGAGAGCGCATACAGTAAGGCCTTGACCATGCTGAAAGCCGGATTCATGCCCAATGACGAGACCCTAGCCGCGGCAGGGATCAACCGGTCGGAGGCGCAGACCTTCCTGCTTCAGCAGCAGACACAGGGAGTACCGGCGGCAAAGTCTGCCGGAACTTCGGCAGGCACTCCGCGAAAGACATCGAGCGGGCAATCCGGCACATCGGGAGGAGCGCCTTCCGGTGGAGCGAGCACTATCGAATTGGCGGCGGCTACAACGCCTGGTGTCCCGACGTTCTCGCAGTTGAAGCAGACCGTAAGCGGATTGGTACAGACGAACAAGATCAGCAATGTGCTGCCTTATCTGGACCAATATTGGGGAGCCATGAGTTCCGGGCAAAAACAGGAGATCCAGGCAGTGCTTGCTAAGGCCGGGGTACAGTACACACCTTCCTGATAGGAGGATATCATGGGAACATTGAAAAAAATCGCTACCAATAATAAGGAGCCGGAGACGCAGAGTGCGTCTCCGGCTTCCAAGCAGTCCGGCAAATTGGTATCCATTGGGGATAACACCGGAAAGAAGATCACAGAGGCATGGAGGATGGCGACCCCATCCCAAACGCAGATCCCCGCCAAAAGTACACAGAAGGGGAGCCTGACGCCCTCCACGGACAGTTGGAGGAGCAAGAAGGTCCAGGCGGTGACAGGCGGAAGCCGGGGCGGCAGGACCGTTACAAGAGAGGTAGAGGTGCCGACGCTGGCGGGCCGGGCGGCGGACGTGGTGTCCGGTTCTGCAAAGCAGTGGGGGGCCGGGTTCGTGAACACCGGCGGCATGGCCCTGCGGGGCGCCTCCGCCCTGAACGACATGGCGAGCCAGGACCGGCAGAAGATCCAGGCGGCCCTGGATAACATCAAGCGGTATGAGGCCCAGCTCTCCACCGCCAAAACGGAGGCGGAGCGGCAGCGCCTGCGGATGCTGATCCAGCGGAACCGAAATGCGGCAGGACTGTCCCAGGAAAATATGGATGATCAGACCCGCTATACCGACAAAGGCGCGGAACAGCTGGAGCAGACGGCGGACCGGCTGTCCGAGTCCGGCGCGGCGGATATTCTGGACGCCAAGAAGGGCTTGGGAAAGACCGGCGGGGTTCTGGTGGATATCGGCGCAGCGGGCCTGCAAATGGGCGCGGACATCGGCGCCGGCCTGTTGACCGGCGGGGGCGCCCTGGTGCCCATGGCGGTGCGGAGCTTCGGCGGCGCGGCCCAGGAGGCCCGGCAGGAGGGCGCCACGCTGGGACAGCAGCTGGCCTATGGACTGGGGAGCGCGGCAGTCTCTGTGGCAACAGAAAAGCTCTCCAACGTGGTGGCGCCCTTTGCCAAGGCATTTGGAAAGGGCATCGGGGACGACATCGTGGAGGCCGCCATCGGCAAGGCCGTGGACCGCTTTGCTAAGACAGCGGCGGGAAAGACCGCCCTGGAGGGCTTTTTAAAGACCGGAGCGGGCTTTGTCAGCGAGGGTGCGGAGGAGTTCCTGGAGGATGTGGCAAACCCCATCCTGAAGCGGATGACCTATGACCCCAGCGCACAATTTGACCTGGAGGAGGCCGTGTATGACTTCCTGATCGGCGGCGCACTGGGCGGACTGGGCGGCGCTGTGGAGAGCGTGGCAGGCGCCAAGAGCAGATATCAGGGATACCGGACCCAGGTGCAGAACACGGCCATCGATCAGGCATATGACACCATGAGGGAGCAGGGCATGTTCTCCCAGGAGGCCCGGCAGGCGGTGCGGGACGCACAGAACATCATGCCCCAGTTAGACCCCGGCGGACATATCGCCTGGGGGCGGATGATGGAGGACGTAGCGCCTGAAAAGCGTGAGGCCTTTACACAGGCAAGAGAGATCGCAGGCAGGTTCGGCGCTGATCTCACAGTGGATAAGCTGACCAACGGTGCGGCGGGGGAGTACCGAAACAATATCATCACCATCGATCCGACAGCGGAGAATCCCGTGCGGCAGGTGCTGGTCCATGAGCTGACCCACCACATGGAGACCAGCGGCCTGTACAGTCAATTCTCCCAGCGGGTGCTTGGCTTCCTGGCAGAGGATATGGGGGTGGACGTGGACGCGCTGCGGGGCGATGTGCAGCGGATCTATCAGGACAACGGCGTGGAGCTGGACGAGGACGGCGCCAGCCGGGAGATGGTGGCCAAGTTCGCGGAGGACTATCTATTTCAAGATGAACGGAGCATCCAGCGGCTTTTGCAGACGGACCGCAATCTGTTCCAAAGAATCTATGACTGGCTGCGGGACGCTGTTGCCAAAGTACGGGGAACCAGCGAGGAGCGTTTCCTGATCGACGCCCAGCGGCTGTATGAGAAGGCACTGCGGAGCGCGGGAGAGCAGGCCGGAGCCAGAGCGGCACAGAATACCTTTGCGGGGGTCAATGCCCGGACTGCGGACCTGAGAGCCTTGCAGACGGCCCAGGAGATGGAGCGGCAGGGAACGGACACCGACACTATTCATCGTGAAACGGGCTGGTACCGGGGCATGGACGGAAAATGGCGCTGGGAGATCGACGACAGCGGGATGCGCTATGAACGGTCGAATGTGTCGAGAGCGTCCAGGCTGGGGGATTATATCCAGCATGAGGAACTGTTCGGCGCTTATCCGGAGCTGAAGAATGTGCGAGTGCGGTTTGCAGACCTTAAAGCAGGAGAACATGGCTCCTTTGATCGGTCTACCAATACCATTACCTTGAATCAGTTACTGAAAAGCGCTCCGGATGACACATTGATTCATGAGGTGCAGCACGCCATTCAGCAGGCAGAAGGATTCACCGGTGGGGCCAGCCCTGGATACTGGGAAATCATGACCCAGAGTGCAGATGACTGGGTTGATACGCGAGTATTGCAGCACAGAAAAGAAAAAATTGTTCAGCGTATGAGCGAGTTAGGTGACTCTGTTGGATTAGAGGCATATATTGATGCGCTGCTTGCTCGGGAAATGAGTGGAGAGATCACCAGTGAACAGGCGGATCTGCTGGAAAAGGAATTTATCCAGAAAAATATCCCAGAGTATGCAAGGCTCCAGGAGGAACTGTATGGAGATATTTATCAGAACCTCAAAAAAATAAGTGCCAGAAAGCCGGACGCGGAGTCGTTGTACCGCAACACCGCCGGAGAGATCGAGGCCAGGGACGCGGCGGCCCGGCGGGGGCTGACAGCGGAGGAGCGGACCTTGAAAATGCCCCAGCTGGGGGACGAGAACACAGTGTTTGCGGATGGTGTTGGGACCACACTTTATATGGATACCGATGCGGATGTTCAGCAGGGACCGACCAGGCCCTATTATGATCCTGAGACTGGGGATATCATGCTCAGGGATGGGGAGGGCCAGTGGAAGCCCCGCTTCAGCTTCATTCGTGAAGAGGCCGCAAGATCCGTTCAGATAATGGGAGACCGGTCTCCGTTTTCAAACGGGTTCGATACACGGATCGTAGAGGATCAGACACCGTTACAGGCTGTTCGGGTACAACCGGGAGATATCATCTATCCGACATTAGGCGGGCGGTGGGCAGTCACCGCGGAGATGGACCAGGCAAGGCGCGCAGTGAATGACCTGGAGACAGGATCGGTGACCAACAATTGGACTGGCCTGAATATCCAAATGGGAAAGGATTTCTTTTCTGAGAGTGCTACAAATTCTGCTAAACAGCGGAATCCCGACTCTCTGCGCACACTGGGCGCCGCCCGTGAATTGATGGAACAAGCCTGCCTGATCGGCGCTGTGGATACAAAAATCGACAGCGGTAGCAATCTGAAAAAGAAAAACAACCCGCACAGGTTGTTTCAGTACATATTCGCAGCGCCTTATGAGATGGACGGACCCAAAATTGCAGTGCTGCGGGTGGATGTGCTGGAAAATCAGGGGGATGCCATCCACCGGGCATACAATCTTCGCAGCATCGAATATAAAAACACCCCGCTTAGCTGGGTGAGGGAAGAAAACTTCCACGCCGGTTTTCAAGACCGGGCCACAGCAAGCGAGGCTTATACAGTTAGTATAGCAGACCTTGCGAAAAATATCAAGGAAGAATATGTTGGAAACCACGTAAATATTTCTCCGGATACTGGGGCCGGTCAGTTCTCTATGGGGCCGTCCCTGCGGGAGCTGGTGCAGAATCAGAGAGACGGGACGCAGTTCGGCAGTGATGGACAGATTGGCATTGCCGGATTTGACCAGGGGAAGCGTGCAGACTGGACCCAGGAGGAGCTTCAGGCGGACCAGCTGGCAAAAGAGGCACAAGAGAGACCTGCGGGGACATCCTCGGCCCTTGAAAAGGTGGGCGTGACAGATATTGCCGGGGATATGGCGGATTATCGCGGGACGGACTTTCTGCGGGGAGCGGACCAGGCCAAAAAGGAGACCGCCAGAGCCAGACGGCAGGCGGAGGCACGCCTCCAGCCGAGCCGGGGCGAAAGACAATTTGCAAAGGGGATCGCCAACGGAGATTATACCGCCGAGGACATTCCGGCGTCTATGAGCCGAGCCACGGTGACGGAACTGGCAGACTATTATATAGCTGAAAACAGCTATAAAGGCACGGACGGCGTGCAGGAGCGGGGTCAGGAGATCCGCCGAAAGACGGAGCGTCTGGCAGAAAAGTATTTTAAGGACGACGCCAAGTATCAGCCGATCCACATGCTGGTGATGAATGAGCGGACTCCGGAGCGGGTTATGCGAAGTATCTTTGGGGACCTCCAGGGCGAAAAGATCAATGAGGCGTATATTTACCCCGTACAGCAGAATGAGGCGTCAAAAGCGCGCTTCATCCAACGGCAGTTGAATGAGGTACGGACCTTTGAGGATAGCCAGGGACAGCGCAGCGGCCTGACAAAGGAGGAACGGGCCATCGTGCAGCAAATGCTGGAGGACCGCTTTGTCGGGGAGACCATTGCCTCTATGGAGATGGCCGAGGGCATACGGAATGCGGCGGAGAACATCCGGCATGGAGAGGACCCTGTGGACGCTGCCAGGGAGTTCAGCCTGGATGCTGAGGAGCGGGGACTTGCCCAGCAGTTTGCCAGATGGACAGAGAATCAGGAGCTGATGACCTCCGGGGAACTGGACAGCGTGAAGATCAACAATGCTGTCCAGAAATTCGCGGAACAGTATGATCTATTCTATGACGCTGTGAATGACTTCCTGACGGCCCATGGCTATGGGACCATAGGTTTTATCAAGGGATATGCGCCACACATGCAGGGGGCGGATACACAAAACAAGCTGCTGTCCGCCCTGCGGGCCATGGGAGTTAATGCAGACGCCTCCAGCCTGCCCACCTCCATCTCCGGCCTGACGGCGGATTACAAGCCGGGGAAGCGGTGGAATCCCTTCTTCCAGTCCCGCACAGGGAACAAGACGGATTATGACGTGTCCAAGGGATATGAATCCTATGTCAGCTACCTGGGCGATATCTTCTATCATACGGACGATATTGCCCGCCTGCGGGGTGTGTCCCGGTACCTGCGGAAAACCTTTGGACCGGAGGAGATCAGCCACGCCATCGACCATGCGGAGAGTCTGCGGTATGCGGATCTGAACACCCAGACGGAGGTGCTGCGGGACGCCGGGAAGATCTCCGAGGGGACGAAGCTGACCTATCAGGATGCCAGGACCATGATGGACCAGTATATCAACGAGTTGTACGACAATGTGACGAAGACCACGAAATACGGCGAACTTGTGAAGTACATCGACAACTACGCAAATCTTCTTGCCGGAAAACAGAGCATGGCGGACCGCGGCATGGAATATATGGCAGGCCGCACCAGTCTAAACGCCGGCAATAAGCTGGTGGCCGCCTTTGGACGCGCCCAGGTGGCGGGAAACATGTCCTCTGTGTTGAACCAGAGTGCGCAGCTGGCCCAGATTTTGGCGGAAGTGGATGGGAAATATGTTGCACAGGCAGCGGCAGACTTGGCGAAGAGCACCAGCGGCAAGATCTGGAATATCAAGAAAACGGCGCTGTTCGACCAGAGCGACCTTCTGACAGGAAAGAAGGGCATCGACTATCTGACTGCGGATGACAGCAGGTTCGATAGTGTTGTGACCGCTATGTTCAAGCCGGCGGACATCATGGACGGCCTGGTATCGGCCTTGGCGGTCCAGAGCAAATACAATCAGCTGGTGGCCGAAGGGAAGCCCTCGGAGGCGGCCATGCTGGAAGCGGACCGCTGGGCCACGCAGATCATGGGTTCCAGGATGAAGGGAAGCAGGCCGCTGGCTTTCGAGAGCAAGAGCGTGGTCAATCAGATGCTGCATATGTTCCAGGTGGAGGCGCTGAACAGCTGGGAGCATATTACCCAGGACTTGCCTGCAAAGTATCAGACCATAGCTAAGGAGCATGGCAAGAAGGCTGGCGCCAGGGCGGTGGCCGCCGTGGTCACCAAGGGACTGCTGTCCGCCTTTCTGCTGAACCGGATCACCGAGGGGATCTATGGCGGTACCCCGGCCCCCTTTGATCTGCTGGGGTATCTTGCGAATTTCGTCGCTTCCGGCATGGGAATGAGCACCAATGCAATGCTGAAAGGCGTTTTGAAGCCAGTCATAAACACTGCGTGGGAGAAGATGTTTGGCAGTACCCTGTTTGACGATGATGATGACGAGGAGGACAAGCCGTTCGACTGGAAGAGCGCCGGGGGAGACCTGCTGTATAATATCAGCAATGATGTTCCCTTTGTGCGGAATGCGGCGGGGCTGTTGGGGCTGGGTGACCAGACAATGCCGTTTACCAACATGGCGGAGGCTGTTCAGGGAATCGGAAGAGCGGTTGCGGCGGAAGATCCTTCTGCCGGAGAGATCGGCGGCGCTGTGCTGGATCTCGGCAAGACACTGGTCCCTGGTGGGAGGCAGCTCCAGAAAACGACACAAGGCATTCAGACCATGTTAGACGGCGGCCGGAACTATGGATATGGTGACAAAAGGCGGCTTCAATATCCTGTGGAACAGAGACCGGATAAGTGGCTGCAAGCGGTATTGTTCGGTAATTCCGGCTTGTCGGAGACTCGGGACTTTTATGCATCCGGAGAAAGCGGTCTATCGGCCAAGCAATCTGATCTGGTGGAACTGATGGTGAATGAGGGCGCAGATCGCGCAACGGTTTATCAGGCGGTTCAGAATGTCAGAAAAGGGGAGGACACCCGTGAAAAGCTGGAACTGCTGGAGAATGAGAAGAATCTGACCGATAGACAATGCTGGCAGATGTACACAAAACTGATTGCAAGCAAAGGTGCTAAGAAGCCGTCACAATTTCGGAAGATGATGATGGATGGCATGTCTTGGCAGCAGATCTCGGACGCTTATCAGGAATACCTTGCACTGGATGATGTGGAAGATATGGGAGCATCGGAAAAGGCAACTCAATTTGAAGTGTATCTTGACCAAAGTGGGATGACCGAAAAACAGAAAGGAATGATCAAAGATGCCCTGAAATTTTACAGTCAGATTCCGGCTGAGGCGGACCGGTATACGGACCTCACCGACGCAGGGTTATCTTCTACTCATGCGGCAAGCCTCGCAAAGACAATCGGAAGTTTAAAACCACAAGCAGGGCAATCCAGTGTGAGCAATATACAACGGTACAAGGCTGTTGTGACTTCTGCGATTTCTGCATCTGAACAGATGAAGGCTCTGGAGAGCATGATGGACGAAACCGAATATGAGAAGCTGGAAGCAGTCTATAATGCCGGACTGACACCCAAACAGTATGTGGATTTCCGTGAAGCGACACAGGACATGACTGCTGACAAAGATGCCAATGGAAAGACAATCTCTGGAAGCAAAAAGGAGAAAGTCCTCACGGCCATTGACGCTATGCCGGTATCTAACGAACAGAAAACGGCGCTGTACTATGCGGAAGGATATAAGGAAAGCACGCTGGATGATGCGCCGTGGCATGGGAAAAACGATGATATCATGCCAAAACTGGGGGGCTCCTTGCTCCCAGTTGCAAGCGGTGGTGGCAGGACTGGCCATGGCCGACTGGTTGATATTGACGATATTATGCCGAAGCTGGTAAAATAAAAAAAGAATCCCCGCTGAAACCAGTGGGGATTCTTCATATATATTTTCGTGGGTCTAATTCCTCGGTGCCGATATCGGTCAGCAGGCCCTTCAGCTCCGCGTAGGGCATGGAGTACCGCTGGCTCAAATAGCGCAGGGACGCGCCCAGCTCGCCGTCCGGCCCGCCGTACTGGCTGATGATCACCGCCGCCAGCTTGGGGTTGCTGTTCTTGATTTTGATGGGGTATTGCAGCTTTTTCTCATAGACAAACATCAGTCATTCCCTCCTAAATCCCAGGGCCAGGGGTCCTTCAGCCAGGCGTAGCCGTCCTCCGGGGTCAGGTCGGTCTGGAGCAGGGGACCGTACATCTTCTGATATTTCTCGCGGCCCTCCTTCGCCATTTTGATATAGGACCAGTACAATTGCAGGACCTCCTGGTCCTGGGCATGGGTGGTCAGATACAGGCCCAGCTCGTCAATGGCAAAATCCAGGGCCATCAGCTCCACCAGGGCGGTGTTGGCCATCTTGGTCTTGGCCTGGATCGCCGCCTTGAAGGGCAGGTTCAGGCCGGGGAAGAGGGTGCCGGTCTCCAGCGCCTCCATCCGGCTGTACCGGACCGGGTTGGAGTCCTGCATGGGGATATAGGGAAATGCCAGCGGCGCGCAGTTTCCAGGCAGGGAGCCTTGATCGACGCCGCAGGGTTTGGATACAGTTTGCTCGGGTTTCTCCATGAAAGGGGTCCTCCTTTGGAAAGGATGGCGCACGGCGCACCATGCGCTGGTCCATTCTATGCGCCGGGCGCTGGATGGGAGCCTGCCCTTGATTTCAGCGGCCGGAACCGCTATAATTGGGAATATGGGATAAGCAGGCGGACATACGCTCCATAGGGGTGTTTGTCTGATGTTGATCTTGATCCGAAAGCGTACGATTTGGGGAAGCGCATTATTCTGCGGCTTTCTGCTGTGTCTGGGCGGTATCCTGTGGACGGGACACGCCGCGCCGCAGGCGCCCGTCTTTGCCGCCCGGGAGGGCGTTCCGGTGACGGTGGTCATCGATCCCGGCCACGGCGGGGAGGACGGCGGGGCGGTGTCCCCGGGCGGCGTGGAGGAGAGCCAGCTCAACCTGGCGGTCTCCCTGCGCCTCAACGACCTGCTGCGACTTGCGGGGCAGCGGACCGTCATGACCCGCACGGAGGATGTGACCATCTGCGACGAGGGCCTCGCCACCATCCGCCAGCGGAAGGCCTCCGACCTGAAAAACCGGGTGGCCCTGGTGAATGGAACGGAAAACGCCGTGCTGCTGAGCATCCATCAAAACAGTCTGCCGTCCTCTCCCGTGACCCACGGCGCCCAGGTGTTCTGGAACCGGCAGGAGGGGGGAGAGGCGCTGGCAAAGACCGTGCAGGATTCCCTGAACACGGCCGTCAACGCGGGAAATGAGAAGCACGCCAAGCAGATCCCGCCCACTATCTATCTGATGAAAAACGTCACGGCCCCCGGCGTCATCGTGGAGTGCGGTTTTCTCTCCAACGCGGAGGAGACCGGACGTTTGCAGGAGCCGCCGTATCAACTGAAGCTGGCCGCCGCCATTGCCGCCGGGTATCTGCGCTGCGCCGCCGGAGAGGAAGTACCATCATGAAGCAAAAGACCATGTTTTACTGCACAGAGTGCGGCAACGAGACGCTGAAATGGGCGGGGAAGTGCCCCGCCTGCGGCGCCTGGAATACCATCGTGGAGCAGCCGGAGCTGCCGAAAGCCGTTCAAAAGAGCGGCGGCAGGGCCGTCCGCTCCGCCATGCCCGTTCGGAAGGCCTGCCCGGTGACAGACCTGAAGGCCGACGAGGAGATCCGGTTTCCCACCGGCATGGGGGAGCTGGACCGGGTGCTGGGCGGCGGCGCGGTGAAAGGCTCCCTGGTGCTGGTGGGCGGCGCCCCCGGCATCGGAAAATCCACCCTGATGCTGCAAATTTGCAGCAAATTATGCGAATTCTCCAAGGTTTTGTATGTATCCGGCGAGGAGTCCGAACACCAGCTGAAATTGCGGGCCAAACGTTTACGTGTGGAGAGCAGCAGCTTATATGTCATCTCCGAGACCAGTTTGGGCGACGTGCTGGAGTCCGTGGCGGCGGAGCAGCCGGATATCCTGATCGTGGACTCCATCCAGACCCTGTACAACGACGCGCTGGACTCTCCGGCGGGCAGCGTCAGCCAGGTGAAGGACTGTACCATGGCCCTGATGCAGCTGGCAAAAGGGCAGGGGGGGATCACCGTCTTTGTCATCGGCCACGTCAACAAGGAGGGCTCCATCGCAGGCCCCAAGGTGCTGGAGCACATGGTGGACTGCGTGCTGTATTTCGAGGGCGACCAGCACACGTCCTACCGCATCCTGCGGGCGGCGAAAAACCGCTTTGGCGCCACCAATGAGATTGGCGTGTTCGAGATGCGGGACGCGGGCCTGGAAGAGGTGGAAAATCCCTCGGAGATGCTGCTCTCCGGCCGTCCGGACGACGCGCCGGGCACCTGCGTCACCTGTGTGATGGAGGGGGTGCGCCCGGTGCTGGCGGAGATCCAGGCGCTGGTGGTCACGTCTGCAGGCGGAAATCCCCGTCGGACAAGCAACGGCTTTGATTACAACCGCGCGGCCATGCTTCTGGCAGTCCTGGAAAAACGGGGCGGCCTGAAGGTGTCCGCCTGTGACGCATACATCAACATCATCGGCGGTCTGTGGCTGGACGAGCCCGCCGCGGACCTGGCGGCGGTGGTGGCGCTGGCGTCCAGCTATCTGGACCGCCCGGTGCCCAGCGACCTGGTGGCCGTCGGGGAGGTGGGCCTGACCGGCGAACTGCGCACCGTCAATCATCTGGCCCAGCGCATCTCCGAGGTCCAGCGGCTGGGCTTTAAAAAGTGTGTGGTCCCGGCCCACCGGGCAGGCAATCTGGGGGATTTTCCCGGCCTGGAACTGATCCCGGCCCGCAATATCGGTGAGGCGATCCGAGCCGCTTTGCGTCCGTCGGAATGAAGTGGATGCAGGCGCCGCCCAAGCTGGGCTGTCCGGCGGCTGCCGCGCTGTCCAGCGTGCAGATGCCGTCGGCTTGATAAATACACTTGCTGGTACATGGAATCAGGCTCATAGCGATCATCCGTTCTGTTATTTGATGTTGGGACTAGTTTGCGCAGACTGTCGGATTTTATGACAGCTTTAGAACACACTATCTTGAGAGAGGAGGTTTTGCGGGCATACTAGAAATTGAACAAAATAAAAATTTTGTTCAATTTAGGGGAGGGCAAAAACCCAATTCCAGCGATTTGAACGCCCTTCATCCAAGGAATTCCTCTGGCGGACGGCTCCCAGCGGATTTTCCCACCAATTTACCCGCAAATGACTTATGGCAGATTATCGCACCGAAGCGCCGCAGATCCTGCGGGATTTTCTTTCTTATCACGAGACCATCAAAGCCCATTCCAGGCGCACCGTTGACGAATACTTTCTGGACCTGCGGAATTTTTTTCGCTATCTGAAACAGACCCGCGATCCGGCCCTCTCAAACAAGGCGCTGGATGAGATCGACATCATGGACGTGGATCTGGAGTTTGTGGCCGGCGTGACTTTGACGGACATCTACGGCTACATGACCTATCTCAGCCGGGACCGCATTCAGCACCAGAACAGCCGCAGCTCCGACTACGGTCTGAACGCCGCGTCACGCGCCAGAAAAATCGCCACCATCCGGTCATTTTACAACTACTTGACCAACAAGATGCACCTACTTCGTGAAAATCCTGTCAAAGATATTGATTCTCCAAAATTGAAGAAAACATTGCCGAAATACCTGACTTTGGACGAAAGTTTGCAGCTTTTGAGCGCTGTTGATGGCAAAAACCAGGAGCGCGACTACTGCATTCTGACGCTGTTCCTTAACTGCGGCCTGCGGATCTCCGAACTGGTGGGCCTGGATCTTAACGATATCCAGGAGGACGCCCTCCGCGTGCTGGGCAAAGGCAACAAGGTCCGCATCATCTACCTGAACGACGCCTGCCAAGATGCCTTGAAACGCTATCTGGCGGTCCGGCGGCCCATCACCGGCCGGGACCAGAATGCCCTCTTCCTCTCTGCCCAAAACGAGCGGATCAGCCGCTCCACGGTCCATGCCATGGTGAAAAAGCGCCTATCGGAAGCCGGGATCGATAGCACCCAGTACTCCTCGCACAAGCTGCGGCACACCGCCGCCACACTGATGCTGCAAAACGGCGTGGACGTGCGGGCCGTCCAGGAGGTCCTGGGCCACGACCACCTGAATACCACGGAGATCTACACCCACATCGACAACGAATCTCTCCGCGTCGCTGCAAAGGCAAATCCCTTGTCAAAGGTCAAGAAATCAAAATAAACAGGCATCTTTATTTATTGGATGAAAAAGCTCCCGGAGCGCTGCACGGCGCTCCGGGAGCTCTTCGCATTTATCGGATGGGAATGGCGATGGGAATGTCGAACACCGTGACATGGTTGAACAGCGGCTCCAGATACGCCGTATCCCCGTGGTAGTTCTCCAGTGGGTATTCGGCGGTAAACACACTGTCGAAATCCACCCGCTCCCCCGTGGCGGGGTCCTCATAGCCGTAGGAGCTGCTCTCCCAGGTGATGTCGTGGGCCTGCCCCGCCTCGTCCCAGAAGGTGTGCTGGAACAGGCCGAACATGGTGTGCTCCCCCTTGATGTCCGCCAAAAAGGATACCACCCATCCCCTGTCGTGCTCCTCCGCCTTCAGGAAACGGATGCCCTCCGGCAGGTTTTCCGCTGTGCCCTTCCGCAGGTCCAAGCGGGTCCGGGGGGCGGTCTTGTCCAGCCACTCCGCCCGGGTGATGTGGAGGGTCAGGCTTTTGCTGCCCTCAAAATAGGGACTGTCCAGCCAGATGATGGAATCGTCGCTGCCGCCGGTCATGCCGGTGGACAGGATGCCGTTGGTGGAGGGTCGGAACTGATGGCCGGTCTCGTCCTCCATATAGAAGTCCAGTCCGGTGAGCCAGGCGTCGTTGTCCGGGTCCGTGTGGATGTTCAGCCGCATGTGGGTGGGATAGACCTCCGCCTCCGTGATGGAGACGGTGCGGCCGTCCAGTTCAAACACGGCGTCCACCGGGAACAGCTCTCCCTTGGCGGTGAAGGTGGGGTCCAGCTCCAGGGGGAAGGTAAACTCCGCCAGATATTCTGGCTCACTGTCCGGAATGTCAAAGGGGTCCGCCTCTTCAACAGGGACCGGCGCCACCGGTTCTTCCTCGCTGTGACCGGCATAGACCTTCAGTTGAAAGTCCAGGGTTTCCGGGATCTCCCGCTCGATAAAGTCGATCCGGGCGCTGCGCAGCTCGCCGTTGGGGGTGCCGAAGGAGCCGCTGCTGGTGCTGCACCCTCCCGGCTCCCCCGGCAGGACGGCGTGACTCTCCGCCTCCAGCTGGGGATACTGCCGGGACTCCAGAGTGTAGTAGACATTGAGCTGCTTCATATCCACAATGACGTATTCAATGGTAGCGGTGATGCTGTTCACAGTCTGGGACTGTCCGACAATGGGCTGGACGTACTCGTTCTCCACAGCGGCGGACAGGGACGGCGACCAGGCCACGGCCTTGGCCAACTCCCGCAGCACCGGCAGATTCCCGCAGGCCCGGGCAAAGGGCGGAAACAGGTTCACCAGCAGCATGAAGCCCAGAAAGCAGGCCGCCAGGCTCCCCGCCGGGATGCCGAAGAGCCGCCGCTTTTTTCGGGAGTCATTTTGCCGGTCCAGCGCCCGCCCCACCGTGTGTTCCAGCGCTTCCGGGGTCTGTTCCAGCTCCGCCAGCAGGGCGGCGTATTCCTGGTTTCGGTTCATAGGCGCTCCTCCTCTCCCAGTTCCAGACGCAGCAGCTGCAGGGCACGCCTCTGCCGTGTGGCGGCGGTGCCCTGGGGGATGTTCAGCGCGGCGGCGGTCTCCGCTTGGGTGTATCCGGCGAAAAACCGCAGGATCACCACCAGCCGCAGGTCCTCCGGCAGGCGGCGGACCGCCTCTCTCAGCGGCAGGGCGTCATAGCTGTCCGGTCCGGCGGTATCCGGCAGGGCCTCTTCCCCTGCCAATCGCTTGCGGCGGCGCAGTTCCCGATGGCACTCGTTGAGCACGATGCGGGTGAGCCAGGTCTCGAAAAAGTCCGGCTCCCGGAGCTTTTTCAGCGCCCGCAGGGCCTGATACACCGCCTCGTCCACCGCCTCCAGGGCATCCGCCTCGCTGCCCAGATACAGATATGCGGTCCGGTACAGCCGCTGCTTGACCGCTTCCGTCCGGGCGGCGAATTCATCCTTGTCCATAGGCGCCCCTCCTCTCCTCATTCTGTTCATTAGAGTTCCCAGCGGTGGATTTTGTTTTCTGATCTGATAAAAAAGTCAGCACGGCTCCTGCCGTGCTGACTTTTTTATGCTCTTGGGTGGGCCTTCTGGTACACGTCCTTCAGCTGCCGCTTCACCACATGGGTGTAGATCTGAGTGGAGGAGATGTCCGCATGGCCCAGCATTTCCTGAATGGAGCGCAGGTCCGCGCCGTTTTCCAGCAAATGCACGGCAAAGGAGTGGCGCAGGGTGTGGGGCGTGATGTCCTTTTCGATGCCCGCCTTCTCCTGGTAGTGCTTGATGATCTTCCAGAAGCCCTGGCGGCTCATGCGCTCGCCGTTCATGTTGACGAAGAGGGCCTCCTCCCCGCTGTCCGCAATGAGCTGGGGACGGATGTTCTTCACATAGTCCTGAATGGCCTTTACCGCGCCGTGGTACAGGGGGATGATGCGCTCCTTGCCCCGGCTGGCGCACCGTATGAAACCGGCGGCCAGATTCAAATCGCCCAGGTCCAGGGAGATCAGCTCGCTGACCCGGATGCCGGTGGCGTACAGCAGCTCCAGCATGGCGTGGTCCCGAAAGCCCTTGGCATCCACACACTGGGGCTGCTCCAGAAACAGCTCCACTTCCTTGTTGGTCAGGATCTCCGGATACTTCCGCTCCACCTTGGCGGCGGTGACTCCCTTGGCGGGGTTCGCCTGTACTTCCCCCTGGGCCAGGAGAAAGTTATAGAAGGATTTGATGGAGGCCAAAAACCGGGTGGCGGAGGAGGCGGATTTGCCGTGGACCAGCATCCAGTTCATATAGCTGCGCACCATCTCGTCCGTGGCGCCCCGCAGGGTGCAGTCCTGGTCATGCTGTAAGTACTCCGAAAACTGCGTCACGTCCCGCAGGTAGGAGCTGATGGTGTTCTGGGAGGCGTGCTTCTCCTCCGCCAGATACGCGCCGTAGCGCCCGATATCGTCTGTTGCCAAGGGGCACTCCCCTCCCTCTCTTCTGTATAGCCGGCACAGTTGAAAAGCATCGGTCCGCCGGTTGAAAAGGAGCCCCTTTTCAACTGCGTTGACTATATCATGCCAGGATCCGTTCCAGCATCAGCCGCAGAAACCACGGCGAAACAAACAAGTCCACACACACGCCAATCAGCAGCGCAGCGCCGCACGCCGCCAGACGGAGCCACCAGCTCCGGCCATAGGCCACCGGCGCGCACCGCCGTCCTCTCCCAAAGGACAGACTGGCCAAAGCGGCGGAGGCCCCCCAGGAGGGCACCGCCAGCAGGAAAAACACCGGCAGCGTCACCGCGCACCGCAGTCCAAAGACCGCCAGGGCCAGCAGGACGCCGTCGGGACCGAAAGCCGCCGTGAAGCAGCTGACGGAAAAGGACAGGAAAAAACCAAAGGCCGCCGCCGCGCAGGGCAGCAGCACCACGCCCACGGAGGCGAACCCCAGCAGGAACGCCAGCAGCGGATAGCGGAAGTAGATCACCACCGCAGACAGCGCGGTCTTAGCCGTCAGGTCCTGACTGCCGCCGAGCCGCACATAATCCGTCAAATACCGGGACAGCTCGCCGCCGGTCTCATCCGGCACCCGGCCCGCCAGAACCTGTCCCAGAAGCACACCGGCCAAAAAGAACAGCGCCAAAAACAGCAGGCGCGGCAGGGGCTGTCCAGCCCGGTCACGGTTCCTCACGTTCAAACCATCTCACCTCGCTGCATCCTATGAGCCAGGCAGGCGGTTTATGCGCCGTGGTTGACGTAAACCATGTCTTTATTAAATATAGTTCAATTTCCTGATTTTATCAAGGAAATTACAGGAAAAAGAAGTTTTTTGGAAATTATGACAAAATGTTATGTAAACATCATTATGTAAACCTATGAAACAAAGAAGCGCGGGCACGGAAAAAGGACCACATCTGGGGTCCGGTCCTGCTCCGGTGCCCCATATCTGCGGTCCCCTCTCCCCTGCCCCGCGACGCAGGCGCGAAGCGCCGTTCCAGCCGGTCAGACCGGCCGGTTTTCAAAATTTTGTGAAAAATCACAAGTCGTCATTTCCGCTTCCGCTTGCCGCCCCGCTTCCGGCGGCCGCCCAGCAGCCCCGCCAGAAGCCCGCCCGCCAGGACGCACAACAGCAGGACGCCGCCGTGACCCGTCCATGTGACGTTCTCCCAGCAGGACAGCCCCACCACCAGCAGGACCCCGGCGAACAGTCCCGCCGTCAGCAGTCCGGCGGGCAGCGTCCCCCAGGGGGACCTGCGGACGGTCAGCAGTCCCCCGCAGGCCACCGCCGCCGCGCACAGCGCCGCCACCACCGGAAAGGCCACCCCCTCCGGCAGCGTCCCCTTCACCAGCAGCAGCGCCAGCAGGAGCTGTCCCGCCAGATAGATGCCCAGCGCCGTCAAAAGCCCCTGCAGAAACACCATCCAAACAGCCGTCTGTTGTTTTCGCCCCTTGCCCATAAAAAATCCTCCCTTGCAGCATGCTCGTTACTGGAGCATATTCCAAGGGAGGTGTTTTTTATGATTGGCTTGCCTCTTTTATTTCAGAGGAGGCTCATTTCTCCTCGTCGGCGGCAGGCTCTTCCGCGGGGAGCTCGGCAGGCGCCTCTTCTTCCTTCTTGTCCTTCTTCTGCTCCTCAGGCTGCTCGCCGGACTGGACGCCGGTGGTGGAGACGGCCCACTTGGTCAGCTCCATGCGGACGCGGTCCTCGCTGGTCTCGATGACGATGGTGTCCTTGTTGACGGACACGATCTTGCCGACGATGCCGCCGATGGTGGTGATGACGTCGCCCTTCTTCAGGCTGTCACGCATCTCCTGCGCCTTTTTCTTCCGCTTGTTCTCCGGACGGATCATCAGGAAATACATGATGACGAACAGTACCACGATCATCATAAGCGTAGATGTCATATTTGGATCCATATTGAAAACTCCTCTTTCCTTCGTGTATTCAGAATGAGACCATTATACCAAATATCCCAGCTTTTGCAAGAACTTTCTTTGCAGTTCCCTGTTCAAACGGCAAAAACGCCCAAAACGCCGGCAAAAACAGAGCGGACACGAAATATATGGGCTTTCGTCCCCTCACGCCCGCTCCTCCAGCCGTCCGCTGTACCGGGCGCGGAACTCCGCGAAGGTCCCCTGGTCCAGGGCCGCGCGGATCTTAGCCATCAGGTCGTTGTAGAAATACAGGTTGTGGAGCACCGCCAGACGCAGGGCCAGCACCTCGTCCGCCTTGAACAGGTGCCGCAGATAGGCCCGGGAGAAGTTCCGGCAGAGGGGGCAGCCGCAGCTGGCGCTGACGGGCCGCTCGTCCGCCGCGTATTTCTCGTTCAGAATGTTCACCGTGCCCTCCCAGGTGAAGAGCTTGCCGTGGCGGCCGTTGCGGGAGGGCATCACGCAGTCGAAGAAGTCCACGCCCCGGCTGACGGCCTCGATGATGTTGCTGGGGGTTCCCACGCCCATGAGGTAACGGGGCTTGTCCTCCGGCAGCTCCGGCGTCACCACGTCGATCATCTCGTACATGACCTCCGCGGGCTCCCCCACCGCAAGGCCCCCGATGGCGTAGCCGTCGCAGTCGATCTTGGCGATCTCCCTGGCGTGCCAGGCCCGGAGGTCCGGGAAAGTGGCGCCCTGGTTGATGCCGAAGAGCATCTGGCCGGGGTTCACCGTGTCCGGCAGACTGCCCAGCCGGTCGTGCTCGATCTTGCAGCGCTCCAGCCAGCGCAGCGTCCGCTCCGTGGAGGCCTTGGCGTACTCGTACCGGGCGGGGTTTTCCACGCACTCGTCAAAGGCCATGGCGATGTCGCTTCCCAGATTGGACTGGATCTGCATGGACTCCTCCGGCCCCATGAAGATCCTGTGGCCGTCGATATGGGAGGCAAAGGTGACGCCCTCCTCCTTGATCTTCCGCAGGGAGGCCAGAGAGAACACCTGGAACCCGCCGGAGTCCGTGAGGATGGGGCCGTCCCAATTCATGAACTTGTGGAGGCCGCCCATCTGCCGCACCAGCTTGTCACCGGGACGCAGGTGCAGGTGGTAGGTGTTGCTCAGCTCGATCTGACAGCCGATCTCCTTCAGGTCCAGAGCGGACACGCCGCCCTTGATGGCCCCCTGGGTGCCCACGTTCATGAACACCGGCGTCTGGACGGTGCCGCCGTGGGCGCAGGAAAACTCGCCGCGCCGGGCGCGGCCCTCGGTTTTGAGAACTTTGAACATGTGGTCTCTCCTAGTCTGTATTTGATGGGAGCACCGCCCGCAGGCGGAACATTCCCGGCGCAGTCACAGAGCCGCGCGCCTCAAAGGGTGATGGCCAATCCCACGCCCACTTCCTCCACGGGCAGGGCCTTCAGCATCTCCGCTTTGGCCCGCAGGGATACGCAGTGGCAGGGATACAGGACCTTTGGGGCAAGTGCCTTCAGCCGCCCGATGGTCTGCCGCAGGCGCTGGTCCGCCTCAAAGAGGTGGAACCCGCCGATGACGCCCGCCACACGGTCCTCACCCAGGACCTGCCGGGCGTAGTCCACGATATTGCAGATGCCGCTGTGGGAACATCCGGTGACGATGAACAAACCGTCCCCGGTGCGGCAGGCCAGGGCCGAGTCGTCCGTCACGAACTCCCCGATCTCCGCGCCGGAAGCGTCCAGCGTCCGGCCAAAGCACCTGCGGGGCTCGAAATCGTGAAGGGCGGGGATCTCCCCCAGAAAGACGCAGTTTTCCGAGAGGGCGTAAGGCCCGGTCTGGGGCCGGTAGTCGAAGGCGGCCGCCGCCTCCGTCTCGCCAAAGGGCGCGCCGATGTCCATCCCGTCCATCCACTTGGGCCGGAGACACCCCGGATGGGCCACCAGCTGTACCTGGGACAGGTGGAACCGCTCCCGCAGGAACCGCAGGCCCCGGGTGTGGTCGTTGTGGCCGTGGGACAGCACGATGTGGGTCAGGCCGCCCAGATCGATGCCCATGGCTTCGGCGTTTTGCAGAACGATATCGGAATACCCCGTGTCAAACAGGATGCGCAGGCCGTCGGTCTCCAGATAGTAGCTGACCGCAGGCTCCCCCAGGTAGTACTGGTCGATGTAGGTGTTGTTGTCCACCAGGACCCGGAGCTTCATGTCCCGCTCCCCTCTCCATACAAGAACATGGCGTCCCCGAAGCTGAAGAAGCGGTATTTCTCCCGCACGGCCTCCTCATAGGCGGCCAGCACGTGCTCCCGCCCTGCGAAGGCGGACACCAGCATGATGAGGGTGCTCTCCGGCAGGTGGAAGTTGGTCACCAGGGCGTCCATCACCTTGAATTTGTACCCCGGATAGATATAGATATCGGTCCACCCCGCCTTGGCCTCCATGGTGCCGTCGTCGTTGGCCCAGGACTCCAGGGTCCGGCAGGAGGTGGTGCCCACGCACACGCACCGCCCGCCCTTCGCCTTGGTGCGGTTGATGAGGTCCGCCGTCTCCTGGGAGATGACGCAGTACTCGCTGTGCATGGCGTGGTCTGTAATGTTCTCCTCCTTCACAGGCCGGAAGGTGCCAAGGCCCACGTGCAGCGTCACATAGCCGATGCCCACGCCCTTGGCCGCGATCTTCTCCAGCAGCTCCGGGGTGAAGTGAAGGCCCGCCGTGGGAGCCGCCGCGCTGCCCACCACCTTGGAATAGACGGTCTGGTAACGTTCACGGTCCTGAAGCTCCTCCTTGATATAGGGCGGCAGGGGCATTTTTCCAAGGCGCTCCAGCACCTCCAGGAAGATGCCCTCGTAGTCGAACTGCACCAGGCGGTTGCCGCCCTCCAGCTCGCCCATCACCTCCGCCGTCAGCGCGCCGTCTCCAAAGGACAGCTTGGCCCCGGTGCGCATTTTCCTGCCGGGCCGCACCAGGCACTCCCACGTCTGCTCCCCCTTGTCGATCAGAAGCAGCACCTCACAGGCGCCGCCGCCCGGCAGGCGCTGTCCCAGGAGCCGGGCGGGCAGCACCCGGGAATCGTTCAGAATCAGGCAGTCGCCGGGATTGAGAAAGTCCGGCAGCTCGTAAAAGTGGTGGTGCTCCACCGCCCCGGTGGCCCTGTCCAGCGTCATCAGGCGGGATTCGTCCCGCTTTTCAATGGGCGTCTGGGCGATCAGCTCCTGGGGCAGGTCATAGTAAAAATCACTGGTTTTCATAGCATTCCTGTTCCTCACCGAACGGTGACATCCGTATAATAGAATTCGAGGATCTCCTCGTAGTCATATCCCTCCTCCGCCATGGCCCTGGCGCCGTATTGGCTCATGCCTACGTTGTGGCCGTTTCCGGTGCCGGTGATGGTGAAGCTCCCCTTTTGGGAGGAGGTGGGCTTCGCCGCCGTGCCGCCGGAGGCCGTCACGGTGGACTTGCCGGAGGAGGAGAGCACCACGGCGCTGTCCCCATCCAGCGTGGTGATCTTGCCGCCGCCGGAGATGACGGCCACGCCGTCCAGGCCGGACAGCTGATTGTCGGCGCCGTTGACGCAGACGCCGTCTCCAGTGGATGCCGGACCGCCGCCGTTGATGGAGAAGCGCAGGCTCTTGACGGATTTGTTGTACGTACTGCTGTAAAAGATGCTCCGGCAGGTGTCGCCCTTCACCGTCAGGGTGCCGCCGGTGTGCACAAAGGCCACCTTGTATACATTTCCCATGGGCGTGTATTCCGATACATACACGTTTTTCACCGTGCCCACGCCGTATCCTTTCTGCTGTAAGATCCAGGTCAGCTCGTCGGCGGTGTAGGTGACGGACCAGCTGTAATTGGGGATGCTGGTCCGGGCCTCATAGCGGTCCTCCACACCCTTCAGGTAGGGCGTCTCTGTGCCCCAGACGTAGTAGCCGTCCTCCGTGGCGCCGCCGTTGGAGGAGTGGTACACCGGCTCCCGGACCAGTTCCCGGTCATAATACAGGCACTCCCCGGCGGTGTTCTCCACGGCCTCGTCGGTGGCGGCCGTGGCGGTGTTCACGCCGTTGTAGACCTGACAGTGGGTGGTATTGCAGATATCGAAGTCATAGTCCGTGTGGCGGTCGGTCCGGCAGGCGTAGGTCCGGGCGCAGACCGCCTGGGCCTCCAGGGCCGCCATGGGCCAGCTGCCGCCCATCTCATAGGGCAGAACGCCCTTCACGTACGCCTCCAGGTCCACCACGTTGATGACGTTGAGGTTTCCCCCGGTGATCCGGGCGTATTCAAACCCGCCGGGGTACTTGTAGCCCTTGAACCAGGTGATGGCGGTGTCCCTCCGGGCGGAGGGCAGAACGCCCAAGTCCAGAATACCGTTGCAGTCGAACTCAAACAGGACCTCCGTGGTCTGGGTAACGGTGACCATCACACCGGTGGAGGAGGACTTCACCGCGTTCCCCTCCCCCAGGTCATCGGCGGCGTCCTCCGCCTCGGACCGGGAGTCATAGCACCCCACCCGGACCACGTACTCCCAGTCGATCCAGGCGGGATAGGCGTCCTCATAGTCCCGGGCGGCGTCCTCCGCCTCCTCAAAGTCCCGGAAGCCGCCGATCTCCACGTGCCAGGCCCCCATGTGGCGGAAACCGCCGGAGGGCATGTCCGGGGAATATGTTCCGCCGCTGCTCATATAGATATCACCGGCGGCAGTCATGGAGATGGCGGTCTCCCCCGTCTCGCCCAGGGACTCAAATTCCCGGTCCTCGTCGAAATAGCCGAATTCATAGCCGCTCCCCACGGCGTTTTCCAGATTGGCGGAAAACAGCGCCGAGGAGCCGTACCGCAGGCCCACCTTCACCGTATCATTCACCACGGCGGAGGCGGAAACGGCGCTACATGCGAAAAATGTTACAACAAGCAGCGTGGTCAAAAGCAGTTTTTTCATGGAACCTCCCAATGGCACCGGCCTTGACGGAGCAGGTAAAGTATGCTACCATACATACAAATGTCCGCCCCGGAAATACAAACTTGATTTTTCCTGAATAAAATACATTATAGTACAAAAAGGCGACACATTCAACCAAAAATCGGCGGGGCTTCATTCCCGCCGCAACAACGCAGCAGGAGGCACAACTATGAAACAGTACAAAGTCGGCATCATCGGAGGCACAGGCATGGTGGGCCAGCGCTTCATCACCCTGATGGAGAACCATCCCTGGTTTCAGCTCACCGCCATCGCCGCCAGCGCCCGCAGCGCCGGCAAGCCTTACGAGGAGGCTGTGGAGGGCCGCTGGGCCCTGGATATCCCCATGCCGGAGGAGGCCAAAAAGCTGGTGGTCCTGGACGCCGAGGCAGACGCTGAAAAGCTGGCGGCCATGGTGGACTTCTGCTTCTGCGCCGTGGATATGAAAAAAGAGGAGATCCGCGCCCTGGAGGAGAAGTATGCCAAGCTGGAGTGCCCCATCGTTTCCAACAACTCCGCCCACCGCTGGACGGACGACGTGCCCATGGTGGTGCCGGAGATCAACGCGGACCACATCCGGATCATTGAGGCCCAGCGCAAGCGCCTGGGCACCAAGCGGGGCTTTATCGCGGTAAAATCCAACTGCTCTCTCCAGAGCTATGTCCCCGCCCTGCACCCCCTGAAGAAGTACGGCCTGGACCGGGCCCTGGTCTGCACCTATCAGGCCATTTCCGGCGCTGGCAAGACCTTCGCCCGCTGGCCCGAGATGGTGGACAACTGCATCCCCTTCATCGGCGGCGAGGAGGAAAAGAGCGAGCAGGAGCCCCTGAAGCTGTGGGGCCATATCGAGGGCGATCAGATCGTCAAGGCGGAGGGGCCCTCCATCACCGCTCAGTGCTTCCGGGTGGCCTGCCAGGACGGCCACATGGCCGCCGTGTTCATGAAGTTCCAGGACGGCCGGAAGCCCTCCATGGAGCAGATCAAAGCCGACTGGGCCGCCTTCCGGGGCCCCGCCCAGGAGCTGGACCTCCCCTCCGCCCCCAAGCAGTTCCTGCACTACTTTGAGGAGGAGAACCGCCCCCAGACCCGTCTGGACCGGAACCTGGAGCACGGCATGGCCGTGTCCATCGGCCGCCTGCGGCCCGACACCCAGTACGACTACAAGTTCGTCTGCCTCTCCCACAACACCCTCCGGGGCGCTGCGGGCGGCGCGGTGCTGCTGGCCGAGCTGCTGTGCGCCAAGGGCTACATCGAGGCCAAGTAAGCATTCCCATACCAAAGAGGCAGGCGCCGTTCGGCGCCTGCTTTTTTTGACCCAATCCCAGATTGGACATGTTTTGCATGGTTTTAGGCACGCATTCCGATTATATTGCATAAAATGATTCTATACAATGATAGGTACTTAACGGACTGTATAGGAGGTACGGATATGCGAAAGCCCCTTTTCACCGGCTCCGGCGTGGCCATCGTCACGCCCTTCAACAATGAGACCGTGGACCTGCCCGTTCTGGGAAAGCTGATTGACTTCCAATTGGAAAACGGCACCGACGCCATTGTCGTCTGCGGCACCACCGGCGAAGCCACCACCATGACCTACCATGAGCGGATGCGGACCATCGAGTTCTGTGTGGAACATGTGAACGGCCGTGTCCCGGTCATCGCGGGCAGCGGCTCCAACTCCACGGAGATCTCCGCGGCCCTGTCCCGGGACGCGGAGCGGGCCGGGGCCGACGGCCTGCTGCTGGTAACACCCTATTACAACAAGGCCACCCAGCAGGGCCTGGTCCGGCACTACCAGGTCATCGCAGACGCGGTGGACACCCCCTGCATCCTCTACAACGTGCCCTCCCGCACCGGCGTGGCCATCGCGCCGGAGACCTACGCCGAGCTTGCCAAGCACCCCAACATCAACGGCGTCAAGGAGGCCGGCGGCAATCTGGGCAATATCCAGCGCACCCGGAACCTCTGCCCGGAGGACTTCTCCATCTGGTCCGGCAACGACGACGAGGTGGTCCCCATCTGCGCCCTGGGGGGCCTGGGCGTCATCTCCGTGGTGGCCAACATCCTCCCCGCCGAGATGCACGCCCTGGTGAAGCTGTGTCTGGACAACGACTTCGCCTCCGCCGGGAAGCTGCAATTGTACTTAAAGGACTTCTGCGACGCCATGTTCTGCGAGGTGAACCCCATCCCCGTCAAAACGGCGCTGAACCTGCTGGACTGGAGGGCCGGAGACCTGCGCCTGCCCCTGTGCCCGCCCAGCGGGGCAAACCTGGCGCGCATCCGGGAGACCCTGGTGAAATACGGCCTGCTGAAGGCTGAGTCAGGACCACCCGTATAACGGGTGGCCTGCACTCGCCCTATAAGGGCGTGATATTTGCCGCGCCTCAAGGCGCGG
>NZ_CANRMB010000039.1 GCF_947631635.1 uncultured Dysosmobacter sp.
CATGCGTTTTTCGATTTTTACTCATAGGTAAAACCTTTTTGGAACCACGCGCATAGCACGTGGTTTTCGTTTAACAATAAAAAAACCTGCCGCTGTGGACGCCCACAGCGGCAGGTTTTTTCACTTCATCAGCTGTTCCACATAGGCCCGCATCTCCTGCTTGGAGTGGACCGCCCGGACGCCCTCCAAGATCGCCTGCTGTTCCGCCTCCGGCAGACCGGCAAAGCGCTCCATGGCCTCCGGGTGCTGGGCCAGGGCCATGCCGAAGCCCAGGGGCAGCTCGTTTGCTTCCATCGCTCTCACCTCGCGCTTATAGCAAGCTTCCAAAATACTGACAACCGTTCGGAGGGGATAGGCAGTGCATGACCGCGTCGTCATCCTTGTCCTGCGCCGCCTCTACTCTCCTCCTTTGCTGCCATTATTTTGGAAGTTTGCTATAGTTTGCGCGGCACGGCGGGCGGTTATGCATCCAGGGACAGGAACAGGTCCAGCAGGTGGGCCAGGTCTGCGGCCCGGAGATAGGTGACGCCGTTCTCCTTCTCGCAGGGGCAGGTGAGGTAGTACGTGTCATCCGCCGTCTGGGCGGTCTCCGCCCCCGGCAGCACGGAGAACACCGTCTTGCCGTTATCGCTCACCACCGCGCCCTTTCCGGCCACCCAGTCCACCTGGTATCCGGCGGCCTCCGCCACGGCCCGGATGGGCAGGAGCACCTGGTTGTACTGGGACTTCCCCCTTACAGTCAGCGTCTCACCGTTTACCACCGTATCGATGGCGGCGCCATTCGCCAGGATATATCCCCGGTACACGCTGGGAAGCATCTGCACACGGCTGACCTCGCCGTCCGTTCCCCGCCATACCAGGACGCGGGTGCCGGGCACCAGGTCGTCCACGGTGACGATCTGCTTTGTCAGCCAGGGGGAGATCTGCGCCGTGACGGGAATGCGCAGGAAATCCGTCTTGCCGCCGCCGGCATAGGGCAGGTTTACCTCCGTTCTCGGGGGCGCGGGATATATGGCAATGGCGGCTGTGTGGTCCCCACCGGTAATCTCATAATACTGGGGCACGGCAAAGTCCGCCGGGATGTTGGCCACCACCACCGCGGCACCGGTCTGGGGCGGCAGGCTCATAGTCATGGCAGGACCCACCCAGGCGTACACCGTGTCGCCGTCCCGGATCTCCGCCGCGTCCATGGGCAGGCCGGAGACCGCGTCCACCACAGGGGTGGTCTCGCTCAGGTGGATGATGATCTCCTGGTGCAGGGCGCTCTTGTCCGAGCTTTTCAGAAAGAGACTGCCGCTCTCCAGCCGGGTGGCCTGACCGCAGACCTGGAGCGGAGCCAAATACGTGGGACCCATATCGCTTTCATCCTCCTCCGCAGCTGCCAACGCGGGCAGGCACAGCATGGCGGCGCACAGTGCCATAGACAGCAGGGCTTTGCAGCATTTTTTCATAGGAAGTTCTTCCTTTCCTCTGTTTGCCGGTTTAGACGGGACCGGCAGGAAAAATGTTCCCATAGATCATATCAAATTTCCCGCAGGATGTCCAGTCCGCCCAACTCCAGGCCGATCTGGAGGCCCAGGGAAAACTGAAAGTCGCACCGGTACTCCGCCAGGGAGGTCTGTGCGTCCAGCAGGTCATTGACCTCTACGATCAGGGCATGGTCGTTCTGATGGGCGTTCAAAAAGGCGCCCTCCAGGATATGTCGGCGCTGTTCCAGCAGCTGACACTCCGGGTCCGTCGTCAGCTTTTCCTGTTGATAGCGGTAGGCCAGTTTCTCCAAGATGCGCAGAGTATCGTTTTTCATATTCATCGCCTCCTATATGCTATATATACGCTATATATGCCCTAGTTGTCAAGAGGGAAAATGTGTGATATATAATTACCATATAGTGTCTATGTGGTGCATAAGAGGTGTGATATGGCTAAACCAACTTTGGTAAATCGAAAACGATTTATGTCCTCCTTAGCCAATGAGCTGGTGGAACCCTTCAATGAGCTTTCCAAAAAGACCCGGATCACAAAGACCCGGCTTTTGGATGAGGCCATTGAGGACCTTTTGAAAAAGTACGAGAAGAAGGATGGCTGAAAAGCCGTCCTTTTTTCTGTCCTTGTGAGGGTTTCCGCCTGCGGGCGGGAGGGGAAATGCCGCCTGCGGGCGGGGCGGGGATTTTTGCCCGGCCACGGGCCAGGGACGGGGATTTCACGCCACAGGCGTGGGACGGGGTTTTTCCGCCCGCGGGCGGGGACGGGAGTGTGCACGGCTTTGCCGTGCGGGAATGAACCCCCATTTTCTTTTCGGTTGCGCCGAAAAGAAAACGGCCGTTCACGGTCAAAAGAAAAGGCGCTTTGGTGTCCACAGTTGGCCCGTTAGGGCCAACTGTGGACAAGACGTGGGGTCCCAGAAAGAGACCGTTGGTGGTCAGTGCAAAATTCAGCGTTGGGCGCGGGCACGGCTTTGCTGAATCTTTTGGCTTTTAGCCACGCGAATGGAAATTGCGGGGACGGGCAAAGACTGCAAGGACCAGCTTCTCTTTCCGCGCTCCCCGCTTCGCTTAGCGCTGCCTGGGCAGTTGCGGTAGTGTGTAGCGAAGCGGAACACACGGGGCTTGTTGCTGAAAGCCTTTCGACGACCACCTCGAATCTGCACCCAAGCCGCCAACCTGCGGCGGCGCAGTTCTAAACTCGTACCAAGTCCAGCACACCCGGCAGAAGGCTTCCGAGCTTAGCGGCACATCTAACCACCAACCCCCGTCCGTCCACACTTGGCCCGATGGGCCAACTGTGGACACAAAAAAGCGTTTTTCTTTTGGACCGTGCACGGCCCGTTTTCTTTGGCGCAACCAAAGAAAATGAGGGGTGCATTCCCGTGCCGCAAAGCGGCGCATCCCCTCGTCCCCGCCCGCGGCGGGAAAAATCCCCGTCCCCGCCCCGTGGGCGGCCCCCTCCCGTCCCGCTCCAGGCGAGAAAAAAGCCCCCATCCTCCGCAGAGGACAGGGGCCATTCGCCATGATTTACTTTTTGCTGTGCAGCGCCTTCATGCGCTTCTCATGATCCAGAATGCTCTTGCGCATCCGCAGGCTCTTGGGCGTGACCTCCAGCAGCTCGTCGTCCGCCAGGAATTCCAGGCACTGCTCCAGGCTCATCTGCTTGGGCGGCACCAGCCGCAGGGCCTCGTCGGAACCGGAGGCACGGGTGTTGGTCAGCTGCTTTTTCTTGCAGACATTCACCGTCATATCCTCGCTCCGGGGGCTGACGCCGATGACCATGCCGCCGTACACCGCCACGCCTGCGCCGATAAACAGGGTGCCCCGCTCCTGGGCATTGAACAGGCCGTAGGTGATGGATTCGCCGGTCTCAAAGGAGATGATGGAGCCGTTGCCCCGGCGGGAGATCTCGCCCTTGTAGGGGGCGTAGGAGTCGAACACGGAGGCCATGATGCCCTCGCCCCTGGTGTCGGTCAAAAACTCGTTGCGGTAGCCGAACAGGCCCCGGGCGGGGATCAGGAACTCGATCTTCATGCGGTCGCCCAGGGGGGTCATCTCCAGCATGTCGGCCTTGCGCTGGCCCAGCTTTTCGATGACGGAGCCCACACAGTCGCCGGGCACGTCCACCACCAGCCGCTCGATGGGCTCGCACTTCTTGCCGTCGATCTCCTTGTACAGCACGCGGGCGGGGGAAACCTGGAACTCATAGCCCTCCCGGCGCATGGTCTCGATCAGGATGGACAGGGACATCTCGCCCCGGCCCGCCACATTGAACGCCGTCTCCTTGTCGGTGTCGGTGACCCGGAGGGACACATCCTTCAGCGTCTCCCGGTACAGGCGCTCCCGGATCTGGCGGGAGGTGACGAACTTGCCCTCCCGGCCCGCGAAGGGGGAGTCGTTGACGGAGAAGGTCATCTCCAGGGTGGGGGCGCTGATCTTCACAAAGGGCAGCGCCTCCACGCAGTCGGGTGCGCAGATGGTGTCGCCGATGGTGATGTCGCCGATGCCGCTCATGGCGATGATGTTGCCCGCGGTGGACTCGGTGACCGCCTTGCGGCTCAGGCCGTCAAACTCATAGATGGCGGTGGCCTTGGCCTTGCGGAGCACGGCCTCGGGATCGTGGTAGTTGCACACGGCGATCTCCTGATTCTGCTTCAGGGTGCCTCGCTCGATGCGGCCGATGGCGATACGGCCCACGAACTCGTTGTAGTCGATGGCGGAGACCAGCATCTGGAAGGGCTGGTCCACATTCGCCTCGGGGGCGGGGATATACTCCAGGATGGTCTCAAACAGGGGGGTCAGGTCGCTGCCCGCCACATCGGGGGAATAGCTGGCGGTGCCCTGCCGGCCGGAGCAGAACAGCATGGGGGAATCCAGCTGCTCGGGGGTGGCGTCCAGGTCCATCAGCAGCTCCAGCACCTCGTCCACTACCTCGTGGATGCGCTGGTCGGGGCGGTCGATCTTGTTGACCACCACGATGACCCGGTGGCCCAGCTCCAGGGCTTTGCTCAGCACGAAGCGGGTCTGGGGCATGGGACCCTCGGCGGCGTCCACCAGCAGGATGACGCCGTTGACCATCTTCAAAATGCGCTCCACCTCGCCGCCGAAGTCGGCATGGCCCGGGGTGTCCACCACGTTGATCTTGGTATCCTTATACTGGACGGCGGTGTTTTTTGCCAGAATGGTGATGCCGCGCTCCCGCTCCAGATCGCCGGAGTCCATGACGCGCTCCACCGTCTCCTGGTTCTCACGGTACACGCCGCCCTGCTTCAGCATCTCGTCCACCAGGGTGGTCTTGCCGTGGTCGACGTGGGCGATGATGGCTACGTTTCTCAAATGTTCGTTCTGCATTTGGAACATCCCTTTCTTTCTCGAAGGTATTCAAGCAAATTTCACATACAGTCCGTTATTATAGTCTGATTTTTCCCATATTTCAAGGTAAAAGTCCACATTTTTTCAGAATTTCAGGCCTTTTTATCCGGCAGAACTGCTATCCCTCAAATGTGACACCTTTTTCACCAAAGATTTGTGTCCGCCAGCGGCGTTTTTTGGTCCTCCGTACGTTGACACCGCTCTTTCCGCAATTTTATAATAAAAGAGCTGTGGCGGAAGCGGCGCCAGCGCCGCACGTTCCGCTGCAAGTATCGTGGTCCGCTGGGACCACCCAGGAGGCATTTGTGCCATGTATCGCATCAAGACATTCAATAAAATTTCCCCTGTCGGCCTGAACAAATTCGACCCGGAGCTCTACACGGTCAGCGATGACGAGCCCTGCGCGGACGGCATTCTGGTCCGCTCCGCCAAGCTGCTGGACTATGAATTCCCCTCCAGTCTGCTGGCCATCGCCCGGGCAGGCGTGGGTGTGAACAATATCCCGCTGGACCGCTGCTCCGAGGCGGGCATCCCTGTATTCAACACCCCCGGTGCCAACGCCAATGCCGTGAAGGAGCTGGTGCTCTGCGCCATGCTGATGGGCTCCCGGGACGTGGACGGCTCCATCCGCTGGGTCCGGGACCAGGTGGCCTCCGGCGTGGATGTGACCACGGTGGTGGAAAAGGGAAAGTCCGCGTTCATCGGCCCGGAGATCTACCGCAAGACGCTGGGCGTCATCGGCCTGGGCGCCATCGGCTCCCTGGTGGCCAATATCGCCATCGCCCTGGGCATGGACGTATACGGCTACGATCCCTTCCTGTCCGTGGACGCCGCCCTGCGTCTGGACCGCCACATCCATGTGGTGAAGGACATCAACGAACTGTACAAGCGGGCCGACTATATCACCATCCACATCCACTTTACGAATAAGACCAAGGCCATGATCAACGCCGACGCCATCTCCAACATGAAGCGGGGCGTCCGGTTCATCAACCTGGCCCGGGGCGAGATCGTGGATGACGACGCCATGCTGGCGGCGCTGGACACCGGCAAGGTGGCCGCCTACATCACCGACTTCCCTAACAACCGCATCGTCCAGGCCCCCCATGTCATCGCCATGCCCCATCTGGGCGCCTCCACGCCGGAGAGCGAGCAGAACTGCGCAGCCATGGCCGTAGACGAACTGCGGGACTATTTGGAAAACGGCAATATCCGCAACTCCGTGAACCTGCCGGACGCCTCCCTGGAGCGGAGCGGCGTCATGCGGATGTGCATTCTGCACCGAAACGTCCCCGCCATGCTGGCCAGCATCACCGCCCTGTTCGCCAAGGACAATGTGAACGTGGAAAACATGAGCAACCGCACGCGGGGCGACTATGCCTACGCCATCGTGGACCTGGGCACCCGCATCGATCATTCCGTTGTGGAAGATGTCAAGCGCCTGCCCAACATCATCCGGGTGCGCGTCATTGCGTAACAATATTTTAAGGCCGCCGCAAATGCGGCGGCCTTTTTTCATTGACAGCCGGGCCGGAAACAGGTACAATACAAGTTGCTGGGGCATGGATCCGTCTCGGTAGCTCAGCTGTATAGAGCGGTCGCCTCCTAAGCGGAAGAAGGGTCTCCCGCTTAGGAGTTTCAAAAAAATGAATATTGTGTATATGCCCTGGTAGCGTAGTGGATAACGCAACCGCCTCCTAAGTAGGGAATAGAGCGCCCCACTCCGGAGACATAAGCGTACCGTTTCGAGTTCGATTCCAATCCGTCAATTCCATTCGCCCGCGTAGCTCAGTTGGATAGAGCGACTGCCTCCTAAGCAGTAGGCCAGAGGTTCAAGTCCTCCCGCGGGTGCCATTAGCAGCACAAAATCTTCGGAAAACCGAAGATTTTGTGCTTTTTCTATAACTTTTTGAATCTCATAAGAAAACGCCATATTTCTCGCTAGAATGGTGGGTGCTCAATTTTATATTTTTTGCTAATCATTATTACTTCCAGACTCACTTTGAACTACATACCGTTTTCCGTCCGAAACCTTGCTAATCAATTAGCAAGGTTTTTTGCTTTTCCATCGAAATTAAGAGGTGTTTTGCTAATCGGGCAAAAAAACTGCACGATCCCCTGCTAATGGAAAAATAGAGCGGTTTCCGGTCTGAGTATTTTCACCCTGCCCAAAAGCCTACATAGCCGTCTATATCCCTTTTGACAGCTATGAGTTTACAGTAGGAGGACAAGCCATGAAGTGGAAAAAGGACGAGGCTCAGAACAGAAAGATTGAGACGCTGGTCAGCGAGGTTCGCAGCGCCGCCAGCGAAAGCACGGAGGCTCTATGGAACGCTTTTCTGGAGATCGGAGACCTAGACATGGTGCGGGCCATGGAGAAAGCCCTGCGGCTCCTGGTGAGCCATGGCGACTACATTGGAGCCATGAAGATGTTGGAGGGCATATACGCCCTTGTGGAGATCGCCCCGTCAGAGGATTTCACCGACTGTCAACAGCACTCTGCCCTGGCACAGATGTTCATGGAGGAATATCTGGCAAAGAGTGAGGACTTTATCTTCGACACAGGCATGAATGATGTGCTGGCACTTCTCACAAGCGAAAGGCCGTAAATTCCTAGTGGGCCATCGGCCCACTTTACATAGTCGTTGCGCTGCTACAAGCGCCACATACGGCTATAACTACAACTGAAGAAATGGAGGTAGCAGCCTATGGACAAGTGCAAAGTAATTGCCATCACCAATCAAAAGGGCGGTGTCGGTAAGACAACCACGGCGGTCAATTTGGGCGTAGGACTGGCACAGCAGGGGAAAAAAGTTTTGCTTGTGGACGCGGATCCCCAGGGAAGTCTTACGGTGAGCCTTGGCGTTAAGAACCCGGATGACCTTGAAACAACCATCTCCGATCTGATGCAAGTCGTTGTAGACAATGGTATCCTCTCACCACGAGACAGGGGCATCTTAAAAAATATTGAAGGGGTCGATTTGGTGCCCTCCAACATCGGCCTGTCCGGCTTTGAAGTAAGTCTTGTGAACACTATGAGCCGGGAATTTGTGCTGCGTAGTTACCTGGGCGCAGTCAAACGGGATTATGATTACGTTCTGATCGATTGTATGCCCTCACTGGGTATGCTGACCATCAACGCTTTGGCAGCGGCGGACAGCGTTCTTATCCCATGTCAGGCCAACTATCTGTCCACCAAGGGCTTGAAGCTGTTGATGGGATCGGTAGCCAAAGTACGGCGGCAGATCAACCCAACGCTGAAAATCGACGGCGTCCTGCTGACTATGGTGGATAACCGTACTAACAACACGAAAAACATCATTGCAGCCCTGCGGCAGACTGGGAGCAATCTCCGGGTATTGAATACAGAGATACCCTTCTCTGTCCGGGCAGCAGAGTGTAGCGTGGAGGGCAAGAGCATTTTCACCCATGACAGCAGAGGGAAAGTAGCCGCAGCATATATCGCGCTTGTGGAGGAGGTGAGCATCCTTGAGCAAAGGAGCCGCAATCGACCTGGGGCTGAACGAGGCTTATAACGACCTGTTCTCTACCCAGGAAGAACGTGACAACGCCCAGCGCAGCTATGTGACCGACCTGACTGCCGCGGAGATCAGTGACTTTCCCAATCACCCATTCAAGGTGCGGATGGATCAAAGTATGGTGGAACTGGCGGACAGTGTAAAGCAATATGGCGTCCTGGTCCCATCACTGGTCCGTCCCATGCCGAACGGCAGTTATCAGATGGTGTCCGGCCACCGGCGCAAGCGGGCGGCGGAGCTGGCAGGCCTGCCTACTGTGCCCTGTATTATCCGGGAGCTGACGGACGATGAAGCCATCATTGTTATGGTGGACAGCAACCTTCAGCGGGAACAGATATTGCCGTCAGAAAAGGCGGTTGCCTATAAAATGAAACTGGAAGCCATGAAACGGCAAGCTGGCAGACCGAGCAAAAATAATTCGGCCCCAGTGGGGCCGAATTTATTGGGCACACGATCTAACGAAGAACTGGCCTCCCAAAGTCCTGATAGCAAAACCCAAATCCAGCGATATATCCGCCTAACCAACCTTATCCCGGAATTGCTGGACATGGTGGATAATTCTGTGCTGAAAGAAGCCGGCAAGTTGCAAATGGCCCTGCGCCCCGCCGTGGAGCTGTCCTATCTGTCGGAGGCCGAGCAGACCGCCTTGCTGGAGGTCATGGAGGGAGAAATCCGCACCCCATCCCATGCCCAGGCCATCAAAATGCGGAGCATTTCCGAGCAAGGCAAGTTGAACCCTGATGTGATCCTCTCCATCATGCAGGAGGAAAAGCCAAACCAGGTGGAGCAATTCAAAATGCCCAAGGCACGGATCGCCAAGTTCTTTCCTGCGGGGACGCCCGCGCAGAAAATGGAGGACACCATTGTGAAGGCTTTGGAGTTGTACCGCAAGCGGGAGAGGGCGATGGAACGATGAACGCCACACCTGGGGGATGTTCTGTCCTTTTGCGGCCCCGGTACGCCTGCCGCTCCCCCCCCTCTCACACTCTCCCCCGAAACCCGCTGTACCAGCCGAAAAGAAAGGCTTTGTCTATCCTTTTTCAGCCGGTAAAAACCTTTGGAGAACAGCGCGCAAGAAAACCGAACACAGGCATTATCGGACCTCATGGCGTGCCATGAGGATTTTTTGTGCTCAAAATCAAAAACATGGAGGTAGTTTTGTTATGAAGCGGAAACCCCTGACCCACGCGGCCCGGCTGCTGTGCGCCCTGGCTCTTTCCTTGAGCCTGGCCCCTGCCGCCTTTGCCGCCGACCCGTCTGAACCCACCCAGCCGTCCCCCTGCTATCCCACCGCCGTCACCCGGAGCGAGGATGGTACTGAGATCAGGAAGATGTACGACCTGGGGCCGGAGGATGACCCCGGCGGCATCCCCCGGTCCGACTTTGAACAGGACGGCTACCACTACACTCTCACGGACCTGCTGAAACAGGAGCTCCCCGCCAATGAGAGCCGCCAGCACACGGAAACCGTGTCCATGAACAGCAAGAGCAAGGATATGGGCGCGGTGCTGGCCCTGCTGCCGCAGACAAAGGAGTTTATCACAGAGGACGGCCTGTCCGGGGTGCTGACCCTGAAACTGGATACGGTGAAGGTGGAGGTGGCCGGATATGGCAGCTCCACCAAAACCGTGACCGCTACCCGCACCTACCCCGGCCTTGCCAACCAGGACACGCAGTATATCCCCAAAACCATCCAGGACGGCGGAAATTCCATGACCCTCCAAGCTGTGGACTGGCAGACTGAGGGGGACGGCCACTTTACCGCTATGGCCTCCTACACCGGCTCCGCTACCAGCTCCTATGTGAAGGGCTATACCGTCACCGCTGACTACGCGGGCACCGTGAGCCGTATCAACCTGAATAAAATCCGCTATGTGGCGATCTTCGAGGGCACAGCCCTGGACCCCGTCCCCAGCACCCCCGCTGACCAGACTGACCCCACCGGGCAGGAGGCCCAGACCGGAGAGAAGAACAGCGTCCTGCCGGTTGTGGCTGTTGTCGCAGCGGTGCTGCTTGGAGGCGGGGTGTTCTACTTTATCAAGCGACGGAGGTAATGCAATATGAAGAAACTGACCATGCTTTTGTCCCTGCTGTGCCTGACCGCGGCCCTGACTGTTCCCACCAGCGCATTGGAATACGACATCGCCGCCCCTGGCGGCCCGGAGTACGGCAAGCCTACTTCGGTGGAGCCTGTTGCCACGGCGGACCGGGGGGAGCGGCCCAATGTGGATGTGAGCAAAAACGCAGCTCTAGTCCCGCCTGCCTTTGGCAGCCCCACCGCCTACACCCTGAATACCGGCACTCCACTGACCCCCAATCTGGCCCCCGGCTATATGCTGGGTGATGGTGCCGTTATCAATGGTAGTAGCAGCACCACTATTGTACCGCCTGATGATGACGCCTTTCCCAATGGCGGCACAGGCTTTGGATGGACGGATGTAACTGGCGATCTCTACTATTCCGGTGGTTGGCTGGGGACGCTGAAAATTCCGGCTATTGATTTGTCCGTCAAAGTGTACCAGGGCACCGACAGTTCTACCCTGAAGAAAGGAGCAGGCCATTTTCCGGACACCAGTATTTGGAATGGCAACTGCTGTATCGCCGGGCATAACCGAGGTGTCCGGGATGACTTTGGAGACCTGCATACTCTGGACCCAGGAGATACCATCACCTGGACTACCAAACTGGGAACCAGGACCTATGAGGTCATTTCTGTAACCAAGGTTCTGGAAACGGACACCAGCGGCGTAGCCGCTACCAGCGATAACCGCTTGACTCTTTATACATGTGTGCGGGATCAACGAGACTACCGTTGGATGGTCCAGGCCATAGAGCGATAATTCCCTTTTTTCGCCTATTTTATTTATTTTTTGTAAACATTCATCTAGTTTTAGGGAGGCAATATGAAAAAGCGATTGATTTCTCTACTGCTTACTTTGCTGACCATCCTGTCGCTGCTGCCCACAGTGGCGATGGCAGCAGAGTCCACCGGCGTAGGCATTACCCCGGTGACCAACCCCGACCTCTGGACCACCCGGCTCAACTCCCAGGGGCAGTCCTACTCCTACCGCCCTCCCACGGCAGCGGGACGGCAGCTCTGGTGCATGGACCTGGGTTACTCCTACCGCTATGGCACGGAGAGCTTTTTGCAGTCCTACACCTACCGCTCCGCCACCGGAGCCGACGCGGACGCCCTGTGGAATGATGCGGTGGCCGAGACCGGCCTGGGCGAGATGGACGCCATCACCCAGGAGAATGTCAAGTGGATGATGAGCTATATCGCTGACTACACCGGCGAGATCCCCGGCAGCCTGTTCATGGCGCTCCAGACCTACATCTGGGACAACCAGAGCGATAAGAGCGCAGGCGGCGATCCCAGCGGCGACATCGACGCCGGAGGCTTCGCCAACGCGGACACCTACGACCAGTATGTTGAGTATTACAACTGGCTGCTGGGCCAGAAAGCTAACGAGGACGCGGAACTGCAAGCCCAGGTGGAGGAATACGCCGCCCAGGGCATCCACGCCTCCATCGTGGAGGATGAGATCTCCAAGTGGGCGGTGCTGGCCACCTCCAGCGTGTCTGGGCGGCAGACGTTTTTTGCCTATCATTCTGACCGCAAAGTCGTGACGTCTGGAGAGCCGGGCGAGGAACCGGCTCTCCCTGCCGGGGATGCCGATATCACCTTCCAGAAGGTCATCGCCGGTACGGACCATGGCCTGGACGGTGCTGTCTATAACATCTATCTGGACGGCCAGATCGCCGGCAGCGATGTGACCTCCGGCGGGGGGTACATCGAGGTCAACGATGTCACCGAAGGGCTTTGGTCCTTTGTGGAGCAGGAGGCCCCGGAGGGCTATGCTCTGGACCCCACGCCCCACAGCGTCTATGTCAGCGTCACCGACGGGGACCGCCAGTACACCGTCACCGCCGAGGATGAGGAACTGCCCGGCATCAAGGTCATCAAGACCTCGGCCACGGATGGTACTCCCATCGAAAATGCCGTTTACTCCATCAAGGGCGTCACCTGCTCCTTCAGCACCTCCGTCTCCACCGGGCCGGACGGGACCGCCCTGGTGGAGGACCTGCCTGCCGGCGTGTTCATCGTCAAGGAGGAGTTCGTTCCAGAGCCGTTCGTGCGGACTGCCAGTGAGCAGACCATTGCCCTGCGGCCCGGCAAGATCAGCGAGGCACGGTTTGAGGACTACACCCGGCCCGGATTGGAGATCGTCAAGCGGAATATTGCCGACGGCTCTCCCATCGAGGGAGTTACCTACCAGGTCCGGCAGATCGACGGGGATTTCCTGGATACTGTCGAGACCAACACCGATGGCCGGGCCTTCCTGGAGGTGGACCCCGGCAGCTACGAAGTTTCCGAAGTCCATGTGCCGTCCAATGTCATCATCAGTGAAATCCCACAAACAATCTCCCTGGAACCGGGCGTCACCCGGACGGTTCGTTTCTTCAATGCGGTCAAGCCCTCCCTGACCATCCAGAAGCGGAATTCCATTACAAAAGATCCGCTTGAAAACGCCAAGTTTCATATCTATTATGCCAGCGACAACACCACCACTGGCGAAATCAATGACCTGGGGACGTACTACACGGACGATTCGGGCCGCATCGTTCTCACCGATGTCAATAGGGGCTGGTACAAGGTCGTTGAAGAAGAAAGTCCGACGGGATTCTCCATCCAGGATGATGGCGTCTATGAGTTCTACTTGGAGGGCGGAGCCAGCCGTGAGCTGGTCGTGGATAACACACCTCTCAGTGCGCTTGTCGTTTACAAATACGATAGTGCCACGAAGCTGCCGCTGGAGGGCGCACGATTCGAGCTGCGTTACCTCAGCGGCGAGACCTCCGGCACCGGCGGCACGGTCATTGGCCAGTATGTGACCTCGTCCAACGGCTCTTTCACCGTGACGGGCCTCCGCGAAGGCACTTATATCTGCCAGGAATTGGAAAGCCCGGACGGCCACCTGATCGACTCCGAGCCGCAGACCGTCTATATCTCCGGCAAGGAGCAGGATGTGGTCACCCTGCGGTTCGGCAACGCCCCGCTGGGGTCTCTGCTTATTACGAAGGTCTCGGATGATGAGAAGCACACACCGCTCTCTGATGTAGAGTTCCTGCTGACGGACAGCTCCGGCAACTTTATCGGCACCAACAATGGCCGGTATGTGACCAACAGCGCGGGCGAGATTCTGGTGGAGGGCCTCACTCCTGGAACCACAGTGGTTGCGCGGGAGGTACGGGCCAAGCCCGGCTACCTGCTGGATGACAGCCCCAAGTACGCCCTGATCCGCAGCGGCGAGACGGTGGGCCTGGAGTTCCGCAACGCCCCGGCGGGGAATTTGGTCATCGTCAAGCGGAGCAGCTCTGGCACCCATGAGCCGCTGGAGGGCGTGGAGTTCTGCATTACCTATGCGGATGGGTCCTATGTCCCGGACGAAAACGGCCAGCTTTCTTCTAACGGCCTCTACTATACAGACCGGGAGGGAAAAATCACCCTTTCAGGGGTGGTTGGCACTATCGTAGCAACGGAAACCGCCTCGATTCCAGGGTACACCATCGACGAGGCCACCCGGACCCAGACGGTGGTGGTCCACCCCAACGACACCCAGACGCTCTATTTTTACAACAAGCCAGAGACGACCCTCGTCCTGGAAAAGTTCATCAAAGGCACAGACCGGGAGCCGTTGGCCGGCGTGGAGTTCCTGGTCACAGACGGCGCCGGGACGGTCATTGGTCCCAACAACGGCGTCTATACCACCGGGGAGGATGGCCGTGCGGTCATCGCCGGCCTCACCCCCGGAACTACCATCACCGCCAGGGAGACCCGGACGGTGGACGGATTCGTCCTGGATGGCAGCCCCCAGAGCATCCTCATCAAAGAGGGCGAGGTCCAGACGTTGACCTTCTGGAATGCCAGAGAGGGTGGCGTGGAGCTGGTCAAGGTCAACGCCGCGGACAAGACGGAGCGGCTTTCTGACGCTGTTTTTGAGATCCGCAAGGCATCGGATGACGCCCTAGTGGACACCGTTACCACGGGAGACACCGGCTCTGTGTTTGCTCCGCTTGCCGAGGGCGATTATTATGCCTTGGAGCAAGAAAGCCCCTCTGGATTCAAACTGGATTCCACCCGGCACTATTTTTCCGTCAAGGATGGCGAGGTCACTCAGGAGGTCATTGAAAACGAGGCCATCTCCGGCATCCTGGTACACAAAATCTCCACAGCGGACGGAGATGGTATCCCCGGCATATCGTTCATTCTCTATGACAGCGGCCATAACCCCATCGACCAGCAGACCACCGATGACCGGGGCTATGCTTGGTTTGAGGACTTGGAGGGAGGTGGTCGTTTTTACCTGCGCGAGTTGGAGAATGAGGGGTACATCCCAGACACCCAACTGCGCACGGTCTATGTCAAGGCGGGTGAGACCACCCTGGTGGAGTGGGAGAATACGCCCATCACTGGACAAATCCAGGTGACAAAGACCTCGGCAGACTATAACAGCATGAACGGCTGGCCCGCCGGGACGCCGATCCCCAACACGGAGTTCGAGATTTATAACGCCCGGACCGGCAAGCTGGTGGATACCATCCGCACGGGCAAAAATGGTGTCGCGGTCTCCAAGCCTCTCCCTCTGGCCCGTTACGAAGTGATTGAATCCCAAGCCGCAGATTTTTACGGTTTGGACAAGACGCCTATTGAGGTGGAGATCGAGTACGCTGGGCAGATTGTGAAAGCCGTCATGACCAACAAGAGTCTCTATACCAATGTAGCCATCCAGAAAACCGGCTACGCCGAGGTCATGCCCGACCAGAACATCCGCTACTCCTTCTCCGGCATCGCCAACAACTCCACGACTTCTCTCACATCGTTCTACTGGCGCGATACCCTGCCCGTGGAGGCGGTCCGTCTGGCGAAGATCACCACCGGCACCTACAATGCCGCTGGAAACTATAAGATCGTCTACAAGACCAATCTCAGCGGGAGCGAGTACCGTGTGCTGGCGGACAGCCTGAACACGCAGCAGAACTATGTGCTGGACGCCTCACCCGTAGCCCTGCGGCTGGCATCCAATGAGTATGTGACGGAGGTCATGTTCGTGTTCGGCGTGGTCCCCGCCAACTTCCGGCAGGTAGAAACGCCCATGATCGACTGCTCCGTGGTGTCCTGGGCCAAAGGCGGCAGCCAATTCGTCAATCAGGCGGATGTGGGCGGCGTCTATGACGGACAGTGGATCATGGCTACCTCCCGGTGGGTGACGAAGGTCTACGCTCCCTCCAAGCCCCTTCCCCGGACGGGTTATTAAGTGCATCCCCCGCGGCCCGCACAGCGGGCCGCTTACATACCCATTCGCACATTTGAAACCATTTGCCTTTTCCTGTACGATATGGGCAGAGAGAAGGGAGTTGTTTCAAATGTTCAAACGGGAAAAGAAAGTGTATCTGGAACTGACGGACGCGGAGCGCCGCCTTGTGCGGATGTATCTGATGAGCTGGCGGAACAAGCTGACCGCCCAGGGCCGGGACGCTGGGCCGGTCAATGACTTATTGATGAAGCTGATGACATAATCAAAACATATTCCTCCTGCAATACCGTACATACGCCGCTCTTTGTCTGCCGGACATAGGGTGGCGTAAATTTTTTGGACAGGAGGAGCCGAAGATGAAACAATTATTTCCACCAGCCAACAAGGTGTGCCCTGCCCTGGGGAGGGGGCCAGAGCATGGGCGGCAATACAGGTGAATGTTATCATGCCGTTTCGCTTTCAGGAGGCAAGGACAGCACAGCGATGCTTCTGCTGATGATCGAACAGGATATGCCCATTGATGTGGTGCTGAACGCCGATACCGGCATGGAGTTCCCGGAGATGTATGAGCACCTTCAAAAGCTGGACGATCTGCTCTGCCGTGAGCGAGGCATCCACATCACGACCCTGCGGCACCCCAAGGGCTTTGAATGGCTCATGTTTGAGGAACCGAAGGTAAAGCAGTTCAGCATTGAGAACCGGCAGCGGCTTGGGGTATCCCTCTATGGCAACGGCTGGCCTGGTCCTCGCGTGCGCTGGTGTACGGGTACGTTAAAAACGCATCTGATCCATAAAGAAGTGAACCGGCTGAAAAAAGAGCGGAACGCCCTGCACTATGTAGGAATTGCCGCCGATGAGCCGGGACGAATCAAAGACGACCAATATCCCCTGGTGGATCGGGGTATCACAGAAAGTGAAGCCCTGCGGATATGCTATGACCGGGGTTTTGATTGGGGCGGTTTGTATCAGATATACAACCGCTGCTCCTGTTGGTGCTGCCCTCTCCAACGGATCGGAGAGCTGAAAAAGTTACGCACCCATCACCCTGAATTGTGGGCGCGGCTCCGGGAGATGGACCGGCGAGCCATTGAGCAGTTTGGACACAACCCTTTGGGACAATTTACAAAGAATTGGACAGTAGAGCAGTTAGAGCGGAGATTTGCCAACGAGGACAGGCAGATCTCCGTTTCTGTTAGAGAGGAGCGATAATCATGGGTAAAGGAAAAGACATGGGCGAGGAATTATCGGGTATGTTGCGAGGTGTTCCACCGCAAAACATCCTGATTGCCTTTGACGATAAGCCCGCCAAATCCCTGGCGGATCATGTGAAAGAGCAGGAGAAAAAGTCCATCCCCAAAAAGCATGGGCCGCGTCGTGACCGGGAGAGGTGACGGGGATGATGGATAAAAAACGAATGATCAAGAACTTTGAGATCATCCACTCGATTCAGATCGGGGCGCGGGAGCTTGTAGTGGGCGTCAGCCCGGAGCTGGAGTTTATGTGCTGCTTCTGCACACAGGATGATATTGCTGAGTATTATTCCGAGGTCATGAGCAGCAGCGAGTATCTGGAGATCATGGAGCTTTACGCAGACAGGCTGAAAGGGCAGATAGCGGCAGTTCAGGCCCAGCGTAATACCCTCCACATCCCGCTGGATATGCTGGGCCGTGAGCATTGTTTCCCGCTGCTGGACGGCGATGACATCGCCAATAAGGTAGTGGCGATCAACCCGGCTTCCCTGCGCTATGAATATCAAAGAGCGGACTGCCAGTTGATTTTAGTGACAGGAGAAAGCGGGGCACGGAGCAACCCCCGCGGCACTGCGGTCTATGGTATCAACGTATTCACAGGCCGCAGGGCTAGCCAGTGGAAACGTGGTGATATTTTAGGCGAGGTCAGGCCGGAGTGTCTACCGCAGTGGGCAAAGGACCGCTTGCAGGTCATTCAGCGGGAACGCGCTCTGAAAAGGAGTCTATCTGATACCCGGTAAAAGAACAGTTGAAACCACATGCGCAACAGCGGCTTTCAGTGAATAAACTGGAGGCCGCTGTTTACTTAAGGGGGTCTGATACAAACGAAACTTCTGATGGGCGGTTCGCCCTGTACCCATTGGAGTATCGTGCAGACTCCGAACAGGGAAACACAGCCGGAGGGCATGGGCTGGGAGTTATTCCGCAACTATTTGATTGCCAGAGAAGAGCGGCGTAAATTTTGGGAAGGAGGACTTCAAATGGACATAGATCAGGAAAAGCGTATGGCCGGGAACTATGAGATCATCCATGCGCTTCACATTGGCGACCGGGAGATCGTGCTGGGGGAAAACCCATCAGCGCCGGAGGATGAGCGGTATGTATGCGCGTTCTGCCAGCAGCATGAGATATTCGCAAACTATACCGAGGTCATGGTCAGCGATGACTACCCGGAACTGGTAAAGCTGTTTGGGGAGCGTGTGGCGGAACAGGCGGAAAAGACCCGTATCGCCTTGAACGGCCCGAAAATTCAGGGCATCCCCAATTCGGCCATCACCGCCGAGGACTGTGAACAGGTCAGTTACCAGGAGGACATCCGGGGCAAAGTCGTGGTGATCCGCCCGGAGGTGCTGCGCCGGGAATACCGCCACGCCACCTGCCAGCTCCAGTTGTGTACCAGCGGCTCCGGCGCATACCCCAACAGCCGCGGCTCTGCCTGTTACTGCACAGAGCTGTATTCCGGGCAGAGGGCGCGGTTTGAGCGCAGCGACATTCTCGGCGTCATCGCCCCGGAGGACCTGCCCAAATGGGCAAAGCATTACCTGGAGCTGCGACAGGCTGAAAAGGAACGAAACTCTCGTGACAGGGAGGGCCGCTGATATGGGCCACCGTATGAACGCCGGCTATCTTATCACCGACTCCATCCACATCGGGACCACCGAGTTCGTGCTGGGTGTGAGCATAGCGGAACGGTCCATGTTTGTGACATGGGCCTGTCAGGGAAGTGATTACTACTACTGGGGCCATTATCACTCCGATCTCCTGGCCGCTAAAAAGGACCTTCTGGAACGGGCCGGGGCGGAACTGGAGTACCAGATGACAAAGCAGGAACGCTCCGGCGAACAGCCGGAGAAATCGGGGAAGGAGCGTGAGCGGGAATGAGCTATGAGCCGGCCTATTCCCCCTGGGGGCTTATCCAGACCCGCAAGACCCTCTGCCCCGGTTTCTTTGATGTTTCCACAGCCAGCCACGGCGGGATCATGGTGGCGCGGGAATTTGTGGCCGGGAATTTATCACCTGCCGCCCAGCGGTACGGGTTCTGGGAAGGCGGCTATCTGTGCTTTGAGGAGGACAGCGACGCGCAGATCGTCCTCCGGGAGCTGATGGACCGGGGGCTTTACACCGCGCCGGTCAATGAATACTTCGGCCCCGGAGAATACAGCAAATGTATTGATGATACCATCCGAGTATGCCATCCCAACTACTGGCGGGCGCATGAGGCCGGACTGATACAGCCTGCACAGCAGCCGAAGGTAAAGGAGCGTGAGCGATAGTGGAGCTGACTTTGCGGCCTGCGACACCCACGGAACGACTATACGCCAAGCGGCAGTGTATTCCGATCATGGAGCGGTGCGGAAGTCCGGGTATCTTAGTTGCTGAATTGGACGATAGCGGCACGGCGTTTTACAGCCATTGGGACATTTGGGACCCCGCATGGAAAACACCGGAGTTCTCGGTGGAACTCGATGCCATGATTGAAATGCTCCGATCAGACCAGCGATATGGCCCTGTGCTGAAGAATATCCCCGCGATGATTGCCTACTGCCTGAACAACCAGGAAAGCCGCATCATACAAAGCCCCGAATATCTGTTCCGCGTTGATGCCGGCTACCATGCTTATCTACTCCGTTGTACGCCATCCGAGCTGCTGGATAACGCATATATCTATGCTTACCGCCGGGACCTGCTGGAGCGGCACATGAAGGAAGCCGAAAAAGGCATCCGCTTTGTCACCACGGACGGCAAAGAGAAATTCAGGGTGTCGGATGGGGAGCAGATCCGCATTATCACAGGCGGAGATGGCACCCGTGACCGCACCGCCCGCTATATCGACGCCGGCCACATGGAACTGTCCCACGAGTGGGGCAGCACCGTTTATTCTATCCGGGAGTTTGCGGAGCGGCTGGAGCAAACAGGCGGCATGGTGATCCCCATGCGTTCCACTCTGCCGGACAAGTGTTATGCTGTGCTGCCCAGCAGTGATGAAATCATTATTGTCAAAAAGGGCGAGAGCGGCTATTACCGTACAGACAAGTATGGCCATGACCGGGCGGAGGCTCTGGAGGTCGCAAGTGAGTGTAACGAGCGCGGCGGCGTGACCAAAGCACAGACGGCGGCGATGCTGGCCGGCTCCCTGTTCGGCTGGGAGGTGCCAGCCGCCGACCCGAAAAACTATGATGAGCAGGGCCAGCCCATCAAACCCAAGCGCCACGACCGGGGCGACGCCCGGTAGAAGGTCTATCAATATCGTATATAGAGAAAGCGGCTATCAGCAGGAAGTTGGTGGCCGCCTTCTTGTTGACAAGGAGCGTGATCGTATGGAATTAACTTTTCACGCCGCTACTCCAGCGGAGCGGCTTTATATTGCCAGACAAAGCACACAGATTGAGGGCCAGACTGGGAGTATCGGGCACCTTCGAGCGGATATGGGTGAGGATGGCAAGGGCTTCTTTCCCAAGTGGACCAGCCACCGGGAAAATCTGGACACCGAGGACTTTCAGCAGGAGTTTGAGGAGGTCCTGGAGGCCCTGGTGGGGGACGAGCAGTACGACGGGTTTCTGAAAAGCCGTGACGCCATGCGGGATTTCTGCCGGGGACACCAGGAGAGCGGCTACGATAGCGGCTTTGCGTTCGGCTTCCGAGCGGACACAGCACAGTATGCCTATCTGATCCGGCTGCACCCCTACAAGGGGGAGGAAAATCTGTTTCTCTACTGCTACCGCCGCGACTGGCTGGACCGGCACATGGAACAGGCTGAAAAGGGCATCCGGTTCATCGACCCGCACTACAAGGAGTTGTTCCGCATCCCGGACGGCGGGCAAATCCGTATTCTCCGGGAGGGCTGTGCGCCCATCGACCGGACCTGCCGCTATATTGATGACTGCCATGTGGAGGTAGGCAACGGCTGGGACAGCCTGTTTCACATCTGCCAGTTTGCCGAGCAGATGGAGCGGTGCCACAACGAGGTGATCCCTCTGACGCCGCCCCTGCCGGAAAAGTGCTTTACCGTCCAGCCGTCATCGGGTGAGCTGATCGCCATAGAGCGGTACAAGCCGGGGTATCAGGTGTCTCCCCTGGCCCATTTCAAAGGGAAAACGCCCCAGCAGACAGCAGATGTACTCAACGGCGATATGGGCGTGACCAGAGCGCAGGCGGCGGCAATGCTGGCCGGGGCGACCCAGGGCTGGACATCCCCTGCCGCCGACCCGAGCCGATACAATAAGCGTGGCCGGCCCATCCAGTCCCGCCGCCAGGACAGAGGCGAGGCCCGATGAAGGGCGTATCCATTGATGAGGCCCTGTGCGCGTACCTGAAGAAATACCACAAGGGACAGGAGAACGCGGCTTCCAGCAAGGAACTGGAGGCCGCGTTTCATGTCGGCGGGACGGAGCTGCGGCGGGCGGTCAACCGCCTGCGCTGTGACGGCCACCCCATTTGCAGCGCCGATGCAGGTTACTTCTACGCGGCGCGGCGATTAGAGGTCAGGGCCACCGTCGCCCAGCTCACCGGGCGCATCTCCAAAATCGCCGCGGCAGCAAAGGGCCTGCTGCAATCTTATGAAGAAACGGAGGGATAGAGCGTGGCGAAAAAACTGGACTCCATTGTAGAGCTTGCGGCGCAAAAGACCCGCGAAATTTCCGCCAACAGCGGGAACTATATGGCGTTCCTGACCACCGCCGCCCACAACTTCAAGTACAATTTCCGTGACCAGCTTTTGATCTACGCACAGAAGCCGGACGCCACCGCCTGCGCCCAGATCGACTTCTGGAACAAGCATGGCCGCTATGTCAACCAGGGCACCAGGGGGATCGCCCTGCTGGTGGATACAGACCGGGGCTATAAGCTGCGGTATGTCTTTGATATGTCTGATACCAACAGCCGCCAGGGGCGCACCATCCCCATCTGGAAGATGGAGCCACGGTATGAGGACGCGGTGATCGAGGCTCTGGAGAACAGCTATGGCGAGTTCCCGGACCGCTCTGGTCTTGCCGCCTGCCTTCTGGAAACGGCGAAGGTCATCGTGGAGGACAACTTTAGCGACTACCTCACGGAGCTGCGGGGCATCAAAGAGGGCAGCCTGCTGGAAGAACTGGATGACCTCAGTACCGAAGCATGGTTTAAGGGCCTGGTGGAGAGCAGCGTGGCTTTTATCATGCTGACCCGGTGCGGCATCGACCCCATGGACTATTTCAGCGGCGAGGATTTCGCCCATGTCTATGACTTTGACACCCCGGAAACCCTGTCCATCCTGGGCGGCGCGGTGAGCGATATTGCGGAAATGCCCCTGCGGGAGATCGCCACTACGGTTTTGAGCCTGTGCCGGGCGGAGCAAAGGGAAAATCGCACATTTGACGGAAATTCTGACAGGCAGTATCATGGTGGCAGGATAAATCAGAAAAGGAGCGTTGAACATGGAACTGACATATCGGACGGAAGGCGACTACCACCTGCCCAACCTGGAAGCGCCGGAGGCCCCGAAGGTCGGAAAATATGGGATGCTGCGGCGCAGCTACCTTCAGACCCACAGGAACGCCTACTACACGGGGATGCTCCTCAGCGGCAGGCTGAATGCCCATCTGGAGAAGATCGACCGGCAGGCCACGGAGATGGTGGAGCAGCTGACGGCGCGGATGGCGCGGGAGCAGGGCGTGACGGAGGAGCTGAAAGCCAGCGATCAGATGAAGTGGGTGGGCCTGATGAACAACATCCGGGCAGCAGCGGAGGAAGTGGCGCTGACGGAGCTGGTCTACGCGGACGCATAAGCGGCCCGCTGATCGCCGGGGAAGAACTTCCGCAGGCCCCTGTTGACGGGACATCCGGTACTACCGGACTTCAAAGCAGCCACCACGACTTTGACGCCCACACGGACATCCCTTACTATCATGAGGACAGCGAGAAACAGGAATTACTCCGCGTCAGCGACGCCCTAAAAGACCATAGGATCGAGATCGCCGCGTTCTTTGAAGCCCATGAGGACAGAAAAGAGCGCGGCGATTTCATTAAGGGCTTCTTCAACAACACCTATGTGGAGAAAATTTTGAGCAATGGCCAGCGGGCCGGGTATCGGGCATGGGACGATGTGCTGGACCTCTGGCGCGGGGCGTATCTCTCCCGCGAGAAAGAGGACTTCCTGCGCTGGCCCCATGTTGCCGACGCCATTCAGGGGATGATCCTGCTGGACCAGTGGCTCGACCCGGAGGAACGGCCCCTGCCCAGCGAAGCGGAGCAGATCGCTTTTATCGAACAGACCGGAGCGGAACAGGCTCCGGCCTTACCCATCCCCCAGGAGGCCATTGACTATGTTCTGTGCGGAAGGTACTCACCGTCCAAACTCCGCATCTATGACCAGTATCAGAAGCAGGAAAGCAGACAGGAAAATGCCAAATTCCTGAAAGCGGAATACGGCATAGGCTCCTATTCCAACGCTATCCCCAACAGCGGCTTTAGGGCAGACCACGACAGCAAGGGCATCACCATCTCCCGCGACTACGGCGACCCTGACGGGAAATTCCTGCTGACTTGGGCCAAGGCGGAGAAGCGTATTGGGGAACTAATCGCCGCTGGACGCTACCTGAACCGGGCGGAACAGGAGCAGTACGCCGCTTACCGGGAGCAGACGGCAGTTCGAGAGGCCCGCAGTAAAATCCACGATGATTTTTACGGCATTGTCTGTGATTATAAAGCGTTTGTGTCGGAGAGCAAAATTACGGACAAAACCCCGGACCGCTGGTATCTGGTGTCCTGTGCTACCGCGTTTCTGAATGGTGACAAAAAAATGTATGCCCGCACCGGAGAGGGCGACTTCATCCTCCCCATGATGCAGGATGCCTTGCGGACCATCATGGAGGCAGCTCCGCAGCTGGCGGGACGCTGTGAGGCTATGCTTGCCGCACTGGACGGCCCCCTTGCCGCGCTGCTGGACCCCAGCTATGACGAGTTGAACCCGCCGAAAAAGGAATACCGCCTTACTCTGGGCGACACGGTGTACCTGGGGGCGCAGGAGTATGAGCTGCTGGCCTATGACGAGCAGACCGCCCGGCTCTATGACCCGACCTTTCCTATTTTCAATAAGGAACTGCCCCGTGAGGAATTTGACCGCCTGCTGGCGGAGAACCCGCTGAACGACAAACTGCTTCAGGTGGCGGAGGATGCGGCATCCGTGGCTGACGTCGGAGAACCGGACGCCGGGGAACCGCTGGACGCCCCGCTGCCCGTGGGCCGGATTGACTTCCTGGGCACGAACGGCAGCGTGGGCGAGAGCGTGGAGTACACCGGCGCAGAGGAATTTGTGGCGGCAATCAAGGAAGAAAACCATGTCGGCGCGCCCATGCAGATCGTCCTCTACCGGGACGGCCAGGGCCAGACCATCTCCCAGGACTTCCTTGCCGAGTTGGACCCGCCGCCCCAGGGCTTTGAGGTCATTGACATGGCGCAGGCGCAGTTGGAGCGGGCAAAATGGCTCATCAACGCCTACTGCATGGAAGTCTTTGAGCAGGAGGCCGATTTCTCCGCCCTCTCTCATGTCCCCCTGGCGTTCAGCTCCACCAGCGACAGCGCCCACACCGTGGAGATCAGCGCCGATCTGGTATCCTTCCGCCTGTCCTATCTGGTGGACGGTGCGGAAGCAACATCCATCCAATGCGCCGGCTTCCGTGACCTGAATGAATTTCTCGCCAACCTGGATTTTGACGAGATGGTGGCCTTCGCGGAGGAGGAGTACAACAAACAGCAGACACAGAAAAAGCAGACGGAAGTGCAGCAGACAGAGGATGATCCTTTCCCGGAGATAGATCCCGCCGCCATCCGCAGAACCCTCGCAGAAAGAGGCATTGTGGATGGAAAAGTCATTGACCCGGATAAGCGGAATGCCGCCCCCTTTATTCAGCGGGTCATGGCCGATGCGGAACAGGCTTCCGCCCGTGCGCCACAGTCTGATGAACGCTTTTCCCCCATCGAAACTGAGAACGGCTACGCTGTGTGGGACAACATTCGAGATGAGATTTATGTGGATGATGAGGGCGTCAGTGAGGAATTTACCAGCCGGTGGCAGGCGGAGGAGTACGCCCGCCAGTTGAAGCATGTAAAAACCCTCGCCCAGTATTATGGGGAGGGCGAAACCATCCTGATCCGGCAGTACCCCAACGGCCAGTATTATGTCCAATACTGCTATGACGATCAGGATAACACGGTGTATGCGACGGCGGGCGGCTTTGATACCTTTGAGCAGGCCGAAGCAGCACTTTATATCCATCGTCCCCAGGCAAAAAAAGGCCCCATCGCCGCCCAGGACCTCGCATACCGGCAGGCCGCGGAATATTGGTCCGGCGACGAGCATCTTGTGATCTTTCAGGAACCGAACGGGACCTTCTGCAATCAGTACGGCTTCATTTCCGGTAGGGTGACGCCCACGACCGGGAGCTTTTCCACACTGGAGGAGGCGGAGAACCAGCTTTACGCGGACCGCCCTCTGGCCCAAAAGGTCCAGGCACGGGAGAAACCGCCCGCCCATGCCCCGGCGGACCGGGACGAAGCGGAGCACCGGTATCAGGTGGTGGTCTACCACCACCTGGAAAACGGCATGGACGAGAAGCTGGAATACGCAACGCCGGAGGAAGCGGAACAGGCGGCACGGGGCTATCTGGAAGGCACGATGGAGCCAGACGGCTTTGCCTATGAGGGCGCGGCTGTCTACGACCTGCTGGAGAAGAAGTGGCTCCGCGTGATCGGGGATTTCCCTACACCGGAACCCCCCGCCGCAAAAGAGGAACAACCTCTGCCCCCGCGGGAGGATACGGAAACGGCTGCTGCGGACCGTGACCTGAACGGCAAAGAGGTGACGCTGGAGGGCCGGCGGTTTCTTGTAGAAAAGGTTGACGAGAATGGCCGGGCCTCTCTGCGTGACCTCACCTTTGAGGGGGCTGCGGGCTTCCCCATAGAGCGTGTGGAGCATATTTCCGTCATTCGGCGTCTGATGGGACCGGCTGAAAAGACAGCGGGACCGGAAAAGGGCGTGGAAAGTTCAGTGGATGGGCACGACCAGAGTGGTAAGGAGCCGCCACTGGCCCCGCCCCAGCCCCAGCGCAGGGCCAAGGTGTCCCCCTTTGTCCTCCATCCTGAAGTCCCTAATGCAGACCGGCATGAGTACCACATCACCGATGACGCCATCGGCACGGGAACGCCGGGAGAGCGGTTCAACAACAATGTCCGGGCCATCCGCCTGCTGAAAAGGCTGGAGGCTGAGGACCGGCTTGCCACCCCGGAGGAGCAGGAGGTGTTGGCGCGGTATGTGGGCTGGGGCGGTTTGGCCGACTGCTTTGACGAGCGCCACAGCAAGTATGCCGAGCTGAAAGCCCTGTTGACCGAGGACGAGTACGCCGCAGCCAGGGAGTCCACCCTGACGGCCTTTTACACCCCGCCCGTGGTCATCCGATCCATCTATCAGGCGCTCACAAGCATGGGCTTCCAGACCGGGAACATCTTGGAGCCGTCTTGTGGCATCGGCAACTTTATCGGTATGCGACCGGAGGCCCTGGCAGACTCCAAACTCTACGGCGTGGAGCTGGACAGTATCTCCGGCCGCATCGCTCAGCAGCTTTATCAACAATCGTCCATTGCTGTCCAGGGGTTTGAGAAAACAGACCTCCCGGACAGTTTTTTTGACGCCGCCATCGGGAATGTGCCCTTCGGTTCCTTCAAGGTGATCGACAAGCGGTATGACCGATACAATTTTCTCATTCACGACTACTTCTTTGCTCGGACACTGGATAAGGTCAGGCCGGGCGGGATCATCGCCTTTGTCACCAGCAAGGGTACGATGGACAAGGATACCCCCACTGTGCGGAAGTACATTTCCCGGCGCGCCGACCTGCTGGGGGCCATCCGCCTGCCCAACAACACCTTCAAGGATGCCGCGGGCACGGAAGTGACCAGCGACATCCTGTTTTTACAGAAGCGGGACGCTCTCTCCAGCGAGGAACCGGATTGGGTACACCTGAACACCGACGCCAACGGGCTGAAAATGAACCAGTATTTTATCGACCACCCGGAGATGGTCATGGGCGAAATGCGGGAGGTCAGCGGCCCCTATGGGCCGGAAACCGCCTGCCTGCCCATTGAGGGGCGGGACCTGGGGGACCAACTTGCCGTTGCCATTCAGAGTATCCAAGGCTCCGTCACCGAGTATGTCATGGACGACCCGGAAACCAAGGGCGAGGACACATCCATCCCCGCGGACCCGGAGGTGCGGAATTTCAGTTATACTATCGTGGACGGCAAGGTGTACTACCGGGAGAACAGCCGCATGAACCCGGTGGAGGTGTCCGTGACGGCGGCCAACCGCATCAAGGGGCTGATCGGCATACGGGACTGTGTGCGGACGCTCATTGAGTACCAGACCGAGGACTGGCCCGACCAGGACATTCAGGCCCAGCAGTGGAAGCTGAACACCCTCTACGATGCCTTTGTGGACAAGTACGGGCGGATCAACTCCCGCGCCAACAGCTCCGCGTTCAGCATAGACAGCGCCTACTTCCTCTTGACCTCTCTGGAGGTGCTGGACGACGAGCGCAACTTTGTCCGCAAGGCGGATATGTTCACCAAGCGCACCATCAAGCAGAGGGTCACGATCACCCATGTGGATACCGCGTCCGAGGCCCTGGCCGTGTCACTGGCTGAAAAGGCAAAGGTGGACATGGACTATATGGTGGAGCTGACCGGCAAGACCGAGCAGGAGATCTACGCTGATCTGACCGGCGTGATTTTTCTGAACCCCATGCACGGGCATGGCGGCAGTGACGGGGAAAAGTACCTCACCGCCGATGAATACCTCTCAGGCAATGTGCGGGAGAAGTTGGAATGGGCAAAACGGAGCGCCGAACAGTACCCGGAGGACTACGCCGCCCATGTCCAGGCATTGGAACGGGTACAGCCGGTGGACCTGACCGCCAGTGAGATCGCTGTGCGGCTGGGCGCTACATGGCTTCCACCCAAGATTGTGGAACAGTTCATGTTTGAACTGTTCAGTACCTCCAACCGCAGCCGATGGAATATCCATGTCCACTATTTCCAGTACACCGGCGAATGGAATGTTGAGGGCAAATCCTACGATAAGGGCAACATCAAGGCCCATAACACCTACGGCACTAAGCGCATCAATGGCTATCAAATCATAGAGGAAACGCTGAACCTGCGGGATGTGCGTATTTATGATTACGAAACAGACCATCATGGCAACCGCATTCCTGTCCTGAACAAAAAGGAAACGGCCATTGCCCAGGGCAAGCAGGAACTTATCAAGCAGGTGTTCCAGGACTGGATTTGGAAGGACCCCCAGCGCCGGGAGCGGCTGACACGGCTCTACAACGACAAATTCAACAGCATACGGCCCCGCGAGTACGATGGGAGCCACCTGAACTTTGTGGGCATCAACCCGGAGATCACCCTGCGGCCCCATCAGGTGAACGCCATCGCCCACATCCTCTACGGCGGGAACACCCTGCTGGCCCATGTGGTGGGCGCGGGCAAGACCTTTGAAATGGTGGCGGCGGCGCAGGAGAGCAAGCGGTTGGGCCTGTGCCAAAAGAGCCTGTTCGTCGTCCCCAACCACCTGACAGAACAGTGGGCGTCCGAGTATTTGCAGCTCTACCCCTCTGCCAATATTCTGGTGGCGACCAGGAAGGACTTTGAAACCAAGAACCGCAAGCGGTTCTGCGGCAGGATCGCCACCGGCGACTATGACGCCATCATTATCGGACACAGCCAGTTTGAGAAAATCCCGGTGAGTGTGGAGCGCCAGCGGTATCTTCTGGAACAGCAGCGGAGTGAGGTCCTGAACGGCATCGCGGAACTGAAAGCCAACCACGGGGAACGATTCTCCATCAAGCAGATGGAGCGCACAAAAAAGTCCATTGACGCCAAGTTAGCAAAGTTGAACGATCAGAGCCGTAAGGATGATGTGGTCACATTTGAAGAACTGGGCATTGACCGCCTCTTTGTCGATGAAGCACACTACTACAAAAACCTCGCCGCCTTTTCCAAAATGCGGAATGTGGGCGGCATCAGCCAGACGGAGGCACAGAAGTCCAGCGACCTCTATATGAAATGCCGCTATCTGGATGAGCTGACCGGGGGCCGGGGCGTTGTGTTCGCCACAGGCACCCCCATCTCCAACACCATGGTGGAGATGTATACCATGCAAAAGTATTTGCAGTACCACACCCTGGAAGAACACGGCCTGCTCAATTTTGACGCCTGGGCATCTACCTTCGGGGAAACCGTCACCGCTATTGAACTGGCCCCGGAGGGCTATAATTTTTGAGGATGATGAAATCGTACTTTTCTAAATGAAAAAAGACGGTCAAAGGCGGTTTCGAGGT
>NZ_CANRMB010000040.1 GCF_947631635.1 uncultured Dysosmobacter sp.
ATTGGCGATTTTCATCCGGCCAAAATTGGCGATTTTCGCCCGGCCCGGAATGGCGATTTTCGCCCGGCGCTAACAACTGCACCCCACCGCCAATCTTATTGGCAGTGGGGCACAGAATGCAGTAGTTAATACAATTCGTGAGCCTTGAGGCTCAGCCAGTAAAAACCCCTTATAGGGGTGGTGCATGCCACCCGTTTTACGGGTGGTCATGACTGCACCATGATTTAAGAGGATTCCTCCTCGTCGCTGAGGAGCAGGTTCATGATCTGGGTGTACAGCTTTTCCGGGGATCTGCGGAAGCGCTCCATCAGCACCTTTGCCATATCCTCCCGCACCATCATAAGCTTCAGGTCGATGACGCTGCCCATGTCGTCGTCCAGGCACAGGTTCACGGTGTAGGTGCCGTTGGGCCGTTTCTCCGTGGTGGCCCGGACCTGACTCTTCCGGCGGAGCTTGCGGTTGCAGGCGGTCAGGTTTTTGTCGCACCGCAAACGCACAGAGTAGGGGAGGCTGGACTCGCAGATGCCGCTGTTCCGCAGGCCCTTTTCCGTGATGGCGTAGAAGCCATCCTCGGAGAGGGTCAGATGCTCCGTCTTTACCAGGTCCGCCAAACACTCGGAGAAGTCGAAATAGTCGATGGCGTCATCGCACATCGTCAGATCCAGCACCGTGTCAAAGGGGATCGGCTCGATGACCCGGGCGGTGATGTAGAGAATGAGAAATTTGATCTCCAGCTTGTCATGGATAAAACCGCGGCCCGCCATGTGCGACCACCTCCAGATGTTGTTTCGTATTTAAGTATAGTATACCGCATCTGGTGGCCGTTTGTACAGAGCGAAATGGAAAAAAGGCCGCTTTCCAAATAAAATGGAAAGTACGCTTGACATTGTTGCGCGACTGTGTTATCATCCTGCTATGGAAAGTATACTTTACATGAAGTGGAATGGAGCGTGATAGATTGAAGAACCGCTTGGAGGAGCTGCGAAAAGCCATGGGGATCAAGCAGGAGGAGCTGGCAGAGGCGCTGGAGGTCTCCCGGCAGACCATCGGATCCCTGGAAAATGGGCGGTATAACCCGTCGATCCTGCTGGCGTTTAAGATCGCCCGGTATTTTGAACTGCCGATCGAGGACATTTTCATTTACGAGGAGGACAAAACATGAGAACAAAGACGAAATTCTATCTGGTCTTGTGGATATTGGGCGCTGTGATGATGGGCGTGAGCTTACTGATGGAGGAAACGCTGCCCCGCACCGCCGGCGGTATGCTGACAGGCGCGGGCGCAGGTTTGCTTGGCTTTGGCTTTTCCAATTGGCGGATGCGCCGCTGGGAGGAGAAAGAGCCCAAAAAGATGCGCATGGCGGAGATCGAGGCCGGCGACGAGCGGAATATTGCCATCCGTCGCCGGGCACAGGCCGTCTCGGGCGAGGTGCTGCAGTGGGCGCTGATGGCCGGAGCATGGCTGTCCATCGGACTGGGGGCGCCCCTGTGGGTCACGCTGCTGGCCGTGGGGGCCTTTTTGATGAAGTGTGTTTTGGAACTCTGTCTGATGGCCAGGTATCAAAGAGAAATGTGAGATACCGTCGAAAACCGTCGGAATTTGCCTTGACGCTTCCGGCTTCCGCTGGTATCATGTGGTTAACCATCATACAGGAGGCGGCGGAATGAAAAATCGGATGTTGGCGCTGCTGCTGGCGGCGGTCATGCTGTTGGGACTGGCCGGATGCGGCAAGCGGGAGGAGCCTGTGGAACCTGCGGTGGAGCCGGAGCCCATCGAGGAACCCATTCAGGAACCGGAGCCGGAGCCTGAGCCCTACGTCCCCGCAGGCACCGATCCGCTGACGGGCCTGCCCATGGAGCCAAAGTACGAGAAAAACCGCCCGGTGGCGGTGATGTTCAACAACCTGAAGGCGGCGCAGCCCCAGCTGGGCGTCAGCCAGGCGGATATCATCTACGAGGTCCCCGCCGAGGGCGGCATCACCCGGATGCTGGGCGTGTACCAGACGCTGGAGGGTGTTGGGACCTTGGGCAGCATCCGCTCCGCCCGGTCCTATTATTTGGAGCTGGCCCTGGGACATGACGCCCTGTATGTTCATGCGGGCGGCAGTCCGGGCGCCTACCGGGATATCCCCGCCTGGGGCGTGGACAACATGGACGGCGTCAACGGTGGCTCCGACGCCAAGATCTTCTGGCGGGACCAGGAGCGGCGAAAGACCATGGACTATGAGCATACGCTGGTGACCTCCGGAGAGAAGATCCAGGAGTACCTGAACGCCGGCCATTTCCGCACGGAACACCGGGACGGCTATACATACACACAGTCCTTCGCGGAGGACGGCACGCCCGCCGGAGGGGCCGGGGCGGAGCACGTGACGCTGAAGTTCTCCAACTACAAGACAGGCACCTTTGACTATGACGCCGCCACTGGGAAATATCTGGTGGGGCAGTACGGCAAAGAATATGTGGACGGAAACTCCGGGGAACAGGTGGGCGTCACCAATGTCCTGGTGCTGGAGACGGCCATCTCCCTGATTCCCGGCGATGCGGCGGGACGGCTGAACGTGAAGCTCACCGGCAGCGGCAAGGGGACCTATTTCTGCGGCGGCAGGGCCGTGCCTATCCAGTGGAGTAAGGCGGACCGGAACAGCCAATTCGTCTATAAGCTGGAAAACGGTACGCCGCTGACCCTGGGGCAGGGGACCAGCTATGTCTGCATCATGAGTCCCAAGACCAGTGTGCTGACCTATCATCAAATCACTTGAAAAGTGATACATTCACTTTTCAAGTGTCACAGCGCATGTGCGCTGTGACAGGCCGCGGGATGCGGCCTTGATTTAGATTTCATAGTCAATTACTGCGCACTTTGCGCGCAGCGGGCATAGCCCGCTTGAAAAATCGCTTGCGATTTTTCTCCTAACTGACTATATCTATAGGATATAAAACAGCGGGCCATATGGCCCGCTGTTTTTCACACCTCCTGCCGCTTGGCGCATACACTGGATTGAAAGGTCTCGGCCTTTCACCAGCTACTTATTTAGGAGGTATTGCAATGCCCGATAAAGTCATGCCCGGTCCCATCGAGGACGCCAGCGGCATCCGTGAGGCGGTTTGCATCCATACCAGGAAGATCTACGATTCCTGCCGTGATAAAGACTGCATTGAGGACCTGCGCTTCTATCCGAAAATGCAGTGTGTGGATACCATCAACCGCGCCCTGTCCGTCAAGGGCGGCAGCGCCAAGCTGCTGTATGTGTACGTGGATGTGGAGCCCGTCAGCTTCAACCGGGGCTTCTACACCGTGGATATGCGCTTTTTCTATTCCGTGACCCTTCAGGCCTATCTGAGCTGCCCTGTTCCCGTCACCGTGGAGGGCCTGTGCGTGTTCGACAAGCGGGCCATTCTGTTTGGCAGCGAGGGGAACGCCAAGATCTTCTCCTCCGAGCTGCGGGTGGGTGAGCCTGACATGCAGATGATGAAGCGGGCCAACGCCCCCATCGCCGTGGTGGAGGCCGTGGACCCCATCGTGCTGGACGCCCGGGTCATGGACTGCTGCGGCAAGCGGGACTGCGACTGCGATCTGTGCGAGGTCCCGGCCTTTGTCAACAGCTGCTTCGGCGGCGAGCTCTCCAGCGGCGACGACAACCGCCGGATCTATGTCACCCTGGGCCAGTTCTCCATCGTGCGCCTGGAGCGGGACTCCCAGCTGCTGGTGCCGGTGTACGATTACTGCATGCCCGACAAGGAGTGCTCCTGCGGCAGCGACAAGGAGGACCCCTGCTGCATCTTCCGGAACATCTCCTTCCCGGTGGGGGAATTCTTCCCGCCCAACACGGTCCGGATGCCGGACAATTACGAGGACGCCAAGTGCTGCTGCGCCTGCGGCAAGTGAATCAGGGAAAAGGCTGGCTGTGCCAGCCTTTTCTTTTTGCCCAAAAGGCGTGCGCCCCTGTATTCCGTCTGCGGGCTGGTTCCATCCAAATTTTAGGCATACCCATGGACGAGCCGTCATAGAGTGGAGTAACAAAAGAAAGGGGGAGGACCCTTGCAGAAGAATTTGAACATCCTGCGCTATGAGGACGCAGCGGCCATTCTGCCGAACCGCCTGCGAAAACTGGCGCTGGCCCTGCCGGAGGAACAGCGGGCCGAAGCGGAGGAATTCCGGCTCCGGGCGGGACGGCCCATGACCGTCCTGCTGCCCACGGGAGAGGTGCCGCTGGACGCCGTTGTGGAACCGGAGGAACTGGAGACCCTGTGTGACTTGGCCACGGAATTTTCCCGCTATGCGGCGGCGGAGACGCTGCGGGAGGGCTTTTTGCCTGTCCGGGGCGGCTTTCGGGTGGGGCTGTGCGGCACGGCGGTGATGAAAGACGGCACCAACACGAACCTGAAGAGCTTCTCCTCGGCGGTGATCCGCATCGCCCGGGAGCAGAAGGGCATCGCTGACACTCTGGCGGACCGGCTTTTCCGAAATGGAGCTTTTGCCAGCACCCTGATCCTCTCGCCGCCGGGAGGCGGCAAAACCACGCTGCTGCGGGACCTGGTGCGGCGGCTGTCGGAGGGGACGGCGGAACATGGGCCCCAGCGGATCTCCCTCATCGACGAGCGGGGAGAGGTGGCGGTGATGTACCGGGGCGAGCCACAGATGGACGTGGGCCCACACACCGATGTGCTGGATGCCTGCCCCAAGGCCCTGGGCATCCCCATGGTCCTGCGGGCCATGAATCCCCAGATCATCGCCGTGGACGAGATCACGGTCCGGGAGGACCTGCGGGCCGCCGCCATGGCCTCCGGCTGCGGCGTGGGACTGCTGGCCACAATCCACGCCGCGGACGTCGCGGAGCTGGAACAAAAACCCTTGTACCGGCAGCTGTTGGAGGACCGGGTATTCCGCCTGGCGGTGCGCATCGTCCGGACGGAAACTGGACGGGCCTATGAAGTGGAGGAGCTGCCATGATCAAGCTGATGGGGAGTGTTTGTGTTTTTTCCGGCGGCGCGCTGATTTGGTGGATGCAGCGGGCGGAGCGCAGGCGGAAGCGGGACACGCTGTTGGACCTGCTGGCGGCGCTGCGGCGGATGGGGGAGGAGGTCCGCATGGCCCGGACGCCCCTGCCCCAGCTGCTGGAAGCCCTTTCCAAGACCTGCGGCAGGGAGGCCGCGTCCTTTTTCCGGGAGACGGCGGACGCCGCCCGGCGGGGCGGAGACCTGCCCAAGGCATGGGGAGAGGCGGCGGAGCGGCTGCCCCTGTCCCAGGGGGACCAGACGGCCCTCGCCGCCCTGGGGCAAAACCTTCAGGGCGACGAGGAGAGCGTCTGTAAAGCAATATCAATTGTCATCTATGGGCTGGCAAAAAGTGCGGAGGCGGCGGAACAGAGCCGCCGTTCGGAGGAAAAACAGGCCACGGCGCTGTGCTTTTCCGCTGCCGCGCTGCTGGTGATCTTGCTGATTTGAGGAACACGATATGGATGTGGATTTGATTTTCAAGATCGCCGCCATCGGCATTCTGGTGGCGGTGCTGAACCAATTGCTGATCCGTTCCGGACGGGAGGAACAGGGCATGATGGTGGTGCTGGCGGGCCTGGTAGTGGTCCTGATGATGATGGTCCAGGAGATCAGCGCCCTGTTTGACCTCATCAAGACCCTGTTCCACTTCTAGCCATGGAGACGGTCACGCAGGTGACGGCCCTGTGCGTGGTGGGCGCGCTGCTGGCCCTGGTGCTGAAAAAGGGAAGCCCGGAGACCAGCCTGCTGTTGACGCTGGGGACCGCTGTGGTGGTCCTGCTGTTCCTGGCCGGAGCCATGGAGGAGCTGGTCTCATTTTTGGAGGAGCTGGGGACCCGGAGCGGCATCTCCGGCGACCTGTTTATCCCCCTGTACAAAACAGTGGGCATCGCCCTGGTGGTAAAGGTGGGGGGAAGCCTCTGCCGGGACGCCGGGGAGTCGGCCCTGGCGGCAGTGGTGGAGACGGCAGGGGCGGTGTGTGCCCTGTTGGTGGCCCTGCCGCTGCTGCGGGCGGTGCTGGCGCTGCTGTTGGAGCTGATGCAATGAAAAAACTGATCTGTCTGATTATCGTCCTGCTGGCTGTAACGGTCCAGGCCCATGGGGCGGACGTGCCGCAGGACCTGCTGGAGGCGGTGCCGGAGGGCGCCGGGGACCTGCTGCGGGACGTGGACCCCTCAGACGCCCAGGGCTTTGCGGGCGGCGTGAGCCGCATTTTGGAAAAGATGGGCGGCCAAGTGGGGGCCATCCTCCGCCAGCGGGTCCGGGGCGCGGCGTCGGTGCTGCTGGTGGTGGTGCTGTGCGGCGCGGTGGAGGGTTTTTACCAAGGGGCCGCCGGAGGCAGGTCCGCCATGTTCCTGCCCATGGTGGGGGGACTGTCGGTGACGCTGGTGACGGCGGGGAGCCTGGATTCCCTGATCGGCCTGGGCGCGGAGACCATCGGGGAATTGAGCCTGTTCTCCAAGGCGCTGCTGCCCACACTGGCGGCGGCCACGGCGGCCTCCGGCGCGGTGAGCACCGCCACCTTTCAGCAGGTGACCACCGTGTTTCTGGTGGACCTGCTGATGAATCTCATCAACGGCCTGCTTCTGCCGCTGGTGTACCTGTACATCGGGGCCTTGACGGCCGGGGCCTGCCTGCCGGAGAACCGGTTGAGCGTCATTGCGGATGGCCTGAAAAAGCTCATCACCTGGATCCTGACCACGGCGCTGCTGCTGTTCACGGTGTACCTCTCCGCGGCGAGAGTGATCTCCGGCGCGGTGGACGGCACCACGGTGAAGGTGGCAAAGACCGCCATCTCCAATGTGGTGCCGGTGGTGGGCAGCATCATCGCCGAGGCAGCGGAGACGGTGCTGGCCGGGGCGGGCCTTTTGAAGAACACCATCGGCGTGTTCGGGATGCTGGCGATCCTGGCGGCCTGCGCCTACCCGTTTCTGCAATTGGGCATCCAGTACCTGCTGTACAAGCTGACGGCGTTTCTGGCCGCTACAGTGGGCGCGCCGGGCCTCTGCAAGCTCATCGACGGACTGGGCGGCGCCTTCGGCCTGGTGCTGGGCATGACGGGGAGCTGCGCGCTGCTGCTTTTGATCTCGGTGCTGTCCTCCGTGGCGGCGGTGATGCCATGATCGGGGCGGTACGGGAGTGGCTCACCTCCATCGTGGTGGTGACCATGCTGCTGTCGGTGGCCCAGACCTTTATCCCAGAGGGGACCATCCGCAAAATCGCCTCCTTCACCGGGGGCTTGATCCTGTTGGCAGCCCTCCTGCAGCCGGTGCTGCGGACGGACCTGGGCCGTCTGCGGCTGGACCTCAGCGACTACGCCAGCGCCATCGAGGAGCGGCGTGCGGAGCTGGACAGCGGGGAAAAAGAGGAACTGGCGGGACTCATAGCGGAGCGGACAGCCGCATATATATCGGACAAAGCGAGCACGCTGGGCGTGGCCGTGACGGCCCAGGTGGAGACGGAGACGGGAGATGACGGCATCCCGGTGCCGGTGTCCGTCCGCCTGCGGGGAGACCGCTCTGAGGCGCTGGCGGCGTACATCGAGGGGGAGCTGGGCATTCCCCGGGAGAGGCAGGTTTGGCATGAAGAAAATTGAAGGAGTGCGAAAGCTATGGGAACGTTACAAATACGCGGCCTTAGTGGTGCTGATCGGCGTCGGGCTGCTGCTGTGGCCGAGTGGAGACGGCGGTACGGACCGTCCGGTCCTGAAGCGGACACAGGCGGAGACGGGCCGGGATCTCCAGACGGAGATGGCGGATATTCTTGGCGCCATGAGCGGTGTGGGCCAGGTGAAGGTGCTGCTGACGGTGGACTCCGACGGCGAACGGCAGCTGGCCCAGGACACCGAGCTGACATACAGCGGCGACACCGCGTCGCCGGAGGACTACTCCCGCAGGTCCGAGACCGTCTTGGTGGATGGCGGGAGCGGAGACGAGGCAGTGGTGACCCGGACCCTGTATCCCACGTACCGGGGGGCGCTGGTGGTGTGCCAGGGCGGAGACCGGGCGGATGTGAAACTGGCGGTGACGGAGGCGGTGGCGGCGCTGACCGGCCTGTCCGCCGACCGCATCACGGTGGCAAAATGGCAGTGATCATTTGGAGGAGGAAAGACATGAGTACTAGATGGAAACGCAACGCGGTGGTGGCGACCATGGCCGTGCTGGTGTGCGCGGCGGTGGGCCTGAACTGGAAGTATTCCAGCAAGGAGGCTTTGGAGGACGCCCAGGAGGCGGGGACCAAGATTTTGGGAGAGGCGGCCCTGGTGTCCGGCCAGGACAGCGTGGACCCGGAGACCGGGGCGCCCACGGACGAGGAGGCGGTCTATACCGGCGCGGACTACTTCGCCTCCGCCCGCCTGACCCGCCAGCAAGCCCGGGACAACGCCATCTCCCTCCTGCAGGACGCGGCGGAACAGGAGGGGGCGGACGCCGCCACCGCCAATGAGGCCAGCGAGGGCATCCAGGTCCTGGCATCCTACACGCTGAAAGAGGCCCAGATCGAGAATCTCGTCACCGCCAAGGGGTACAAGGACTGTGTGGCCTTCATGGGGGACGACGGCGTCAGCGTGGTGGTCTCCACCGGCAGTGGGGAGCTGACCAGCACCGACGTGGCGAAGATCACGGACATCGCCAAATCCGAGACCGGCTACCCCGCCAGCGGGATCAAGGTCATGGCGGCAAATTAGCTGTTGTAATTTTCGGGATAACATGGTAAAATAACAACCTGAAGGATTTTGATGATATCTTTTACCAAGGATACAACGAATAAGGAGAATCGTATCATGGCCGAAAGCAAGGAATACATGACGCTGCCGGAGGAGAACGGCAGCATCAATATCGCGGAGGAAGTGATCGCTTCCATCGCCGTGGGCGCGATCCGCGAGGTGGAGGGCGTGACCGGGATGATGACCGCCATGGGCGGCAGCGTCAACGACCTGGTGAACAACAAAAAGAACGCCCACAAGGGCGCCAAGGGCGTGAAGATCGACATGACGGGCGCAGCGCTGAAGCTGGACCTGTACCTGACGGTGAAGTATGGCTATGCCATCCCCGAGGTGGCGGAGAACGCCCAAAAGGCGGTCATCTCCTCTGTGGAGGCCATGACCGGCTGCGCCGTGGAGGCGGTCAACATCCATGTGGGCGGCGTGACCCTGGACTGATCCGCCAAAGTGTGAACGAGAGAGAAAAGGACGAATTGCTGTATGGTACGGAATACCGCGCGGGAGATCGCGATCCATCTTTCCTATGAGCTGAGCTTTACCGACAAGCCCATCGAGGCGCTGCTGGACGAACGCCTGACGGCGGAGACCTTCGCCACCCTGGCTGGGGAAGACGACATCTACCGGGAGGCGCCGAACGCCAAGCAGGCGGACTATATCCGCCGCCTGGTGAAGGGCGTGAACGGGCACGCGGCGGAGCTGGACGGCTATATCGCCAAATACGCCAAGGGCTGGAACTTTGCCCGTATCCCCCTGGTGGCCTCCGCCATCATGCGGGTGGCCATGTATGAGATCCTGTACATGCCGGACGTGCCCAACGGCGCCGCCATCAACGAGGCGGTGGAGATCGCCAAGAAGTACGAGACGCCGGAGACGGTGAAGTTCATCAACGGCATCCTGGGCAGCTTTGTGCGGCAGGAGATCTCCGAATGAGCATAAAATGGCAGAGCGGGGCAGGGTGGCAAGGCCACCGCTTGTCCGGCTCTGCTTTTCTATGAAAGCGGTTTTATAATCAAATAACTTGAAAAGTGGTAAAACCACTTTTCATGTGCCACAGCGCATGTGCGCTGCGGCAGGCCGCGGGATGCGGCCTTGATTTGGATTTCATAGTCAATGACTGCGCGCAAAGCGCGCAGTTGTCATAGCCCGCTTGGAAAATCGCTTGCGATTTTTCAGGTTAATTGACTTTACTGCGGGAATTGGGAGGACGCCCCCGGCACAGCGGAAGAGGCCTCGGGAAGATAGGGGGCCAGGCCCACGCCGGTCTGCAGGCCCAGGAGAAAGCCTTGAACAGCGGTGAATTCCAGCGTTTTTTCAAATTCCTCCTGACAGTTGGGGTCCAGACCGTTGTCCATCAGGGCGAGCCAGAATTCGTAATCGCCCCTGGGAGCGGATTGCAGATAGGGCTTGATGTAGTGGGGGTAGAGCCATTTCATAAAGTCGGACATATAAAGACCACCTTTCATAAACACGAAGCCTACATCGTATTTTCAATATAACACGAAATGGACATCGTGTCAAGGAGGAACTATGGAATTTTCAATGAGATTGCGCGAATTGCGGAAAGAGCGGAAAGAGACACAGGTACAGGTCGCGAAGTCGGTTGGAATCACGGACCGTCAATACCAGGCCCTTGAAGGTGGAGTCAGTCTGCCTAATTTCAATAATCTGTGCGCTCTGGCGGACCACTTCGGCGTGAGCCTGGACTATTTGGCCGGACGGACCGACCAGCGGTGAGCGGATCCGCCTGCGGGCGGCACGTCTCCGCAAATCCCTCAACAGGAGAACTTCAAATGGAACAACATATCTTCGGCGTCACCGAGGTCAACAATCTGGTCAAGCTCCTGGTGGATAACGAGCCTATGCTCCAACATATCCACGTCCGGGGCGAGCTATCCAACTACAAAATGCACTCTGCGGGCCACCACTATTTCACGCTGAAGGACCAGAGCGGGGCCTTGAGCTGCGTCATGTACCGGAGAGAGGCCGGCCGCCTGCGGTTCCGGCCGGAAAACGGGATGAAGGTGGTCCTGTCCGGCCGCATCTCCGTATTCGCCCGGGATGGCAAATATCAACTATACTGCAATACCATGACGCCGGAGGGCGTGGGCGACCTTGCGGTGGCCTTTGAGCAGCTGAAAAACAAGCTGTACGCCGAGGGCCTGTTTGACGAGCGCCGCAAAAAGCCTCTGCCGCCCTATCCGGAGCGCATCGCCATCATCACCTCGCCCACAGGGGCGGCGGTCCATGACATGATCCGCATCCTGCGCCGCCGGTATCCCATCGCCAAGGTGATCCTGCTGCCGGTGCTGGTGCAGGGGCCGGGGGCGCCGCCCCAGATCGTCAGGGCCATCCAGTACGCCAACCGCTGGAAGGTGGGGGATGTGATCATCACCGGGCGGGGCGGCGGCTCCATGGAGGACCTGTGGGCCTTCAACGACGAGCAGGTGGCCCGGGCCATTTATGAGTCGGAGCTGCCGGTCATCTCCGCTGTGGGCCATGAGCCGGACGTGACGATCTCCGATTTCGTGGCGGATGCGCGGGCCAGCACGCCCTCCAACGCCGCGGAGATCGCCGTGCCGGACCAGATGGAGCTGCTGCGGCGGCTCCGGGGCGCGGAGGAGCGGATGGAGCAGGCGGAGACCCAGCGCCTGGAGGCCCTGCGCCAGCGGCTGGACACGCTGGCCGGCAAGCGGGTGATGCGCGACCATCTGGCCTACGTCCAGGACAAGCGGATGGAGCTGGTCCATGTCCAGCAGCGGCTGTCCGACCTGTCCGGGGCGCTGGCGGCCCGGAAGCGGCAGCGGTTTTCCGCGCTAGCGGCGTCTCTGGACGCCTTGAGCCCCCTGGCCGTCCTGGGCCGGGGCTACGCCATGGCCCAGGACGGGGAGGGCCGGATCTTAAAGAGCTATCAGGACGTGACAGCCGGGGACCGGGTGTCTGTCACGTTGGGAGAAGGCGGCTTCACCTGCACGGTGGACAAGCCCTTTGAGGAGGTAAAGAGATGAGCGCAAGCAAGGTGACATTTGAACAGCGGATCGCCCGCCTGGAGGAGATCGTGGCGGCGCTGGAAAAGGGAGACGCCCAGCTGGCGGACTCCCTGGCGCTGTTTGCGGAGGGGACCAAGCTGATCGCCGCCTGTTCCAAGGAACTGGACGAGGCGGAACAGCAGGTGATGAAGCTGGCGAAGGGGCCTGACGGCACGTTGGTGGAGGTCCCCTTTGAGACGCAGGAGGAGTGACATGGAACAGACAGGATTCAATGCCCGGTATGAGGGATACCGGCAGGCGGTGGAGCAGTATCTCAGCGGCTTGTTCACGGAAAAGACCGACTGGCCGGACCTGTACGAATCCATGCGGTACAGCCTGCTGGCGGGCGGCAAGCGCATCCGGCCGGTATTGACGCTGGAATTCGCCCGGCTGGCGGGGATGGACTGGAAAGCCGCCCTGCCCGCGGCCTGCGCCCTGGAATTGGTGCATACCTACTCCCTGATCCACGACGACCTGCCCTGCATGGACGACGACGACCTTCGCCGGGGCAAGCCCACCAACCACAAGGTCTACGGCGAGACCCTGGCCGTGCTGGCGGGAGACGCCCTCCAGCCGGAGGCGTACCGCCTGATCCTGACAGCCCCCGGCCTTGGGGCGGACAGGCGGGCGGACTGCGCCCTGGTTTTGGCGGAAGCCGCCGGAGCCGACGGCATGGTGGCGGGCCAGGTGCTGGACACGCTCCACGCGCCCGAGACGGAGGCGGAGCTGACGGAGGTCCACCGGCTCAAGACGGGCTGCATGATCCGCGCCGCCTGCGCCATGGGCTGCGCCGCTGCCGGGGCGTCCCAGACCCTGGGGGAGGCCGCCGGGGTCTACGCTGAAAATCTGGGCCTGGCCTTCCAGATCCGGGACGACATGCTGGACGTGATCGGGGACGAGGCCACCTTCGGCAAGCCCATCGGCTCCGACCGGGAGGAGGGCAAGGTGACCTTCGTGGACCTGCTGGGGGTGGAGGGCTGCGCCGCCGCCGTCCGGAACTGCACGGAAAAGGCCAAGGCTGCGGTGGCGGCCTATGATGCCGATGGATTCCTCTCCGCCCTGGCGGACAGCCTGGCGGAGCGGAAGAAGTGATGCGCTACCGGTGCTTTGAGCCAGCCGGGGTGCGCCTGCCGGGCCGATGGGGCCCGGAGAGCGGGCGGCGGTGACAGAACCCCGGTACTGTCAGAGCACTGATTTCCCGGTTATACATCGCGGTGACCGGCGGAGCCTGGAATTTGCCGCTGGGGAATTCAGCAATGCGCCTGGGAACGCTGCCTGGGGGAGTCCTACCATATCAAATAGAACCGTGCCGGATGGGCCTGCGCCTGTCCGGCACAAATTTTTCGGAACATGACAAGGCCAGGGCAGCCTATGCTGTCCCGGCCTTGTTGAGCGATTGCAGAGGTCCCATTTGCCTGAAGAAAATCGTATCAGGTCCCAGACAATTGGTCTCGCTCCAACTGCTTTTGCAGACGCTCATTATAACGCTCAACAGATTCATAAATCGAGATTGTCATATGGGGAGTTTGCTCTACTACGTTGAAATTCTCGGACCCAAAGGGATCAGTTTCTATGGACGAGTTGACCAACTTATAATAAACCCTGCAATATCCGGCAGAGAATTCCGCATCCCATTCGTATTGCTCAGCAATAAGATGATCAAAATTATTTTCATTTACTTCCAACTCACCATCGGACACTTCCTGCTCAAAAAAGCCCCGGTAGATTTCATCCTCGTCGGTAAACCCTCCATAGAGCAATGCGGCAAGCGCAAGTTGCTGTTTCCAGTCTTCCCATAAAAAAACGCAGTCTTTTGAAGTGGGAGGAGATATAAAAGTAAGTGAAAGGAAGCGTTTTCCCTCATAATTTGAACTAAAAATTATCGCTACAGGAAGTCTTTGATCCGCACTATCCAGTACATATGAGGTATATTCTTCTGAAAGGATCGTTTTATCATCGGAAATCGTACCAGGTAGGTTGGTCTGCGCTAAGGCAGTGATAATATCCGCTTCCTTCAGCGGGAAATCCGGCTCTTGCAAACCAGATTTTTGACATCCGGCAAGCAGGAAAAGAATGCCTAGGACAAAAAGGGAGTAAAACAATCGCCGCGACTCGTGAATTTTCATTGTAGACCTCTTTCTTTTCCACAAATATTTCAGGAACATGAGTGCTTGGAATTTGACAGCTGCAGCTTGAATGTTTCTGCGATTGTGGCGTGCGATAGGTCACTTATTCTTTCTTATTTCATTTTCGCCGAACTCTAAGCGATAGTTTGATTCTATAATTATACTATACGTCCCAGGGGAACAGCAACAGAAAGAAATGTTGCAAGTAAATTCAGTTAAGCTTTGTTCCAGAGAGTGATATATGGAATACAAGAGTCACCGGGGAGCTTCACGCTCCGTTCTGACAATTTGAGAGGAGATAAATTTTATGGCAAGCGAGATCCGTGCGCATCCACGATTTGGTGAAATATATGACGCAAATCTTGTCGGCGGCGAAAATATCCAATCTGACATTCGCCCTGTTGTCATTGCGCAAAATGACACCGGCAACCGTTACAGTCCCACCGTTGAAGTTGTGCCCATGTCCCCTCTCTCCAGATGATCGGCCAGGCCAGAGGGCTACAATCCCCATTTCTGGCCGGATAATATAACAAGCGTATATGACTGCGGCGCCTCGCCAAATGTGCAGGGCGCCGCTTTTTGCATTTCCACGCAAAATTTTAAGCGAAAGAGGGGGCACTATGCCGCCGAGAAAGGGAGCAGCTCGCTGAAAGCACTTCCGAAAAAGGACCTTGTTTGGGCGCATATCACACTGGCAGACGGGAGGGCGCTCTATGAAACCGTTTGATTTACACCAAATTTACACTAATTATGAAAACAGTTAGAAAGATTTTGATAGATTTATAAAGATCTGGTGTAAATTTTTTGTTAATGCAGAGCCGTCAAAATGCCCGCAAACCATTGGTATTTCTAGTTTTTGGGGGGTCCCAAACAACCGGAAGCTCCTCATACGGAATATGTTGTATATTTATCGATTTGGTGCTATACTGTACCATGCTAAGCGGCGGCGCAGTATTCTAGTCAGATCTGCCGTTTCCTAGGGAGGGCCTAAAAATCCTCTGAAGGGCACATCTATGAAACCTCTGGTGCCTGCTTGATACGCCCAGTTTTGGGTGGGTGCTGGGGGGAAGCGCGCCACGCGTGCTTGCGAACTCAGGGCGCTTTCCAATGGCATGGTTATCCCGACCCTGTTTTCGTGGAGACCTGCTCTTGTGCACAGACGTACTCCCAACGTGGTATTTCCGGCCTGTGTACGAAGCAGATTGTGAACCTGCAATGCGGTGCATCGGTCCCACAGGGGCCGTAACGCTGTGTGCAGACGTAGCCTGCCTTGCGTGGGGCGGGTGGATGAGGGATCAACGCAGCAACGGTGCTCTGGCCAGAGCATCAGTCTGCGATCGCCCTTTGAAACCCGGTCTGCAAAAGAGGCTAAAGAAGCGGACGGACTGTGGTGGAAATCACCTAGGCTGTTCCAAAGAGGCAGAAAAGGGATTGCAGTGCGGACTAAGTGGCAATCGGGTAGTGCTGTTGGCAACACGGTACCGCGGCGCCGAAGGGGGAACCGCCTCCATCGGCAACGAGAGGTGCGCCGCGGGGAAATCCAACCCGTACCTAAGCCGTAAGATTTACCTTTTCCGCCGCCGCCGGCTTAGCATATTTTGAAGAGTCATCCTCTGTTGGGGGTCATCCTGTTTGAAAAAAACACAGAACCAGAAAGATGAGAAAAAAGGGGGCGCGCCGTACCGGTGGGCCCTGACGGTCTTTTTGATGGCGGTGGCCCTGTCCGCGGTGCTGAGTCTGGCATCCCAGTCGATGCTGTCCGGCGCGGGCGTGGCAGTCGCCCTCTTGATTTTGGCCTTATTCATCGGGCTTGGCATCTTGTTCGACGTCATCGGCGTGGCCGTGACGGCGGCGGATCCCAAGCCCTTCCATTCCATGGCGTCCCACAGGGAAAAGGGGGCCAAGGAGGCGCTGAGCCTGCTGAAAAACGCCAGCCGTGTCTCCAGCGTCTGCAATGACGTGGTGGGCGATATCTGCGGCATCGTCAGCGGCGCCACCGGCGCGGTGATCGTAACGCAGCTGCAGAGGGCATTGAACACCCAGACCGTGCTGGTCTCCGTGGGCGTCACCGCCCTGGTGTCCGGCCTGACCATCGGCGGCAAGGCGCTGTCCAAGACCTTTGCCATGAAACAGAGCACCAAGGTGGTCTATTGGGCGGGCCGCTTCCTGCATCTCTTTCACCGCTGAGAGAGGAACGATCAAAGATGATATTGGAAAGCATTCATTCTCCCGCCGACGTCAAGGCGCTGGAGAAAAGTCAGCTGCCACAGCTCTGCCGGGAGCTGCGGGCCTTTTTGGTGGAGAACGTGTCCCAGACCGGCGGCCATCTCGCCTCCAACCTGGGGGCGGTGGAGCTGACGGTGGCCATCCACCGGGTGTTCGACACCGCCGTGGACCGGCTGGTGTTCGACGTGGGCCACCAGTGCTATGTCCACAAGGCCCTCACCGGGCGGAAGGAGCTGTTTTCCACCCTCCGCCAGTTCGGCGGCCTCTCCGGCTTCCCCAAGCCCTATGAGAGCGGACACGACGCGTTTATTGCGGGGCACGCTTCCAACTCCGTCTCTGTGGCACTTGGAATGGCAAGGGCTAGGACTTTACAGAAAGAGACGTACAGTGTTCTGGCCCTGATCGGCGACGGCGCCCTCACCGGCGGCCTCGCCTATGAGGGACTGAACAACGCCGGAGCGTCCCATGAACCGCTGATCGTCATTTTGAACGACAACGGCATGTCCATCAATCCCAACGTGGGGGCCATGCCGTCCCATCTGAGCCGCCTGCGGAGCAAACCGGCCTATTACCACTTCAAAAAGTGGTACCGGAACCTCTTTGGCAAGCGGCCCATGGAAAACCGCCTCTACCGTTTCAACCACCGGGTAAAGACCTCCCTGAAAAAGACCATCTGGCCCGGCAGCACGCTGTTCGAGGACATGGGCTTCACCTACCTGGGGCCGGTGGACGGGCATGATATCCCCCGCCTGTGCGACGTGCTGGAGTGGGCCAGGGAGCTGAACTGTCCGGTGGTGGTCCATGTGAACACGGTGAAAGGCAAGGGGTATTCCTTCGCGGAACAGAATCCTGGCAAATTCCACGGCATCAGTCCCTTTGACCCGGAGACGGGGCTTTTGAAAAAGCCGGGCGGAGAGAGCTTTTCCGCTGTCTTTGGAAAAGCTCTGGCATCCTGCGCGGCAGAGGACGCCCGTGTCTGCGCCATCACCGCCGCCATGGCGGACGGCACTGGGCTGGCCCCCTTTGCCCGGGAGTTTCCGGAACGCTTTTTCGATGTGGCCATCGCCGAGGGCCACGGCGTTTCCATGGCGGCGGGGCTTGCCAGCCAGGGGATGCTGCCGGTGTTCGCGGTGTATTCCACCTTTTTGCAGCGCGGCTATGATATGCTGATCCATGATGTGGCCTTGGAGCGGCTCCATGTGGTGCTGGGCGTGGACCGGGCGGGCCTGGTGGGCGCCGACGGGGAGACCCACCACGGCTGTTTCGATCCTCTGTTCCTCTGCACCATCCCGGGCTTTACGGTGCTGTGCCCGTCCAGCTTCGCGGAGCTGCGGTCTATGCTGCGGAAGGCCCTCTTTGAGCTGGACGGCCCTGCGGCGGTCCGCTATCCCCGGGGCGGGGAGGGGGCTTTCCAAGCGGATACGTCGGAAAGCCCCGCGGTCTGCCTGCGGGAGGGCCGGGATGTGACGCTGGCGGGATACGGCATCCTGGTGAACAACCTGCTGGAAGCGGCGGAACTGCTGGAAAAGGACGGCATCCAGGCGGAGGTCGTGAAGCTGAACCAGATCGCGCCCTTTGACCATGAGATGGTCTGCGGCTGTCTGGGAGACCGGGACATCCTCCTTGTATTGGAGGATTCCTTCGGCCCCGGATGCGTGGGCCAGCGGGTGGCCGCGATCCTGGCGGAGCACAGGCAGGCGCCGAAAAAATTGATCCTAAAGAACCTTGGAAAGACCTTTGCCCCGGAGGGCAGCGTGGGCCAGCTGGAGCACAGCTTTGGCCTGGACGCCGCTGCCGTGGCTGCGGCAGTGCGGGAGGCGATGGATTATGGCAAATAAGACGCGGCTGGATGTGCTGCTGGTGGAGCGGGGCTTGCAGGAGAGCCGCCAAAAGGCCCAGGCCACCATTATGAGCGGCCTGGTGTTCGTCAGGGGCCAGCGGGTGGACAAGCCCGGTACCGCTGTCCCCAACGACGCGGAGATCGAGGTCCGGGGCAATGCCCTGAAATACGTCAGCCGGGGCGGACTGAAGCTGGAAAAGGCCATGGCCGCGTTCCCCATCACCCTAGATGGGGCTGTCTGCGGCGATATCGGCGCCTCCACCGGCGGATTTACCGACTGCATGCTGCAAAACGGCGCAGCGAAGGTCTATTCCGTGGATGTGGGCTATGGCCAGCTGGCCTGGAAACTGCGGGAGGACCCCCGGGTGGTCTGTATGGAGCGGACCAACGCCCGGTATCTCACCCATGAGCAGGTGCCGGACGAGCTGGATTTCGCGTCGGTGGACGTGAGCTTCATCTCCCTGAAGCTGATCCTGCCGCCCTTGTGCGGCCTGCTGAAGGACCGGGGCCATGTGGCCTGCCTGGTGAAGCCCCAGTTTGAGGCCGGCAGGGAAAAGGTTGGCAAAAAGGGCGTGGTCCGGGACCCGGCGGTCCATCTGGAGGTGCTGGAACACTTCCTGGATCATGCAAAGGAATCTGGCTTTACAGTCCTTGGAATGACGTATTCTCCCATCCGTGGTCCGGAGGGAAACATCGAATATCTGGGGTATCTGGAAAAGGGCGAATGGCAGCCTGTGGAGTTTGATTTGAAAGCCCTGGTGGAGGAATCCCACCAGGTATTGAAGGAACATGGAGAGGGGAGCGGCCTATGAATCCGAAAAAAATCATTCTGTGTCCCAATCCCAGCCGGGACCAGGGGATGACCGCCACCAAAGCCGCCGAGAAAGTCCTCCACGAGATGGGCTTCCAGACGGTGGTGTGCTCACCCTTTAAGGACCAAAAGGTGGCAGCCTTTGCCGATTATGATGTCCGGCCCCTGCCCCAGGAGCTGAGAGGGGCGGACCTCCTCATCACCTTCGGCGGAGACGGCACCATTCTGCACCTGGCAAAGCTGGCGGCCCTGAACAAGATCCCGGTCCTTGGGATTAACATGGGCGGCCTGGGCTTTGTGGCGGAGCTAGAGGCCGGAGAGCTGGATACCCTTCGGAAATTGAAGGACTGGGACTTTGAGACGGAACAGCGGATGATGCTGGACGTGTCCGTCCTCCGGGAGGGCCGGCAGATCTACACCAACTTGGGCCTGAACGACGCGGTCATCCGGGAGGGCCCCATCTCCCACGTCATTCACTTGAAGATCTCCTCGGACGGACGGCACCTGGCGGACATCGCCGGAGACGGCGTCATCGTCGCCACGCCCACCGGGTCCACGGCGTACTCCCTGTCCGCCGGCGGGCCGGTGGTAGAGCCGGTGGCCCAGACCATGGTGGTGTGCCCCATCTGCACCCACAACATGCGCTTTTCCTCCTATGTGCTGTCGCCGGAGCATGTGCTGACAGTGGAGCTGGAGCGCAACGGCCGCAAGCCGGTATACCTGTTCGTGGACGAGAGCCGGGCCTTTGCCCTGCGGTCCGACGACAAGGTGCTGGTGAAGCGGAGCAGGCATGCCCTCACGCTGGTCCGCCTGTCAGAGAAGAGCTTTTGCGAGATCTTTGCACAAAAAATGCTGCCGGGAGGTCTGAATGATGAAAAATGACCGTCAAGCCATGATCCTGGAGATCATTTCCCAGGAAAATATTGAGACACAGGAACAGCTTTTGATCCGGCTCCAGGAGCGGGGCATCAGCAGCACCCAGGCCACCATCTCCCGGGACATCAAGCAGATGCACCTCATCAAGGAGCCGATGGGGCAGGGCGTGTATAAATATGCCGTCTCCGGCAACCGGACCAAGCTGAACTTCGCGGAAAAGCTGCGGACCATCTTCCGGGAGAGCATCACCAGCATCGCCTACGCCCAGAATATCGTGGTCATCAAGACCATGCCGGGCCTTGCCAGCGCGGCCTGTTCCGCGCTGGACAATATGAATATCACGTATATGGTGGGGTCCCTGGCGGGGGACGACACGGCGTTTTTGCTGATGCAGGACACGGAGTCCGCGGCCATTTTCTGCGAGGAGATCAAGGAGATGCTGTAAACAGCTCCGAGGGGGACTGCGTCCCCTTGGACGCATTGCCGGACAGGGTCCGGCTCCGCTGGATCCCCTCGCCTCCATATGGTGCGGGCGGCCACTGCGGCGGGCAGAGACATCCCGGCAGAAATGAATTCCTCCGGGACGGTCTTGACGGAAAGTTTTCCCAAAAGAGGTAGATACCATGCTGGAACTGCTTCATATTGAGAATATCGCGGTCATCGAGTCGGCGGACATTCAATTCCGCCCGGGGTTCAACGCCCTGACAGGCGAGACCGGCGCGGGCAAATCCATCGTCATCGACGCCATGGGCGCGGTGCTGGGCGGCAGGACCTCCCGGGACCTGATCCGCACCGGCGCGGACAAGGCCTTTGTCAGCGCGGAGTTCTCCGGCGTCGCACCGGACCTGCCGGGTCTGGCGGACAGCGGCGTGGCTCCGGACGAGAACGGAGAGCTGCTGCTCCAGCGGGAGATCGGCGGAGACGGAAAAAACCTCTGCCGGGCCAATGGACGGCCCATCACCGTGGCCCAGCTGCGGAAGATCGGGGAGGAGCTGCTGAACATCCACGGCCAGCACGACGGACAGCAGCTTCTGGACGAGGAGCAGCACGGCGCGTATCTGGACCGCTTTGGCCGGACGGAGACGGAGCTGGCGGCCTACCAGCGGGAATACGGCGCCATGGCGGACCTGCGGGCCCAGATCCGGGCCTTGCAGATGGACGAGGCGGAAAAGGCCCGCCGGGTGGACAGCCTGCGCTTCCAGATTGGTGAGCTGGAACGGGCGGAGCTGGTCCCCGGCGAGGAGGAGGAGCTGACGGCCCGGCGGAACCTTCTGCGGAACGGAGAGAAATACCTGTCGGCCCTGTCCGGCGCGGACTATTGCCTCAGCGGCGACGAGGAGAGCGCTGGCGCTGTGAACCAGCTGCGGGACGCCGAGGAGGCCATGTCCGGCATCCGCACCCTGGGGGACGAGCTGGCTGCGATTTACAAACGATTGGAAGAACTGCGCTGTGAAGCCTATGACCTTGCCGAGATCATCCGGGATAAGCGGGCGGAATTCGACTTCTCTCCGGCGGAGCTGGACGCGGTGGAGAGCCGTGCGGACCAGCTGTACCGCCTGAAAAAGAAGTACGGCGCCACAGTGGAGGACTGTCTGGCCTATTTGGACAAATGCCGGGCGGAGCTGGACGCCATCGAGACGGCGGACGACACCCTGCTCCTGCTGGAACAGAAGCTGGCGAAGGCGAAGAAGGCCGTTCGGACCGCGGGCGGGGCGCTGACAGCGGCCCGCAGGACCGCCGCCGGGGCCCTGGAAGCGCGTATCCAGAGCGAGCTGCGGGACCTGGATATGCACAAGGTCCGGTTCAGCATCGAATTTGCGGAAAAAGAGCCGTCTCCCGACGGCTGTGACAGCATCCGTTTTCTGATGTCCGCCAACGCGGGGGAGGACTTGAAGCCCATCGCCAAGATCGCCTCCGGCGGCGAGCTGGCCCGCATCATGCTGGCGCTGAAAAACGTGCTGGCGGAGCAGGAGGCCATCGGCACGCTGGTATTTGACGAGGTGGACACCGGCGTGTCCGGCCGGGCGGCCCAGAAGGTGGCGGAAAAGCTGGCCCAGGTCAGCCGCCGCAAGCAGGTGCTGTGCGTGACCCATCTGCCCCAGCTGGCGGCCATGGCGGACACCCATTTCTCCGTGGAGAAGGGGGAGAGCAAGGGAAGAACCTTTACACGTGTTGCCCAGCTGGACCGGGAGCGCCGCAAGGCGGAGCTGGCCCGGATCACCGGCGGCTCCAAGGTGACGGAGGCCCTGCTGGAGAGCGCCGGGGAGCTGCTGGACGAGGCGGAGGCCTACCGAAAGACCCTATAAAAGTGATTCAAAAAAAGCGGCTGACATTTGTCAGCCGTTTTCTTTCTGGTCCAGTTCGATTTTGCCGTGCTCCCGCTCAAAATCCATGATGCACCGGCGGATCAGATACATGATCTGTCCGCTCCCGGTGCGGCCCTCATATTTCGCCACATAAAAAAGTTTATCATGTGTTTCCCGGTCGACAAAGAGTCCCAGGTGCTTATCTTTTCCCTTCATATCCATAACTCCGCTTGAACTCATTTTTAGTTGATTTTAAGTACAAAAAGAGTTAATATGTACGATAGTACTTAATTTAAGTATATATAATTTATGGAGGGACTCAATTATGAAGGAACCGGATTGGAAAAAATTGTACCTGACGCTCTTTGGAAAACTGGACGACGCGCTGGAGGCGTTGCCGCTGCTGCCTGAAAATCTCAAGACCTATCAGATCCTGCATGACGCCATGCAGGAGGCGGAGGACCTCTATTGCGAAGGGGACCCGTCCTGAAGGGAAAAAACAGGCGGTTTTGCCGATTTCAGTTGACAATTCCGCCTAAATCGGATAAAATACCCTCTGCATACAGCGAGGAAGCGGAGGAGTAACCGGAGCGGACCTGCCAAGAGAGCCCCTGGATGGTGGAAAGGGGAGAGGGAGCTTCGGTGAATACACCGTGGAGCTGGCACCCCAACGGCCTTTGGCCCAGTAGGCGTGCTCCGGGAGCGCCCGTTATCGCGCAGGGGTGTGTTGGCACTCCATGAGGCCGTCTTCCGCGAGGGGGCGGCGAACCAGAGGTGGTACCGCGAATGTGTTCGCCCTCTGTCCTGATGGGACGGAGGGCGTTTTTTCCCTGTCCCGTATCTTTTAAAAAGGAGAGAACAAGTATGCAGATCTACGAAGAACTGAAGGCCCGGGGCCTCATCGCCCAGGTCACCGACGAGGAGCAGATCCGGAGCCTGGTCAACAACGGCAAGGCGGTCTTTTATATCGGCTTCGACCCCACCGCCGACAGCCTCCACGTGGGCCACTTCATGGCCCTGTGCCTGATGAAGCGGCTCCAGATGGCGGGCAACCGGCCCATCGCCCTCATCGGCGGCGGCACCGCCATGATCGGCGACCCCTCCGGCCGCACCGACATGCGCTCCATGATGACCCGGGAGACCATCCAGCACAACTGCGAGTGCTTCAAAAAGCAGATGGAGCGGTTCATCGAGTTCGGCGAGGGTAAGGCCATGATGGTCAACAACGCCGACTGGCTGCTGAACCTGAATTACGTGGATTTCATCCGGGACATCGGCGCCTGCTTCTCCGTCAACAACATGCTGCGGGCCGAGTGCTTCAAGCAGCGGATGGAGAAGGGCCTGAGCTTCCTGGAGTTCAACTACATGCCCATGCAGTCCTATGACTTCTACCACCTGTATCAGGAATACGGCTGCAACATGCAGTTCGGCGGCAACGACCAGTGGAGCAACATGCTGGGCGGCACGGAGCTGATCCGCCGCAAGCTGGGCAAGGACGCCCACGCCATGACCATCACCCTGCTGCTGACCAGCGAGGGCAAGAAGATGGGCAAGACCGCCAAGGGCGCCGTGTGGCTGGACCCCAACAAGACCTCTCCCTACGAGTTCTACCAGTACTGGCGGAACATCGAGGACGCCGACGTGCTCAAGTGCATCCGAATGCTGACCTTCCTGCCCCTGGAGCAGATCGACGAGATGGACAAGTGGGAGGGCAGTCAGCTGAACCAGGCCAAGGAGATCCTGGCCTACGAGCTGACCAAGCTGGTCCACGGCGAGGAGGAGGCCGTCAAGGCCCAGGAGACCGCCCGGGGCCTGTTCTCCGGCGGCGGCTCCGCCGCCAACATGCCCGCCACGGAGCTCTCTGCGGAAAAGTTTGAAAACGGCAGGATCGGCGTTTTGAACCTGCTGGTGGCCTGCGGCCTCTGCGCTTCCAACGGCGAGGCCCGGCGGCTGGTGCAGCAGGGCGGCGTGGCCGTGAACGACCAGAAGGTCACCGACATCGCCGCCGCCTTTGACCAGAGCGATTTCCAGGGCGAGGGCGTGGTCATCAAAAAGGGCAAAAAGGTGTTCCACCGGGCCTGCGTCCAATCATAAGAGACAGCGCCGCTCTGCGGCCGGATAGGGGATAGAAGATATCATTTAACATATCTCCTATCTCTTATCTTCTATCGCATATCTCCCGCATCGAGCTTGGGAAACAGAAGAAAGGAAACAGTATGATCACAGTCAACGACGTCAGCATGAACTTCTCCGGCCAGACGCTGTTCAAGCATGTGGATTTGAAATTTGTCCCCGGCAACTGCTACGGCATCATCGGCGCTAACGGCGCGGGCAAGTCCACCTTCCTCCGCATCCTCTCCGGCGACCTGGAGCCCACCACCGGCGAGGTGGTCATCTCCAAGGAGGACCGCATGTCCATCCTGAAGCAGGACCACTTCCAGTACGACGCCTACACCGTGCTGGACACCGTCATCATGGGCAACCAGCACCTGTACGACGTGATGAAGGAGAAGGACGCCCTCTATGAGAAGGAGGACTTCACCGACGAGGACGGCGTGAAGGCCAGCGAGCTGGAGGCGGAATTCGCGGAGATGGGCGGCTGGGAGGCCGAGTCCGACGTGAGCCGCCTGATCCAGGGCCTGGGCCTCGGGGGCGACATTCTGTACAGCGAGATGTCTGCCCTCACCGCCAAGGAGAAGGTGAAGGTGCTGCTGGCCCAGGCGCTGTTCGGCAAGCCGGACATCATCCTGCTGGACGAGCCGACCAACCACCTGGACATCCAGGCCATCGAGTGGCTGGAGGACTTCCTCATGGACTGCGAGGCCCTGACCCTGGTGGTCAGCCATGACCGGCACTTCCTGAACACCGTGTGCACCAACATCGTGGACGTGGACTACGGCCAGATCAAGATGTACGTGGGCAACTACGAGTTCTGGTACGAGTCCAGCCAGCTGGTCCAGCGGATGATCCGGGACCAGAACCGGAAGAACGAGGAGAAGATCAGGGAATTGCAGCTGTTCATCCAGCGCTTCTCCGCCAACAAGTCCAAGTCCAAGCAGGCCACCGCCCGCCGCAAGCTCCTGGACAAGCTGACGGTGGAGGAGATGCCCGCTTCCTCCCGCCGGTATCCCTTTGTGGGCTTCAAGATGGACCGGGAGTGCGGCAAGGAGATCTTGACCGTTGAAAACCTCTCCAAGACCGTGGACGGCCGGAAGGTGCTGGACAACGTCAGCTTCCGGGTGAACAAGGGGGAGAAGATCGCCTTCGTGGGCGAGGACGAGATCGCCAAGACCACCCTGTTCAAGATCATCATGGGCGAGCTGGAGCCGGACGAGGGCAGCTACAAGTGGGGCACCACCATCACCACCAGCTATTTCCCCCTGGACAACTCCGCCTTCTTCAACGACTGCGACCTGAACCTGCTGGACTGGCTGGCCCAGTATACGGCCAATACGGCGGAGGAGAGCACGGAGTCCTTCAAGCGCTCCTTCCTGGGCCGGATGCTCTTCTCCGGCGACGATGTGTTCAAGCCCGTCAAGGTCCTCTCCGGCGGCGAGAAGGTGCGGTGCATGCTGTCCCGGATGATGCTGTTCGGCTCCAACGTGCTGGTGCTGGACCAGCCCACCAACCACCTGGACCTGGAGTCCATCACCGCCGTGAACAACGGCCTCATCGACTTCAAGGGGGTCGTCCTCTTCGCCAGCCATGACCACGAGTTCGTCCAGACCGTGGCCAACCGCATCATGGAGTTCGTGGGCGGCAGGCTCATCGACAAGATGGGCACCTATGACGCGTATATCGCCGGCCAGCGGGAGGAGATGCTGGCCCGGATGAATGGGTGACGGCCATTCCGGCGCATGTAACCATTTGTCACCTTTTGTCATGGAATTGTTGTTGAGCCGGAAAAATTGCAGATTGTAGACACCCGGACCGGAGAGGTCCGGTGGGAGGACATGGGCTATGTCTCCCAGTCCGCCCTGTGGTCGCCGGACGGCAGGTACCTGGCGCTGGCTTACAGCGGCAGGACCTGGAGCCATGTGAAAATTTTTGAGACGGACGCCTGGACCAGCTGGGATTTCACCCTGCCGGACGGCAGCGCCATCCCGGAGTACACCTTCCTGCCGGAGGACTGGGGGGCCTGGGTGCGGAATACAGCGGTCCCGGAGGAGGCGTATCACCTGCTCCTGACCGTGGGCCGGGGCGGCGACGGGGAGGAGGCCCACACCTACCGCTGCTCCCTTCAGATGGAGGACGGTCTGCTGACCGGCTCCGTCCTGGAACAGACCACCGAGGTCCTGCCGGGGGACTACGACTTCGACCACGACGGGGAAGCGGAGGCCATGGAGCTGGTGACGGTGCTGACGCCGGATACGCCCTATTTTCCAGCCTGGTATGAGCTGAACATCCAAAAGCGGGACGGCACAAAGCTGTGGACGCAGGAGGCCGCCCTGCCGCATGTGGGGTGGGTATCCCTGTTTGCCTGCGAGATCGACGGGGAGGACTATCTGCTGCGGTATCTTCCCTGGGCGGGGCAGGGCTATTACGCCTATGATTATCAGCTCTTCTCGCTAAGCAGTGCCGGAGAGGAGGTGCCGCTCCGGGAAAACCGGGTGGAATTCGATATGATGTTCGGAAGTGACATGCACTTGGGCTTTGATCCCGCCGCCATCGCCGCTTTTTTGGAGGAGGTCCACGGTGCGCTGGAGGGCAGCACCCTGCTGCTCACCACGGAGCACGGCAAATTCCGCACCGGCGGCAGCGGCGGGGACTTCCGGGAGGACATGGACTTCTGGGACGAGCACTGCCCCTATGATGAAAGCAGATCGCTGGAGGAGAATCTGCGGAACTATGAGGCATATGTCAAAGAGAGTATGGGTATCCAATAGGCAAGCGCAGCCGTCCGAAAATTTTTTCGGGCGGCTGTGTCACATTTTGGTATCCCAAGAGCGTTACAGAGAGCAGAGGGGGGATGAAGGTTGCTGGTCTACCTGCAAGCCATGGGGAACGACTCGGACCGGACGCGGTTTGAGGCGCTGTATCTTGCCTACCGGGGACTGATGTTCCATATGGCGGACCGCATCCTGCGCAATGAGCAGGACGCGGAGGACGCGGTGCATCAGGCTTTTTTGAAGCTGGCGGAGCGCATGGAGCTGGTGCCGGAGAGTCTGGGGCCCCAGACCCGGGCGCTGGCCGTGACCATCGCGGAGCGGAAGGCCATCGACCTGTACCGGGCCAAGCGGCGGCACCCCACGGCGGACCTGGACGAGGTGCCCCTCTCCTATGAGCAGGCGCTTCCGGCGGACGGGACGCTGGCCGGAGCCATGGCCGCCCTGCCGCCCCGGTACCGGGAGGTGCTGCTGCTGAAATACTACAACGGCTATGACAGCGGCGAGATCGCCGGCTTTTTGGACACCACGCCGGAAAATGTCCGGCAGATCATCACACGGGCCAAGAAAAAGCTGGCGGCGGAGCTGAGGGAAAGGGGGATGGTCCCATGACCATCACAGACGAGATGCTGTACGGGGCGGCGCCCCAGGCGGCGGAGCTGTTTTTGGAGACCCTGCCGGACCGGGCGGACTGCGGGCACCGGTTTTCTCCAAAATTCCAGGCAGACATGCGGCCCCTGCTGGCCGGAAAGCGGAGGCGGTGGAGGCGCGTCCTGCTGGCCGCGGCGGTGGTGGCGGCTTTGCTGGCCGTTACTGCGGGGGCCTTCCGGGAGACGGTCTTTCAGATGTTCCGGTCGGAGACGGAGGAGAGCGGCACGCGGTACGCCTTCCGCACCATGGACGAGCCGGGAACGTTCATACCCATGGAGGTCTCCCATGTGCCGGAGGGGTACGAGCAGGTCCAGGAATATCTCAAGGAGACGGAGACCTATACCCGGTACATCCTCACCTTTGAGAATGGGGATGGCGGGCGCTTCTATGTGGAACAGCAGCTGACAGCCCGCCTGGACATGGGCTTTGGCGACCGCTCGGACTACACGCTGGAGCACCCGGAGATCCACGGCGCGGAGGCGGAGCTGTACCACAACGGGGAGGACACCCTGCTCCTCTGGACGAAGGGCGGTTACGTCCTGGAGGTCTCCGGCGCGCTCTCCAAGGAGGAGGCGGTGGAGATCGCGGAGAACATCACATGGAAAGCAGAAAGGGGAAACTGATATGAAAAAGAGTTGGCTCTCATTTGCTGGCGGGATGCTGGCGATGGCGATGATAGCGGCGCTGATGGTGCCCGCCATGGCGGCGGGGACCTTCAGCGGCAAGGCGGCATTCGGCAAAGTGGGCGTGGAGGTGTTCAGCAGGAAAAAGTACGCCCCCGGCGCGTCCATGACCGCCGCCAGCGGGGAACAGGTGCCCGTCACCATCACCTATACCGACGCCAAGGGCGGCACCACCCACTATATCGCGGCGGAAAAGGCGGCGGAGCTGTTCGACATGAGCAAGGCCCCCGCCTGGGACAGCGCCAACAACTGCGTGGACTTTATCGCGGAGCACAAGGGGCCGGTGCATATCGTGAAGGTGGACCTGGACAAGGGAGAGACGGTCCCGGCCGATTTGCCTGAAAACACCATTACCGTCTCCCATGGAAGCACGGAGAATTGGGAAAAGCTCCAGGCCCAGGAGCTGGCGGCCATGCCCACCGCGCCGAAGCTGGGCGTGACGGCGGGCCCCATCAAGGAGGTCAGTCCCAAGGCGGTGGACCGCACCAGCATGGGATACAGCCTGTATAACGCCCGGTTTGAGTCCGACACCGGCGTCAGTGAGGCTGTCTACTGCGCGGACGGGGAGTACACCCTCATCACGGTGAAAAATGTGAGCTCCTGCGATGTGAAATGGCAGGTGGCCCGGCCCTATACCGTCCAGGCGGGCGGCGAGAGCCAGAAGTTCACCACCATCAAAATCCCGGCGGGCCAGACAGTGGAGCGGGCCTTCTATGTGCCGGAGGGGGCGGATCCGCTGAAGCAGACCCTGTCCATCGGCCTTACCGCCGTGAAGGAGGACGCTGTGACCAAGGTGGTCATCTCCGCGGAGACCACCCAGGACCCGCCCACCATCGGCAAGTCCAAAAAATAACGGGATAGGGGAGAGGCGGGACTTTCGTCCCGCCCTCTTTTTATTGTGAACACGAAAACCACGGGCTAAGCCCGTGGTTCCAAAAAGGCTATGCCTATGAGTAGAAATGATAAACCTCCAACGATACAATAGAAGATG
>NZ_CANRMB010000041.1 GCF_947631635.1 uncultured Dysosmobacter sp.
CTCCAAACATCCAGGGATTGCTGTGCCATTTTCTCTCTTTGACTTCCTTTAACTGCGTGTTTGGACACTCCCCGGAAAGCTCCGCCCCTTGACATTCTGAAAACCAGCCTCTATAATATTACCCTATGATATTATAGAATAAGTATATGCAGAGAGATCCAACTGATTTTCTGATCAAAAGATACGAGAAAGGAAACTGCAAATATGGAAAAAGAATACAAAATGAGTGCGGCCCGCGCCCAGGAACTCCAGGAGGAATTGAACTATCTCAAGACCACCCGCTCCGATGAGGTGGCTGAGCAGATCAAGGTGGCCCGCGGCTTCGGCGACCTGTCCGAGAACAGCGAATACGACGAGGCCAAGAACGAGCAGGGCAAGCTGTACTCCCGCATTGCCGAGCTGGAGGAAGTGCTGCAGCATGTGGTGATCGTGGATGACACCAACGTGCCCACCAACGAGGTGACCATCGGCTGTACGGTGACCGTGGTCAGCGCGGAGGACAGCAAAGTCTCCTTTACCTTCAAGATCGTGGGCTCCCAGGAGGCGGACCCCATGCACCGCATCATCTCTGAGGAATCCCCCTTCGGCAAGGCGCTGCTGGGCAAAAAGGAGGGGGACACCGCCGAGGTGGAGGCCCCCAACGGCACCAAGGCGTACACCGTGCAGAAGATCGAGCGGTAAGGAGAAACGAACATGTCTGAACAGAAGAATCAGCAGCAGGTCCAGCCCGAGCAGGACCTGAGCCAGCAGACCAAGGTCCGCCGGGAGAAGCTGGCCGCCCTTCAGGCCGAGGGGCAGGACCCCTTCCAGCAGACCCGCTTTGACTGGGACGCCACCTCCCAGCAGATCAAGGACAACTTCGACGCCATGGAGGGCAAGGCCGTCAAGGTGGTGGGCCGCCTCATGAGCAAGCGCGGCATGGGCAAGGTCAGCTTCTGCGACCTCCAGGACCGGGACGGCCGCATCCAGCTCTATGCCCGCCAGGACGAGATGGACGAGGCGGTCTACAAGAAGTTCAAGAAGTATGATATCGGCGATATCGTGGGCGTGGACGGCGAGGTATTCCGCACCCAGCGGGGCGAGATGAGCGTCCGGGCCAAGAACATCACCCTGCTCTCCAAGGCCCTGCTGCCCCTGCCGGAGAAATTCCACGGCCTCCAGGACAAGGAGCTGCGCTTCCGCCAGCGGTACGTGGACCTGATGGTGAACCCCGAGGTAAAGCGGAACTTCATCATCCGCTCCCAGTTCATCAAGTTCATGCGGGAGTATCTGGACGGCCAGGGCTACATCGAGGTGGAGACCCCGGTGCTGAACACCATCGCCGGCGGCGCCGCCGCACGGCCCTTCATCACCCACCACAACACCCTGGACATCGACATGTACATGCGCATCGCCACAGAGCTGCCCTTGAAGCGGCTGATCGTGGGCGGCATGGACCGGGTGTATGAGATCGGCCGCATTTTCCGCAATGAGGGCATGGACCCCAAGCACAACCCCGAATTCACCACGGTGGAGCTGTACCAGGCCTACACCGATTTCCACGGCATGATGGACGTGGCGGAGGGCATCATCTCCGGCGCGGCCCAGAAGATCCTGGGCACCTATGAGGTGGAGTGGCAGGGCGAGAAGATTGACCTGACCCCCGGCTGGCGCCGCCTGACCATGGTGGACGCGGTGAAGGAGTACGTGGGGATCGACTTCGGCGCCATCTCCGACGATGCCGAGGCCGTGGCTGCCGCCAAGGCCGTGGGCGTGGAGCTGGCGGAAGCCGCCGAAAAGACCTGGGGCAACGCCCTGTACGCCTGCTTTGACCAGAGGGTGGAGGAGAAGCTCATCCAGCCCACCTTCATCACCATGTATCCCGTGGAGGTCTCTCCCCTGACCAAGCGCTCTCCGGCGGACCCCCGGCTCACCGAGCGGTTCGAGCTGTTCGTCTGCCACAGCGAGCTGGCCAACGCCTATTCCGAGCTGAACGACCCCATCGACCAGCGCCGCCGCTTTGAGAAGCAGGTGGAACAGCGGGAGCGGGGCGACGACGAGACGGAGATGCTGGACGAGGATTTCCTCAACGCCCTGGAATACGGTATGCCTCCCACGGGCGGCATGGGCATGGGCATCGACCGCACGGTCATGATGCTGACCAATTCCGATACCATTCGGGAGGTCATCCTGTTCCCCACCATGAAGCCCCTGGACTAAGGGCAGAGCAGTTCATGGGCCATGGCCCATGTGGCCCGGAAGAGGGCCTGCTGTTCCTGTTCGTGCATATTGTCCGCGGCCGCCTGATACGCTTCAAAGAGAGCCTTTTGTTGGTCCGTCATGGTTTCCAGAAGACGTTCCTCCTGCTGGTCCAGCACGCGGGAATAGTGCCAAAAGTATTTGGCGGGCAGGAGCTGGCGGGTTTGGTCCTCTATGATGTAGTCAAATAGGATCTGCTGGGCTTCTGTCATAAAAATCAACTCCTTATAAACAGTTATATTTCGTATATACATGAAATATAACTGTGTGTCAAGAGGGAAGTATGAAAATTTTTGCGCAAAGGCTACGTGAACTGCGAAACAGCCGCAGAGTTTATCAAAAAGAGATGGCGGAATATCTGGGCATCAGTGTGCGCGGATACCAATGTTATGAGGCCGGACAAAACTATCCGGATGTCAAGGGTCTTATCGCCCTTGCGGATTATTTCGGCGTGACGCTGGATTATCTTGTGGGCCGGTCCGACAGCCGTACCTGACAGGTACGCGGGAGATGCACCCCCCATTTTCTTTGGTTGCGCCAAAGAAAACGGGCCGTGCACGGTCCAAAAGAAAAACGCTTTTGTGTCCACAGTTGGCCCATCGGGCCAACTGTGGACGAGACGTGGGGGCCCAGAAAGAGACCGTTGGTGGTCGAGGCTGGATTCTGCGTTGGGCGCGGGCACAGTCTTGCTGAATCTTTTGGCCTTGCGCCACGCGAATGGGAATTGCGGGATCGGGCAAAGACTGAAAGGACCAGCGACTTCTTTCGCTGCCGCTCTTTGATTCCTCGCGAAAATGCCTGCGGCGGTGCAGTTTTAAATCTGTACCAAGTGCGGTTCACCTCACCAATGCCGATTTGACTGCCCAGGTAGAGTGCAGCAAAGCGGAACACACGGGACTTGTTGCTGAAAGCCTTTCATCGACCACCCCAACCCAGCACCCACGCCTCCAAATGCGGGTACGCACTTCTACCATAGTACACAGCCCAGCGCACCCGCCAGAGGCCGATTTGAGTGCCCAGGTAGTGTGCAGCAAAGTGGAACACACGGGCTTGTTGCTGAGAGTCTTTTAGCGACCACTCCCGAATTCGCACCCAAGCCCCCAAGTGCGGGCACGCACTTCTGCCTTCGTACACAGTCCAGCGCACCCGCCGGAGGCCGATTTGACCGCCCAGGTGGTGTGTAGCGAAGCGGAACACACGGGGCTAGTGGTAAAGCCTTTAATCGACCACCCCAACCCCGTACCCACGCCCCCAAATGCGGGCACGCACTCCTACCCCCGTACCCGGTATAGCGCACCCGGCAGAAGATTCCCGGGACTTGGTGGCACCTCTAACCACCAACTCCCGTCCGTCCAACTTTACCCCAAAGGGGCAAAGTTGGACACCAAAAGCGCCTTTTCTTTTGACCGTGAACGGCCGTTTTCTTTTCGGCGCAACCGAAAAGAAAATGGGGGTTCATCCCCCCCCACGGCAAAGCCGTGAACCCCCGCCTGCCCCGGCAGGCAGAAGAAAGGAGGCACCAGCCATGGAGACCATCACCAGCCGGACAAACCCGCTGTGTACCCATCTCCGCAAGCTGGCGGCCTCCGTTTCCTACCGCCGGAAGTCCGGCGAATTCCTCTGCGACAGTCCGAAGCTGCTGGAGGAGGCCCTGCTGTGGCGCGGCGACCTCCACACCGTGGTCTGTACGGAGAAGGCACCGCTCCCGCCCATCCCGGCGGGGGTGCGCCTGGTCCAGGTCCCCGGCGATGTGATGAAGTCCATCTCCCCGGCGGAGACGCCCCAGGGCGTTTTGTCTGTCTGCGGGATGCCGGACCGGACGCTGCCGGACCGCCTGGATGGAACCCGCTATGTGGTTCTGGACGGCGTGCAGGACCCCGGCAATGTGGGCACCATCCTCCGCACCGCCGACGCGTTCCACGCCGACGGCGTGCTGCTGGTGAACGCCTGCGCCGACCTCTATAACCCCAAGACCGTCCGGGCCACCATGGGCGCGGTGTTCCGCTGTCCGGTGTGGTCCTGCGGCGTGGAGGAACTGCGGGAGCTGCTGGCGGCCTCGGGGCTGCCGCTGTACGGCGCCGCCCTCCGGGCCGACACCGTGGACGCCCGGACTGTGGATTACAGCCGCTGCGCCATCGCCATCGGCAGCGAGGGAAAGGGCCTTTCCCGGGAACTGCTGGCGGCCTGCGGGCAGACGGTCCTGATCCCCATGAGCGGGCACTGTGAATCCCTGAACGCGGCCATCGCCGCCAGTGTCCTGCTGTGGGAAGCGGCCAGAAACGATTAAAGAGGGAGGCGGCGCCATGTCGGCATTGAAATTTTGGATCTGGCTGACAGGACTGAAGGGCCTGAGCAACCAGACGCGGCTGGCGCTGCTGCGCCATTTTGGGACCCCGGAGGACGTGTTTTACGCCGATGCCGGGGAAATTTTGCTGACAGAGGGCATCACCCGGGAACAGGCCGCATTGCTGGAGAACCACAAACTGGATGCGGCCGACAGGGTCCTGGCGGACTGCCAGCGGCTGGGTCTGCGCATCCTGACCATCCAGGACGCGGAATACCCCGGCCGTCTGAAGAATATTTACGACCCGCCCTGCCTGCTGTATGTGAAGGGTCGCCTGCCCGCCTTTGACGAGGAGGCGGCGGTGGCCGTGGTGGGCACCCGGGACTGCACGCCCTACGGCGTGGCCTGCGCGGAAAAGCTGGGCTACGGTTTGACAAAGGGCGGCGGCATCGTGGTCAGCGGATTGGCCAGGGGCATCGACGCCGCGGCCACACGGGGCGCGCTCCGGGCCGGAGGCGTCACCGTGGGCGTGGTGGGCAACGGCCTGGACGTCCACTATCCCTACGAGAGCCGGTATCTCTATGAGGACGTGGCCGCTGCAGGGGTGCTGCTGTCGGAATATCCGCCCGGCGCGGAAGCGGCAAAGAGCCATTTTCCGGCGCGGAACCGCATCCTGTCCGGCCTGTCTCTCGCCACGCTGGTGGTGGAGGCGCCTGCGCGCAGCGGCGCGCTGATCACCGCCGAGACGGCGCTGGAACAGGGCAGGGAGGTGTTCGCCGTCCCCGGCCCCATCGACGCACCCACCAGCCTGGGCTGCAACCGCCTCATCCGGGACGGCGCCGGCCTGGTGTCGGATGCCTGGGACATCCTGAGGGAATATGAGGCCCGCTTCCCGGACAAGCTGCGCTGTGAGGAGGCCCGGAAGCTTCCGCTGACGCTGGGCTACCAGGCCCGGCAGAAGACGGAGCCGAAGCCGGTGCCGCCGTCTCTGAGCCTGTCCAAAAATGACCTGAGCCTGACCGACGACCAGATCGCATTGCTGCGGACGCTGACGGACGAGCCCCAGCAGGTGGACGATCTGATCGAGCTGACCGGCATCCCCACCCGGCGGGTGCTGTCGGCGCTGACGGTCCTGGAGATCGAGAATCTGGTCCAGCAGCACAGCGGAAAACACTATACCCGCGCTGTGACCTTGACAGAATAAATTTGCGCCCGGACCGGGCGCATGGAGGTATGTATGGCAAAACACAGCCTGGTCATCGTGGAATCTCCCGCGAAGGCCAAAACCATCGGCAAATATCTGGGTAAGGACTTTGAGGTCAAGGCCTGCATGGGCCACTTGCGGGACCTGCCCAAGAGCACCCTGGGTGTGGATGTGGAGAACGACTTCGAGCCGGTCTACAAGCCCATCAAGGGCAAGGAGGACATCATCAGCGACCTGAAAAAGTCCGCCAAGGCGGCGGACACCGTCTACCTTGCCACCGACCCGGACCGTGAGGGCGAGGCCATCTCCTGGCATTTGAAGCATCTGCTGGACCTGCCGGACGAGAAAGCCAGACGGGTCACATTCAATGAGATCACCAAGAAGGTGGTGCAGGAGAGCATCCAGAGGCCCCGGGAGATCGACCAGGACCTGGTGGACGCCCAGCAGGCCCGCCGCATCCTGGACCGTCTGGTGGGCTATGAGCTGAGCCCCCTGCTGTGGAAGAAGATCCGCCGGGGCCTGTCCGCGGGTCGGGTCCAGTCCGTGGCCACCCGCATGGTGGACGACCGGGAGCGGGAGATCGAGGCCTTCCAGCCGGAGGAGTACTGGACCCTGGACGCCAACCTCCTGGGAAGCGACATGAAGAAGATCCCCTTCGCCGCCCGGTATCACGGGAAGGGCGGCAAAAAGGCGGAGTTGAAGTCTGCGGAGGCCGTGGACGCCGTGGTCCGGGAGACGGAGAACCAGGCGTTCACCGTCAAGTCCGTGAAGCGGGCGGACAAACAGCGCAGTCCCTCGCCGCCCTTCACCACCTCCACCATGCAGCAGGAGGCGTCCCGCAAGCTGTCCATGACGCCCCGGCGGACCATGGCCATCGCCCAGCAGCTCTATGAGGGCGTGGATATCGAGGGCGAGGGCTCCGTGGGCCTGATCACCTACATGCGTACCGACTCCCTGCGCATCAGCGAGGAGGCCATTGCCGCCGCCAAGGCGTTTATCCTGGGGCGCTACGGCGAGGCGTATTACCCCGCCCAGCCCCACCGCTATAAGACCAAGGCCAACGCCCAAGACGGCCATGAGGCCATCCGCCCCAGCAATGTGAACCTGACGCCGGAGATGGTGAAAAAGGACCTGACCGGCGAGCAGTACCGTCTGTACCGGCTGGTCTGGAGCCGCTTTGTGGCCTGCCAGATGGCCAACGCCGTGTACGACAGCGTGGCGGTGGAGATCGCCGCCGGGAAACATGACTTCCGCGCCAGCTCCTCCAGCCTGAAATTCTCCGGCTACACCGCCGTGTATGAGGAGGGCAGGGACGAGGAGAAGGAGGAAAAGGAATCCCCCCTGCCCGCCCTGCAGGAGGGGGAGACGCTGACTTTGAAGGATTTCTCCAAGGACCAGCACTTCACCCAGCCCCCGGCCCACTACACCGACGCCACCCTGATCCGCGCCATGGAGGAGCAGGGCATCGGCCGCCCCTCCACCTACGCGCCCACCGTGTCCACCATCCTGGACCGGGAGTATGTCATCAAGGAGGGCAAATATCTGCGCATCACCAACCTGGGCCGGGTGGTGACGGACCTGATGAAGGACAAATTCACCGACATCGCGGACCTGAAATTCACCGCCAACATGGAGCAGAAGCTGGACGCCGTGGAGGAGGGAAACACCCCCTGGAAGGGCGTTCTGCGGGACTTCTACGGCGATTTTGACAAGAACCTCAAGCAGGCGGAGAAGGACCTGGACGGCACCCGCATCAAGGTGCCCGATGAGGTCAGCGAGGAGATCTGCCCCGAGTGCGGGCGGAACCTGGTGGTAAAATCCGGCCGCTTCGGCCGGTTCCTGGCCTGCCCGGGCTATCCGGACTGCACGTTCACCATGCCCCTGGTGGTGGAGATGCCGGGCCGCTGCCCCAAGTGCGGCGGACGGCTGATGAAGCGCACCGGCACCAGCAAAAAGACCAACAAGCAGTACACGTACTACTGCTGTGAGTACACGAACAGCAAGGACGAGTCCAAGAAGTGCGACTTCATGAGCTGGGACGTGCCGGTGAAGGACGATTGTCCGGTGTGCGGCCAGACCATGTTCAAGAAGGCGGGCAAGGGCTTTAAGAAGCCCTTCTGCATCAACCCGGCCTGCTCCAACTTCCTGCCGGAGGAGAAGCGGGGCTATCCGAAAAAAACCGCCGCGGCGGAGGAGAAGAATGCTCCCGCTACGGAGGAGAAGCCCGCCAAAAAGACTGCTGCGGCCAAAAAGACGGCAGCTGCCAAGCCTGCCGCTAAAAAGACGGCGGCGAAGAAGCCCGCCGCAAAGAAGGCAGCAAAGGCAGAGGATTAAGACAGCTCGCGGGCGGCCGCGAATACGGCCTGAAACAGGGCTTCCTGTTCCATGGCGTAACAGGTGACTTTGGTATCCATGTAGGTTTCAAAAAGGTCCCATTGCTCCTCGGAGAGACTGTTATGGAGCGCTTCATCTGTTGCTTCCAGCACACGCTGGTAGTGCCAGTAGTACTCCCGGGGAAGGTATTCCCGGAAGCAGTTTTCTTCAATGTGTTTGTAGATTGCCTGCATGAGGTCGGTCATAAAATCAGCTCCTTACGCATTTTAGTTGCATAAATTATATATGCATTTAAAATGCATGTCAAGAGGTGGATATGGAAAAGTTTGCACAACGTGTAAAAGAACTGCGAAAGGAAAAAAAGCAGAAGCAGATAGATATGGCTGAATTGCTGGGAATCAAATTACGGGCATATCAGTACTATGAATCCGGAACTCATTACCCAGAGGTTCCTAATTTGATAAAGTTGGCGGATTTTTTCGATGTGACCACGGATTATCTGTTGGGGCGCTCGGACCAGCGGTGAGAGTGGTTCGTTCCGCCTGCGGGCGGGACGGGGGCTTCGCGCCGCGGGCGCGGGACGGAGAGCTTCCGGCCACGGGCCGGGGACGGACGCACGGGCTTTGCCCGCGCTGGGAATGCACCCCCCATTCTCTTTTGTCTTGCCAAAAGAGAATGCGCCGTGCACGGTGGAAGAGAAAAGCGCTTTTTGTGTCCACAGTTGGCCCATTGGGCCAAGTGTGGACGGACGGGAGTTGGTGGTTAGATGTGCCACCAGGTCCGGAAATCTTCTGCCGGGTGCGCTATACCGGGTACGAATTTAGAACTGCGCCGCCGCATTTGGGGGCTTGGGTGCAAATTCGGGGTGGTCGACGGAAGGCTTTTACCACTGGCCCCGTGTGTTCCGCTTCGCTACACACTACCCGGGCGGTTACATTAGCATTAACGATGTGCGCCGGACTTGGTTCGGGTTTAGAACTGCGCCGCCGCAGGTTGGGGGCGTGGGTGCGGATTCGGGGTGGTCATCGAAAGGCTTTTACCACTGGCCCCGTGTGTTCCGTTTCGCTGCACACTACCCGGGCGGTTACATTGGCCGCCGACGAGGGTACCGGACTGGGCATGAGTTTAAAACGGTGCCACCGTATTTGAAAACCTGGGTGTGTCGGTGACAGGCTTTCATCCTAGCCCTGCCGCCGTTGCCTGGCTTTATACCGTGAAGCAGATCATCCCAAGCACACTACCGCAACTGCCCAAGCAGCGCTAAGCGAAGCGGGGAGCGCGGAAAGAGAAGCTGATCCTTTCAATCTTTGCCCGTTCCCGCAATTCCGGTTCGCGTGGCTAAAAGCCAAAAGATTCAGCAAAACCATGCCCGCGCCCAACGCTGAATCTTACATCGACCTCCATCGGTCTCTTTCTGGGACCCCACGTCTCGTCCACAGTTGGCCCTAGGGGCCAACTGTGGACACCAAAGCGCCTTTTCTTTTGACCGTGAACGGCCGTTTTCTTTTCGGCGCAACCGAAAAGAAAATGGGGGTTCATTCCCGTGCCGCAAAGCGGCACATCCCCCGTCCCCGCCCCGTGGGCGGCCCCATTTCGCAAAATCAAAACAGAAGGACAAGCCTATGAATGTAACAGTGATCGGCGCGGGCCTCGCCGGCAGCGAATGCGCCTGGCAGCTGGCCCAGCGGGGCATCGATGTGACGCTCCGGGAGATGAAGCCGGAAAAAAAGACCCCCGCCCATGTAACAGAACACTTTGCGGAGCTGTGCTGCTCCAACTCCCTGCGCAGCGACCAGCTGGAAAACGCCGTGGGCCTTTTGAAGGAGGAGCTGCGCCGCCTGGATTCCCTGATCCTCTCCTGCGCCGACGCCACCCGCGTGGAGGCGGGCGGAGCTCTGGCGGTGGACCGCCATGGCTTTGCCGCCCTGGTGACGGAGCGGATCAAGTCCCATCCCCGTATCACTGTGGTCCCCGGCGAGGTAACGGAGATCCCGGAGGGGGAGGTGGTCATCGCCTCCGGCCCCCTGACCTCCGACGCTTTGGCCGACAGGCTCCAGGAGCTGCTGGGGGAGGACACCGCCCTCCATTTCTACGACGCGGCAGCCCCCCTGGTCTCCGCCGACAGCGTGGATATGGAAAAGGCCTGGTTCGGCTCCCGCTACGACAAGGGGACAGCGGATTATGTCAACTGCCCTATGAACGAGGAGGAGTACGACGCCTTTTGGCAGGCCTTGACTACCGCCCAGGAGGCGGAGGTCCACGGCTTTGAGGATAAGAAGGTCTTCGAGGGCTGCATGCCCGTGGAGGTCATGGCCCGCCGCGGCCACGATACCTTGTGCTACGGTCCGCTGAAGCCCAGGGGGTTGAAGGACCCCCGGACCGGGAGAGAGCCCTATGCCGTGGTGCAGCTGCGGCGGGACAACGCCGACGGCACTGTATACAACCTGGTGGGCTTTCAGACCCATTTGAAATTCCCGGAGCAGCGGCGGGTGTTCTCCATGATCCCCGCCCTCCGCAACGCGGAGTTCCTGCGCTACGGCGTGATGCACCGCAACACGTTTTTGAACTCCCCCAGGCTGCTGGACCGCTATTACCGGCTGAAGGCCCAGCCCCGCATCTCCTTTGCCGGACAGATGACCGGCGTGGAGGGGTATGTGGAGTCCGCCGCCAGCGGCTTCCTGGTGGGTGTGGAGACCGCCCGGCGGCTGCTGGGCAAGCCCCCCGTCGATTTCCCCCAGGAGACGGCCATCGGCGCCTTGGGCCTGTACATCTCCAACCAGTCTGTGGTGACGTTCCAGCCCATGAATGTGAACTTCGGCATCATGCCGCCCCTGGACCACCGGGTCAAGGGCAAGCGGAACAAGAATGCTGAACTGTCCCAGCGGTCCCTTGCCATCATCGAGCAACTGAAAGCGGAGGTGTGTGAATGAAGATCATCGTAGACGCCATGGGCGGCGACAACGCCCCTCAGGCCATCGTCCAGGGCGCCCTGGAGGCCCACAAACTCCACGGGGTGGACATCATCCTGGTGGGCCGGATGGCGGAGGTCCTGCGGGCCGTGGAGGCCTGCGGCGAGAAGAATCTGCCCGCCGGTGTGGAGATCAAGGACGCCAGCGAGGTGGTGGAGATCGCCGACGATCCCGCCACGGCTTTCAAGGTGAAGAAGAACTCCTCCCTGACCGTGGGCATGAACATGCTGAAGGCGGGGGAGGGGGACGCGTTCGTCTCCGCCGGGTCCACCGGCGCCCTGCTGGCGGGAGCTACCCTGTTGGTCAAGCGCATCCGGGGCGTCCGCCGGGCCGCTATGGGGCCTGTCATCCCCACGGCGGGCGGCAGGGCGATTCTGTGCGACTGCGGCGCCAACGCCGAGTGCACGCCGGAGTATCTGCTCCAATTCGCGTATCTGGGCAATTATTACGCCAAGCGGGTCATGGGCGTGGAAACGCCCCGGGTGGCCCTGCTGAACATCGGCGCGGAGGAGGAGAAGGGCGACGAGCTGCGGCACGGCGCTTACGAGCTTCTGAAAGAGGCGGACGCCGCGGGCCGCATCCACTTCACCGGCAACATTGAGGCCAACGACGCCATGCTGGGCGGCGCCGACGTCATCGTGGCGGACGGCTTCAGCGGCAATATCATGCTCAAGAGCATGGAGGGCGTGGGCAAGTTCCTGCTGAAGGAATTGAAAAAGATGTTCCTCTCCAGCGCCAAGACCAAGTTGGCGGCGGGACTGGTGAAGAACGACCTGTCGGATATGAAAAAGCTGCTGGACCCCAGCGAGATCGGCGGCACGGCCTTCCTGGGCATCTCCAAGCCCGTTATCAAGGCCCACGGCTCCTCCGATGCCAGGGCCATCTGCAACGCCGTCCTGCGGGCCAAGGAGTATGCGGAGAGCGGCTTTATCCAGGACGTCGAGGCAAATATCGAGTACATGCGGGTCAAGTCCCCCATGGAAAAAAAGCCTTCGGAGGAAAATATTTGATTTCCTATTGACACCAGCGCACCCCATGCCGTATGATTGCCTCAGCGGATAGCAATCCATAATTCCTTGAGGAGTGAACAGCATGTCAAACGAAGAAATTTTTCAAACAATGAGAGAACTGGTCGCCGAGCAGTTTGCTATGGAGCCTGTCGAGGTGACGATGGATACCAACTTTGAAGAGGACTTGGGCGCCGATTCCGTGGACCTGGTGGAGTTGGTCATGGCCATGGAAGAGGGCTTCGGCGTGGGCGAGATCCAGGAGGATGAGCTCAACAGCCTGAAGACTGTGGGCGACGCGGTCAACTACATCGCGGGCAAGCTGAATAAGTAATAAAGGACCGCCCCGCGCAAGCGCGGGGTTTCCTTTTGGAGGGGACCGTTATGCAGGAACTGGAGAAAAAACTGAATTACACCTTCCGGGACCCCGCTCTGCTCAGCGAGGCGCTGAGCCACAGCTCCTATGCCAACGAGCACCGCTCCGCCCACCTCAACAGCAACGAGCGCCTGGAGTTTCTGGGGGACTCCGTGCTGGGCTTTGTGACGGCGGAATTCCTGTTCGTGCAGCACCCGGACCTGCCGGAGGGGGATCTGACCCGCATCCGGGCGGCGCTGGTGTGTGAGCAGAGCCTGTACGAGGTGGCGCAGAAGCTGGACCTGGGCCGGTATTTGAAGCTGGGCCGGGGCGAGGAGGCCGGCGGCGGCCGGGAGCGGATCTCCATCCTGGCGGACGCCACCGAGGCGGTGTTCGCGGCCGTCTATCTGGACGGCGGCATTGCCGCCGCGTCGGCGCTGATCCACCGCGTCCTGCTGGACGCCGAGAAGGAGGAAGTGGTGGAGGAGCGCCGCCGGGACTACAAGACCGCCCTTCAGGAGCTGGTCCAGCGTCAGGCGGACCAGGTGCTGACCTACCAGATGGTGGGCGAGGAGGGACCGGACCACGCCAAGACCTTTGTGGCGGAGGTGCTGCTGAACGGCGAAGCGCTGGGCACCGGCTCCGGCCACAGCAAAAAGGAGGCCGAGCAGGCCGCCGCGAGAGCCGCCCTTGGGGCGCTGGGCGGGGAATAAGGCCGTGATCTCAGGCAGGGACCGCCGCAGGCGGTCCCTGCTGTTTTCCGGGAGACCCGAAAAATTCCGGCAGGACCTTCTATTATGGAAGATGAAAGCAGTATTCCATGGTTTTATCTGTGTGCATAGCAGACGCCCTATGGCAAAAGAAACAGGGGCAGTCTCAAAACGAGACTGCCCGCTCAGTTCCGGTATGCCGGCTGGGGGAGGGTCACTGAATGCCTCCGCCGCTCAAGTTGTAGCACTCTGTAATATCCGCTCCGCTTTCGTTATAGAAATGGATGTAGTCTCTGTTCACGTGGCTGTCCTCCACACGGCTGTCGATCTCCGTGTAAAGCAGAAAGTGGTCCTTTGCGCCCCCGGTATATAGCTCGTAGGTCAGGCCATCGATCCGGACCGTGATTTTGGAGATCTGGGAGGTGATATCCCGGCCGCCGAACAGAAGGTATTTTTTTCCGCCGCTTTCCACGATGCCGTCTAAAAAACTGCCGCCGCCATAGCCCAGACGGGTGATCTTATATCGCCCGGTCAGTCCTCTTTCCAGCGTCACACTCCCCAAATCCAGATCTTCTCCGATCTCGATAAGCGCATATTCCTTTCTTCCGATGCTGACGCCGTCATACAGTATGACCGCGGGAGGGGACGCTGCGCTGTGTCCCCGGTTATAGAAGTCTTGAATGTGTGCCGGAAGCGTGGCCCGGTCCAACTCAATGGGATAGGAGAAGTGATAGCCCGCGCATGCACAAATCACTGCCAAGATGAGAAGAATTGCAATTCTTTTGACGTTTTTGGTGTGCATGCTGTGACTACCTCCCATTTTGATTTGAGGAACTGACCACATCTTATCGTCCATTCACTTGAAAGACCGCATGGGATCATTCAAGCGGGCGATGCCTGCCACAGCGCACATGCGCTGTGACGCTTGAAAAGTGAATTGATTATAACATGCAGGCGGGGATCTTTCAAGACACGGCAGACCACGGATCTCGGAGGCGCGTGTGATCTTAGAGAGAAGACCGCACAAATATGACTGGAATTTGCGGCTTGTCCGTGTTATACTATTTCCATATGAGTCTCAACTGATTTAGGAGCGTGAGCATTTTGTCGCTGCTGTCATCTATTCTGCTGGGCGTGATCCAGGGCGTCACAGAGTTCCTGCCGGTCTCCAGCTCCGGCCACCTGGCCATCGCGGAGCATCTTCTGGGCATGTCCGGCGCGTCGGAGGTGCCGGAGTTTTTCGACGTACTGCTGCACCTGGGCACGCTGGTGGCGGTGTTCGTGGCCTATTGGGAGGACATCCGGAGCATGGTGGTGGAGTTCTTCCTGAGCATCCGGGATGTGAAGCGCCATACATTCCACACGCCGCTGCCGCCGCCCCGCCGTCTGATCCTGCTGATCATCGTGGGTACGCTGCCGCTGTTTGTGGTGCTGCCGGTGAAAGACCTGGTGGCAGGACTGGGGGACAACATGTACTTTGTGGCGGGCGCCCTGCTGGTCACGGGCTGCCTGCTGTTTGCCAGCGACCGGGTGAAAAAGGGCCGCAAGACAGAGAAAAGCGCCACCATGCGGGATGTGCTGCTGGTGGGCATCGGCCAGGCCGTCGCCACCTGTCCGGGCATCTCCCGCTCCGGCACCACCATCACCGCCGGGTGCTTTGTGGGGTTTGACCGGCGGTTTGCCGTGCGTTACTCCTTCCTGATGTCCATCCCCGCCATCCTGGGCGCCAATATTTTGAGCCTGAAGGACGCCATGGAGACCGTCATCTGGGCAGACGTGCCCGTCTATCTGGTGGGCGTGGCGGTGTCCGCCGTGGTGGGCTACGCCTGCATCCGGATGCTGAAGATGATCGCGGACAAAGGCAAGTTCGGCTTCTTCGCCTACTACTGCTGGATCGTGGGTGTGCTGACCCTGGTCCTGACGGTCATTCAGAAGTAAAGAACTTGCCTGGACGCGCGGCGCGCGTCCGCTGCGGAAGCGGCGTCAAGCATCCCGCCGGAGGCGGGATCTTGAAATGGGCGGGCTTTGCTTGCCATTTGAGTGCAAGAAAAAGGGGCCCCCGCAAAATCAGGGATTTTGTGGGGAACCAAGTTCGGCTTCTTCGCCTACTACTGCTGGATCGTGGGTGTGCTGACCCTGGTCCTAATGGTCATTCAGAAGTAAAGAACTTGCTTGGACGCGCGGCGCGCGTCCGCCGCGGAAGCGGCGTCAAGCATCCCGCCGGAGGCGGGATCTTGAAATGGGCGGGCTTTGCTTGGCCATTTGAGTGCAAGAAAAAGGGGCCCCCGCAAAATCAGGGATTTTGTGGGGAACCAAGTTCGGCTTCTTCGCCTACTACTGCTGGATTGTGGGTGTGCTGACCCTGGTCCTGACAGTCATTCAGAAATAACCTTTGGAGGGACTTATCGTGGCTTCCGCGACACAAAAGAAATCTGCAACAACTGCAAAGAAGAGCGGCAAGAGTGCTTCCAGCCGCGCAAAAAAACCGCAGCAGCCCCAGAAGCGGCCCGTCCGCCGGGAGGTGGGGGGCATTGTACTGCTGGCGCTGACGCTGTGCGTCTTTGTCAGCTACTTCCAGGTCAGCGCCATTTTTATCGATTGGTTCGCGGTGCTGCTGAAAGGGCTGTTCGGCTATGGCTACTGGCTGGCAGGCCCGGCTCTGCTGCTGGCGGCGCTGATCCTGCTGTTCCACCACGGCCGCCCCGTCCAGCTGCGGGTGACCTGCGCCCTGCTGCTGCCGGTGCTGTTCGGCACCCTGGGACAGATCCTGCACATGATGCTTCGGGAGGAGGCGTATGAATCCTCCCTGGGGATTTTGGCAAAGCTGTGGGTCTCCGGCAATGAGATGGCCTCCGGCGGCGCTGTCTCCGGGACCCTTGCCATCGGTTCCGCGGCGGTGTTTTCCCAGCTGGTCTCTTTGATCCTGTTCACAGTGCTGTTCGTGGTGCTGCTGATGGTGGCCCTGCGGCTGACGGTGGGCGCGCTCATCGAAAAGCACCGGGAGCGCCCCCAGTACGAGGAGGAACCGGAGCCGGAGCATCCGGCCATCCGCCTTACCCCGTTGGAGATGCCCAGGCACCGCACCGAGGAAAAGCCAAAGCCCCAGATCGACTTCCCGTTGGACGAAGGGCCTGCGGAGGCGGTGGAGCCTGTGCAGAAGGAGCCGGGCCGTTTCACCAGCTTCTTCCGGCATAAATCCGACCAGCAGAAAACGCCGGACCAGGTGCTGTCTGAGAAAGAGGCGGCAAAGCCCGCAGAGGAGACGAAGAGGACCCCGGCGATTCCGGCACGCCAGCCTGCGGAGGCAGCGGCCTGTCCGGAGCCGCCCGTTCCGGCCCAGCCGGAGCCGGAGACCGTCCAGCCCGAACCGGCGGCATCCGCCCGAAAGGAGAAGCTCACCACCGCCAGAGAGGTGGCGGCGCAGACCGCCGCCGTCACGGCGGAGATCGAGGAGAAGCTGGCGGCGGAGGGGGATGCCTATCAATTCCCGCCCATCACCCTGCTGCATGAGAACGGCGGGGGGAACCATGTGGAGGCCGGCGCCGAACTGCGGAACAACTCCCGCCGTCTGGCGGAGACATTGACCAGCTTCGGCGTGGACGCCACTCCGGGGGATGTGGTCCACGGCCCCTCCGTCACCCGGTATGAGTTCATCCTGGAGCAGGGCGTGAAGCTCTCCAAGGTCACCAACCTGGCGGACGACATCGCCCTGGCGCTGGGCGCCACCGGCGTCCGTATCGCGCCCATCCCGGATAAAAGCTCCGTGGTGGGCATCGAGGTGCCCAACAAGCAGGTGACGCCGGTGCTGATCCGGGACGTGATCGAGTCCCGGGAGTTTACAGACCACAAGTCCCGGACGGCCTTTGCCGTAGGACGGGATATCAGCGGCCGGAACATCGTGGGCAACATCGAAAAGCTGCCCCATGTCCTGATCGCGGGCACCACCGGCTCCGGTAAGTCCGTGTGCACGAACTCCCTGATCATCTCCCTGCTGTACAAGTCCACGCCGGACGAGGTGCGCTTCATCATGGTGGACCCCAAGATGGTGGAGCTGGCTCCTTACAACGGCATCCCCCACCTGCTGATCCCGGTGGTGACGGACCCGAAGAAGGCCGCCGGCGCTCTGCAGTGGGCGGTGTTCGAGATGATGAAGCGGTACAAGACCTTCTCCGAGTGCGGTGTGAAGAAGCTGGAGGAGTACAACAAGCTGGCCCAGGCCACCGAGGGGATGGAGACGCTGCCCTCCGTGGTGGTGGTCATCGACGAGCTGGCGGACCTGATGCTGGTGGCGGCCAAGGAGGTGGAGGAATCCATCTGCCGGGTGGCCCAGATGGGCCGTGCCGCCGGAATGCATTTGGTCATCGCCACCCAGCGGCCCTCCGCCGACGTCATCACCGGCCTGATGAAGGCCAACATCCCCAGCCGCATCGCGTTTGCCGTGGCGTCCTCCCTGGAATCCCGCATCATTCTGGACACCACCGGTGCGGACAAGCTGGTGGGCAGGGGCGACATGCTGTACGCCCCCCTGGGCGAGTCCAAGATCCGTGTCCAGGGTTGCTTCATCACACCGGAGGAGATCGAGGAAGTGGTGGCCTTCGTCAAGCGGAGTGGCGAGGCGCAGTACTCCGACGAGGTCATCGCCAAGATCGAGGAGTCCATGCAGGAGAAGGAGAAGGGCGGCGGCGCCAAGAGCACAGCCGCGGAACCCTCAGACGACGAGGGCGACGAGCTGCTGCCCGCCGCCGTAGATGTGGTCCTGGAGACCGGACAGGCCTCCGTGTCCATGCTCCAGCGCCGCCTGAAGCTGGGCTACTCCCGGGCCGCCCGCCTGGTGGACCAGATGGAGGAGCGGGGCATCGTGGGTCCCTTTGAGGGCTCCAAGCCCCGGCAGCTGCTGATCACCCGCGCCCAGTGGCAGGAGATGCAGATGGACGGCGGAGCAGACGGCGGTGATGAAAGTTGTCTGCCCCCGGAAGAAGAGATATGAGAATTTGGCATACCGGGGTTGACAAATCGATGGAAACCCGTATAATACAAAAAAGAGAAAAGCGATGACAAAGCCAGCTCTGTGAAACAGGCTCTCAGCGAGAGGGGATCGGTGCAAGCCCTCAGCCCACGCCGCAAAGCAAGCCACTTTGGAGCGGTCCGCGAGGAGCGGAACGGCCCATCCCCGTTACCGGATGACATGAGATGTCCCCGCCAGGGGACAGATCAGGGTGGTACCGTGGAATGTTTTTCGCCCCTGACAACTGTCAGGGGCGTTTTTCTATGGCTCCTGCTGCGGGCGGCAGAATCTGCCGACCCGCCACACGTCCCATACATCGTAAAATTCAGATCGAACAGATCCAGGAGGTATGTTGTTATGAAACTTTCCAGCAAGATCAAGCGGTGTGAGCTGTCACCCGTTCGGAAATTTTACCCCTATGAGATGGCGGCGGTGGCAAAGGGCCTGAAGGTCCGCCACCTGAATATCGGCCAGCCCGACATTGAGACGCCCAAGGCCTTTTTTGACGCCATCGCCAATTTCAGCGAGAAGGTGATCGAGTATGCGCCCGCCCCCGGCGTGGAGGTCTATGTGGACGCCGTCCGGGAGTACTACACCCGCATGGGCTGCACCATCGCCAATGACGATATTTTGACCACCTTCGGCGGCAGTGAGGCGCTGGAGATCGTCATGTCCTGCATCCTGGAGGAGGGCGACGAGGTTCTGGTGCCGGAGCCCTTCTACCCCAACTACACCACCTTCGTCAACATTACCGGCGGCAGGATCCGCCCCATCCCCACCACGGCGGAGGGGGGCTACCGCTTCGCCAGCCGGGAGAAGATCGAGCCCCTGATCAACGAGCACACCCGGGCCATCCTCATGACCAACCCCGGCAACCCCACCGGCGTGGTCCTCTCCCGGGAGGAGATGCAGGTGATGGCGGACATCGCCAGAGAGCATGACCTCTTCCTGGTCAGCGACGAGGTGTACCGCGAGATCGTCTATACCGGCAAGATGTCCACCATGCTGGAGATCGAAAGCGCTGCGGAGAACATCGTCATCATCGACTCCGTGTCCAAGCGGTTCTCCGCCACAGGCACCCGTGTGGGCGCGATCATCTCCCGGAACAAGGAGCTGATGGGCGAGGCCATGAAGCTGGCCCAGGGCCGCCTGTGCGCCGCCACGCTGGACCAGATCGGCGCCGCCGCCCTGTACAACACGCTGGATGAGTCCTATTACACCGCCGTGCGGGAGGAGTACCAGCGCCGCCGCGACGCTCTTGTGACCGCCCTTTCCAAGGTCCCCGGCGTGGAATTCACCTGCCCGGAGGGCGCCTTCTACCTGATGGTGACGCTGCCGGTGGACAACGCGGAGAAGCTGCAGTTCTTCCTGCTGGAGGAGTTTGAGGACCACGGCGAGACTGTCATGTTCGCCCCCGGCGAGGGCTTTTACAGCGATCCGGAGCTGGGCCGCAACAAGGCCCGCATCGCCTATGTGACGGCCCCGGAGGACCTGACCCGGGCGGTGGAGCTGCTGGGACTGGGCATCCAGGCCTATAACGCCCGCTGAGCGAGGTGGATGGTATGAGCACGTTTGAGCATTCCTGCGCGGACTGCGGCCTCACCGGATGCCGCCGCCCAGGAGGGGAGTACCCGGCGTTCTGTGTGACCACGCACATGCCGCCGGAGGTCAAGGCGGCGGCCATGGCGGAGTATGAGAAGCCGGAGAACCGCCGGATCATGTCCGCGGCGGCTGAGGTGGAATACGAGGGCTACTGCCAGTGGCCCCGGGTGCGGGAGATCATGGAGTTCGCCCGGCGGATGGGCTACCGCAAGCTGGGGATCGCCACCTGCGTGGGCCTGATCCGGGAGACCCGGACCCTGGCCCGCATCCTGCGGGACAATGGATTTGAGGTCTTTGGCATCGCCTGCAAGGCGGGCGCGGTGCCGAAAGTGGATGTGGGCATCGATGAGAAGTGCAATGCGGTGGGCTGCAACATGTGCAATCCCATTCTCCAGGCCAAGATGTTGGAGGAGGCCGGGACGGAGCTGAACATCGTGGTGGGCCTGTGCGTGGGACACGACAGCCTGTTCTACAAGTACTCCGCCGCCACGACCACCACGCTGGTGACAAAGGACCGGGTCCTGGGCCACAATCCCGCCGCCGCGCTGTACACGGCGGAGTCCTACTGCCGGAACAAGCTCCATTTGGAGGGGGACAAAGCATGATCCGCCATATCGTCATGTGGAAATTCCGCCCCGGCACAGAGGCGGAGCAGGCTGAATTTCTAAAGGGCCTGCGGAGCCTGCAGGGCGTGATCCCCCAGCTGCTGCGCAGCGAGGCGGCGGTCAATGTGGGCGCGGGCAACTATGACGCGGTGCTGGTCAGCGAATTTGAGAGTCTGGAAGCGCTGGAACAGTATAAAAACGATCCCCGGCACAAGGCGGTCTCCGCCCTGTGCAAGTCCATCCGGGAGGACCGGGTGGCGGTGGATTACGAATTTTGAGCAAAAAAAGAGAGAGGCGATGCCTCTCTCTTTTGCTTTAGACCTCCACCCATTAGCGCCGGGAGTGTTTTATCATCAAATAACTTGAAAAGTGATCAATTCACTTTTCAAGTGTCACAACGCATGTGCGCTGTGACAGGCCGCGGGCCGCGGCCTTGATTTGAATTTCATAGTCAATCACTGTGCGCTTTCCGCACAGCGGGCATCGCCCGCTTGAAAAATCGTGTGCGATTTTTCAAGTTAATTGACTATATCAAAACAGCTTGCGCCAATCTATTCCACTTTTCGCCTTTTCCGCACACCCCGAACCGTTATAATCACCATTCCCACAATGAACAGTACCGCAAGTCGGAGCAGAATATCAAGCGTCCAACTGACTTTCCCATGCCGGTACATATCCAGCACGTAGACGGTATCAACACCATAGTCCTCTGACATCTGGTTCAGCATCCGGCGTTCCTCGGTGGTAGTGTAGCGGACATAGCCGGTGGGGTATTCGTCTGCACCCATCAGCGTCAGATAGTCGTCAAAGTACACGCAGAGATACGAGCTGTCCTCCAGTTCCGTCAGATAGTAGCGGTTATAAAATCCGCCCACAAGCCCCTGGAACATCCTTTGACAAGACGAGAGGGGATAGTCGGCAGACATGTATTCGGAGATATATGCCGCCATTTTTGTGCCGTAACTCCTGTGATCATGCGTTCCCGCTTGCTCCACATCCCGCAGACGCGCCAGTGGGCAGGCTACCAGATTGTCGCCTGCCGCCGTTGCCGGGGTCTGCGCGTAAAAGAAAGATCGCACATCCTCCTGCCGCTGGAGCTGTCGAACGCCCTCACCGGGCTGCTGGCCCTGCCCGGTCCCTGCACCAGCCCACAGATCGTACAGCCAGCCGGTGGGTGCGGCCAGCATCAGCCAGAACGCAAGGACAGCGCACATGATATTCCGCAGGATAGCAGATATCGGGCGCTGTCCTTTTTCATTTATGTGCCCTCGTTGTTTCACAGCTCCGGAACGCCGGCCTGCCGCAGCCAGTCTTGCAGTTTCTTGACCGGGAATCCAGTAAACACATAGCTCTCTCCCGCCTGGCTGTGGATCGTCACAGCAGTAAACAGAGCCTTTTTCCCCACGGAAAAGCCCTTGATCTCCGAAAGTGGCAGATCCATTTCCGGGCTGCCGACCATGCTGATATAAAAGCAGGCCCGCTGATTGGTAACATAGATATTGCCGCTGAAGGGCTTTGTGTTGAGAAACTGCTTTTGGTGAAGCGCCAACTGTCCGCTGCCGATCATCGTCTCGCCGGGAGCCAACTGAAATTTTGCCATAAAGAACTACCTCCTATGTCGTATGGGGAAAACAGGATATTTTTTCCCCAATTCTCATTATAACCGTGTTTTAGCTTTTTGCAAGTGGTCGGAATCGCATAGCTTGGCTGTCAATTCGACAAAGTTTTCTTGCGCTGCTTTACCGCACATGAGCATTTCAATAGGGGATCAAGCAGTTGTCCGCCTCGGCCGGCAGGATGTTATTTCGGCCGGACTGAAAGACCGCACATCCCGCGGAAAGCACTGCGGCGTCCCAGTCCTGAAGATTCCGGGGGACGCGGGCCTGCGCAACGGCGCCCAGCGGACCGCCCTGTTTCAGCTGCGCCGCACCCGGCGGAAAAAGCTCCGGCTTCTTCAAAGATCGGGATGCCAGAGGCATTGTTCCAGGTTTACGGTGCCATCGGGACGGAAAGTGACGCCCTCCGCCTCCAGCAGAGCCCGCTGGGTGCCGGGGGCGAAGGTGTCAAAGCAGGCCTTGGTGCCGCCAAAGCGGTCCACCACCCGGTGGCAGGGAATGGCCGGGTCCTGACAGCCCGCCATGGCGTAGCCCACTGTGCGGGCGCACCGGGGCATCCCCGCCAGACGGGCCACCTGGCCGTAGGTGGCTACCTTTCCGGCCGGGATGCGCCGGACGATCCCGTAGAACACAGGAAAGATGGATCCGCTCATTTCCCGCGGACCTCGTACAGGTCCGTCCGGCGGGCGGACAGGATGGGAAGCTGCTGCCGCACGGCGTCCACCCGGGCCATGTCCAGGTCCGCGTACAGGGTGACAGCCTCCGCGCCGGCCCGGCACAGCACGGTGCCCCAGGGGTCCACGGCGATGGAATTGCCATAGGCCACATAGCTGGCGCTCTCGTTCCGGGCGGGGGACACGCCCACGGTAAAGCACTGGTTGTCCACCGCCCGCTGGCGGAACAGGATCTCCCAGTGGGCGGGGCCGGTGGTCATGTTGAAGGCCGCCGGGACAAAGATGACCTTGGCGCCCCGGAGGCACATGCACCGGGCCAGCTCCTCAAACCGCAGGTCAAAGCAGATGCACAGGCCCATGGTGCCGAACTCCGTCTCAAAGGTGGTGACGGCATTTCCCGGGGAAAAGGTGTCTGACTCCCGGAAGCACTGGCCGCCGACCACGTTGATGTCGAACAGGTGAACCTTCCGGTGCTTCGCCAGCAGCTCGCCCCGGCGGCCATAGACATAGCAGGTGTTGTAGAGGGAGCCGTCCGCCAGCTCCGGGATGGAGCCGCCCACGATGTAGATGCCGAGCTCCGCCGCCAGCGCGGAGAGGGCGGTCTGCGCGGGGCCGTTCTCCGCCTCGCCGCAGGTGTGGAAGCAGTCGTTTTGATAGGGACAGCAGAAGATCTCCGGCAGAACGGCAAAGTCCGCCCCTTGGGCGGCGGCCTCCCGGATCTTTTGGCAGGCTGTTTCGATATTTTTGGCTTTTTCTGCCGCTACCGGCATTTGGATGAGTGCGACACGCATGAAAATACCTCCTATATATATTCCCGCAGCACCAGCTCCGTGGCGCCGCCGTCAGGGGAGAAAACCAGCCGTTTTACCTGGGGATGGCGGCTATACTCCGCCTGGATGAAGTCTCGCAGGGCCGTGCCGCCGTGACAGCCGTGGATCAGCCGGATGCGGTAGGTCCCGGCCCTGACCCGCCGCAGCAGGGCGTCCACCGTGACCTTGGCCTGATAGGTGTTTTTGCCGTGGAGGTCCACAGTCAGCGTTCCAGCGTTCATAGGACGGCCTCCTGATTCTTGATGTTGCCCGGACTGGACACAGGTGTTGTTGGGGGGAGCGGGCGGATTCAGCCCTTGAGCCGCCGCCCGTAAAAACAGGTGAGGACCATGGCGAGGGCCGTGTTGCCCCTTGTCCACTGAGGGTATGTTTGATATGCTCCATTGTATCACGGGTGGAAATATGTTACAATGCAGAAAATCACGGAAGAGGAGGCCTTTTTATGGCAGTTTATACGGAGACGAAAACCTATCACACCAAGGCCCACATGGGCATGATCGACGTGACGGAGGACTTTCAGCACGCGGTGACGGAGGCCTGCAAACAGCACGGCATATCCGCTGGGACCGTCACCGGCTTCACCACCGGCGGCGTGGCGGGCCTGACCACCCTGGAATTTGAGCCGGGTATGGTGAACCACGACCTGAAGGCGGCGCTGGATGTGTTCTCCCCCTACTTGGACGAGAAGGGCCGGGTGGTGCCCTATTGGCACCATGAGACCTGGCACGACGACAACGGCTCCTCCCACATCAAGGCGGCGCTGCTGTCCCCCTTCATCACCGTCCCCTTTGTGGCGGGGAAGATCACCGTCGGCCCTTGGCAGAACCTGACCCTGGTGGAGTGCGATACCAGAAACCGTGTGCGGGATATTGTATTTCAGGTGATGGGGGAGTGAAAGGTGTGCCGCCGGGAGTCCGGCGTCCAAGCGTTTTTGCGGAGCAAAAACCTTGAAATGGACGGGATTCATTCCCGGCCATTTGAGTCCAATGCGGGGCCCCGCTGCCGCCTGCGGCAGTGGGCGTGCGACACCAGAAACCGTGTGCGGGATATTGTATTCCAGGTGATGGGGGAGTAAGGAACTTTTTCCGTATTTTCTCGTCTATATAGGCAGAAACGATGAAAGGGTGTGTTTTTATGAAAAAACGTATCCCGGCGTTCCTGCTGTGCCTGGCGGTGATGATATCCGCCCTGCTGTCCGGCTGTTCGGCCAAGGCGGGAGAGGATCTGATGTCCGGCGTCCGGGCAAATGCCGTCTCCGCGGATGTGGCGCTGAACAGCCCGGAGGCCGTTGCTGTCACGGACTTCGGCGTGCGGCTGTTCCAGCAGAGTTTGCAGGGCGGGGAAAATGTGATGGTCTCGCCCCTGTCCGTCCTGTGCGCCCTGGCCATGACCGCCAACGGGGCAAAGGGGGAGACCCTCTCCCAGATGGAGGCGGTGTTCGGCCTGCCCCTGTCGGAGCTGAACCCCTATCTCCGGGCCTGGATGGATGCCCTGCCCTCCGGCAAAAAGGCCAAGCTGGGCGCTGCCAACGCCATCTGGTTCAAGGACAGTCCGGGCTTTACTGTGGAGCAGGACTTTTTACAGGCCAACGCGGATTGGTACGGCGCGGGCCTGTACAAAGCGCCCTTTGACGAGGGCACCCGCAGAAATATCAACGATTGGGTAGACCGGCACACCGACGGCATGATCCCCTCCATTCTGGACGAGATCCCCAGGAGCGCCGTGATGTACCTCATCAACGCCCTGGCCTTTGAGGCGGAGTGGGAGGAGCCCTATGAGGAGCGGCAGGTCCGGGACGGCGTGTTCACCCGGGAGGACGGCAAAGCGGAGGATGTGGAATTGATGTACACCGGGGAAACCCTTTATTTGGAGGACGAGCACGCCGCCGGGTTCCTGAAATACTACGCCGGAGGGCAGTACGCCTTCGTAGCCCTGCTGCCGGAGGAGGGGGTCCCCGTGGCGGACTATGCGGCGGGCCTCACCGGGGAGCATCTGCGGGACCTGCTGTCCGGCGCCCGGGCGGAGGAGGTCCGGACGGCCATCCCCGTCTTTGAGAGCGAATACAGCGTGGAGATGAGCGATATTCTGGGGGCCATGGGCATGACCGACGCCTTTGAACCGGGCCTCGCCGACATCTCAGGCATCGGCAGCTCTGAAAATGGCCCGCTTTTCATCAACCGGGTGCTCCACAGGACCTACATCTCCGTGGACGCCAAGGGCACCAAGGCCGCTGCTGTAACGGCGGTGGAACCCGGTGACGGCGCCGCTCCCATGATCGAGGAGCCCAAGACGGTCTATCTGGACCGGCCCTTCGTCTATCTGATCGTGGACTGCGGGACAGACCTGCCCATCTTCATCGGCGCGATGATGGACGTGAACGCGTAGGACGGAAAAAGCTTATCGAAATCTGAACGGGATAGACCCTTGACAATTGGGGCAAACTGGCATAGAATGCCCTAGGTAACCAAAAGGGAGTAGCTGGCACAGAACTGTGTATCCGTGAGCGTCAGTACGGGCACCCGCCCCGCTGCGGATGGATGCGAAGCATAGGGGAACAGCACTGCTGATCCTCCAACGGTGTTTCGTATAAACGGCGAGACTTTTGTATCAATGCAGGGCATTGACGCAGGAGCCTCGCCTTTTTGCGTCCTGCCGGAGGGGAGCAACAGATGAAACAGGAGAAACAGATTTGGCAAAAGACCAGCGCGGAGCTGTTCCAGGACCTGGACTGCGGCGCGGAGGGGCTTTCCGCCCGGAAAGCGGCAGAACGGCTGGAAAGGTATGGTCCCAATGAACTGCGGGGCGGCGGGCAGAGATCGGTGCTCCGGATCTTTCTGGAGCAGTTCGCGGATTTTCTGGTGGTCATCCTGATCGCCGCCGCCGTGGTGTCCGCCGTGCTGGGGGACGCGGAGAGCGCGGTGGTCATTCTGGCGGTCATCACCATGAACGCCGTGCTGGGGACTGTGCAGACCGTGAAGGCCGCCGCCTCGCTGGACAGCTTGAAGCGGATGTCGGCGCCCACCGCCAAGGTCCTGCGGGACGGGCAGGCGGTGCAGGTCCCCGGCCGGGAGGTCACGGTGGGCGACGTGGTGCTGCTGGAGGCGGGGGACTCCGTCTGCGCCGACGGGAGGCTTTTGGAGTGCGCCAGCCTCAAATGCGCCGAGAGCGCCCTCACGGGAGAGAGCCTGCCCGTGGAAAAGGAGACGGCTGCCATCCCTGGGGACGTCCCCCTGGGAGACCGGAAGAACATGGTGTTCTCCGGGAGCTTCGTCTCCTATGGCCGGGCCAGATTCCTGGTGACCGCCGTCGGCATGGACACGGAGATGGGAAAGATCGCCGCCCTGCTGAAGAACACAGAGGAGAAGAAAACACCTTTGCAGGTGAGCCTGGACCAATTTGGACGGCGGTTATCGGCTATTATATTGGCGATTTGTGCCGTTTTATTCGCTGTCAGCGTGTTGGTGCGCCATGAGAACGTGATGAACGCCTTCCTCTTTGCCGTGGCCCTGGCAGTGGCGGCCATCCCGGAGGCCCTCTCCTCCATCGTCACCATCGTCCTCTCCTTCGGCACAGGACAGATGGCAAAGGAGAACGCCATCATCCGCAAACTCCAGGCGGTGGAGGGCCTGGGCAGCGTGTCCGTCATCTGCTCCGACAAGACGGGGACGCTGACCCAGAACCGGATGACCGTCCAGAAGCTGTATACGGGCGGAAGGGTGATCCCCGTGGAGGAGGCGGACTTCAGCGACCCCATACAGGAGCCCCTGCTGCGGGCGGCTCTGCTGTGCAGCGACGCCACGGTAAATGGACACGGCGAGGTGGGCGACCCCACGGAGACGGCTCTGGTGCGGCTGGGGAAGGACCACGGTTTTGACGAGGAGCGCACCCGGGGCCGTTGGTCCCGCCTGGCGGAGCTGCCCTTTGACTCCGACCGGAAGCTGATGTCCACGGTCCATGAGCTGTCCGGCGGACTGCTGCTGGTGACAAAGGGCGCTGTGGACATTCTGCTGGACCGGACCGTGGTCTCCCCGGCGGAGCGGGCGGAGATCGAGGAGGTCAATGAGCGGTTTTCCGGCGAGGGCCTGCGGGTGCTGGCCTTTGCCTGCCGGACGGTGGACAGCGCCGCCGTCAGTCTGGCGGACGAGACAGGACTCACCTTCCTGGGCCTCATCGCCATGATGGACCCGCCCCGCGCGGAGTCCAAAGCCGCTGTGGCGGCGTGTATCTCCGCCGGGATCCGGCCCATCATGATCACCGGCGACCACAGGGTCACCGCCGCCGCCATCGCACGGGAGATCGGCATCCTCACAGAGGGCACCGAGGCGGTGGACGGGGCCGTCCTGGACGGCATGAGCGACGAAGCGCTCCGGGACTTCGTGCCCAAGGTCTCTGTGTATGCCCGGGTGTCTCCGGAGCACAAGATCCGCATCGTCCGGGCCTGGCAGGACCGGGGCAGTCTGGTGGCCATGACCGGCGACGGCGTGAATGACGCGCCCGCCCTGAAGCAGGCGGACATCGGCGTGGCCATGGGTGTCACGGGAACAGAGGTGGCCAAGGACGCCGCGGGCATGGTGCTGGCGGACGACAACTTCGCCACCATCGTCCAGGCGGTGAAAAATGGCCGGAACGTCTACGCCAACATCAAACGGGCCATCCAGTTCCTGCTGTCCGGCAATATGGCGGGCATCCTGACGGTGCTGTACGCCTCCCTGATGGGCCTGCCGGTGCCCTTCGCGGCGGTGCATCTGCTGTTCATCAACCTGCTGACGGACAGTCTGCCCGCCATCGCCCTGGGCCTGGAGCCCCATACCGACGCGGTGATGGCGGAAAAACCCCGCCCCCGGGACGAGGGGATCCTGACAAGGCCCTTCCTCACCAGCGTGGCGGTGGAGGGGGCGGTCATCGCCCTGGCCGCCATCCTGGCGTTCCACATGGGCCTGTCCCACGGCGGCGCGGCGGCGGATAAGGTAAGATAAGTTGCGCAAATTGAATAGAGGATAAAAAGAGACATGGTTTGCAGAACTCTGGTAGAATGAAG
>NZ_CANRMB010000042.1 GCF_947631635.1 uncultured Dysosmobacter sp.
CTCATAACCCGGAGGCCGGAGGTTCAAGTCCTCCCTCCGCAACCAAATCAGTTACCGTTGTTGATACAATTTCAACAACGGTAACTTTTTATTTATTACCGTTCTGGAGATGTTTTTGGAAGGAAACCGGGGATATTTCGAACATTTCCGGCCATAAGCAAATTGTATGCCCGGATTTGATGCGGCCATGGTCTGAAAAGACAGGGCTTGGTAAAATGACAATCGTTATAAGAATATAAACGATAAATTATTATTTTCTATATATACAGAACCGTCCATAGCCGGGTGCATCCTTGGCTGTGGACGGTTTTTCATTGATTCCTACGGGACAAAAAGGACAAAAAGGACAGAACCGAGTCGGCAGGATTATCCTTGCTGATCCGGTTCTGTCTTTGTAATATTTCATAGCCTTGTTACGATTTCCTTCCCGTCCTTGAAGTGGAACACCATCCGCTCGTCGGCGTGGACGGTGACGTGGTCGATGGTGCCCTGCCAGAGTTTTTCGTCGAAGGTCACGGGCAGGGTGTCCAGTTCACCCAGTTCGAACATCATGCCGCCGATGGTGATGGCGTCCGCCTTCATTTTGTCCCGCTGTTTCTGCAGTGCTGCCAGTTTGGCTTCGGTTTCCTCAAAGCGGCTGCACAGTTCGGCGTGGGTGGCACGGTAGGTTTCTTCGGTCACGGTGTTGGCGGCATTTTCTGTAATACACAGGCGCAGCATCCCGGTGATGGTAGTCAGTTCCTCTTCCAACGCCTGAATATCCGCATCAATGAAATCCGTATCCGTGAGCATCCGCTGGGCATAGCGAAGCTGGTCGATGGCAGCGTCCCGATCGGAAAGATACTCCCCAAGGGCTTCCAGGTATAGTTCCTTCATCCGCTCCTCAGTCAGGTGGGGTGTTTCGCATTTGCGTTCCCCTTTGAATTTGCCGTTGCATTGCCAAATAACACGGCGATAACGGTCGGTGGAGTGCCATGTTTTGGCACCGAAAATATCGCCGCAGTCGGCGCAGATGATCTTCCCGGAGAAGGGGCTGGTCTGATGGTGCCGGTTGCGGCTATTTTTGCGCCGTTCCATCTCCACCTGAACCTGCTCCCATTCCCAGGGCTCGATGATGGCGGGATGGCTGTCCTCCACATAGTACTGGGGAACCTCCCCCTCGTTGATCTTGGTTTTCTTGGTGAGGAAATCCACCGTGAAAGACTTCTGAAGCAGAGCGGAACCCTTGTACTTTTCATTCCGCAGGATGCTCTCCACGGTGGCCCTCTGCCAAACGGTCTTCTTACCGGGGGTGGGAATCCCCTCCTCCGTCAGCATGGTGGCAATGGCGTTGGTGGATTTCCCCTGAAGGAACTCGCGGTAGATGCGTTTGACGGTCTCCGCTTCCTCCGGGACGATCTCCGGCAGTCCGTCGGCACCTTTGCGGTAGCCCAGGAACTGGCCGTAAGGGATGCTGACTTTACCGTCGGAGAACCGTTTCCGCTGTCCCCAAGTGACATTCTCGGAAATGGAGCGGCTTTCCTCTTGGGCAAGGCTCGACATGATGGTGATGAGCAGTTCCCCTTTGGAGTCGAAGGTCATGATGTTCTCTTTCTGGAAGAAGCACTCACAGCCGGCCTCCTTCAACTTGCGGATGGTGGTCAGGCTGTCCACGGTATTTCGCGCGAATCGGCTTACACTCTTGGTCACAATCAGGTCGATTTTTCCGGCAAGGGCATCCCGGATCATGCGGTTGAAGCCGTCCCGGCGCTTGGTGTTGACGGCGCTGATGCCCTCATCGGTGTAAACTTCCACGAAGTCCCAGTCGGGATTCTCCTGAATGAACCTGGTGTAGTAATCCACCTGGGCTTCATAGGATGTGAGCTGTTCTTCGCTGTCCGTGGAGACACGGGCGTAAGCGGCTACCCGGCGGCGAACCCGCTCCTTGGTAGGTGTTTTGGTATGGATATTCAGTGTGGCGGGGATGACGGTGACATTTTTAGCTTTCGGCATGACGTTGTTTCCTTTCCCTTGTTTTCTCTCCGGCTGCCTGGCGCATTTCCGCTGTCCAACTCTCGGCACGGGAGCGGTCCTGCCACCGCTTCACGGCGTTGGTTCCGTCCTTGAGGGTGAACTCCAGAAGATTATCGTTGTGGGCTGTAATCCCCGTTATTTCGCCCGTATGCCCAACCAAGGCGGCAGTCTGTATCAGCTTTTCTTCGGGGATGGCTTTGGAGTAGCAGTAGGATTTGCCGTAGAAATTGTAGGTGGAGCAGATCCAGACCGGTCCCGTGGCGGTGGTTTTGCGGCGGTAGTGTTTGCCGCATATGGCGCAGGTGACAAGCCCCGTGAAGGGGGATGGTTGCTGTGGCTTGGTGGGGGCATACTTCTCTTTTCTCCGCCGGATCTCCGCCTGGACGGCATTGAAAGTCTCCAGCGGGATGATGGCTTCGTGGGTGTCCGAAGCATGATACCGGGGCAGTTCGCCCTGGTTTTTCCGGGTGACTTTGCTCAGATGATTCTCCCGGAATTTGGTCTGGAGCAGGAGATCCCCGGTATAGGCATAGTTGCGGAGAATTCGTTCCACGGCACTCTTGTGGAACACGCAGCCGCTCTGGGTGGCGTATCCGCTTTCGTTCAGCCGTTTGGCGATGGCGGTGACACCCTTTCCAGCCAGGTAGTCATCGAAGATGCTTCTGACGATCTCCGCTTCTTCCGGGACAATGGCCAGCTTCCCGTTCTCCCGGCGGTAGCCCAGCATGAAGAATCGCCAGGGGATGCCTTCTTCAAAGTTCCGTTTCACCCTCCACTTCTGGTTTTCGCTGGCGGAGAGACTTTCCTCCTGGGCATAGCTTGCCAGGATGGAAAGCATCAACTCTCCGTCAGCGGTGGCGGTGTCGATGGACTGTTCTTCAAAATAAACGCTGATGCCCAGTTCCTTCAGCTCCCGTACCGTTTCCAGAAGGGTCACGGTATTCCGGGAAAAGCGGGATATGGACTTTGTGATGATGTGATCAATTTTTCCGGCACGACAGTCGGTGAGCATCCGCTGGAAGTTCTCCCGGCTGTCTCTGGTGCCGGTCTTGGCTTCGTCGGCGTAAACGCCTACATACTCCCAGCCGTGATGGTGGCGGATGTAGGTGCTGTAATGATCCACCTGGGCCGCCAGGGAGTGGAGCATGGCATCCTTGCCGCTAGACACTCTGGCGTATGCCGCCACCCGGAGGGGCTTGGGCATCCGGGGTGCAAATTGGATTTGTTCTACGGTTCTTGACATGGTATCCTCCTTTGTATCAAGTATCGTCAGCTACATATATTGCTCGTTTCGGAGGATATAGCAAGTCCATATAGTGACGAATTTCAAATGAATATACTGTCCTGTTTCAGGCCGGTTTTCATGGCGAGAACGGCGTTTGCCCGGTCGCGGGTTTGGGCATCCAGCTCTCCCTCCCGGCAGAGATTATCCAGCATTGCGCAGAGTATCCGATACCGGATGAGATCTTCTTGCGTCGGCGTAACAGGGACGGGAGCAGTATTTACGTTTCCGGTTGCCATAGCTGATAAATTCCTTTCCGCAGTATTCGCAGGTCAGATGGTAATAGGCTTTTCGCTGCACCTTCTCCGGGTGGGCGTTCCACCAAGCGTTCCGGCACTTATCGGAGCAGAAGTATTTGGCCTTTCTGCCCTTCACCTGGAGAATGGGCTTTCCGCACTGGCGGCATTCGATCCGGACAGCATCTTCCGGCGGGTGGCGGCGGATGTAAGAACGAACGGTATTGACGGAGATCTGAAGGGCGAGCGCAATGTTCATGGCGGTCTTGCCACGGCTGCGCATGACATTCAGAATTTCGATTTCATGTTTGGTCATATTGAAACCTCCCGGGTTTAATTTTTGGGTAATTCCCCTTTTGAATTTGCGATTTTGTGCGTGAGACCCCACGCCCGTTGTCCGGCTATGATGGCACAGAGATTTGACCCGCCCCTGCCGGGTTATTCCCTCCGAAACTTATGCGAATTCGCGCATGAGGCCCCACGCCCGTTGTCCGGACAAGAAGCTCCGGAGATTATGACCGCCCCTCCCCGGCGCCATCCTCCAGCACAGCCGGATTGGTCAGGTAAACTTCCGAAGAACGCTGCCCGGCACCGAATGCCGGCTCCTTGGTTTTTTGAGCGATATAGCCATACTCGCACAGGCGGTTCAGAATCGGTTGAATGGAGTCCGCTGTCTTGAACCGACGGCACAGCCGCATGGCATCCCGGCGGGAGAACTCCGCAAGCCGCTCCCGTTTGATGGCGGAGAGCAGATACTGGGCGTTCTTGTTTACGGCATCGGCACCCATGAGGGAATATGCTGCTTTGGCGTGTTCCAGAAAGTATCTGCCGATGGTAACGGCGTTCTCCATGGTTGCTTTGTCGACGGAGTCGAACATGGAGTCCTTGGGATATTTCATGACGTGCAGAATGCCGCCAATACGCAGGACAGAACCCACAAACTTACCCGCCCAGTCGGGGATCTCCGCCAAGTCACCTTTCAGCCTGCCTTCCACCTCGTTGAACAAGGTTTTCAGGACTTCCTGGGCACCATCGTCCAGGCTGATTGGCTCCTGCTCATTGTCGCTGGAAAGAATTGCCTCGATCAGATCCTGATACCTGACTCTGACACCTTCCGGGATTGGTTCTGTGGAGAAAGAACGGCTGCCAACGGTGGACTTGGGCATGGCGTACAGGAACCGTGCCGTAAGGCCGCGACCACGGAAGGTGCTGTTGCTCATCAGCCCGTTCAGCACTTCCGGCTGTACCGCCAGTACCATGGTCAATGCCGGGTGGATGATGCTCTCGCTGGCTCTGCCGATCCGGTCAACCCGGATGGTATCGCCGCTGTGGCCTTTGAGGAATACATCGATATTCACGTTGCGGCTGTACAGGCCGCTGATGATATCGAAGATACCGCCCTCTGCGGAAACCACCGCCGCGCAACCGTTGTTCTCGGCCAGAACGGAAGTCAGCTTTTCGGAGGTCACATCGTCCACGAAGAGTCGGAGCGGTTTCACCGGTTCGTATTCGGCTATTTCTTTGGCCTTGTTCTTGATATCTTCCTCGGTTGCTTTACCCTTGGATGCCCGCTCCACCAGACTGCGCTTCTCCTTTTCCAGCTTGCTCAGTTCCATTTGGCTTTTGACGATTTCCGGGCTGCGCCGTTCGTTTTCCAATTTTTCAAATACTTCCACCGGGTGAATCATCATGGACAGCACCGAGGATTTTCGCTCCGCAGGTGGGAGGATGACGACCGTGTAGGTGTTGAGGGGTTCTGCCCAGTCCGCATTGCCCCGGATGAAGTATTTTCCCTGGCTGCACAGGGACACAACGCCCAGAGCCTCCACCGCCGCCATATCCACAGAGGTCTGGGTGGATTCCGCCACCGCCAGCACATAGCGGCGAATGACCTCCGGCAATGCGTCCACGGGAAATGTGGGAAGGTTATATTCGTCAAAGGGAATGGGCGTGTCCCAGACTACGGGGCCGGCACTGTTGTAAGCATCCGGTGGGACATACCCGGGCTGCTTGCAGATTTTGGCATAGAGCCGTTGCTTTCCTACCCAGATGCTTTCCAACTCCCGCTCCTCCAGGGGTGGGGAGCATTGCCCAGCAGCCTGGAGGAACAGCTCTTTTGCCTCCGGGGTATCGCCGTACCGTTTGATGATCCTGGCTCCGATCCGGGACATGGTGCTGTTACGGCTCCCCTCAGGAATGGTGTGCCTCATGTTGGCAAAAGCCTGTTCGTTCTCCAGGTCATCCAGAAAGGCATTCAGGGTAATCGTGCCGGGGTGATAGATGACCTGGGGATCTTCCGTGCCGAACAGGAACCGGGCGGCATCCATGGCGTTGGCATCGAAGAATGGAAATGCCGCCAACAGGCGCTGCTTCAGCGCCGTATAGCGGTCTGCATCCTGCTCCGGGTCAATGAGGAAAACAATATGAAACCGGGGACGGGCGCTTTTCTCGCCTTTGGGCTTCATGTGGTGGCGACTGTAATGCAGCACATAAGAAACATCGGCAAAGAGGTCTGCAATGTCCTCCGGGGTGACCCAGTCCGCTGCTATCTCAGAGTGGTCGTTGTCGCAGTCCCCGGGCAGGGCGTTGGCAACCTCAAAGTTTGCGGTGTTCCGATAGTTGTTTTTGTACCGGGCGCAGACCATGTCTGTGGAAAAGGCCAGCTTCGCGGAGAGCTCATCCGTGATTTTGACTTCATTGGGATACAGGCAGTTGGCCGCGTTGCCGATGCAATCTGCCGTGTATATGGTGATTGGTGTATTTTCGGCCATGGTGATCACCCCTTCCTTAGTTTTTCTTGTTTAGCCAATCATCCAGCGCAGAGCGTGCAATGAGCCACCGCTGCCCCACACGGCGATAAGGAATGGCTCCGCTCCCCAGCAGCCGCACCAGTGTGGGTACGCTGATTCCCAAGTAAGCTGCCGCTTCCTTGAGATTGAATACGGACTTGTGAGAACTCGTTTTCATATATTTCACTCCCTTCTCTTGTGTTTGGCTGTATTATCGCATATAATAGGAGCATAAATCTTTGCCCTATCGGTAAGAACAATGATGAAATACACAACTCTAACGGTAAGATTTTCGGTAATAAAGGAGCGTGACGCTATGGATCTGAAACGAGAACTGACGGATTATGAGATCGGCGGCATCGGAGACATAAAAAAACACACCCTCCGGTTCCATTCATACAGAATTGGAAACGAGGATGGTAAGCTAACGATATTTGCGGAATACACCCCCGGGCAATTTCCCAAGGTCTATAAGGGTTACCCTTCCGGGCAGGAGTTGCTGATTGAGCTGTGCAATCTGAACCTGGAACTTCGGAACAAGCCTCCAGAGGAGTGTGCACAGATTCTGATCCAGTGGAGTATGGAGAATATTCATCCTTACTATTTTTACGGAGATGATGTAGCGCACCTGGAAATGAACAACGATGATCCGAATGGCTTTTGGGACTGCATGGTGAATATGTTGGAATCCTATCGCGTTTTTGTGGAAGATATGGTGCGGGATTTGGAGCAGCTCTATACCGACACCATGACAGCATTCGCCATCCGTAGTCTGATGGAGGGCAAAGCTGCCGATGCCCAGAGGATCTACGACGGTGTCTGTGTGCCGGAACAGGAGAATCTGATCCGGGATTGGTACCGGACGGACAGCGTCCGCCGTCCTCTGGTGCTACAGCGGTTCATTGAGAAGATACCAAAACTGAATATGGGTCTGGAATATGACCTGTCCACTGGGCAGATCCAGCTTCAGCCCTCCGTCAAATCCGTGGTGGACGCAGCTTATTTTGGCCTTGCCAGATTCATGGCAGTGAACGCCAACGCCCTGGATGACTACGGCGGTAAAACCAATATTGCGTTCTGCCAGGCTTGTGGTAAGGCGTTCATAAAACGGGGAAACCGGCAGAAATACTGCGGAACGCTGGAATGCCAGAGTGTGAGGAATAAACTCAAATCAAAGGAGTATTACTACCGGGAAAGGGCAAAAAGAGGTACAAAATAATTGCTGTCATGCGGTGGCCCCAAGGGGGGTCAAAATCCCTACGCTCAATTTGTATAAAGACCGGCGCGGGGCTTCACGCAAATTTTTGCGTAATTCGCAAGGGGGGATACCCCAAAAACGGGAAACGGCTGACTGTACAAGCAAATTATCGGAGTGGATATGCCAAAAGGTAACGAAATCACACTTGGATATGTGCATGATTGGCACAGAGTTGAAAGGCGAAATGCTGCGATTTCTGTACCTTGCCGCAAGCATGAGTTCAACTATTTCGTTATATAATCGCACGATCTTGCGACAGCATCTTGAAAACTCTGACAAAATGTGATATGATTATTTTGTATACTTGTAATGTTGTCAGGAGGTTTCCTATATGGCCGTTTCGTATAACAGACTGTGGAAGTTGTTGATTGACAGAAAGATGAGCAAAGCCGATTTGCGCAAGGCTGCCGGACTGGCCCCCAATACCATGACAAAACTCCGCAGGGACGAACCTGTGGCCATGGGTGTGCTGGAAAAAATCTGCGGCACTCTGGATACGGACTTTGGGGACATAGTTGAGTATGTAAAAGAATCATAAGCACACAGAGAAAAAGTCCGATTTATTGGACACTGGAACTGATAGAGTATATTTGGTATCGCGTAACCATGTATGTGCCAGTGACAAGTCAGTTATCAATGAAGTGCGCTTTTCCCCCGATAATCCACAGAAGGAACATCAATATCTAACCTTGTCGGAGTATGAAGAAGCAGAGAGCCGCCGCAGGATCACCGCTATTCTGGAGCAGATGGAGGATCGAGGGGCTGCGTATTTGGACTACCTGGACGAATATTTCAGGGACTACCAGGAGCGGTGTGCCGAGATTGATGGATCATATTAAAAACTGCTGTGCGTTCACCGGTCACCGCCCGCGTAAATTCCCCTGGAAGTATGATGAAGCGGACAGCCGGTGCATGGCGCTGAAAGCGGTGCTGGCGGAACAGATCGCCGCCCTGGTGGACGCTGGTTTTACGCAGTTCCTGTCTGGGATGGCCGAAGGGACCGATGTATGGTCCGCTCTCTCCGTCCTGGACCTGAGAGAGAAAAATCCCGCGATCAAGCTCCACTGTATCCTCCCCTGCAAGGAGCAGGGGGACAAGTGGGTAGCTTCATCGCGGGACCTTTATCATTCTATCCTGGGCCAAGCGGATTCCATTGTCTACGTCAGCAGGGTCTACCACAAAAATTGTATGCTGGATCGCAACCGCTTTCTGGTAGACCACGCCGCCGCTCTGCTGGCCGTTTACAACGGAGAACGGCGCGGCGGGACGGCGGCAACTGTGCGCTACGCGCAGAAGATGGGCCGGGAGATCATCGTGATAGACCCTATTACCTGCTCTGTCTCCCATGGTGATATTGTGCCGGGGCCGGCACACTCCTGACGGGGCGCGGCTGCGCCCCGTTCTTCCTGCGCGGATGTGCGGGTTGGATGGCTCTTAGCGGCTTTGACGCTTAGAGCCATCACATCCCCCTTGTGGGGAAATGAGCGACTAACGGGAGCGGAAAAGCCACGCCGTCAGGCGTGTTCGACTGGACGCAGAGTAGCCAGTCCGGGGCTTGGGGGAACCCCAACAAGCGCATCGGGATACCCAAAAGGATATCCCGATGCCCTGCTTGCTTCCGTTATAGGAACTAACGCCCGGAACCATTGGACTCACAGAGAGCTTAGATAGATGTGTGGAATGTGGACGCTTTCACTGTTCAGGTCAATGCCACTACATTTCAGGATGAGCAGTTTTCCTCCACAAAGGCCCGCTACCAGTTCGATGCAGTATAGCTTATGGACAGACGGTGTATTTTCATTCTATATTCTATTGCCTTTGGTAGCCCAGTTCGTTGCTGATTTTCAGCGCCTGCTTTACCAAAGCATTGCCGATTTCCGAGATTTTTTCCTCATTGATCAGGGGGGCCAGCGCCATAACAGTCAACGCTGCGACAAGGCTGCCGCTGTCACCATAGATCGGCGCGCTAACAGAAACTATCTCGTTTTCGTTTTCCATATTTTCAATGGAATAACCACGTTTCATTACCTTTTCCAAATCTTTACGAAGGGCTAATGTATTGCTAATAGTATGCTCTGTAAAAGATGTCAGTGTATGTGTACGGAAGTATTCTTCCAATTCTGCCTGCGAAAACGCTGAAAGAAATATTTTGCCCGAAGCGCAGCAATAGAGAGGGCATCGGAATCCCTCATCTGCCGATACACGAATAGGGGATGATTGAGTCGGGTTAACGACAGCTAATGCTAGAGAAACATCTTCGTCCAGAATTGTTAAGCTGGTGGAGTATCCGTAAGTATCGGAGAATTCCTGCATAAAAGGTATGGAAATAGATTTTATGCTGAGGGTTTGAAAAAAAGAGGAGTACGCAAGGAAACGGTTTCCAAGCCGATATTCGCTGGTCTTTTCGTTTTGAATAATGTAGTGATTTTGCCGCAGGGTGTAGAGAATTCGATATATCGTGCTCTTGTTCAGCTGCACTCCTTTAGCAATCTCATTCAAGGGAGCTCCGTCCGGGTAGGAGATTAAGAACTCTAAAACCCGCAGAGAGTTCTCCAAAACAGCAATGGGTTTAACAGGTTCGGCCACAAGAAGTTCCTCCTAAGTTGTGACTTTTCTATAGCATATCATATTGTTTTACATTTTACAATTCCGTTTTATAAAAATGTATTATGCTTATCGACTTAACTCAGCACACCGCAAGATGTAGCAACGGCTCTGGTTAAGCGCAGGAAAATCTGATCGCCCGTCATACGGCGGTTGAAGCGGAAGCAGTATTCGTCCAGATAGGCCTGGAGCTTGGTGCATCTTCCGTGATAGGTTCCCAGCAGGAATGCCTTTAGATTGCTGATTGCCTTGTGTAGCCAATGCAGATCGTCAGTTTCGTATTTCTTTGCGCTCAGTTCTACGCCTTCCAGATTCAGATAGCTCCTGTAACCATCACACTCCACCTTGGTGTTTGGAGCAAAGTACTGGTCAATAATCTCCTGCAAAGTCTTTCCCTGCACATTTTCCACCGCCTTCATTCTGGCAAACAGAGGCGCCCCATTTTCTGCTTTGGATACGGCCACTACAATCTTGGCTTTATCTGTACCACGGCCACGCTTACCGTTGTGAGATGGCCCGCCAACATTGCCGTCATCCAACTCCACAATGCCGGAAAGTAGGTATTTTTTGTCTCTTTGGCCCATAGCAGTACGAATTCGATCCAGTAAATGCCACGCAGAATCATAGCAAATCCCCAGCGTATGGCTCAGCTGAACGGCAGAAATACCTCTTTTATCTGTTGCGCACAGATAGATTGCCCAGAACCAGAGGGTCAGGGGCAGACGTGTGCGGTGCATGACCGCTCCGGCAGTTACGGAGGTCTGGTTCAGGCAGGAGCGGCACTGGAAGGTGTTGCGACCGTGGATGGGATAGTATTCCACGCAGCCGCACTTGGGGCATATAAACCCATTGAGGAACCGCAGACGGAACAATTCCGCTCTGCAAGCATCCTCGCTGTTGTAACGGCGACGAAATTACTTGAATGTGATCTCAGCTGTGTGTGCCATAATGATGTCCCCCTTTTCGTTCTGGGAATATTATCGCACATCACCCGTCCAATAAAACGGACTCTATCAAGATATTGTGGCTTGCTGAGTTAAGTCGATAAGCATTAAATGTATTTATCCATTGTGCATGAAAGTACACAAAAAATTTTTTATAATCCTACAAATATGAGACATTTCAAATAAATCTTATTGACAGCGATAACAAAGAAACATATAATGTAAAAAGATGAAATGATATTTTACATAGTAAAATATTCAAAATCATCATTGGAACAAAAAAGAAAAACGGGAGTTATGAAAAGGAGGAAACAAATGAAACGAGCGAAAAAGATCTTGGCACTGGTTCTTGTACTCTCTTTTATCCTGGCACTGACATCCTGTGGTGAGTCGCCCGGCGCAGACAGCGCAGGTTCACCGGATGATACGTTGACGATTGCCTATATAGGTGCTTTGACCGGAGAATCTTCCGCTTGGGGAATTCCCGAGGCAAACACATTGCGGGTATTGGTGGATCAAATCAATGAGCAGGGAGGAATTGCTGGCCGCAAGGTAGTCCTCAACATATATGACAACCGCAATGACAATGTGGAAACGATCAATGCAGCTAAAAAGGCTATTGAAGTGGGCGGTGCAGACGTGATCGTCGGCTGTACAACTTCCGGGGCGGCGTTGGCGCTTGTCGGCGCTTGTGAAGAATATAAAGTTCCCTCTGTTGCTACCTGTGCGACCAATGCAAAGGTAACAGAAGATGAGAATGGAAACGTGCGCGAATGGACTTTCCGTGTTTGTATTTCCGATCCCACCTTGGGTTCTATCATGGCGCAGTATGCTTATGAAGAACTTGGATTGCGAAGCGTAGGTATTCTGCGGGAAATCAGCTCGGACTACTCTGTTGGTGTCAGTGACAATTTTGTTGAGACTTTCCAACGGCTTGGCGGCAAGATTTCTGGTATGGAGGCTTATACAACAGGTGATGTAGACTTCCGTGCACAACTTACTGTGTTGCACGAGCAAGCTCCAGATGCACTGTTTTTGCCAATGCAGTATAAGGAACTGGCGCTGGCTGCTGTACAGGCCAGAGATTTGAATATGGATGAGTTGTTTATTGGAACTGATGTCTGGGTGGCAAAGGACATTTTTGATCTTGCAGGAGATGCACTTACCGGCTCCTTTTTTGTTTGCACCGTTGACGGCGAGGATCCCCAGTTAGACGATTTCCGTGCAATGTATGAGGAGGTATATGGAGAGCCCTGCGACAGTACAGGGCAAAATGCCTACTTTGCTTATGATGCGTTCCAAGTAATCAAAGCCGCTGTGGAGGCAGCTGACAGTACCGACTCCGGTGCGATTCGCGACGCTTTGGAGACCGTAACCGACGTACCAGGACTGACCGGCCCGGTTACAATTCGGAAAGACCACAAGGTTATACGGCCTGCCTACATTTTTGAGGTAGAAACAGACCGCTTTGCCGTTGTTGAATCCTATATGGTGGACTATGGCGATTAAGTATTGACCAGTTTGTATGCAAGAAATCTTCCTAAATAATGGGAAAATAGAAAATGAAAGAAGGAAACATGCGATGAAAAAGCATCTGAAAAAATTGCTGTCTTTGCTCTTTGCACTGTCCTGCCTGCTCTCCTTGACAGCCTGTGGGGAGAAGGGAAATGACGGTGGGGGGAATCAGGCGGACGGCGATACGCTGAACATCGCCTATATTGGGCCGCTGACAGGTGAGGCCTCCGCTTGGGGCACCCCGGAGGCCAATACCTTAAAGGTCCTGGTGGATGAGATCAACGAGCAGGGCGGCATTGCCGGCCGCAAGGTGGTGCTGAGTACCTATGACAACCGCGGAGACAACGTAGAAACCTCCAACGCGGCCAAAAAGGCGATTGAGGTTGGCGGAGCGGATGTGATTATTGGCTGCAATGCCTCCGGCGCTACGCTGGCTCTGGCCGGTGTCTGTGAGCAGTATAAGATCCCCTCTGTAGCCACATGTGCCACCAATTCCAAGGTGACGGAGGATGACAGCGGGAATGTCCGCGAGTGGACCTTCCGCGTTTGTCTGGCGGACCCCGCCCTGGGCAATATTATGGCGAAGTATGCCTATGAGGAGCTGAACCTGCGCTCGGTGGGCATTTTGCAGGAGATCAGCTCCGACTACTCGGTGGGAATCAGCGATAACTTTATTGAAACCTTCCAGTCTTTAGGCGGAAAAATTGTGGGGACGGAGGCATATACCGCCGGCGATGTGGACTTCCGTGCCCAGATGACCGCGCTGCATCAGCAGAATCCGGACGCGCTTTTCCTGCCTATGACCTATAAGGAGCTGGCCTTGGCCACTGTGCAGGCGCGGGATCTGGGGATGGAGGAGCTGTTCCTTGGGCCGGACTGCTGGATGGCAGAGGATATTTTCGACCTGGCGGGCGGCGCCATCACCGGCTCCTATTTTGTCTGCACGGTGGACGGCAACGACAGCCAGCTGGATGGGTTCAAGGCCATGTACGAGGAAATCTACCACGAGCCCTGCGACGGCGCTGGTCAGAACGCCTACTTTGCCTACGACGCTTTCCAGGTTATCAAGGCGGCTGTCGAAGCGGCGGACAGCACAGAGCCTACCGCGATCCGCGACGCGCTGGAGACCGTGAAGGACGTGCAGGGCCTGACCTGCCCGATCACCATCCGGAAGGATCACAAAGTGGTGCGCTCCGCCATCATCTTTGAGGTGGGGGCAGAGAAATTTGAGGCGATCGAATCCTATATGGTGGACTATGGCGACTAACACGATAGCAGAGCTTCGGCAGGGAGTCCTCTCCCTGCTGAAGCTTAAATAAAGGCAAGTATGGTTTGAACACGCAAGGGAGACTTCTCATGTTTGTACAACAGCTGATTACAGGGTTGTCGGTAGGAAGCATCTATGCGCTGATGGCGGTAGGATACTCCTTAATCTACAGCCTCCTGAATTTTACCAATTTTGCACACAGCGCGTCGGTGCTGATCGGCGCCTATGCGGGGTATTATTACATTACTCTGGTAGTAGACAATCCCATCACTGCGGCGCTTTGTTCGCTTGTGCTGGGGGCTATATTGGCAGCATTGATCGAACGGATTACCTATCAGCCCCTTTTGGACAAAGGTGCAAGGCGGATTTACCTGCTGATTGCGGGCCTTGGCATCTCTATCATCGGTGAAAATCTGATTGTAGTGCTGATTGACGGTCGGTTCCACGCATATAAGACGGCGCTGTCATCCATGCCGGTATCCATTTTCGGCGCAAGTATTGGCGTGATCGATTTGATAATCCTTTTGGCCAGCGCAGTGGCGTTGTTACTGGTACAATTTTTAATCCAGAAAACCAAAGTGGGATTGGCTATTCGGGGGGCTGCGTTTGATTTGACCACCGCCTCCATTATGGGGATTAATGTGCGGCGGCTGATTTTGATTGTGTTTATTATAGCCGGTTCCCTTGCGGGGCTCTCCGGCGTGTTCCTCGGTATTAAATATACCGCCTATCCAACAATGGGAAATCTAACCAACAAGGCTTTTATCAGCGCGGTGGTAGGCGGCCTGGGCAGCCTGCCCGGCGCGGTGGTAGGCGCTTTGATCCTGGGTGTGCTGGAAACGATGATTTCTGCCTATGTCTCCTCGGCCATGCGCAATCTTTTTGCCTATGCGCTGCTGATTGTGATTCTGTTGATCCGGCCTTGGGGGCTGATGGGCAAGAGCATGGAAGATAAAGCATAGAAGGGGGAGAGAGTATGTTATCGTATTGGACAGGTGTAGCGACACTGACCGGAATCTATCTGATCGCTACACTGGGCGTTTCCATCCTGGTTGGATTTACGGGGCTCTTTTCCCTGGGTCACGCAGGATTTATGGCGATTGGCGCATACGGGACGGCGCTGGCGGTGAAGATGCTGCACCTTCCGTTCTATGCAGCGATTCTTGTGGGGATTCTGGCCTCCATGCTGGCCGGCGCTCTGATTGGCAAAGCGACTCTGCGGTTAAAAGGCGACTATTTTGTCATTGCCACCTTGGCCATTGGCGAGTGTACAAAGCTTTTGATCGAAAACATCCCCTCCATCACCGGCGGGGCCAGAGGGCTGGCGGATATTCCGAGGAAGACCAATTTCTTTGTGGTGTGGACGATTTTGGTGATAGTTGTGGTACTGCTCCACCGATTTCTGAATGCCAAGCATGGCCGCGGCTGCGTCGCAGTGCGGGAGGAGGAGCTGGCGGCTAAGTCTATAGGTATTGATACCACCCGAACAAAGATGCTCTCACTCCTGATCAGCTGCGCGCTCTGCGGAATGGCGGGCGGGCTGCTGGCCGGGTACATGGGCTATCTATATCCCATCATGTTTACCATGGCCAAATCCAACGAACTGACCATGACGGTTATTTTGGGCGGCGCAGGGAGTTTGACTGGTACGATTCTGGCTGGTCTGGTGTTGATTCCCCTGCCGGAATATCTGCGTATCGAGTCCGCAGAGGAGTGGCGCATGGTCCTCTACGGCGTGCTGGTAGTAATCGTGGTGGTTTTCAAGCCCTCTGGGCTGATGGGTAATAAGGAGTTTACGGTATCCGGCCTGCTCCGCAGATTGAAAAAGTGGTTTTCTAAAGAAAAACGGAACGGGGAAAAGGGGGCAGGTGAGAGAGGATGAGCTGTGCAGCTTCGCTGAGTGTGGAACATTTGACCAAACAGTTCGGCGGCGTTGTGGCGCTGAATGATGTCACTTTTGAGGTGAAACCAGGAGAAATCCACGGGCTGATTGGCCCAAACGGGGCGGGAAAAACCACACTTTTCAATCTGATTACCGGTATCTACCGTCCCACGGAGGGAGATTTGAAGCTGAATGGGCAGTCCCTGGTAGGCAAAGAATCCCATGAGGCCGCCAATATGGGGATTGCCCGCACATTCCAAAATATTCGTCTGTTTGGAGAGCTGAGCGTATACCAGAACTTGATCACCGCCTGCCAGAAGCATTTAAGCTACAGCCTGCTGGACGGCTTCCTGCGGACGGCGAAGTACCGCCAGCAGGAGAGGGAGATTGCGGAGCTGACGGAACGCACGCTGAAACAGATTGGTCTGTGGGACCTGCGGGAGCAGATGGCGGGGAATCTGCCCTATGGACAGCAGCGGCGTGTGGAGATTGCTCGGGCCCTGGTGACAGATCCGCAGCTGCTTCTGCTGGATGAGCCCGCTGCGGGAATGAATGAGGAGGAGACGGGAAAGCTCTCGGAATTTATCCGCTCTATCCAAGAGCAGTATCCCGTTACCATTCTGATCATTGATCATCACATGGATGTAATTATGTCCATCTGTGACCGGATTACTGTTTTTAATTTTGGCAGCCTTCTGGCAGAAGGTACGCCGGAGGAAATTCAGACAAATGAAGCCGTGATTGAAGCTTACCTGGGGAGTGAATGAGAGATGCTGCATGTACAAAAACTCAGCTATGCCTATAAAAAAATACAGGCGCTGACAGATGTATCCTTTGAACTGCGGGATGGAGAGATCATGTCCATTATCGGCGCCAATGGCGCGGGGAAGTCTACGCTGATGAAATGTATTGCTGGTGTCTTGAAAACGCAGGAGAACGCCGTGCAGCTGGATGGTCGACCGCTGGCCAGGAGACCACACCAAGTGGTACAGCACGGTGTGGTTCTGGTGCCGGAGGGGCGCTGGATTTTCCCGGGCCTCTCGGTGGAAGAAAATCTGGAGATAGGCGCCTATGTGGTTGGCAGCAGTAAACAGGGGAAGGAGCGGGCGTTTACTATGTTCCCCAAGCTGAAGGACCGCCGCAGGCAGCGAGCTGGCACCCTTTCCGGCGGAGAGCAGCAGATGCTTGCCATTGCAAGAGGGCTGATGTCAGACCCAAAGATTATCATGTTGGACGAACCCTCTCTGGGCCTTGCGCCTCTGATTGTCAATGACATTTTTTCCATTATTCAGCAAATCAACCGCGAAGGGGTTTCGGTATTACTGGTGGAGCAGAATGCTCGAAAGGCACTGAATGTAGCGGATCGAGCCTGCGTATTGGAGCAGGGGCGGATTGTGAAGCAAGGCACTGGCAGCGAACTGGCCAGTGATGAGAGTATCATTAGCGCCTATTTGGGCGGGAAAAAATAATGTGAGGAGAAAGTGTACTGCTATGGAAAATCTATTGAAAGAAATGATTGCAACGCTGGATGTAGAGAAATCCGTGGAGCATGTCCGGTGGCTGACTGAAAATACTCCCAGCCGTATCTCCGGCCTGGGGCAGGACCGCAGAGCAGCAGAGTATATCTGTCAGCGGATGGAGGAGTATGGCCTGGAAACCAAGCTTTTGGGCTTTGAGGCCTATAACAGCCATCCGGGTACCTCCAAAGTGAAGATCATTTCTCCGGTGGAAAAAGAGATCGCCAGCATCGCCTGCTGTCATATTGCCAGCACCCCGGCCGGCGGGGCGGAGTATGAGGTGGTTTATTTGGGCTCCGGCGGCGAGGAGGACTACATCGGCAAGGATGTGGCCGGGAAAGCTGTTTTGGTGGAGGTCTCCTATGCGCCGGCCACCCCGGAGAAGGCCATGCTGGCCAGTGAGCACGGCGCTGCCGCCATGATCTGTATGAACTGGGGCACTGCTGAACATGAGCTGATCTGCAACCGGGCGCTGAAAGCCGTTTGGGGGAACCCCACCCCGGAGAGTTTTGATAAGATTCCCCAGATCGTCGGTGTAAACGTAACCCGCAAGGATGGGGAGTACATAAAGGGGCTCTGCCTGAAGGGGGAGAAAGTAGTCCTTCACATGGATGTCCAATCCCAGCGGGAGTGGCAGACACTGTATCAGCCTCTGGGTATTCTTCGGGGCACGGAGGAGCCGGAGAAGTTCCTCCTGGTCAGCGCCCACCTGGATGCCTGGTGCCCCGGCGTGACCTGCAATGCCACCGGCGATGCCACCATGCTGGAGATGACCCGCGTCTTTGGAAAGTTCAAGGATAAGATGAAGCGGAGCATCTATTTCGTCTACTGGAATGGCCACGAGATCGCTGAGGCCGCCGGCTCCACCTGGTTCCAGGACTATTTTTATGAGGATGTCCGCAACAACTGCATCGGCTACATCAACATTGACTCCACCGGCATGAGAGGGGCGGAGAAGTACGGCACAGACGCCAGCCGGGAGCTGTCGGACTTCGCCTATGATACCATTAAGCGCGTTTTGAATGAGGAGGTTTCCGTGGCCTATCTGGCCAAGACCGGCGACCAGTCCTTCTTCGGCGTGGGAGTGCCCTCTATTGCCGGCCGGATCTCCTACTCTCCGGAGGTGGTGCAGGAGCAAAACGGTGCCACTCTGGGCTACTGGAACCACACCTGTGAGGATTCCATCGACAAGATGGATGTGAGTAATATGGAGAAGGACAACCGCGTGGATGTGGGGGTTATCCTGGGCCTTACCAACGCCTGCGTACTGCCCTATGATTTCAGCAAGACCTGTGAGGACATGAAGCAGAAGGTGGAGTATCTGCGGCGGGAGAGCGGCGATGTGATCGACATGCGCGGCATCTCCGACGGTATTGACCGCCTCTCCGCGGGAGTCGTCGAGTTAAACCGTCTGAGGAGTCAGGCAGAAATGCTGTCCAAGGAGCGAATCCGCGGCCTCAACGATACGCTTCTGCGTCTGAGCCGCGCCATCACCAATGCCTTCTATACCAATGCGGAAAAGTACGATCAGGACAGCTACGGCAGGACCATCCTCTCCAAGCCTCTGCCGCTTTTATTCAACGTCATTGCGCTGAGTAAGATGGAAAAGGACAGCTTGGAGTACCGGCTGCTCTATACCAAAATGCTGCGCAACCGCAACCGCGTGGCCGACGCCGTGTTGACAGCCTGCGAGTATGTGGAGCTGTTCCTCGCGCAGAAGTAGAGGTGGGTTATGAGAATTAAAGTAATTATTCCCAACAGCGGCATGAGCCGTGAGACCTTGATCCAGCGGGAGGAAATGCTCTCCGCCTTTGCCTCCCCGGGCACGGATATCTCTGTGGACTGCATCGCCGGCGGGCCGGAGAGCATCGAATCGGCCTACGATGAGGTGCTGGCGGGTCCCTATGTGGTAGAACAGGCGGCGGCGGCGGAACGGGCGGGATTTGACGCAGTAATTGTCTACTGCGGCAGTGACCCCGCCGTATCTGCGGCGAGGGAGCTCCTCCATATCCCGGTGATTGGACCGGGAAAAATTTCCAAACTCATTGCCATGGACCTGAGCTTTCACTACTCAGTGATTACGGTTCTGGACAGCTGCGTTGGACGAGACACAGAGGCGGTCTGGGAGAAAGGCCTACCCACGGAGAAGCTGGCGTCGGTAAGGAGTATCGGCATCCCGGTATCCCAGGTGCGGGATGATATGGAGCGGACTTTTCAGGCCCTCTGCGACACGGCCCGGCAGTGTATAGAGGAAGACGGCGCTCAGTGCATCGTTCTCTCCTGCCTCGGAATGGCCGGCATGGGAGCACGGATGAGCGAGGCGCTTCAAATCCCGGTTTTGGACCCGGCTCCCATTGCGGTGAAGTATGCGGAAATGCTGGCGGGACTCCGTCTGTGTCACAGTCCGGCGGCGTATCTCCCGCCACCAAAGAAGGCGCGGATTTGAGGGGACAGCCATGGAGAAAATACGGCAAAAAATCGCATGTACCCGTATCACAGATACGATAAAAGAGTTGATTGAAATTCCATCTGTCACCGGTGAAGAAGGTGCTCTGTCAGACTATATCGCCCAGAGGCTGCGTGCTATGGGGGCGGATACGGTGCGGCAGCAGACCGTAGCGGGAAACCGCAGAAATGTCATTGCGGAAATCTGCGGCGCGCTGCCGGGCAGAAGCATCCTGCTCACCGGACACATGGACACAGTGGAGGCGGGGGAGGGGTGGAGCAGCGACCCTTTTCGCGCTGTAGAGCGGGATGGAAGAATCTATGGCCGGGGTGCCTGCGACATGAAAGCGGGGATTGCCGTCATCCTGCATACAGCTGAGATCTGCATTCAGGAGAGGCAGTCTCTGCGCGGCAAGGTCGTTATAGTGCTGGTGTGCGACGAGGAGGCCTACTCAGAGGGGGTGCTCCGCGCAATTGAGGAGGGTGTTCAGGCAGACTTTGGATTGGCGGCAGAGCCGGAGTATACCCATGCAGTGATCGGTTCCTGCGGAAAGATTCTAATCCGCGCGGAAGCCCGCGGGAAGGCGGCTCACGCGGCTGAGGCCAGCAAGGGAATCAACGCCATCGAAGAAATGGGGCGCTTTTTGAGTGCTATGGATACGCTGCACCTTCCCGGCGCGGAGTTGATCCCGCCGCAACCCTATACCACGCTGCGGGTCTCCGGGGGCAGCGAGCGGTACAGTATGGTGATTCCCGACCACTGTGAGGCACTGATCAGCAAGCATACCGTCCCCGGGGAGACAATGGAGGACGTTCTGGCAGCATTAAAAGCTCTGGCCCGAAAGTTGAAATTGAGCGCCCAATTTACATTCTCTGTGGAGCGTCCCTTCTATTCATCCTTTTTGGTAGACCGCTCCCACAAGGAGGTCCGGCGCCTGCAGTCAATCTATCGGTGCATAACCGGTGCGGAGCTGCCGCTGATCTGCTCCAGCGGAGTCAGTGACAATAACCACTGGTCGACAAAGGGCGGCATTCCGTCCATCTGCTTTGGTCCCATGGGTGGCGGGCTCCACGAGGCGAACGAGTGGGTGGATATTGAAAAACTGTATCAGGTATTGGAGATCTATGTGCGCTTCCTACTGGAAGACGAAAGCTGACAAAGTCATACCCGATCAATTCATCGGAGGAAAGGATCAAAATGGATATTTTACAACGAATTGCAGACGCCGCCGTTATCCCCGCAGTGACCATTGACAACGCGGCGGATGCTGTACCGGCGGCAAGGGCTATGCTGTCCGGCGGGGTAGATGTGATGGAATTTACCTTTCGAACGGCCGCCGGCACCAAGGCCATTGCCGCTGTGTCCAGAGAATGCCCCGAGGCTCTGGTGGGCGCCGGTACGGTGCTCACCCTGGAGCAGTGCAAAAGGGCTGTGGACTGCGGTGCACAGTTTATTATCTCTCCCGGCTACAGCGAAGAGGTGGTGGCCTGGTGCGAGAAGAATCAGGTGGTTGTAATCCCGGGCTGTGCCACTTCCACCGAGATTATGGCGGCGCTCGCCCATGGCGTGAGGGTTGTCAAAATTTTCCCCGCCGAGGGCTGCGGCGGTCTGGATGCCATGCGGGCGCTTTCCGGTCCTTTCAGCGGGATGAAGTTTATTCCTACCGGCGGGGTCAACGGAGAGAATCTCAGCGAATACTTGGCCGCCCCCTTTGTCTTTGCCGTGGGGGGAAGCTGGCTGTGTACCAGGGCCGACATTGCCGCCCATAATTTCGACAGGATTACCGCCCTGTGCGCCGAGGCCCGTCGAACTGTCCTGGGCTTTGAACTGGCCCATATTGGAATCAATACCCAGAGCGAGGACGAAGCAAATTCCCTCTGCCGGATGTTTGAGAGGGCGTTCCAATTCCCGGTTAAGTCCGGCAGCAGCTCATGCCTGGCCGGGACAGGGATTGAGGTCATGTACTCCCCAGGCCTGGGAGAGCGGGGACATATCGCCGTTTGGACCAACTCGATCCCCCGGGCGGCGGCGGAGCTGGAGAAAAAAGGTTTTGCACTGGATCAATCGACGGCAAAGTACCGGGGTGAAACGGTGATCTCCGTCTATCTGAAGCAGGAATTTGGCGGATTTGCGGTTCATCTGCTGCAAAAGAAAGGGTGAGCCAAATGAAGTATTTGACCTTTGGAGAGATCATGCTGCGCCTGAAAGCTCCTGGACATGAACGGTTATTTCAATCTCCGGTGTTGGAGGCGACCTTCGCCGGCGGCGAGGCCAATGTAGCGGTGTCGCTGGCAAATTATGGAGAGGACGTGGCGTTTTTTACTGTGCTGCCCGATAACGGTCTCGCGGCGGCCTGCCGTGCTGAGCTGCGCCGCTTTGGGGTGGATACCGGGCGGATCATAACCGGTGAGGGGCGCATGGGGACCTACTATCTGGAGAGCGGCGCGAACCAGCGTCCCAGCCAAGTAATTTACGACCGTTCGGGTTCGGCCATTGCCATTGCGAGGCCAGAGAGTATAAACTGGGATCAGGTCCTTACGGGGATAGACTGGTTTCACATTACTGGCATTACACCGGCAATCTCCCAGTGCGCGATGAACCTCGCCCTGGCAAGCGTGCAGGAGGCAAAAAGGCGCGGAATTACTGTGTCCTGCGACCTGAACTATCGAAAGAATCTGTGGAAATACGGACAGGAAGCGCAGGCCGTCATGGGTGAGATTGCCAATTACGTGGACGTGGCCATTGCCAACGAGGAGGATGTGCAGAAAAGCCTTGGGATTAACACAAAAATAGATGTGTCCTCCGGAATGCTGGACAGTGAGAAATACCGAATTCTGGGGGATAAAGTTCTCACGGCTTATCCCAATATACGGTTGATTGCCATCACGCTGCGGGAGAGCCACAGTGCCGACTGGAACGGATGGTCGGCCTGCCTCAATGATGGTAGAAACTTCTATCTCTCCAGACACTATGAGATCCGGGATATCGTGGACCGCGTAGGCGGTGGCGACAGCTTTGCTGGCGGCCTTTTGTATGGACTGAACCACTATGGAGATCTCCAGCAGGCACTGGAATTCGCGGTGGCGGCCTCCTGTCTGAAGCACAGCATTCCGGGAGATTTCAACCGCGTCAGCGTATCCGAGGTGGAAAAGCTGATGGCCGGAGACGGCAGCGGCCGAGTACAGCGGTAGGAAGGAGGCGCACGATGTTGTTTGTCAACCAGCGCACACAAAATTTGCGGCAGGGGGCTATCCGGGCCATGTTTGACCGTGCCAATCAGATGACGGGCGTGATCAGCATGGGTATCGGCGAACCGGATATGGCTACGCCAAAATCGGTGAGTGACGCGGGGAAACAGGCCCTGGAGCAGGGATTTACCCACTATACGCCCAATGCAGGTATGCCTGCTCTGCGGGAGGCTGTCGCAACCCAATCCAGTGTGCGGGAAATCGGTTATGATCCGGAGCGGGAAGTTATCATTACAAACGGCGGAATGGGGGCGCTCTCCCTGCTGATGGCCGTGATTCTAAATCCGGAGGATGAGGTGCTGATCCAAGATCCGCAGTGGCTCAACTACGCAGCACAGGTGACGTATTATGGCGGCGTGCCGGTTCGGGTGCCAACAGACGCTGCTCACAATTTTGAGATGCAGCCAGAGGTGATCGAGCGTCTGATTACGCCGCGCACGAAAGCGCTGATGATCAATACACCAAACAATCCCACTGGGCATGTAATTGGCCAGTTGACGCTGAAGAAGATTTCTGAGATCGCCTGCGAAAAAAATCTGCTGGTTATCGCGGACGAGGTATACAATACGCTGCTCTATGACGGGGCGGAAAACCGGTCTATTGCGGCGTTCCCCGGAATGAAGGAACGCACCGTAGTGATCAACAGTTTTTCCAAGGCATACGCCATGACCGGCTGGCGGATTGGCTATGCGGCGGGGCCGGCGGAAATCATAGATAAAATGACCATATGCCAGGAGAATTTCAATGCCTGCGCCAATGCGATAGGGCAGTATGCCGCGGTATATGCGTTGGCCCATCCCGAGGAAGCGGAAGCCCTGAGAAACGTATTCCAAGAGCGGAGAGAGACGGCACTTCAAGAACTGGAGACAATTCCAGGGATAACCGTGGTCCGGCCAAACGGTGCATTTTACTTGTTCCCCAGCATACAGGAATTTGGACTGAGCGATGTGGAGTTTTGTGACCGGCTTCTTACAGAGCAAAAGGTAGTTTGCATTCCAGGCAGCGCTTTTGGCACCTGTGGGGCTGGGCATATCCGTATCGCCTATACTATTGGGCAGGATAATCTGCGGGAGGCGTTTCGCCGCCTTGGGCAGTTCTGCGCCCAGATTTGCAGCAGATAAATTGGGAAAGCGCTGATTGAATGCGTCTGCGACGTCTTGCGTAGATTTTGTGCCATAATTTTGTTGCGATTTCTTGGAATAAACACATTTCTTCATGTAGAATCGCGCCGCATTTTGGGAAAAATTTCTTCGCAAGCCGATCTTGCCGATCCAATCAGCGCTTCCTTTGAGATGGGGAGGGGTTGTTTTGAGAGAGAATTGGGTGACGCGTCCTGGGGTGATTCTGTCGGTGGCAGTAGCGGTAGCGGTGCTCTGGGGAAGCGCCTACCCAGGGGTCAAGATCGGATTTTCCCTCTGGCGGATCGAGACAGGGGACTTTGCCTCCAAGATTTTGTTCGCCGGGACCCGTTTCTTTTTAGCGGGTGTGATGACCATCGCCTTTGCCAGCCTGCGGGAACGCCGGCTGATCCGCCCCACCCGGCAGGAGCTGCCCGTGTTGGCAGCCTTGGGCTTGATACTCACCTCGGTGCAGTACTTCTTCTACTACATCGGTCTGGCTCATATCAGCGCTTCCAAAGGGGCTATCCTGTTCTCCAGCGGTACCTTCACAGCGGTGCTGGCTGCGCCACTGATTGTGCGGGGTGAACAGCTCACCATTCGGAAGGTTCTCGGATGCCTGATCGGATTTGTCGGTGTGGTGGTAGTCAACGGCAGCGCCCTGGGTGGGGAGGGAATAACGCTGCTGGGGGAGGGGTTTATTGTCATTGCCGCTGTCAGCTTCGGCCTGGGCTCCACCTGGAGCAAGGTGGTCTCCACCCACAGTAGCCCCACCATAGTCACCGGCTACCAGATGCTGATCGGCGGGGCTCTGCTATGTCTGGCCGGTCTTCTGGTCGGGGGGCGGCTGACCCCAGTGGATCCAGGGGCTCTCCCGCTGCTCCTCTACCTCTCCTTCCTGTCGGCAGCAGCCTTCTCCCTGTGGACTATGCTCCTCAAGTATAACGACGTGGGCAAGGTGACCGTGTATAACTTCCTGGTCCCCATCTTTGGTACCCTACTGTCGGGGATTTTCCTCCATGAGCCAGTACTGACCATGCGCAATCTCATCGCTCTGGCGCTGGTGTGTACAGGTATTGTGGTGGTAAATTGTCACCTATCCCGGACTAAAAGGCTGTATCAATAGCTGAAGTATTCAGCTATGCAAATCAAAATTGTCGATAACACGGCGAAAAATAGTAGCAATACTTTGCACATAGACCGTCCACGATTGTTCAAACTGGTTGGTTACAAGCCTAAGCCATGCCGCCACAGCTATGAGTGCACTGGAATCTCCACCATAGCCCGGTGTTCCGGAGACAGATTATCAGGAAGATTGCCATGAGTGCAGCAACAGTTTCTTGGGAGAGTGCTGAGGTTAGTAAGGAGTTGGTTGAGGATATCCATCTCCTCCAGTAACTCTACCAAGGAGATGTTTTGTTCGGTATTGAAGTGATAGGTTGCCCGCATATCTTCAGTTGGTATAGATTATTGCGATAAATACGAAATAAGACTGGTAAAAAAGCTGTTACAAGCTGTTTTGATGATCTTACAGAGCAATGGGAGGCTAAAAAGGGACAATAAGCGGTGATTAATAAATCTCACAGCGGGATTTGATTCTTGATAGGGATCATGTCTCACTGTGAGATTTTTCGTGCTCTATTAGGATTTCAAAAAACAACGTATGATATTAAGGGAAGGACTGATTAAATCGACATGCGGGGATTGCCAGACAGATTTTTCGTCTGGCAAGGCAAAAAACCGCAGGAATCCTGACGGATTTCAAGGTTTTTTAAAGACATCCAGACGAAAAATATGTCGGCCAGACCTGTGCGGTGATTTATTCAGTCCTTCCTAAGAAAAATGGACAACGGATTCGGCAGTTCCGTGTCCTAAATCATCATATGCAGGAAAAATTGCGTGTCTGCTGAATATTGGTTGGAGTTTTTACATAAATTTTTTCCACAATTTTTCTTACTCGGCAAGTGCCTTACCGAGTTACCCTCTATGATTGGCTCCAAGGAGCGGTGGAGGGGGGTGAACACATGAGCCCAAGCGAAATCAAAATTACCGTTGCTGCAATATTTCTGTTTGGCAAGGCCCCTACTCAGTTTTTGCCTGGTGCCAGATTGCGCTTTTTACGCTACGAAGGTGTCACTGCCGAAGTGGGCACCAGATTTAACCTGGTAAAAGATGTCACAATAGAACGTCCTTTGCATCAGTTAATCACAGAAGGACGTAATCTGCTTGAATCTCAAATGAGGGAATTCCAGCAGCTCGGTCGGGATGGTGTGTTTAAGCGCATTCCTGAATATCCTGCATTTGCGTGGCTGGAGGGACTTGTTAATGCAGTGGCACACCGGGACTATTCTTTGCAAGGGGACTATATTCGAATCACAATGTATGATGATCGGATTGAGTTTTCCAGTCCCGGACGCCTTCCCAGTATTGTGACCGTGGATAATATCCAGACTACTCGTTTTTCCAGAAACCCGGTAATTGCCAGAGTGTTAAGTGATTTTGGATGGGTACGAGAATTGAATGAAGGTGTAAAACGTATTTACACGGATATGGCTTCGTATTTTCTGGATCCACCTGTATTTAGTGAGCCGAACGGGAATACCGTGCTGTTGGTTTTGAAAAACAATATTGCGGCACGCTCCCTTAGACGGATGGAGTCTCAGAGAATCGTGTTCGATAAACGCTGGGAGTCACTGAGTGCCCTTGACCGGGATCTTGTATATTACATCGCGAGTATAGACAAGTGTACTCCCCGTACATTATCGGATCTTACAGAGAAATCCCGGCCGACAATTACGGCACATTTAAAAAAACTTGTAGAAATGGATATTATTGTTGAGCACAGTACTTCTCCCAGAGATCCTACCAAATACTATGCTATCAAGCAGTAACTCAATGTTGTACTTGAAAGTTACTTGAAACTACTTGAAAGTATTTTTAATTAATGATTCGGAAGAATTAATTGACATTTCCATGCATAGGTGCGAAGGGTCAGATCTACTTAAAAGCTACTTGAAACTACTTGAAAGTGTTTCTTGAAATCAAAAAACGCAAAAAGGAATCTTTCTGTTGCTTCAGGTGCCATAACAACGCTGATGTTCAGTCTCAGGCGGTGTGCAAAGTCACCGGATGACTTCATAGATCTGAGCGAATTTCAAAAGCAACCAGATGATGTATAATAATATCTGGCTTTTGGTTCGTTTTGAATGGCAAGCACTATCGAAACTTTGTCCTTTTCGTCCTCATTGTCCAAGAGCATCAAAACTGAACTTATATAATAATGCACCATGCCCTCAAAACATGGTGCATTGTATCCACGAGCGGTAGGTATGCCATAAAA
>NZ_CANRMB010000043.1 GCF_947631635.1 uncultured Dysosmobacter sp.
GGCGATTTTCGTCCGGCCGAAATTGGCTGTTTTCTCCCGGCAGAAAATGGCTAATTTCTCCCGACTCTAACAATGCACAAGGGTAAAGGCAAATTCCCTTCAAAACATAGCAAATATTTTGCTGTGCAGTGCAATTTGGGGAAATCTATGTGGGCAATTATGGCCCTCGAACTTGCTGAACCACTAATAATCAGGCGGAAGTTATGTGCTCCCTGCACGTTTTTATCAGAATTTCATCTGTGTATAATGATAAATAGGATTTTTCCGCTTAGAAGAAGACTGCGTCTCTACTGTTACATGGCCGTAGGATAGGAGGATATCTGTGAATTTGTCAGCAGATCAAATGCATTTTCTCCTGGAAAACATAAAGAACATCACCCCGGTCTCCGTCTATCTCTGTACTTCTGCATGGCAAGTCATCGGCGAAACAGCACCTGTCAGCAGCGAGGTCGAACACGTTCTGACATCCTGCAAAAGTGGTCAAAATCTCTGGGATATTGAACAAGCATATTCTGTGAGCATTTTTTCCTATTACCAGCAAAATGAAGTCCTGGCTTTTCTCTTGGCGGTCCCGGCGGCTCCGGATCTTCCTGTCTCCTATATTTTTACGCTCATCGACCTTCTGCGAACAAGTCCTGAATCTTCACAGGCAAGCTGGGCGCTGGATATCCGAACACAGCTGACGAACCAACTGGCATTTTACGGCAAAGTGAACTGGGAAATTCTCTCTTTTATGAAGCAATTGCGCTATTCCTTCGATGTTCCCCGCTGCGCAGTCCTTTTCCTCCTTCAGATCTCCCCTCTGGCGGAAAAATCTCTCGATATGCAAACTGCTTTTTCCCTGCTGTTGTCGACCTCTTCTGCTTTTTCCTGCGAAGATATCTTTGGCCCTGTGGGGCAGAATAGTTTTCTGATTTTTAAGAGTGTGTCAGGTGCCTCACAGCGCGAACAGATCATGCAGACCCGAAAGTACGCGGAAAAGGCAATGCATCTGCTGGAATCCACTTATGGTGTAAAATCCTCCGCTTATATCGGCAGTCCTTATGTTCAGTTAGCGGAGCTAAAACACAGCTTTCGCGAAGCAAAATTTCTTTTAAACAACGCTTCCTTTTTGCGGGATCGTGATGCAGTCTGTTTCACGATTGATAAGTATCTGCTCCCCTATCTGCTGACTCACCTGCCCAAGTCGTATCGAGATCTTATGTTCCAGGACTACGATTTGACCCTTGGGGCATCCGAAAGCATGTGCCGGACACTCACTGCAATTGCGGGCAGCAATAACAATCTCACCCGTGCCGGAAAATCTCTTGGCATCCACCGGAATACACTCCATCAGCGATTTATCAAGCTGCAAAACACTTTAGCGGTCGATCCGCTGCATAATGACCGTGACCGTCTCGCCCTGCACTGCTATGCATTCCACAAGCACCAAACGATTACCTGGCACGCCTGTATTAACATCCAGCCCTGGAACATTCAGCATCTGGGCCTGCAGAAATTTGCCGAAATCCTATTCCAAAAAAGCGGCGGGACCATGCGGATGGACATCGAACTCATCTCTATGGCCGGTGACTATCGGCAGTTAGTAGAGTCTGTATCCAACGGGCAGATCGACTGCGTTTCTGTGAATACCGGCGCTCTCTTCAGCGTGCTTCAAAATTGGCCTCATATCCTGGAGCTTCCCTTCCTTTTTGACTCACAGGAGGAGGCGGACTATCTATTGAATCACTTTGTCAAGGAGGAGCTCCGCCCCTCCCTCTATGCGATGGGGGCTGTTCTGATGGACTTTTGGAGCATGGGTTGGCGCTATATCACTTCAAATGATCCCATCCGTGTCCCCGCAGATATGCGCGGAAAGCGTATGCGGACCCTATATCTAGCAAATATCATGAGTGATTACTTCCAATCGATGGGAGCATCTGTCATCAAGGCACATTACAGTGATATTCCAGAGGCCATGGCAGCGGGCGTTATCAACTGTCAGGAAAACCCATATTCTAATATTCTGGGCATGGAGTTTTACAGGAGCCAAGCTTATATCACAGAAATGAACGCTTTCTATGACGTCAACGCCGTTTTAATTTCAAAATCCGCCTGGGAACAGCTCTCTCCGGAATTGCAAAACATCGCCCGCTCAGCGCTGGAGGAAGCCGCCAAGTGGCTGTCCGCTGAGGCAGACCGTGTCAATATGGAGGCCCGCAGCCTCCTTCTGCAAAAGGGGATGCAGATCATAAAGCCCTCTGCTGAAGAAATTGCCCTATGGAAAAATTCCGCATCCAGTGTGTACGCCTCTTTCCAAAGTCATGTTTTTTTGAAAAATTTGCTTCATGAAAAGGAGGTCTATCATGCCCAGTAAAGAACTGGAGCGATTATTCCATGCCCTCACTTCTGCTTTTCCGCAAGCGGATATCATGATGTTTTCTGCGTCGGGGATCATTATGTTTTCCCGCCGGCGGCTGTATATCCTGCAAGCCAAATACTATAACGTGACTGAGTCCATCTCCGCAATCACGGCATCTGGCAGTGTATATTACTTGATCTCTCTGTTTCTGCCAGATGGGTCCAGACTTCTGATGTGTCTACAAGCCGGTGATTATAAGTCCCCTTCCACCGCCCTCTCTATGGTCCTTTCTCTGGAACAGGCTATTTTTTGTGGAAACGCACGCCCTTTTCCCGTCCATAAGGCGGACAAGTTCTCCCTATTTATCAGGCAGCTTCTAATGGGTGCCGTGCATGATGAACAGTCTTTGGTCGCGGTCTTGGCTAATGAACTGGAGGTCGACCTGTCTATCCCCCGTGTTATCAGTGTATTGCGTTTTCCTGCGCTGCCGGGCGAGCCTCGAAAAAAGCAGGAGCTGATCTCAAGTGCGCTTGATCTGATCCACTCTCTTCGTTCTGCCGGCCCCCATGATCTGATTGGAGAGGATGAGGATTTTCATATTCTGCTTTGCCGGGAAATCATGCAGAGTACCGCCTCAGTCAAGTCGCAATGCAGCAGCTATTTTTCGCAGATCCAGGAGCAATTAGCCGCCCGTTTTGGCAGGCGCCCTCAAATCGGAGTCGGCTTTGTTGTCTCCAGCCAGTACGAATACGCCCACGGATATACAGCAGCACGCCAAGTTCTGCAATACAGCGCCGATTCCCCCTCAAATATCTCCTTTGCGATGGATCATATTATAGAGCTAATCCTCGACAACAGCCCTCCGGATATTCTAAAGCACTTTTTGGGGGAAGATGCTCAACTCATTTCGGAAAATCCCACACTTCTGCAAACAGTGGAAGCTCTTGTGAATTGCAACATGAACATGACGGAGGCCGCTGCACACCTGTATATTCATCGAAATACCATGGTATTGCGTCTGAAGCAGATCCGAGCCAAATTGGATATGGACCCGATCAAATATGACAACGACCGCTATATATTGCAGCTGCTCCTCGACTACTATAAGCACCATCAATGAGCCGTTTTTCGCACCTATTTTATTAGAATGGAGGATATCATGAAAAAGATAGGATTTTTGGGGTTAGGCGTCATGGGACTTCCCATGGCAAAAAACGTGGTCCGCAAATGTGGTTTGCCGGTCCTATGCTACGATGTCGTCTCAGCACAGATGACAGCTTTGCAGGAGGTTGGCGGCATCCCGGTCTGCGACCCAACAGAAATTTACAGCGAATGTGATGTGATCCTGCAGATTTTGCCTACCCATCCGATCATCTGCCATTCAGTGGAGCAGGCGATCCAACATGGTAAGCCCTGCAATATTATTGTCGATCTGAGTTCTACTGCGCCGGATATTATTCAGGCCTTATACCAAAAAGCAAAGAATGCGGGTATGTTTTTCTTAGACTCTCCTGTCAGCGGAGGCAATCCCATGGCAATCGCCGGAACTCTGGCCATCATGACCGGCGGCGACTATGGGGCTTTCGAGGCGGTGAAACCGATCTTATCCTGCATGGGGAATCCTGTATATACCGGTGGCTGTGCCAGCGGCAGTATCACCAAACTGGTCAATAATATGATTGCCGGCGCCATTCTCACATCGATCGCCGAGGGGTACGCATTTGCCGCTAAGGCCGGTATCGACCTCCAAACCACATTTTCCGCAACCCGCAGCGGCTTTGCAGGCGGTCCCCTGTACGACAACAAAGTCCCTAAGCTCATCGCCCGGGACTATGAGCCAGGAGCACGTGTGGCTGTCCACCGTAAAGATATCCTCAACGCAAAGCATTATGCGCATAAACTGGGCATTGATCTTCCGATGACCGATGTTGTGCTTCATATCATGGATTGGATGCTGGATAACGGGCATATCAATGAGGATCAAATCGCTATGGTAAAGTATTATGAGGACAAAATGGGAGTCGCTGTCGGCGAACTGCCCTGAATAGCATCCATGTCATATGTGTGACCGGTATCATGGATATCAGCGTTGGGTATGCATAAACCAGAATAAATGACGCGGAGGCGGCCAAAAGGCCGCCTCCGCGTCATTTATTCAATTATTTTTTCCTTTCCGCATTTGCGGCTCTGCCCAGCGGCAGTCCAAGCGATCCACCGCTGCTCCTCTCTACGGAGCCTCCTGGTCTGGGGACGCCGTCTCTTCGCCGCCCATGTATTTCCGGAACTTACGCTCCATCAGCAGCGACCAGAGCAGCGCTGTCAGGCATGGCAGCACCAGCGCGGGGAACCACAGGAATCCACTGGCCAGCACCGCCGCGACTGCGGCCGCTGTGATGACCGCCGTATAGGGCAGGTATCCCAGGGCAAACCGTAGCCCCGCCAGCATCAGCTCCATGGGGCGGAACGTGAACCGGGACAGCAGCGGAAACATCCAGCACGCCGCCCCCGCCGGGACCAGCAGAAACAGCAGGCTGCCCGCCACCGGAAGCACCACGCTGACCGTCCCCGCCAGTGCGGCGCGCCACAGCAGCCGGAGCAGCAGGCCCAGGATCGTCAGCAACGCCCCCCACACCACCGTGACCACCGCGGAAACGGCAAATTCCCTGCGGAAGGTGCGGAAATACCGGGTAAAGGGACCGTTCGCCCCGCCGCGGACGCACTTGACCACAGAATCATACAGTGCGGTGGTGGCCGCTCCCAGCGTAAACAGGGGGAGGGAGCAGAACAGCCACAGCAGACTCAGCGCCAGCACATCCACCAGCTTGGACATCAGCCGCCAAAAGGGGGCCTCCGGATCAAAAATGGAAGCAAACACGGTTATACCAGTTCGGGCACCAGCTCCGCCAGCGCTTCCGCCAGGCGGGCGTGACTGGCCCGGGTCAGATGCATATAGTCCACTTGGTTGAACTCACAGCCCACCCCGGCGGTATCCAGGAAGTGGACGCCCAGCAGGTCGGCAGTCTGCTTGAGGTAGCGGGCCACCTCCCGGGATTTCTCCACGCAGCCCTTGCCCATGGGCACGCCGCAGGGCACGGTGTCCAGGCCCGGCAGAATGGCAGGCGGCGCCATGATCAGAATGTTGGGCTTGCCGTTGGGGCCCCAGCAGTCCACGGTCATGGCCTTGCGGACCAGCCGCTCCATGCCGAGGCCGATGCAGGCGGCGTTGGCGCCCAGCCGCTCCTTGGTGTCATTGGTGCCCAGCATGATGATCAGCAGGCTCACCGGCTCATGGCTCTTCAGGCAGGGATACACATAGGGCAGGGCGGACATGGCCTCATGCAGGGGGTCCTCAAAGACCGTGGTGCGGCCAGAGAGGCCCTCTTCCACCACCAGGTACTCGCCGCCCAGGCGCTTTTGCAGCAGGCAGGTCCAGCGCTCATCCTCGTTGAACCGGGCCAGGGCGGGGTCGGCGCAGTCGCTGGGGTCGGCGCAGTAGCCGTGGGTGTTGGAATCGCCCAGGCAGATGATATGCTTTTTCATAGAATCCCCCTCACTTTACGATCTCCGGCAGGCTGGCAGCGGCGGCGGACTGGCCCACCCGGCGGAACTTCTCGTCCGGCAGGGCCAGGTGGATCTTTCCGTTGACCTCGGCGTACTCGTCGGCCAGGACCTTCTTGCAGGTCTCCAGCAGCAGGTCTCCGCCCTTGCCGCTCATGACGCGGCCCAGCAGCAGCACATGGCGGTAGCCGTACAGGTGGTGATACAGCACCAGGGAGTGGGCCAGGTACACGCCGATGCTCTCGTAGATCTTGGCGGCCCGGGGATCGTCCTGCTCCATCAGGCCCTGGACGACCTTCAGCTTCTCGGCGGGAGACAGGCTCTCGTCCAGCTCGATGCCGGCGGCAGGCGCCAGCTTGATGACGGAATCCTGGGAGAAATACTTGACGCCGCAGCCGATGTCGCCGCTCCACTCGTCCTCCATGGCGGTGGGGGCGGCGTCCACGGGAACAAAGGCCAGCTCATTCAGCCAGCCGGTGATGTTGCCCTCCTCGTCCACATAGCCCACGGCCTCGCTGGTGCCCATGGCGATGCCCAGCACGTTGTTGTCCTCCAGGCTCATGGCGCCCGCCAGGGCGGACACGTCGCCGTCGTTGACCACGGCGTAGGGCACGTCGCCGAAGGTGTCGGTGATGGCGCGGATATAGATGTCCTTCACCTTGGCGTCGAACTGGTCCTTGGGGACCTTCAGGAACAGGGAGGCGTTCATGGTCCGGTTGTCGATATACACGCCCGCGGAGCTGACGCCCACGGCGTCCACCCGGGGCAGGTGCTCAGCGGCGGACTTCAGGGCGGAGACGATGCCGTCATAGTGGTAATCGGGGTCGGAGTTGATCTTGGGGAACCACACGACCTCCTCGCTGTACACGCTCTCACCGTCGATGACGGCGGAGACCTTGCGGTCGCTGCCGCCGGCATCGAAGCCGATGCGGCAGCCGTCCAGATGGCGGCCGATGGCCTTGGAGAAGCTCTTCTCCTCGGGCACGGCGTCCACCCGCACCACCTCAAAGGGATGCTCGAACACGTTGCCCATATAGTCAAAGTCGAAGTCCCGGGAGCCGCCGGCGGAATAGTGGGCCTTCATGGCGTCGCAGACGGCCTCATTGCCGGCCAGGTACACCCGGAAGCCGCCCTTCATCCACAGCAGCGTCTTGATGATGCGGTCAATATAGTAGATGTCCGCCTCCCGCAGCTCCTCCGTGCCATGGACACGGGTGCGGTAGACAGCCATCTGGCCGTTGGAGCGCTCCACGGCCACGTCAAAGGGTTCCTTGGCGTTCTTCAAGAACTCCTCATAGAAGCGGCCCAGGGGAATAAACGCGGGGTCCAGGGGAGGGAGATGCTTGACGTTTACGTCGATGCCGAGATGCTTCATGACAAGAATCCTCCTTAAAAAATAGTCTCAGGTGAAAAAGGTCCACACTATCTGATTTTACCTTTAGGCTAGCAGTTTTTTTCATTTTGTCAAGAGTTTGAAAAAATTTTTCTAAAATTTCTTGACGAGTTGCACAAAAGGAAATATGATGGAGCTATCATAAGAAAGGAAGGTGCCTAAAAAATGGACAAAGCAACCTTACAATCATACCGGGATTGGGTCCAGAGTGAATTGCAGACCTGCGCGGATTTCTGGCTGAAAAACGGCATTGACCGGGAACACGGCGGCGTGTACACCTGCCTGGACCGGAAGGGCGAGATCTACTCCACCGACAAGAGCGTATGGATGCAGGGCCGCTGCGGCTGGATCTTTGCGTTCCTCTGCCATACCTATGGCGTGAGGGAGGAATGGCTGGCGGCCAGCAAGAGCTGCCTGGACTTTCTGGAGGCCCACTGCATCAACCATGCCGCCGGCGGGCGGATGTACTTCACCGTCACCGAGGACGGCAGGCCCCTCCGCCAGCGCCGCTACTATTTCTCCGAGGCGTTCTACGCCCTGGCCAACGCCGAATACTACGGCGTCACCGGAGAGCGGGAGAATCTGGAGCGCGCCCGCCGGGCCTACGACCTGTACTGGGATCTGGCCCACGGCATGGCCGACCCCGTGGGCATGGGGCCCAAGACCATCGCGGAGACCCGCTCCGGCCGCGCCTTCGGCACGCCCATGATCATCCTCAATGTCACCAGCGTGCTGCTGCGGACGGACCCCGAGCGGAAGGCGCTGTATGAAGACCGCGCCGCCCAGTGCGTGGATGAGATCTTCAAATATCATGTCAAGCCCGAGCTGAAGTGCGTGCTGGAGAACGTGGATGTGGACGGCACCCCCCGGCTGTACTACACCGAGGGCCGCACCGTCAACCCCGGCCACGACATTGAGGGCGTCTGGTTCCTGCTGGAGCATGCCAAGCGCACCGGCGACCAGGAGCTGGTCCAAAAGGCCGCCCAGATCTTCGACTGGGCCATTGAGGCGGGCTGGGACAACGAGTACGGCGGACTGCTGTATTTCACCGACTGCCTGAAAAAGCCCCCCGAGGCCTACGAGCACGACATGAAGCTGTGGTGGCCCCACAACGAGATCATGATCGCCTCCCTGATGCTGTACCGCGACACCAGGGACGAGAAGTATTTCGCCTGGTTTGAAAAGGTGGTGGCCTACGTCAAGGAACATTTCTCCGATCCTGAATACGGCGAGTGGTACGGCTACCTCCGCCGGGACGGCCTGCCCACGCAGCCCAGCACCAAGGGCTCCACCTTCAAAGGCCCCTTCCATCTGCCCCGCGCCCTCATTCTGTGTGACACCATGCTGGGCCAGCTGCTAAAGGCCTGAATTATCAAAAAAACGAATGAGAGGAGGAGGCTGATGCCTGAAGAAAATGTTTTTAATCGGATCACCCGGGAATACTACCAGCTGACTGCCTCTGAAAAAAAGCTGGCAAGTTTCGTGGTGGCAAACGCGCAGCGCTCTCAGAGCATGTCCATCTCCGAGCTGGCGGCGGCCTGCGGTGTGGCTGAGGCCACCATCTCCCGCTTCTGCCGCAGAATGGGATACCGGGGGTACAGCGCCTTCCGGCTGGCCATCGCCGCTTCCACAGCGCCCCGCATGATTTCCGATCCGCTGATGGGCGAGGTCCAGCCGGGCGACAGCGTGCCGACCCTGTGCAGCAAGCTCGCCTGCACGGAGATCGATGCCATCCGGGAAACGCAGTCGCTGATCCGTCCGGAGAGCATCCGGGACGCCGCCACCATCCTGCTGGCGGCGGAAAAGGTCCTGTGCATGGGCCAGGGCGGCTCCATGCTGCTGGCAGATGAGGCCGCCCACCTGTTCACCACGGTGTTCTCCGGCTTTTTCCCGGTGTCGGATTCCCACATGCAGGTCATTGTCACGTCCAATCTGACGGAGCGGGACGCGATCCTGTTCTTCTCCTACTCCGGCGCCACCAAGGACCTGATGGATGTGCTGCGGATTGCCAAGCAGCGGCGGAGTAGGATCGTTCTGGTCACCCGCTACCCCGGCTCCCCCGGCGCGGAGCTGGCGGACTGTGTTCTCCAGTGCGGCTCCACCGAGGGGCCCCTGCAGCTGGGGTCTGTGGCGGCCCGCATCGCGCAGCTGTATCTGGTCGACGTGCTGTTCTCTGAAATGTGCCGCCGCGACCTGGAGCACTGCAAGCATCAGCGGGAACGGGTGGCCGACGCTTTGTCGGAGAAGCATGTTTGATGGCTTCCAAAATCGGGGAAGATTCTACAATTATCTTCAAAATTTTTTCATATAATGACGGTTTTGGAAATTTTTTTGGGAATAGCTTGACAAGTTCTCCGTATAATTGTACAATTTGCACATAGCCGGAAAAGGCTTAAATCGCATTTTTCATCAAATTTTTCAGGAGGTACAATATGAAGAAGATGAAAAGAATTCTTGCACTGACCATGGCTCTGGTCATGGTCATGGCTCTGGCCGCCTGCGGCGGCAAGGATGAGCCCGCCCCCGACACCACCACTCCCGACGATCAGCCCGACGCTGCCGCTACCCAGGAGATCACGCTGTGGACCTATCCCATCGGCAACTGGGGCAAGGAAGACGTGGTCAACGAGCTGATGGCTCAGTTCGAGGCCGACACTGGCATCAAGGTCAACGTGGAATATCTGGCCTATGCCGACGGCGACGACAAGGTCAACTCCGCTATCGCCGCTAAGGGCGCCCCCGATCTGATCATGGAAGGTCCTGAGCGTTTGGTGGCCAACTGGGGTGTCAAGGGTTACATGGTCGATCTGGCCGATATGCTGGACGACACCGACAAGACTGAGATCAACGCCGCTGCTCTGACTGCCTGCACCACTGCCGACGGCAAGGTCTATGAGTATCCCGTTGTCATGACTGCGCACTGCATGGCCATCAACAAGAACGCCTTTGAGGAGGCCGGTGCCCTGCAGTATGCGGATCTGGACAGCCACACCTGGACCACCGAGAACTTCATCAAGGCCGTTGAGGCCCTGTATGCCCACTATGGCGAGACTGTCGGCGCTGTGTACTGCGCCGGCCAGGGCGGCGACCAGGGCACCCGTGCTCTGATCAACAACCTGTATGGCGGCACCTTTACTGCTGCCGACCACTCCGCCTACACCTGGAACGATGAGGCCAACATTAAGGCTCTGAACTGCTGAAAGGCATGGACGGCATCGACTTCGACGCCTCTCTGCAGGGCGGCGACGAGATCGTCAAGTTCTATCAGGGCATCCTGAAGATGGCCTTCTGCTGGAACATCGCCCAGCAGCTCAACCCCAACCAGGCTGACACCGGCGCTGAAAAGACCATCACCGGTGACGACATCGTGTTCATGAGCTTCCCCTCTGAGACCGGCGAGTCCAATCTGCAGGGCGGCATCTGGGGCTTCGGTATCTTCGACAACGGCGACGCCGCCAAGGTCGAGGCCGCCAAGACCTTCATCAAGTACTTTGCCGACTCCGAGCACACCGCTGATGCCGTTAAGGCCGCCAACTACTTCGCCGTCCGCGACACCGCCGAGGGCACCGATCTGTCCGGCATCTGGGCTGATAATGCCATCATGGCCGAGTACAACAAGCTGATGCCTTACCTGGGTGACTACTATCAGGTCACCGGTGGCTGGGCACAGGCCCGTACCTCCTGGTGGAATATGCTGCAGGATATCGGTGAGGGCGCTGATATTGCCTCCACGGTCGAAACCTTCATGGCTGAGGCAAATGCCGCTATCAACGGCTGATTGAAACACAGAGAGACCATCTAACACATAGAAGGGTAGCGCGCCCCTTCCCCGCAAGGCGCGGGGAAGGGGCGTCGCCCTTTTCAGGATGGGGATACGCATGACAGGCTGGGAAATCCGGCCTGTGATGCGTATCTCCACCCTTCACCAAGTTTCCGAGAGAGGAGAGATTGTTTTGGCAAAACAGCCTAAATCAACCATGAGCCGGGCGCTGGTGCGGCGTGAGACGATCTCCGGTTATCTGTTTCTGCTGCCCAGCCTGATCTTCTTCGTCGGCTTTGTCATCATCCCCATGTTCACCTGCATCTTTTACAGCTTGACCGATGTCAACATGAACACCCAGGGCATGGGAAACTTCATCGGCCTGAAAAACTTTACCAGCCTCTGGGCGGACGACACCTTTAAGGAAGCCCTGTGGAACACCTTTGTCATCGTGATCGTCAGTGTCCCCACGGTCTGCGCCTTCTCTCTGTGGGTGTCCTCCGCCATTTATAAACTGAACGGCAAGCTGCTGTCCGCTTTCCGCTGCATTTTCTATCTGCCCGTGGTCACCGGCTCTGTGGCCGTCACCGTGGTGTGGAAGTGGATGTATGACAACTACACCGGCATTTTCAACTACGCCCTGAAAGGCCTCGGCGTCATTGACAAGAACATCAACTGGCTGGGCGATCCCAAATACGCCTTGGGCTGCATCATCCTGATCCTGTTCACCACCTCTGTGGGACAACCCATTGTGCTGTATGTCTCCGCGCTGGGCAATGTGGACCAGTCCCTGGTGGAGGCCGCCCAGGTGGACGGCGCCACCAATATGCAGGTGTTCTGGAATATCAAGTGGCCCCAGATGATGCCCACCACCCTGTATATCCTGGTCATTACCACCATCAACTCCTTCCAGTGCTTTGCGCTGATCCAGCTGCTGACCCAGGGCGGTTCCGGCACCAACACGGTGATGTATTATATTTACTACACCGCCTTCAAGCTGACGGAAAAGGCCGGTCACTTCGGCTATGCCAACGCCATGGGCGTCATCCTTGCCATCTTCATTGGACTGCTGTCCGCGCTGCAGTTCCGGCTGGCAAAAGAAAAGTAAGGAGGGAAGGAAATTATGAAGATCACATCGAACCGCACCAAGGCCTACCGGATCCTCAGCCTGATCGTGCTGATCCTGCTGGCTGTCGCCTTCACCTTCCCACTGTATTGGATCGTCACCGGCGCTTTCAAAACCGGACAGGACATCTATGCCACCACCCCGCACCTGTGGCCCACCGAGTGGACCATGTCCAACTTCGACAAGCTGTTCTCCCGCCGTTCCGCTCCGCTGTTTGAGATCGGTACCCTGGTGGGTCCCACCGTTCCCGGCGTGATCCGCTGGCTGGTGAACACGGTGTTCATGTCCGTTATGGCTATGATCCTCACCTGCCTCACCGCCGCCATGGCGGGTTATGCCCTGGCCAAGAAGCGCTTTATTGGCCGCACGCTGCTGTTCTCCCTGATCGTGTGCGCCATGGCCCTGCCCAAGCAGGTCATTTTGATCCCCCTGCTGCGTGAGATGTCCGCCCTGCATTTGTGGGACAGTCTGTGGGCCGTCATCTTCCCCACTGTCGGCTGGCCCTTCGGCGTGTTTTTGATGAAACAGTTTGCCGAGGGTATCCCAGGTGAGATCCTGGAGGCCGCCCGTGTGGACGGTGCCGGTGAGATCCGCACCTTTGCCACCATCGTCCTGCCCATGGTCAAGCCGGGCGTAGGCGCGCTGGCCATCTTCACCTTCATCAACTCCTGGAACGACTACTTCATGCAGTTGGTCATGCTGGCCAGCAACGCCAACTACACCATCTCCCTGGGCATCGCCACTATGCAGGCGGAGACCTCTGTGGACCTGGGCCTGCTGATGTCCGGCGCCGCCCTGGCCGCCGTCCCCATCATCATCGTGTTCCTGATCTTCCAGAAGTACTTCACCCAAGGCATCACCATGGGCGCTGTGAAGGGCTGATACCACTGTTATCGTCAAATCACTTGAAACGTGATCAATTCACCTTTCAAGTGTCACAGCGCATATGCGCTGTGACAGGCCGCGGATCGCGGCCTTGATTGGAATTTCATAGTCAATCACTGTGCGCTTTCCGCACAGCGGGCATCGCCCGCTTGAAAAATCCCGTGCGATCTTTCAAGTGAATGGGCGATATTCTCTGCTCCTGCAAAGGGGCATCGGAAAGGATCTGTTTATCATGTTTGATATCAAAAAGTACCAGGGGATTTTTCCCGCGTTTTACGCATGCTATGAGGACGACGGCTCCGTCAGTCCCGCCCGCACCCGTGCCCTGGCAAAATACCTGCTGGACAAGGGCGTCAAGGGCCTGTATGTGGGCGGCTCCTCCGGTGAGTGCATCTACCAGAGCGTTGCCGAGCGCAAGACCATCCTGGAGAACGTCATGGCGGAGGTGGGCGGCAAGCTGACCATCATCGCCCATGTCGCCTGCAACAACACCGCCGACTCCCAGGAGCTGGCGCGTCACGCCGAGTCCCTGGGCGTGGACGCCATTGCCTCCATCCCTCCCATCTACTTCCACCTGCCGGAGCATGCCATCGCCAAGTATTGGAACGACATCTCCGCCGCGGCCCCCAACACGGACTTCATCATCTACAACATCCCCCAGCTGGCAGGCGTGGCCCTGTCCATCCCCCTGATCCGGGAGATGATCAAGAATCCCCGGGTCATCGGCGTAAAGAACTCCTCCATGCCTATCCAGGATATCCAGATGTGGAAGGACGAGGGCATTATTGTCTTTAACGGTCCCGACGAACAGCTGCTGGGCGGCCTGTCCATGGGCGCTGTCGGCGGCATCGGCGGCACCTACGGCGCGATGCCGGAACTGTACCTGAAGATCCGGGAGCTGTTCCTGGCCGGCAAGATGGAAGAGGCCCGTGAGATCCAAAACGAGGCCTGCCGCATCATCTATAAAATGTGCTCTGCCCACGGCAACATGTACGCCGTTATCAAGGCCATCATCCGCAGGCAGGGCGGCCCGGACTGCGGCAGCGTCCGCCTGCCCCTGGCTCCCCTGACCGCCGCTGATGAAGCTGTAGTGGATGAAGCCGCCGCCATGATCAGCGCCGCCATCGCCAAATACTGCTGAAAATCATCGCACAGCAAAGGAGAACAAGCATTATGAGGATCTATCAAGAGGCGGATTACGAGGCCATGAGCCGCCGGGCCGCCAACCTCATCTCCGCCGAGGTCATCCGCCGCCCGGACTGCGTGCTGGGCCTGGCCACCGGCTCCACTCCCGTGGGGACCTACAAGCAGCTGGCTGTCTGGAACCAGCGGGGCGATTTCAGCTTCAAGGAGGTCCGCACCGTCAATCTGGACGAGTACAAGGGCCTGGCCCCCACGCATGACCAGAGCTACCGCTATTTCATGCAGACCAACTTTTTTGACCACATTGACATCGACATCGCCAACACCCACGTGCCTGACGGCCTTGCCGCTGATCCCGACGCCGAGTGTGCCCGGTACGACGAGCTGGTCCGTTCCCTGGGCTATGCCGACCTGCAGCTGCTGGGTCTGGGCCGCAACGGCCACATCGGCTTCAACGAGCCCTGTGACTGCTATGTGAAGGAGACCCACGTGGTGGACCTGACCCAGAGCACCATCGACGCCAACGCCCGCTTCTTTGCCAGCGCTGACGATGTGCCCCGCCAGGCCCTGACCATGGGCATCGGCTGCATCATGGCCGCCCGCCGGGTGCTGCTGATCGCCAGCGGCGCGGACAAGGCCGACGCCGTGTATAACGCGTTCTGCGGTCCCATCACGCCGGGCTGTCCCGCCTCCATCCTCCAGCTCCACAACGACGTGGTCCTGGTAGGCGATAAGGCCGCGCTGAGCAGGCTGGCAGCTGCGGGGGTGCCCGTATGCGAATAACCGGCGGACAGGTCTTTGACCTGAAAGAGGGTTTTATTGCGCGGGAGGTCTGTACCGACGGTACGTTCCTCTCCTCCGCCAGCGGGGACAGCCAGGTCCTGGATGCCTCCGGCTGCTACGTCATCCCCGGCCTGATCGATGTGCATTTTCACGGCTGCGTGGGCGAGGATTTCAGCGATGCCACGTCTGACGGCCTGCAAAAAATAGCGGACTATGAGCTGTCCCGGGGCATCACCTATATCTGCCCCGCGGGAATGACCCTGCCGGAGGACCAGCTGACCCGCATCTGCGAGAATGCCGCGGCCCACAAAGCCAAGTCCTCCGGCGGCGCGGACCTGGCGGGCCTCCATCTGGAGGGTCCCTTCCTCTGTGATGCCAAAAAGGGCGCCCAGAACGGCGCGTTCCTCCACGACCCGGATATCGAGATGCTGCGCCGCCTTCAGAGGGCCGCAAACGGCCTTGTGAAGCTGGTGACAGTGGCGCCGGAGCAGCCCCATGCCGGGGAATTCATCCGCAGTGCCGCGGCGGACGGCATCACGGTCTCCATCGGCCACACCACGGCGGACTATGAGATCGCCTGCGCCGCCATGGACGCGGGCGCCAGCCACTGCACGCACCTCTTCAATGCGATGCCCTCCTTCACCCACCGGGCCCCCGGTGTGGTCGGCGCGGCATTCGACCATCCCGCCGTGAAGGTGGAGCTGATCTGCGACGGCATCCACATCCACCCCAGTGTGGTCCGCGCGGTGTTTCGCCTGTTCGGCGCGGAGCGGGTGGTCCTGGTCTCTGACTCTCTGCGGGCCACCGGTATGCCCGACGGCCAGTATCCCTTTGGCGGGCAGGAGATCGTGGTCCACGGCAACCGGGCCACCCTCGCCCACGACCCCAACACCCTGGCAGGCTCCGTGACGGACCTGATGGGCTGTCTGCGGCAGGCCGTGTCCTTCGGCATCCCGCTGGCGGACGCCGTGCGGGCCGCCGCTTACAATCCCGCCCAGGCCATCGGCATCGATGACCGGGCCGGCAGTCTGGAACCCGGCAAGGAGGCCAGTCTGGTTCTGCTGGATCAGAAGGACCTGTCCATCCGTTCCATTTTGTTCCGCGGAACAAGCGTGAAACGCTGATTCCCCAAATTTTAGAATCAGGCGCCTGCCGCTACTCCATTTTCATAGCGGCAGGTCAGCCATCAAAAAGGAGGATATCATCCGCCGACCGGCGGTGCGGCAGTGTGGAGACCTGCCGTAATCCCCCGGGGGCCGCTCCCCCGGCGGGGAGGCTCCAGGCGCGGAGGCGCGGGAGTCACGGTTTATCACTATGTCAACTGTCAGCCTGAAGAACATCTACAAAATTTACGACGGCGGCGTCACCGCAGTCACCGACTTCAATCTCGAGATCGCCGACAAGGAATTCATCGTGCTGGTCGGCCCCTCCGGCTGCGGCAAGTCCACCACCCTGCGCATGGTAGCCGGCCTAGAGGAGATCAGCAAGGGCGAGCTGTATATCGACGACAAGCTGTGCAACGACGTGGAGCCCAAGGACCGCGATATCGCCATGGTGTTCCAGAGCTATGCGCTGTATCCCCACATGACGGTCCGTGAGAACATGGAATTCCCCCTGAAGCTGAAAAAGGCCCCCGCAGCCGAGATCAAGCAGCGGGTGGACCAGGCCGCCGAGATCCTGGGCATCACCCAGTATCTGGACCGGAAACCCAAGGCCCTGTCCGGCGGCCAGCGCCAGCGTGTGGCCATCGGCCGTGCCATCGTCCGCGAACCCAAGGTGCTGCTGATGGACGAACCCCTGTCCAACCTGGACGCCAAGCTGCGCAACGAGATGCGCGCCGAGATCATCAAGCTGCGCCAGCGCATCAACACCACCTTCGTCTATGTCACCCACGACCAGACCGAGGCCATGACCCTGGCTGACCGCATCGTCATCATGAAAGACGGCTTCATCCAGCAGATCGGCACGCCCCAGCAGGTCTTTGACCATCCCGTCAACATCTTCGTGGCAGGCTTCATCGGCACGCCGCAGATGAACTTCTTCCAGGCCAAGCTGGTGAAGGACGGCGAGGGCGCCTATCACGCCCAGATCGCCGAAACGGACATTCCCCTTGCCGAGAATATCCAGAAAGCCCTGGCCGGCACCGGGACCCGCGATGTGACTTTGGGCATCCGTCCCGAGCACATCCGCTTTGCCCCCGCCGGGACCCCCGGCAGCCTGGTGGGCACGGTGGAGGTCTCCGAGATGATGGGCAGCGAGTATCACCTCCATGTGACCTGCAACGGCCAGGATGTGGTCCTCCGTGTTCCCACCATGGATTTGCCTGCGGAGCTGCGGGGCGGTATCACCTACGGTGCCGAAGTGAGCTTCACCTTCCGTGCCGATTCCGTACATCTCTTCGACAAGGAATCCGAGGAGAACCTGATCCGTCTCTGATCCGAAAAAAAAAGAAGCCGCGGAAAACAGCTGTTTTCCGCGGTTTCTCTTTGTTTCTCTACTTTACCCGGACCTTGACCACGCACTTGCGGCAGGGTTCCGGATCGTCCACGGCGATCCCCGGGGCATGGGCGTCCTCCGGCCAGAACGCCACGAAGCGGTCTCCCGTCACCAAGATCTTATCCGTGGGGCCGTGGTGGAGCCAGATATCCCCCTCGGGACGTGCCTCCACGACCTCCACCATATCCTCCAGCGGGGCCACGCCCATCTGCTCCCTGCCGGAGATCAGATACTGGATATCCACATATTTTTTGTGGGCCTCCGGCGTGTCGTTGGTGGGCTTGTTCACATAGCTCTGGATGAAAAAGAACAGGTCCTCGCCGTCCACCTCATACCGGCCATCCTCCAATTTGGAAAAGTCCGTGTCCCGCAGGATCTCCAGGCCCTTCATCACGCCGGGATGGATCCCCTGATAGGACTCCAAGTGCTTTGTCGTTCCGTAGAGCATCTTACCGCGCCTCCCTTTCTGTTCCCGTTCCGCCGGGTCCTGTTAATCATACCGCAGAACGCAGTGCCGCACAAGCCGGACCGTTTCGCCACCTCTGCGGCATCTGCACGCTCAGCCCACCTGGTCCTTTTCCATCATGATATCCAGAATGGTTTTGTCCGTCTCCAGCATGCCCGGCGTGCTGACCCGGCCCATGTTGCGGATGGCCGCCTCCGGCGTGGCGCCGCAGATGCCGTCCGTGGCCTGCAATACCACACCGCTCATGGCGAGGTAGGCGCACATCATAGCGGCATTGGTGGCGGTAGCCAGCTTCAGGGCACAGCCGATCTTGCCGCCGTCGCAGATCATGCCGGTGAGGTTGCCGCTCATGTTGATGATGGCGCTGCCGATCTGCTCGTCCGTGCCGCCCATCAGCCACACCATGGCAGCGGCCGCGGCGGTGGCGGCGGAAACGCCGCAGCCGCAGGTGGCGGACAGCTTGCCGGTGTACATCTTGATATAGACATTCAGCGCGTGGGAAAAGGCCAGCGCCTTTTCCAGCCGTTCATTGGAGGCCCCCAGATGGTGCGCCATCTCCACCACAGGAATAATGGCGGTGATGCCGTGGTTGCCGCTGCCGGCGCTGCTCATAACGGCGTAGGGGCAGCCGCTCATGCGGCCCTCGGCGCTGCTGGCCACCCGCATCATGGTGCGGCTGAACAGGTTGTCTCCCATGGTGCCGCTCTCCACCTGGTCCCGCAGCGCACCGGCGATGCCGATGCCGGGGGCATGCTCCAGGCCGAAGTCTGCCAGCTTTTCATTCATGTCCACGCCGTCGAGCATGAAGGCCAGTTCTTCCTCGCTGCACTGTTCCACCACAGCCCTGATCTCCGCCACGGTCATGGGTTTCAGCCGGGCGTGGAGCTCATCCTCCCCGCCGGCGGCGTAGCTCTTCTCCACCAGGACCTCATTATTCCGCTTGGTGAACACGATGTTGGAGTGGGTGCCCCGGATCTCGCTGATGCCGATGCCGGCGGTGGTGATGATCTCCGCCCGGGCGTAAAGCTGGATCTCATCGTGCTTGATCATCACGACCACATGGCGGTCCTCCACCAGCTGGATGGCCTTGGCGGTGATGGTCTCGTCGATGTCCTCCAGCAGCTGAAGGCCTTTCTCGGGATTGTTCAGGCAGGCGCCCAGAGCGGCGGCATACTTCAGGCCCACTCTCGGAAAACCGGGGATGCCCACGCTCATGCCGTTTTTATAGATGCCGGGATTGACCTCCAGCTTCACGGAGACGATCTCTCCCCCAATGGCATGGTAGGCGTCGGCGGCAGCCAGAGCCGCGCACACCGGCTCCGTACAGCCCAGCGCCGGGACGACCTCCTGCCGCAGCAGCGTCAGCAGTTCTTCTCTTGTGATCATGATAAAGCTCCTTCCCTCAAAAGCGTGTCGGTTTTGTTCTCTCCCATTGTATCCTGAACCACATCAGAAAGCAAGCCGCCTGTTCAGGAGATTTTCCGCGTTTTTCCAAGAGTCTCTTGAAAAAACGCGGAAATCATGGTTAACTGGTGAATACAGATTGGATGCAGGGCCTTTGGCGCCCCTGCGCATGCAGCACAGAGAAAGGAAGCAGCCAGTATGCAGTACGATTTTAACACCGTTGTCGACCGTTCCGGGAACCACTCCGCCAAATACGACGAGCGAATGAAAAAGTTCGGGACGGATGACGTGATCCCCCTGTGGGTCGCGGATATGGATTTCCGCACCGCGCAGCCCATCATTGACGCTCTGACCCAGCGGGCCCAGGAGGGCATCTGGGGCTATACCGCCCGGCCGGACAGCTATTTCGCGGCCATCCGGGCCTGGCAGAAGCGGCGGAACAACTGGGATATCGACCAGTCCCTCATGAGTTTCAGCCTGGGCGTGGTCCAGTCCATCAGCGCCTGCGTGAAGTTGTTCACCCCGGAGGGCGGCAGCGTGCTGATCCAGACTCCCGTCTACTCCGAATTCTACGATATGACCGAAGCATGGGGTCGGAATGTGCTGGAAAATCAGTTTGTGGAGCAAAACGGCCATTGGACCGTGGATTGGGCGGACTTTGAAGCCAAGCTCCAGCAGGCGGACCTGTTCCTGCTGTGCAATCCCCACAACCCCCTGGGCATCGTCTGGACGTCCGAGGAGCTGCGCCGCATGGCGGAGTTGTGTATGAAATACCATGTGGTGATGTTCTCCGACGAGATCCACTCCGACCTGATCTTCCACGGCAAACAGCACACCCCCACCGCGTCCCTGTCCCCTGAGATCGCCAACTACGTCATCACCGGCATCTCCGGCACCAAGACCTTCAACCTGGCGGGCCTTCAGGCCAGTACCGTGGTATTTCCCAACCAGCACATGAAGCAGGTCTTTGACCGTTTCTGGATGAATATGGACATCCACCGGAACAACGCCTTCTCCCTGACCGCCATGGAGGCCGCCTTTACCGGCGGCGAGGAGTGGCTGGAGCAGCTTCTGCCCTATCTCTCCGGCAACTTTGATTTTGTGGTGGATTACTGCGAAAAACACATTCCCAAAATCAAGACCTACGCGCCTGACGCCACCTATCTCATGTGGCTGGACTGCCGGGAGCTGGGCATGACCAACGAGGAGCTCCATGACTTTATGATCCAAAAGGCCAAACTGGGTCTGAATGACGGCTGTTCCTTCGGCCGGAGTCTGAATGGCTACATGCGGCTCAACGCCGCCTGTCCCCGGAGCGTTCTGGAACAGGCCCTGCGTCAGTTGGAAGCGGCGGTCAACAGCCTATAACATGGTTCATAAGTGCCGCCCGGCATCAGAAAAAACTGATGCCGGGCGGCACGGCTTTATGGAACGTATCCCTTTACAGGGACGCTTTCGCCTGTTCCCGCAGGCTGACAAAAGCATCCGGGGCCTGCATGCAGTAGTCCACCAGCTCACTGCCGGTGGCAAACCAAACGCTCTCGTGACCGCGGACACCCTGCAAAAACTCTTTCAGCATGGCGTTGGGGTCCACGCGCATCTCCGCCGACGGGATATCCAGCGCCAGCACCGCCGCCATCTTTTCCCGGGCAATGGCGCTGCGCATCATGCGGCGGTAGGTGCGGGGAATATTCCAGCCCGCTCCGGTGATTGCCACAAAGCGGCTGCACAGGGTCTGTGCCACGGCCAGGGCCGTCTCCCCCGGCGCGATCACCGGGACTCGGACGTTTTCCCGGCAGGCGTCCAAGCCCACATCGCTGAAGCAGTAGATCACAATGGCGTCAAAGCCGTCCTTTTCCGCCTGGATGGCCATTTTCACCAGCTCCGGCGCGGCAAAGGCCTCATCCGTGTGGCAGTCCAGCTCGTCAGGTCCCTTTTTGATGCAGTCCACCGAGATTGCAACGCCGGGCGACACGGCGGCGGACAGCATCCGCTCCCGCTGGTCCATGGCCGCCCGCCCCATGGCCTTATCTGTCATCAATACTTTGATCCGCACAGAAACGCTCCCATCTGTTGTTTACTGGCACGCCAGGCTGTCCAGCCAGGCCTTGCCCACGGCGATCTGGCGGCGCACCTCAGCCGGAGCAGTCCCGCCGAAGGACATCCGAGCATCCACGCAGGCCTTGATGCTGATATCCCCCAGGGACTCCTTCGTAACGCGGCTGTCGATGCTTTGCAAGTCCTCCTCGGTCAGGTCCCGGAAGTCGCAGTTCTTGTTTTCGCAGGCCTTTACCATGCGGCCCACGATGGCGTGGGCCTCCCGGAAGGGGATGCCCTGCTTGGCGAAATGCTCGGCAATATCGGTGGCGTTCAGGAAGCCCCGGCTCAGCTGCTGTTCGATCCGGTCCATGCGGAACTCCGTCTTGTCCAGCATCTTGGCGAAGATATCGATGGTGGCCTTCCAGGTGTCGATGGCGTCAAAGAGGCTCTCCTTGTCCTCCTGGAAGTCCTTGTTGTAGGCCAGAGGCGTCCCCTTCATGACGGTCAGCAGCTGCATCAGGTCGCCGTACACCCGGCCCACCTTGCCGCGGATCAGCTCCGCCATGTCCGGATTCTTCTTCTGGGGCATGATGCTGCTGCCGGTGCAGAAGCTGTCGTCAATGGCGATGTAGGAGAATTCCGAGGAGTTCCACCAGGCGAATTCCTCCGCCCAGCGGGACAGGTGCATCATGGAGATGGAGGCGTCGCTGAGGAACTCCAGGCTGTAATCCCGGTCGCTGACGCCGTCCATGGCGTTTTCACAGGGCGCGGCAAAGCCCAGCAGTTGGCTGGTCAGGTGCCGGTCGATAGGCATGGTGGTTCCCGCCAGGGCACAGGAGCCCAGGGGATTGCAGTCCATTCGCTCCAAGGTATCCATCAGGCGCTGGATATCCCGCTTGAACATCTGGAAATAGGCCATGAACACAAAGCCGATGGTGATGGGCTGGGCGTGCTGCAGGTGGGTAAAGCCCACGGTGATCTGATCCGCGTATTTCTCCGCCTTCTCCAAAATCACGCTCTCCAGACAGCAGAGGCTGTTCAGGATCTCCCGGATCTCCTTTTTCAAATACAGGCGGCCATCCACCTGGCACTGGTCGTTGCGGCTGCGGGCGGTGTGCAGCTTTTTCCCCACATCGCCGATGCGGGCGATCAAGCGGCTCTCGATCCCCATATGGATGTCCTCGTCCTCCACCGTAAAGACGATGCTGCCGTCGCTGATATCCTTCCGAATTCCCTCCAGGCCAGCGATGATCTGGTCCCGCTCCGCCTCTGTGACAATGCCCTGTTTGCCCAGCATCGTCACATGGGCGATGCTGCCGTCGATATCCTCGTTGTACATTCTCTGGTCAAAAAAGATGGACGCGTTGTATTTTTTCACCAGCTCGTCCATATCCTTTTCAAATCTGCCGCCCCATAAGCTCGCCATGGCTGCTCTTCTCCTTTATCTCATAATCATTTCGCCGGAGGTGTCATCACGCAGGTATGATATTCTTGAACAGGTGCATTTCGCGCCTGTTTAAACATCTGACTTGTATAATAATACGCTATACGCAGGGACTCGTCAATAATTTATTCATAATTTCTCAAAATTTATCCATCATGCCCCGATGCAGGGTCCCCATGCCGCGGGAATACGGCATATTTTCCCTTTTCCGCCGGAGCAGCCTTGAAAAAACAGCTGTTTTGCCCAGTCACCGGCCGCTTCAACAATAGGCATTGCTTTTCAAAAATATCCCTGCTACAATTGACTTGCACACCACGCTAATTCATATGAACAGAGGGACATTATGAAAATACATGAAATCGAGACCCCGGCGCTGATTTTGGATAAACATGCGCTGGAAAAGAATTTTCAGGAGATGGACCGCCTTCTGGACGGCTCTCCCATGACGCTTTATCCCCACTACAAATCCAACAAATGCCCTCGGATCGCCCAGATGCAGATGCAGCACGGCGCGGGCGGCATCACCTGCGCCAAGCTGTCGGAGGCCGAGGACCTGGCGGAGGCCGGCATCTCCACCATCGTGATCGCCAATCAGGTGGTCCAGGCGGAAAAGCTGCCCCGGCTGGCAGCTCTCGCAGGCAGATGCGACCTGACGGTCTGCGCGGATGACCCGGAAAACGTCCTGGCCCTGGAACAGGCCATGGCCGCGGCGTCCGGGCAGCTGCGGGTTCTGGTGGAATACGAGGTCGGGATGCGGCGCTGCGGCGTGGAGACGCCGGAGGAATTTCTATTCCTGGCCCAGCTCATCGACGCCCAGCCCCATCTGATTTTTGAGGGCATCCAGGCCTATGCGGGCCACCTCTCCCACGAGAGCGACGCCTCCCGCCGGAAAACGGAGCTGCTGGATATCGAGGCGCGTATCAAAGCGCTGAAGGCCTTTGTGGAGCAGAATGGCCTGCCTGTCCGGAACGTCTGCGGCGGCAGCACCGGGACCGCCGCGGATAAGCCGCTGGATACCGCCTACACACAATTGCAGGCCGGCAGCTATCTCTTTATGGACGCGACATATGAGACCTTGAACCTGCGGTTCCAGCAGGCACTGTTCCTGCTGACCACGGTGATCTCCGTCAAGGAGGACCGGGTGATGCTGGACGGCGGCGTCAAATCCCTGGCCATGGACCAGGCGGTGCCGGTCTTTCCCGCCCTGCCGGATGCGGAGATCATCTTCAGCGAAGAGCACACCACGCTGCTGGCCCGGAACACCTCTTTGAAGCTGGGAGACAACATGCGCTGCATCCCCGGCCACTGCTGCACCACCATGAACATCCACGATAAGATCTATCTGGTGGACGGCGAGGATGTGGTGGACGTGTGGGCCATCACCAGCCGCGGCAAGGCGCAGTAAAGCCGCCATTTTTGACAAAACATATCAGGATAAGGAGATCACAAATATGAGAGCAGTTGTCACCCGTGTTTCAGAGGCTTCCGTCAAAATCGACGGCCAGATCACCGGCCAGATCGGCAAGGGATTTCTGGTCCTGCTGGGCGTTGGCCCGGAGGATACGGAGGCCGAGGCGGTCCGTCTGGCCGACAAGGTCTGCGGCACCCGTGTCTTTGAGGATGAAAATGGGAAGATGAACCTGAATCTGGAGGCCGCCGGCGGCGAATTGCTGATCGTCTCCCAGTTCACGCTGTTCGCGGACCTGAAGAGCCGCCGTCCCGGTTTCAGCGGCGCCGCCAAGCCGGATGTCGCCATCCCGCTGTATGAGAAGTTCATGGCGGAGTGCGTGGCCCGGGGCTTCCATGTGGAGCACGGGGAATTCGGCGCGGATATGAAGGTGGTCTCCGTCAATGACGGTCCTGTCACTTTGCTGTTCGATACCGCTGCGCTGTAATGCCAACAGTCCAGCTTTCACAAACGATCCTTAAAAAAACCAGGCGCCCCGGTCGGGACGCCTGGTTTTCTGCCAATAACAATTTACTTCTTTCCCGCCTTGGAGATCTTGTAGATGCCGATGGTCAGCATGGGGATGGCAAACAGGATCAGGAAGCCATAGCAGGCGGTGCCATAACCTTTGAGGATCAGGTTCGTCAGGCCGAAGGTGGAGACGCAGACGCCGATGACCGTCATACCCACGGTGATGGCAGGATGCATCCATGCCGGTGCGCTCTTGCCGCTTCTGCCCACGGCGACCTCAATACGGTCCGTGACGGCCTTGATGAAGCCGGTACCGGTCTCGATCAGGGTGCCGAACAGCACGATCTCAAAGAGGACATACAGCCACTTCATATTGAGCATATCGAAGATCACAGTGACGGGGGTCTCGGCGGCAACAACCTCCGCCATGTTGCAGCCCATGACCAGCAGCAACAGAATACCGGGGACGATTGCGATCACGCCGGAGAGGATGCCGCAGCCCACCGCTTCCTTACGGCTGTTGGCATCCCGAACGGTGTACAGCACCAGGGGAACCACCACCAGGTTATAGAAGGAGTACTGCAGGCCGCTGCTCAGCCAGTTGGGGCCGATCTCGCCCTTTGCAAACTCAGCGCCGATATTGCTGCCGAACTTGACGAATACCACGATCAGGAACAGGATGTACACGGCATACAGGACATAGGACCAGAAGGACAGAACCTTCTCAATGGCCTCAGTGCCCCTCAGCACCAGGAGAATGATGCCGATGGACAGCACAATGATGCCGAACCAGGGAGACAAACCGGTCAGGCTGCTGATCATGCTGCCAGCAGTGGCGTTAACGACGCCCAAAACGATCAGCATCATGATATAGTAGCAGATGTCGTACAGGAAGCCGGCTTTTCCCAACAGCTGGCGCATCATGGAACCATAGTCATAGGTCTTGAAAACGCGGGTGAACTCAAAGGTGACCGCGCACAGCAGACACCAGACCAGCATGGTCACCAACATGCCCAGCAGACCGCCGATCATACCGCTGGTACCAAAGTACTGGGCAATCTCAGCACCCGTGCCATAGCCGCCGCCGATCATGACGGACTGGAAGATAAAGCCGGGGATCAGATATCTGCTCCACTTCATTTTTTTCCCACTCATATTCTCACTCCTCTTGATTTTGCCCTCTCGGGGATTTTATCACTTTAACACAGTATACCACCAAAACTTTTTCTGGGCTATTTGCAAAATAATCAGTGTTCCGGTGCAAAAAATGGTTTAACTTATATAATTTGTACAGCAGTCATCGTTTTTGCCGGATCGGGCGGTGGCCCTTCCGGCGCGCCGGACAGTCATGACCACCCGTAAAACGGGTGGCATGCACCACCCCTATAAGGGGTTTTTACTGGCTGAGCCTCAAGGCTCA
>NZ_CANRMB010000044.1 GCF_947631635.1 uncultured Dysosmobacter sp.
ATTTCTTCCATGCCTCTTTTGTCTGTTTCCTCATATCCCTTATTATATCATCAAATCTTTATTTTGGACACTCCCAGACATCGAACCAACACAGTATTTCTATACTTTGGTGAAAAGGATAATTTGATTGCAGACACATTCCGCAAAGTTACTGTTATGACGAAATCGGGATACACCGTCTTTTCATACCCTGAACTCTCTTGGATCTATCTTCAGAATAATCCATATTTTGCAAAACCTTATATTCACGCCAAATTTGATTGCTTGAACCAGTTCTTAATTGATGCAGAGAATATAGAGATGGAAGAAATATAAATACAATGAAATATTATTAATTGTAATGGCAAAGCGACTACAGATATTTGACTGCAGAGCAGAACCATCTAAAACGTCTTATATACTACTCAATTATGTGCCAAAGTCTAAACTTTACACTAAGTGGGGCACCGAGGCTCTGATTTGGGAAATTGGACTGTTTGCAGCTGAAATTTGATCTGTTTTGAATTTTGTGTCTCATTTTACTTTTGGGTGGGGGCATCCGAAGTCTTGTGCTGCAAGGCCTTGAGATATAAAACGCCCCTACCCGATCTGCCAAGTCTCACAAACTTGTTCAGATTGGGTAGGGGCGTTCAAGTTGGAGTACGCGCCACTTTCGAGCCGCATTCCCCGTCCCTTCTCGCTCCGCAAACCAGCAGAGCGTTTGCGGAGCGAAGGAATTCCCAACAGAGGGTCGATTGGAGAAACTCGATAAGGATAATATGTCTTGTGTTGATATTCTGATAGTGATATAATTATATTGTATGAGGTTTTGCAGATGAAGCTTCAAATTCCCAAAAATATGATAAGTACGGGAGAATATAGATGAAAACGAGAGAATATGAACTGATACTGGACTCCCTTCAGAAGACAGCGGTTTATGTTATACGGGAAGATGATCATAAAATTTTATACTACAACAAACGGGTAAGAGAGGTTGCACCGAACATTGAGAAAGGCATGGTCTGCCATGAATTATGGAAAGGCACCTGTGATAATTGTCCGCTGTTGTATATCGGAGATAAAAAGGAAGCACGTTCCGTGAATTACGACGACCCTTTTGGGAAGGCAGTGGAGATTGCGGCCACTCGCATTCTATGGGAGGAAACGATCCCGGCATTTATGATTGCGGTTACGCCTTATGCAGAGGTGGCCAATCATATATATCATAAGGTTTTGCGGGGAAATTTAAGTACGGATAGCTTCTCTATCGTCAAAGTGGATGAGGAAGAGATCCAGGAAATGCGTGAATATATGACTTCTCTTACCGCTTGGTTTTATGGTATTGCCAAATGCGGTTATGTTTATGAGGAGGATATAGAACGATATGAGAATTTTGTCCATTTTGATAATGTAAAAGCCGAATTAAAAAAAGGCGCAAAAAAGCTGAGCTGTATTTATCGCCGGAAAACCGGTAATCGGTATAGATGGCACCATCTGGAAATTGTTCCGGATTTTGATTATACGGATGATAACCAGAAGGTTATGATTTGCCTTAAGGATATCCATGATACGTTCAAGGAGGGGCTTGCGAGAGAAGAGGTCAATATCCGGAATCAGGAGATTATTAACTCGTTGGGCGAGACAAATTTTGCTATTTATGTTGTAGATCTGCAAACAGGTCGTGTAAATGTAGTACAGGCTACAGAAAAGATAAGACAGAATGTGGACACAGAAAAATCCTTGTGGGATAATACTTTTAAAGGCATCGGTGCCGGTTACATATCACCTGAGGACCGGGAAAAAGTATACAATCAGCTTTCCCTGGAGTCGATGAGGACAGCGTGGAAGAACGGAGAAAAGAAAAAGACCGTTTTGTGCCGGGCGCTGCTGTATGGTGAGTGGCGGTATATTTCCATATCAGCCTATTTTAAAGAAAACAAAAAACGGGGCGGTTATGCGATTCTGACTTTTCAGGATGTGGATGAAGAGACGAAAAGAGACATGGAGCGGGTCCGGAATGACCAGAGAATGGCGGCCATCATCAGATCGCGGTACAGTATACTGAATACCATAGACCTGGAGACCGGGATCTGTGAGAGAGTTTATCTGAGGGAAGGTGTTACGGGCAGGCGTGAGGAAGGCGACTATGATTATTATGTCCGAAAAGCATTCGCGGAAACGGTTGTAGAAGCGGACAAGGAAGGATTTAAAAAAGCGCTATTTCTCGAAAATCTTCGGAAAAATGCTGAAACGGTACAGGATTTTCGGGAAGATATCTGCCAGTATCGGCACAAGGGCACATCTTTGCTGTGGACCGAGGAGCATGTGCTTTATATCCGGCAGGGAGAAAAAACCGTTGTTAATATATTGGGACGTGATATTACGTCAGAAAAGCTGGCGGAAGAGCATGCGTACAGGGAGTCGAGAGAAAAGGCATCTATCATAAACAGCCTGAGCAGCATGTTTTTCGCGACGTATTACATGGACCTCGAGAATGATACCTTCAGGCCGGTCATGCAGAAGGCGGAGGTCAGCAGTATCCTGGGAGATGAGAGAAATTACTCCCAGGGAATCCGTATGTATGCCCAAAACTTTGTCTCTACCGAGGACAGGGAGGAATATTTGGAGCATGTCAGTTATCAGAGGCTGCTGAATACTCTGAGCGCAGAACAGCCGGTGGTTGCTTTTGAATATCGTATGGTGCCGGATGAGAATCATCGGAGAGCATGGATCCGCGCCAGTATCGTATTGGCTGAAACAACAAGCGACGGTAGACCCAAACGGGCATTATATGTGGCACAGGATGTGACGGAAAGTAAGCTGAGGGAGGAACAGGAGCAGCAGGCATTAAGAGAAGCATGTGAAGCCGCCAATTACGCAAACGCGGCCAAAAGCGACTTTATGTCAAGAATGAGCCATGACATCAGAACTCCCATGAATGCGATCATCGGAATGACGGCAATCGCAGGAAAATATTTGGAGGATAAGGAGCGTGTTGAAGATTGCCTGAGAAAGATCACTGTCTCCAGCAGGCATCTCTTGTCACTGATCAATGAAGTCCTTGATATGAGCAAGATCGAATCAGGAAAAATAGATTTGACGGAGGAGGAAGTGAATCTATCCGACCTGATTGGAAATCTGGTGACGATGATTCGGCCCGCCATGCAGGAAAGAAAGCATAATTTTGATGTGCATATTGCGAACGTGGAGCATGAGCGTGTGATCGGCGACACCATGAGACTGCAGCAGATCTTTATGAATATACTGGGAAATTCTGCAAAATACACGAATCCGGGCGGAAATATTGAGATGGAAATCAATGAGAAGCCATCCAATATGTATGGCTACGGCTGCTATGAATTTGTTTTCCGCGACAACGGAATCGGAATGAGTAAGGAATTTCAGAAAAAGCTGTTTGAGCCATTTAGCCGTGCGGAGGATTCCAGGGTAAGCAAGATCGAGGGGACAGGCCTTGGAATGACCATTGCAAGGAATATCGCCCGCAGGATGAACGGTGACATTGCAGTAGAAAGTGAGATCGGCAAAGGGACGAAATTTGTTGTAACGCTGATCCTGAAGCTTGTGGATACGGAGTCACCGAATACGGAGAAGCTTCTGGATCTGCCGGTGCTGGTGGTAGATGACGATAAAAGTGCCAGTGAGATGACATGCCTGATTCTTGAGAACATCGGAATGAAGGGCGAATATGTTCTGAGCGGAAGAGAAGCCGTGCAGAGGGTATGGGAGCGTCACCGGAGTTATCAGGATTATTTTGCCGTGATCCTGGACTGGAAGATGCCGGAAATGGACGGCATTGAAACAGCGCGGGCGATCCGTGAAAGGGTTGGCCCTGATGTGCCGATTATTATTTTGTCGGCATATGATTGGAGCGCTGTGGAGGAAGAAGCGCGCCGGGCCGGTGTAAACGGTTTTATATCCAAACCGCTGTTTAAGTCACGTCTGGTCTATCTTTTCAATCAGATTGCAGAAAAGGATCAGAGTAAGGAACTGCCGGAGAAGGAATCGTTTACCGAAGTGAAGCTGAACGGAAAAAGGATTCTTTTAGTAGAGGACAATGAGCTGAATCGGGAAATCGCCGAAGAGATCATTAGTGAGACCGGCGTGACGGTAGAAAGCGCTGAAAACGGACAAGAGGCATTGGAGAAATTTGAAAAAGCGGGCGAATGCTACTACGATATGATATTGATGGATATTCAGATGCCAATTATGAATGGGTATGAAGCTGCTGGTGCAATCAGAAAGCTTCCGCGTAAGGACGCTGCAGAAATTCCGATTATTGCCATGACCGCCAATGCTTTTACGGAAGATATACAGCGGAGCAAGAATGCCGGTATGAATGAGCACCTTACAAAACCGTTGGATATTGAGCAGTTGATGAAGTGTCTGGAAAAATGGATTGGAGAAAAAAGGATTTAAAATAATTGTAGCGGGCATTTATATCTTGAAAAATAGCTGCCTTATCATCAAATATACAGTGATGAAACACGGTATGCCAAGAAAAAAAGCCTATAGCCCTTAAAACACAAGGGTTATAGGAAAAGAACGACCCTGTCCGATCCGAACAGACTGATAACGATTTGTTCAGATCAGGCAGGGTCGTTCATCCTGCGTCTCCCTCGCTCCGCAAACCAGCGAAGCGTTTGCGGCGCGAAAAGCGAAGGAATTCCCAACATAGTGCAGTTTTCGCCGAAGGCGGAAACGGAACGGTGTTGGGAATTCCTGAGCTGGTCCGAGTGGGGAGACTCGAACTCCCGGCATCTTGCTCCCAAAGGCTACCCCTGCATTTCTTTGAGTGATATATGCCCTTCTATAGCACTTTCCGCTCCATTCGCCTTACTCTTTGACGCTCTTAATTCCACTGTTTCCGCGTGTCCCGGCTCTGACTGTGGTCTTACATGTGGTCATGAAAACGCTTCTTGACCAGAGGCGGCGTTCAGCGCCGGACTGGACAGGAAGCATTTTTGCAGGTCGAGGTTTGCGGTATTGTAACTCTATGGAAGCGGTTATACAAGGGTTCTCCGAGAGATAGGCATATCAGTTTTTGAAGGGCTATAGTCAAAGAAAAAGTGTCTTTCCTTTCAAACGTCCGGACCGTGAGATTCATGTGGTTATGGAAGCCACAGGTAACTTCCACACCCCGGCGGCTCTGTTTGCTGGTGCTGGGCTCTATACCTCCATGGTCAAAGTAATGCCGGTGCATAGCTATAGGAGCAATTGTGCTTTATTCAATTCCAGATCAATAGGCTGCTTCATAGAATGCGGAAAGAAAAAGTTTGTCCAGCTCCGTCCAGTCCCGCCTTGGCTCTTTTGGCAGCTGTTCGATTTTTTCATGAATGTCCACAATGCTTTCATAGAGATACCGGTTGATTTCATTGACCCGGGGAATCAGCTTGACTTCAGGGGAATTTACTTTAATATCCAATAGTTTCTGAATGGTAGCGGTCAGATAGTCCGGCAGTTGACTTTCCATCAGCTCAGAGAACAGCATTGGAGGCGGTGTTCCCTTTTCTAAGATCCATCTGCAGGCAAGGACCGGGCGCAGGACATAGAAGTACTTCTTGGCCTTGACCATGTCGGTGCGGAGATACTCACGAAAGTTCCTCTCTGCCATATGCAGGTAGTGCCACAGACCGCTCTTTGAAGAGAAGTAGTGCTGCATGATCGGCTTGAATGAGTCGGCGAAGGGCGTGCTCTTGTATACGATAGGTGAGGAAAACCACTCGAATACCGTGGGATTGGATTTGTGCAGAAGGCGCAATGTTTTCTGCACATCCCAGCCGTTGATATCCAAAACGTCGTTGATGGGCAGCTCGATCACGTCCCGTATATGCTCCAGTTTTAGGTAGCTCTCCTTGGGCCGGATATAGATGAAACGGACATCATAGTCGCTGTCCGGAGAGGCGAAGCCCCACGCGCGGCTGCCGGATTCCACCGCCAGCAGAATCCGGCAATTCTCCTGCCGCTCAATTTCTTGAAGTTTTTCTCGGATCTGTGTCTCCACAATCAACACCGCCTTTCAACTTTAGTCCGACGCCTTGAAGTTGTACACAGGGCGAATGCGCTGGATGATCTCTGCGGTGGGGCCGATCTGGGCAATGATCTCGTCCATGCTTTTATAGACCATGGGGGACTCGTCCAGGGTGTCGGGTAGCACGCAGGTGGTGTAGATGCCCTGCATCTCCCTCCGGAACTCCTCCATGGACAGGGCGCTGAACGCCGCGTGTCGGCTCATCAGGCGGCCGGCGCCATGGGGGGCGGAGCAGTTCCAATCCTCATTGCCCTTGCCGATACAGATCAGGCTGCCATCTCGCATGTTGATGGGGATCAGCAGCTTTTCACCCGCCTTGGCGGAGACGCTGCCCTTCCGCAGGATCATGGTGTCTGTATCAATGTAATTGTGGATGGTGGTAAACTCCTCCACCCGGGTCAGGCCAAGCCCTGTCAGGATCACATTGGTCATCGCCTTCCGGTTGAGGGCGGCAAAATGCTGGACAATCTTCATGTCGTGGATATAGTCGTCAAACAGCACGCCCTCCACATAGGTCAGTTCCTTGGGAATGTCCAGGCTGTGTTCCTTCCGGAGCGCCTGGACCGTCTTCTGGATCTCCTGGAAGCGGCCCTCCGCCTTCAGTTGGGCAATGACGGCCTGGATCTGATGGTTCGCGCCGCCCCAGAGGGCCCGGCGTCCTTCATCCTGATAGAAGTTGGCCACCTCGGTACCCAGATGGCGGCTGCCGGAGTGGACCACCAGGTAGAGCCTGTCGTCGTCAGAGCGGTCCACCTCGATGAAATGGTTACCCCCGCCCAGAGACCCAATGCTGCGCATGGCCCGGTTCAGATTGACTTGATCGGCACAACGCAGTTGAGTCAGGTCGATCTCGGAATTCAGTGCGTGGAGATCATCACGGATCTCGCGGCCATAGGGGATCTCCCGGCGGATCAGTGCGTCCAGCTTCTCGAAATCAATCTCACGCTCAGCAAGCTCCACGGTCTCCATGCCGCAGCCAATGTCCACCCCCACCATGCCGGGCACGATCTTGTCCTGAACGGTCATGGTAGTGCCGATGGTGCAGCCCTTTCCGGCGTGGACGTCGGGCATGATGCGGATTTTGCATCCGGCGAACTCGGGCCGGTCACAGACAGCCTGGATCTGCGCCTGTGCGGCGTCCTCCAGCGCGGGTGTGTAGCAGACGGCGGTATTGTATGTTCCTTGAATCGTAACCATGATATGCTCCTTTTTCTATAGACATATGGACAGGGGTGATCACGCCGCCCCTGCCCATATGGGCCTAGGCGCTGATTGCCGCGTACCGCTCAGAGCCCAGGACATCCAGCATGAACCGTAGGGGGAGAGAATGTCCGCTTTCAGCATGGAAAAAATTCTGGGATTGCATCCGGATACCAGCGCGACGCCCTGGTCGCTGCACTTCACGGGCTGCTGCCGGTTCCTGCTGGCCACATTCCAGAACACCACTTCCGGCAGCCGGTAGCCATGGGCCGCAAAGAGCTGCTGTGCGTACTGGAAATTGGTCATGGACCGGTCCGCCACGCAGTAATCGAACTCCATGTCGGAGATGATGTAGAGCTTGGAGGGCATCTCCGCCTGGGGCACACGGTGCTTCACTGCGGTCTTTAGGATCAGCTCAAACACCTTCTGGATGTTGGTGTTGGCTACCTCATTGAACTGGCGGCAGTACCGCACCTTTTCGCAGATATCCCGACCCTTGATCTCCACCAGGCGGGGGCTCTCAGAGAAGGTGATGAAGTGGCCTCGGAACGCACCGGTATTGCGCTCGGCGTAGTAGATGCCCAGGGACAGCGCCACGGCCGCGGGAAGGGGGGCCACCCCACAGTACATGGAGCCGGAGCCGTCGATGACCACCAGGGCATTTTCGCCGCCGGTGAAGTCCTCCTGGGCGTGCCAGGTGGCGTCGATGGCCTTGCGCTCCTGGGCGGAGAGGTTTCTCCAGTCAAAGGTGGGCATGATCAGCTCATAAGGGGTCAGGGCGCCGGTGTGGAGCTGCTCCGCTCCCTGGGCAACACGGCTCATAAACGCGCTGTAGCGGCCGCCGTCATTTCTCAGGAAGGCTTTCCGGTATTTGAACATGGCCTTGGAGGGCTGTTTGGCGTAGTCGAAGGTGTAGTCCATGGTGCGCAGATTGTTTTCGATGATGCTGATCCGCGCGCGCAGGGCGCTGAGGGTTTTCCGGTACTGGGCGTCGCTCATGCCCAGCGCCCGGGCGATCCGCTTCGCCATGCGGACGGTCTCCGGGTTGGAGGCGTTGACGGAGGGCAGCCACTTGGCCAGCAGGGACACGGAGCCGCCTGCCTCCAGCGCCGCGCGGTCCGCGTCAAGTTGCATTTTGATGGTTTGCAGGGCCTTGCTCTCGCAGGCGGTGTCCAGCAGGGACAGCAGGTCATCGTACCGGCCATACTCGGCTATGTAGGGGATGTTCTTCTCCAGGGACTGGGGCTCGTTGGCGGCCAGCCACTTGAGGATGGTCCGGAAGGCCCGCCGCTCGCCGATGCCGCCGCGAATGTCCCGGGCATAAAACAGGGTCTTCATGGCAAGGTCCGCGTCCTCGGCGTAGGCACGGAGGAAGCGGCCGGTGATCTCCCCGTCGCTCTCCCGACGCAGGGCGCCGATGGCGGCAAACAGGTCCAGACACTCGGACTGAGTGGACCGGTATGTAACGGCGCCATTTTCGGTGCGGGTCATATTTGCTTCTCTCTTCAGAAATTCCAACATAATGATCACTCCTTTGGGTGAGATACTGCAGACAAGGCACGTTCAGGATTTGAACCTGAAATCAGACGATTGGAAGTCGTTAAAATAACCTGTGATTGCTGTGCGTGCCTTTGGCAAGATGCCTTCTAATACAGCTCCAGCGCCGCTGCGGCAGCGGCCGGGTGGCTGTCCCTCATCAATTGCTGTGGGCATCTTTGCAGAAATGGACAAGGCACCGTTGAAGTGGGATTCGAACCCACAATAGCGGGGTATGCGCCCGCTGCTTTCACCATATAAGCTATTCAAGTTTTGCTGTGGGTGCCTTTCGTGAGCTAAGCATACAGCCTGCACAGAGGAAAATCACGGAAAAAAAGTTGCGAACTCGCAGCCCGAACGGATTTAGTTTTCTGCTGATCTGCTGATGCAAGCCAGACAGCCTTTGTGATGATTCCTGCCTTTTCATTGTGTAAGGTTCGTGGTAGAATAGCCCCAAGGGCTGGAACGGAGGTGAGGCATATGGCCTACAGCGAGCTGATCAAAAGCTTTGAGCGGATTCGCAGCTATATGCGGGAATTCTATGTCTATGGCTTCAAGAGCCGGGAGGAATACGACGCCAAGAGCGTCCGCAGCTATGACAACGAGCGTCGGAGGATCGAGAGCTGGCTGGGCGGCTACATGTCCTTCCATCAGAACGCCTCCGGGAAGCGGGTATTTCTGTCTGTGGACAGCAGGCGCACCCCCCACAACCCGCTGTATAAGGCTTTCAAGGCAAAGAGCTTCACAGATAAGGACATCACGCTCCACTTTTATATTTTGGACCTGCTGGCAGAAGGCGGCGCGCTTACTTCCAAAGAGATTGTGGATCGCATCTATGATGAGTACCTCTCCCATTTCAGCGGCACTTTTTCTTTTGATGAGTCCACTGTCCGGAAGAAGCTGAAAGAGTACGAAGCCCTTGGACTGCTGCGGTCCGAGAAACGGGGCCGTGAGGTTTTTTATCAAAGAACAGACGACATGTCCATGAATCTGGACTCCTGGTGTGACGCCCTGGCCTTTTTCTCTGAGGAGAATCCACTGGGTGTGATCGGCTCTTTCCTGCTGGACAAGCTGGAGGCACCTTCAGATGCTTTCCGGTTCAAGCACCACTACATCCTCCACGCCTTGGACAGCGATGTCCTGTCCGAGCTGCTGCAAGCGATCAATGAGAAGCGGGCAGTCACACTCGCCATGCGGAATCTCCGCAGCGGCTATGAGTACCAGAGGACCGTGTGCCCGCTAAAAATTTATATCAGTACACAGACTGGGCGGCAGTATCTCCTGGGCTACCATTACCGTGGCCGACATATGGCATTCTACCGGCTGGACACCATCAAAAAAGTCACGATTGGAAATACCGAAAAGCAGTATGACAAGTATATGGTCTTTCAGGAAAAGTTTGACCAGCACCTGTGGGGCGTTTCCGCCGGTCCGGATCACAATTTGGACCACATTGTGATGACGATCCGCGTCGGACCCGGCGAGGATTTTATCCGTCAACGGCTGGAGCGCGAAAAGCGCCATGGGACCGTCGAGTTTCTGGATGCGCACACCTGCAAATTCTCCGCAGATGTGTATGACGCCTCGGAGATGCTGCCTTGGCTGCGCACCTTTATCGGTCGAATTGTAAACCTTGAGTGCAGCAGTAAGTATGTTGTGGAAACATTCAACGAAGATCTCCAGCAGATGAGTGCTCTTTATGGAGGTGACGGTGATGTTGTTTAGCGAGATCTACGGAAGCTACTTCCGTGTCGTCGCCGCCGTTTTGGCGGAGGCTGCGGAAGGCGGCCTGACGGACCGCAGGCTGACAGCGCTGGTGCAGGAAAAGGCATTCGCCGAAAGTGCCCTGGCCATCCCCGCTTCCCTGAAATCCGGAGGCTGGCCATTGCTGGATGAAAAACTTCATTCCGTGCTCCACCATAAGCCCACCATGCCGCTGACCGCACTTCAAAAACGGTGGTTGAAGGCGCTGCTGTCCGACCCGCGAATTGCCCTCTTTCAGCCCGACACTACTGGCCTTGAGGATGTAGAGCCTCTATATGCGCAGAACACTTTCGTCCTCTTCGACCAGTATGCCGATGGAGATCCCTATGAGGATCCAAACTATGCCGCCTGCTTTCGCCTGATCCTGAACGCCATACGAGACAAACGGATGCTGCGGCTTCAATTTCGTGGGCACACCGGGTCCAGGCACTCCTTTGTCTGCATCCCATATCAGCTGGAGTACTCTGCCAAGGATGACAAATTCCGGCTTCTGGCCACGGGAAAGCAGCGGTTGTACACCGTCAACCTGGCCCGCATCCAGTCCTGCGAGCTGCTGGGTACATATGATCCGAAGGCGGTTACCTATCCCCAAAGGCAGCTGAATGAATTGGTGCTGCTCCTCCACGATGAGCGAAATGCCCTGGAGCGCGTCCTCCTGCACTTCTCCCATCTGGAGAAGGAGACGCTGAAGCTGGACAACAAGCTCTATCAAATCAAGCTCCGATACGACAAGGACGACGAGACAGAATTGCTCATCCGCGTACTATCATTTGGCCCTGTTCTGGAGGTCAAAGCTCCAGATGCCTTCAGGAAGCAACTGAGAGATTGCATACAGGCGCAAATTCGCAGTACTCTGATTTCGACAGGTATATGAAGAATTTGCAGGCCATCCTTTGGAATGGCCTGCGAATTCTTTCCAGATATTCTCTCTTTAAAACGTAAATATCTACTATACAGGAAAATAGGCACAGGATATAGATTCGTAAAATATACCTCATTTTAAAATAAGTCATTGACACCCCCAACTTGATCTGCGTATTCTCTGGGTATCTTTATTGTCTGACAGAGCATCTCCCATACGAAACACTTCCACAGAGCCCGGGTATATCCTGGAGTTGCGTTGGCCCAGTTCAAACTGTAATTTTTCCCACAAGCACATCGAATCTTTAACTTTTTCGTCCGGAGCGTCCTGCCAAGTAGTCGGCCCCCCATATGTTCCACTCTTTGCCCACTGCATGACCAGTTCAGTGGCGTGGAACTGATCCGCCCGCTCAGAGTTTGCCTTAACGCCCACGTCAACAATCATCTGTAAACTGTAGTGGTTGACTTCCAACTGACCTGCCTTGAATCGTCGGTTCGAACTATCCTGAATTTAGGACAGTTGCTTCCACGTCCAATTCAGAATCAGCAAATACTTTTTGATAGCGTAATGAACTCAAAATAAAACCGGGAGTTGTCAGAAATGCGGCCTCTATTATGTGGTCAACACAAATTTGCCGTAAAACAGCAGAACTTATGTTGCCGCATTTAGAGACGGTTGTTCTGTTCCAGTATTATTTGATACTTTTTAAATTTTTTAGTCATTTCTAGTACTTTCTGTTCCCAAACGGTTGAACTAAATTTTTTATAGATGTTTATAGCGGTTTTTAATAGTTTCCGTTCGTTTTCAATTACTCTTTGGCACTCTTAATTCCGCTGTTTCCACGTGTTCCGGCCCTGACTGTGGTCAAATATGTGGTCAAAAACGCTTCTTGACCAGGGGTGGCTCATCAGCGCCGTACCCAGTCAGGAAGCGTTTTTCGTGCCTTTGGGTTTGAGGTATTGTAACTCTGCGGGGAGCGGTTATGCAAGTCATTTATTAGGCACAGGCGTATCAGTTTTTGACGGGCAATAAACAAAGACTAACTATTAAAAGTCAAGGGAGGATTTGCGGGTGGATGAAAAGACTGGCGGGACTTTTCCAAGGCATAAATGAGGCGGACGAGCTTGTTTGCGGCGTGAGATATCGCAACATTGTAATGCTTTCCCTCTGCCCGCTTTTTAGCAAGAAAGGCGGCAAAGGTGGGCTCCCAGTGGCAGACATACTTTGTGGCGTTAAAGATAGCGTAGCGAAGATAACGGGACCCCCGTTTCTCCATATGGGCATACCCGTTTGTCAGGTGCCCGGATTGATATGTAGATGGAGACAATCCCGCGTAAGCAAGGATCTTATCCGGGGAACTGAAACTGGAGAAATCCCCAATCTCTGCCAGGATCATGGCGCCCATACGAAACCCCATGCCCGGGATTGTTGTAATGGGTGAATGCATCTGCGTAAGAATGGCTTGGATCTCTTCCTCAATCTCCGCAATCTCGTCGTCCAAGCTGTAAATCAATCCAATGGTATTTCTGAGTTCAAGAGATTTGGAAGCAATGGCGGAGCCAACAGAGCACCTCGCCGCCTCCCGGATGGCAGCAACCTTTTCCTCAGGGAAATTGCCGGCAGATGCCTTGCGGGTCAATGCTTTGAGATGGGTCAGATGAACGTCTGCAATCTGTTTGGCGCCGGGAAACTCATATAGAAGAGTGTAGACAGAGGTGAGATGTACGGAGGAAACCAGGGTCTCAAGTTCCGGGAAAAGGATGGTTACAAGGCGTGAGACCGATTCCTTCAGCCTGGAGCGGAGTCGTACCCTTTCAAAGCGGTATCTTGTTAGTGACTTCAGTTCCTCGTTGTGGTATGCTGTATCCGTATAGGACTTGAGGTCTACGTCGGACATGAGCATAGCGGCAATCATACGCGCGTCTACCCGGTCAGTCTTCGTCTTCCTGAGGCTGAGGCTTTTCCTGTAGAGATTCGTGTGCAGAGGGTTGATGACATAGGTGGCCAGACCGTTGTCAAGAAGAAACCCAAGGATGTTGTAGCTGTAGTGCCCGGTAGCCTCAAGTCCTACTTTTATCTTGTCCAACGGTGTGGCACAGGAGTGGATGCGGGAGATGAGAGATTGGAACCCATCACGGTTGTTGGGGATCGTGAACACATCCGCGAGGATCTCTCCCTCTGTGTTCATGATGAAGCAGTCATGCTTGTCTTTTGCGACGTCAATACCGACGCAGACCATAGTGATACCTCCAAAAAAGATTTTGATGCCGCTGTGTCCCACTGGACTCCTTGCACTTGTATTCTCGCTGCGACATAAACCGTCTGGCGGTATCTAACTGATCAACATTTCTGCAAGGAGCTGTGGCCGGAGTCTTTGTTAAATCGTCTTGCGATAGAAAAGCCCCACCGTTCCACAGCGTCCCTTGCAGTATACCATATGCACTTTCCTCTGTGCATTATGGTCCCCTATATAATACGAGAAAAGTCCTGCCGCGGAAAGCTGAGGCAGGCACCGCGAGGATCACACCCTGTTCAGCCCTGTGAGCCGCTGCGTGGGGCTTTGACGGAGGCCGAGGGTCCCAGCCCGTCCAGGGACGGGTGAGCCCAATGTCGGGCCATTTTCAGGGGCTCTGGCGAGAGCCGAAGGAACAGGAACAGCAGGAACAGCAGGAACAGCAGGAGAAAGCCCTGGCGCTTTTATGCGCCGGGGCGGCCACAACCGCCCGCAGTGCGGGCGGTTTCCGGGGACAGAGGCTGACGCTTTTCTGGTGACCTGAATATAAAATTGACGCTGATTTATGCAAAAAGGCCCCAAATCCCCGCTGTAACAAGATTTTCAAAGACGCTGTTGCAAGAAAGAAGGGATTTTCAACATGAAAGAGCAAAAGGACCGGCATACCATTTGGCTGACTGATCATGCCTGGGATGCCGTGGAAAATCATTACCAGAAGGATAACTGCTCTACGAGAAACGAGTGCATTGAAAAAGCCGTCCGGTTCTATTCCGGCTACCTGGATGCGGAGCGCGCGGATGAATATCTGCCACGCGTCCTGTCCGAGGTGCTGGAAGGAAAGCTGGGCGCACTGGGGACAAGGCTGGGCCGCCTGATCTTTAAACTGGCAGTGGAGGAAAATATCATGGCAAACCTCATAGCCTGCGATATGGACGTCGACCCTGATATTCTGCGGAAGGTCCGCGTCCGGAGCGTCAGAGAAGTCAAGGAGACCAACGGTGAGATCGATCTGGATGACGCGCTGGTCTACCAGAAAGGGGCTGGCGCATGACCGGTCTCATCCAGAAGTCCGGTTACATCAAGCCGGGCGGAGGCGGCGGCAGCTACGCCAGGTACATCGCCACCCGGGACGGCGTGGAGCTGATAGAAGCTCCACGTCCCGCTCCGGCGGGCGGCGGTTACCTGGAATACATCGCGGAGCGTCTACGGTCCCACGGTCTGTTCTCTGCCGATGGCGTCGCCGACTTGGAACAAACCATGGAGGATATCAACGCGCACACCGGACCGGTGTGGACCTTCGTCTATTCTCTGAAGCGGGAGGACGCCGCCCGGCTGGGATACGAAAACGGTGAGAGCTGGCGCAGACTGCTGCTGGCCCATCAGACGGAGCTGGCGGCGGCGATGAAGATCCCACCCAAAGACTTCCGCTGGTGCGCCGCCTTCCATGACGAGAAGCACCACCCGCACATCCACCTGATGGTCTGGTCGGATGATCCGAGGCAGGGCTACCTGACGGAGAAAGGCATTGAGCAGATGCGCTCCCAACTGTCCAACGACATCTTCCGGGACGAACTGCTGTCCCTCTATCAGAAGAAGGATCTCTCCTATCAGGAGGTGCGGGACGCGGCGGCGTGGTCCATGGGGCGGCTCATCCGTGAGATGGAGACCAACCTGTGCGATAGTCCAGTCATCGCTGAAAAGATGGAAGCACTGGCCGGGATGCTGGCGGAGGTCAAAGGCAAAAAGGTATACGGCTATCTGAAAAGGGCAGTGAAGGAACAGGTGGATTCCATCGTGGACGAGCTGGCAAAGCTGCCGGAGGTGGCAGAGTGCTATGAGAACTGGAACCAGCTCCGGGATGCGCTGGAGTGCTACTACAAGGACACGCCCAGAGAACATAAACCGCTCTCCCAGCAGAAGGAATTCAAAGCCATCAAGAACATGGTCATCCGGGAGGTGGAACAGATTCGGTTGGGCGTGTTCACCTTCGAGGACGAGCGTATGCGGGACGAGGCGGACGAGGAACAGAAGGCCGTGTTCTCCGCGCCGGATTTCCGATGGGACATAGTGCTGACCTACCAGGATGCCAAGGAGATCCTGGACGATGATGATACAACAGAGGCAGAGAAAGAGACCCAGGTGCGTGTGCTGGAGCAGCTCTGGCGGGGCGGCTTCACTGTGGCCGCCCATCAGCTGGGCAAGTGCTGGCGGGACGGGCTGGGCGTCTTGCCTGACGATGAGCAGGCGGAGCTGTGGTTCCGCCGTTCCGCCGAGGCCGGGAACGACTTCTCCCAGTACGCGCTGGGAAAGCTGCTGCAAAGCCGGAAACGGATGGAAGAAGCGGTGTCCTGGTACGAAAAAGCGGCGGCGCAGGGAAACCACTATGCCGCCTACCGGCTGGGGAAAATGTACCTCAAAGGAGGACAGGTCCCGAAGGATGTGCCCAGAGCACTGGAGTACCTGACCGCCTCTGCCGAACGGGGAAACCAGTACGCCCAGTACACCCTGGGAAAGCTGTACCTCATCGGCGACGAAGTGAAACAGGACCGGGAGCGGGCATACGGCTGGCTCTATGAGGCGGCGGCACATGGAAATGAGTACGCCCAGTTCTTCCTGGAGCGGCTCGATGAGATCCTCAGGCCCAATGTTCTCCTGGCCGCCACAAAACTGCTCCATCACATGGGACAGATCTTTCGGGAGAACTCCGTACCGCCCGCCACTCCAGTGGGCTAGCGGATGGACCGCAAGCTGCGCAGAAGGATTCGGGAGAAGAAGATCGCCATGGGCCATAAGCCGGACGACCATGAGGAACCGGTGCAGAGCGGGCCAACGATGTCCATGTGACAAGCGTAAAATCTGCGTCGCTATACAAAGAAAGAAGCGTTTCCTGCTGTGACCGAAAAAGTTATCAGTTTGTACACCTTTGGCTTCCGTTTCTCTGGTATGTGTTGTGGCTGCCAAAACACGAAGGGAACTGATACGAATGAGGAAAACGTTGGAGGATATCTACTATGGCAACATCATCCCGTGCGATAGGCAGATAGCGCCTGGCTCAAATCTGGAGCGGGCTATGGATCAGGCGCAGAAGTGCGAGGAAAAACTGGTGAGCCAACTTGAAGGAACACAAGAATCCTTGCTGTTGAATCTGGTAAACGCTCAAAACGAGATCTACAGCACGATGGCGGTAGAGAATTTTGTCCTGGGCTTCCGGCTGGGGATGCGGCTGGCCTTGGAAGCTATGGACGAGGATGACGGCGAACTGACTGCAATGGAAGATAGGAGGCGATGATTGATGGCAAAGAGACGCGCCAACGGCGAAGGCAATATCCGCAAACGCAAAGATGGCCGCTGGGAAGGGCGATACACCGCCGGGTACGACAAGCAGGGCAAGCAGGGCAAGCGGATCATCAAGAATGTCCTGGGAAAAACTCAGGCCGAAGTAAAGGTCAAATTGTCCCAAGCTGTGGAGGCAGCAAAAGATCTGGACATAGCCCGGACAGACGACTACACCGTCCTGACCTGGCTACGAACCTGGTACGAACTATACTCCAAGCCCAACGTCCGGCCATCCACTGCCGAATACTACCACCGCAGCATTGAGCTTCATGTTGGGCCGCGGATCGGGGACCTCAAGCTGAACCAACTGACAGGCCGGGATCTGCAAAAACTATACCGGGATCTGTTGGAGGGCGGCAGGCTGCGGAAAGAACAGAAGGCAAAGCGGCCCGGCCTGAGCAGCGCCACTGTCCGGGGCATCCACATGATGCTCCACAATGCCCTGGACCGGGCGGTAAAGGAGCGGCTCATCCTCCGCAACCCCGCCGAGGACTGCATTATCCCCAAACTGAAAAAACAGGAGATGAAAATCCTGAAACCGGAGGATATGAAAGCCTACCTCACCGCCGCGGAGGAATACCACGTCCTGCCCATGTTTTACCTGGAACTGACCAGCGGCATCCGCAAGGGCGAGTTGACCGCCCTCCTCTGGGATGACCTCAATGTGGACGAGCGGACCATCTCTGTGAGCAAACAGGCCATCCGCCGCCCCAGCAGGGAACTGGTGGTGGACCGCCCCAAGACGGAGAACGCCATCCGCATGATCTCCATTCCACAAGAGGCAGTTGACCTTTTGATCCAAGAGCATGAAAAGCACCCGGATAACCCTTATATGTTCCCCTCAACCAGGACGGGAGAAATGTACAATCCCGACTCAGTGATGAACCTCCACAAGCGGATCCTCAAAAAGGCAAACCTGCCCCATATCCGCTTCCATGATCTCCGCCACCCATAAGTCAAGCCCAAGACAAAGAATTTTTATACATATCAATGAATAAAAATTGTGAACCACATGGTCACAATTTGTTCATAAATGGCACAGCTTAGATGAGGTTCCAGCCGCTCCCGCTGGTAAAAATTTGTACCACAGGTCCATATCAAAGCCATAGCGGTCAGGATAAGGACTGCCTTCTCCGTTTTAACGTAGGCAAGCAGGGCATCGGAATATCGTTTTCGATATTCCGATGCGCTTGTTGGGGCCAGCCCCAAGCCCCGGACTGACCGCTTTTGCGTCCAGTCGATCACGCCTTCAGCGTGGCTCCATGCTTCGCATGACCAGCAGAAAAAAGGTGACACCCCTGCGTAACGGGATAGCCGCAGCGCGGCGCAAGGGGGCGTACCCCCTTGGACGGAGCATAGCGACGCAGACCATTTGGGAAGATGCTATGTCAGCGATCCCCAGCGGCAGCTTCGCAGGACGCACGAATACACTCCGGCAGGAGTGTATAGAAGTGCGCCGTTCCTCGCTGGCGTTCCAAACGGATTACACTGTTGCTAACCGCTCCGTTGCGGAAAGAGATCGTCTGTTCCTGGTCCCGTGTTGGCACCCGCCCCGGTTCATTTGTAACACTCTTTCAGACCGCACCATGGCCTTGTATTGCTCCACCGTCCACCAGCGCAAAAAGCACCCAGCCGGGACGCTGACGCCCCGGCTGAATAATATACATTCTCTTTGTCCTTAATGGTACACCTCACTTTTCGGCAGTCCCACACTTTGCCTATTTTTTGCGGAGAAATAGATGGAAAAAGAATAAGGACAGACCCGCATACCCTTGATATTTCAAGGAAAATCCGGTTTGTCGCTATTATACCCTATGGGCATACCTTCGCTACCATGGCCCTGCAAAATGGGGTGGATGTAAAAACAGTATCCTCCATGCTGGGACACTACGACGCGGGATTCACCCTCCGCACCTATACCCATGCCACCAGAAAGGCCCAGAATGACGCCGCAGAAAAGCTGGATAGCTTCATGACGCAAGTCATGTAATCCGATACCGACAAAAAGAACAGGCAGCACCCCAAATCCGTTGGGTGCTGCCTGCTCCTTTTCGCTCCGAATTCCCGTGTGGGTCAAGTTGTGGGTCTTGACCGCTTTTCACAAAGGGAGAACGACGCAAGACACATATGGCAGAGTTGACATTTGTGGGTCAAAATGCAGGAAAATGTGGGTCAGTAAAATCTCGAAAAAGTTGAAAAAAGAGGTGAAAGTCATTGACTTTCGCCTCTTTTTGGAGCTACTGATGTGACTCGAACACACGACCTGCTGATTACGAATCAGCTGCTCTACCGACTGAGCTACAGTAGCGTATTTAGTTTTGCCGCAGCCCGGTCTGGCAGTTACGAATCAGCTGCTCTACCGACTGAGCTACATTAGCATATTCCATAGTCCCGCTGTACCACATCAGCACACTCTCTCGGACAGCGGTTATCATACCACATTTTTTCTCCATCGTCAACACCATTTCTCCCTGCTTTTTGCAATGCATTTTCGCCTGTATATTACTATTTGTATTTTTGCAGGATTTCATTCATTTTCATTTTCTCTGTACTTCCTCTCCAGTGGTTTGGGAGCCGGGTTTTCTCGAATTTCAAGGGAAAATACCACCCATCTTTTCTCTAAATTTTCAGTGAATATTCCGATTTTTTTCGGCTCCGCGACGATTTTTCTCTCTTTATTCCAAGCTTTTTAGTTAACATAAATTTTTCGATAATATTCTTTTACAAGAAGTTATCCACATTATCCACACAGTTTTCCACAATGCGCATTCTCCTTATTTTTCAATGCTTTTATGTGTATATTCCATATATTTACATTTCTTGAAACGGATATTCCGATTCTTGAAAAAACGCAAATAATTTTACATAAAACTTCTATTCCAAAAATTATTACCGCTTCCCCTTTTATTTGCTCCATGCTTCTCTGTTTTTGCGCAGCTTTTTTTCACGCTTCGGCAAAAAACGAGAGCACTCCCGCTTCATAATAATATGCCGCCTGCATATTTCTCATACGCTCTGCAAAAGAGAAGCTGCTGCGGGGCTTCCGCAGCAGCTTCTCCTTAATCCGCAATATCCCGGGTGGCGTAGGCGTTCAGGTCCATTCCCGCCGTATGCCCCGCCAAATACTCGTAATATCCCTGAGCGCCGATCATGGCGCCGTTGTCGCCGCACAGCCGCAGCGGCGGCAGATACAGCTTGCAGCCCCGCTGGGCGCAGGCCCGCTCCAGATCCCCCCGAATGATGGAATTGGCCGCTACGCCGCCCGCCGCCGCCAGGATATGCCGGCCTGTCTGTTGGAGCGCCTCCATGGCCCTGGGCACCAGCGTGTCGCTGACAGCCTGGGCAAAATCCCGGGCCAGCGCCGCCCGGTCCAGAGGCTCGCCGATCTGTTCGGCATGATGGGCCAGGTTCACCACCGCCGTCTTCAGGCCGGAAAAGCTCATATCCAGCGGCGCGCCGTCCACCTTCGCATGGGGCAGCCTGTACACGCCGCCCTTGGACCCCTGGGCCAGCTCGTCCAGAGGCTTTCCGCCGGGATAGGGCAGTCCCAGCACCCGAGCGGCCTTGTCAAAGCACTCCCCCGCCGCGTCATCCCGGGTAGCGCCCAGGATCTCCATATCCGTATAGTCCCGCACGTCCACGATCAGCGTATTGCCGCCGGAGATGGCCAGCGCCAGGAAGGGCGGCTCCAGCTCCGGGAACGCCAGATAGTTGGCGGCAATATGCCCCCGGATATGGTGGACCGGGATCAGGGGCACGCCCAGGCCATATGCCATGGATTTGGCAAAGCTGAGGCCCACCAGCACCGCGCCGATCAGGCCGGGGGCATAGGTCACCGCCACGGCGTCGATGTCCGCCCGGGTGCAGCCCGCGTCCCGCAGCGCCTGCTCCGTCAAGCCCGCGATGACCTCCACATGCTTCCGGGAGGCGATCTCCGGCACCACGCCGCCGTAGAGGGCATGCATATCCGCCTGGGAGGCGATGGCGTCGGACAGCACTCTGCGCCCGTCCTCCACCACTGCCACGGCGGTCTCGTCGCAGGAGGATTCAAAAGCCAGTATTTTCATGGTCCCACTTCTTTCTCTCACTGTTCCCAAGGCACTTTCGGTCCCGGGGCCGCATCTGGATCGCAGGGGATGCGGACATATTTCGCGTATTTTTCGGGTGTGAAGGTGTTCTGATAGACAAACCGGTGCTCCCGCATCAGCGCCGTATCATCCACCGGCCCCTCCGCTAAATACAACGTCTTATAGTGCACGCCGAACATCTCCGTGTCGTATCCGGCCGTGCGCAGCCCGTTCCGGGCGTAAAAGCCCAGCCGCCGCACCGCCATGTCATGGTCCGGAGCATCCTCGGGGGCCTCGCTCTCGCCGAAGATCACCGTGCCCTGTTCCCGCTCCCGGAGCTTTTGCAGGATCACAGCCCCCAGCCCCGTGTTGCGGCGCTGCGGAGAGACGCAGAGGTAGTCCAGCAGGGCCCAGCCGGGATGTCCCAGCCACAGGAAACACTCGCCCACGATGTCATCCCCATCGAAGAGGCACCAGGGCCGGTACCAGCCGTCCCGCCACATCTGCTCCATATTTTCCAGCGGCTTCAGCTCCGCGGCGGGAAACGCCTCCCGCAGGTGCGCGTCATAGACCGTCCGCAGCTGTTCCGGCGACGGCATCCGTAATTCCATCGGTATCGAACTCCCTTGTCATGATGATGGCATCCTCCCTGGGATGCTCATAGTAATTTTTCCGCCGTCCCACGCTGCGGAAGCCCCGGCTTCCGTAGAGGGCGATGGCGTCATAATTGGAGGCCCGGACCTCCAGCGTCAAGAAGGCCAGCCGGTTCCCCTGGGCAAAGTCCAAAAACACCTGCAGCAGCTTTCCCGCGACGCCCTGCCTCCGGCAGTCCGGACGGACCGCCACATTGGTGATATATCCCTCGTCCAGCACCACCTGCAGTCCGGCGTAGCCCGCCACCCGGCCGCTGTCGTCCAGCGCCACCAGAAAGGCGGACAGGGCATTGTCCAGCTCCTCCGCCAGCATGTTTCGGGACCAGGGCGTGGAAAAGCAGATGCGCTCCAGCTCCGCCACCTCATCCAGATGGTCCGCATTCATGGGCACGATGCGCACATGCATCCTTGTATCCATCGATATGTTCCTTTCTATCTGTCATTTCCGGAGGGTTCAAAGCCAGGGGGCGTCAGCCCTTGGCCTCCAGCCAGTTCCTGCCCCAGTGGGCCTCCGCCGTCAGCGGCACGGACAGCGTCGCCACACGCTCCATCTCCTCCTCCAGCAGCCGCGCGGCCTGTTCTGCCTCTGCCTCCGGGCACTCCACGATCAGCTCGTCATGGACCTGCAATACCAGCCGGGCCTGGAGCTTCTCGGCTTTCAGCCGCTTCCACACAGCCACCATGGCCAGCTTCATCACATCCGCCGCCGTGCCCTGGATGGGCATGTTCAGCGCCACCCGCTCCCCAAAGGAGCGCATGTTGAAATTGGAGGACTTCAGCTCTGGCAGATCCCGCCGCCGGTGGAGGATGGTCTCCACAAAGCCGGTCTCACGGGCTTTCTCCACCACCGCCTCCATATACCGCCGCACGCCGGGGAAGGTGGCGAAATACGCCTCCATATACGCCTTTGCCTCCGCCACGCTGACACCGATATCCTGGGACAGGGAGAAGGCCGAGATTCCATACACAATGCCGAAATTCACCGCCTTGGCGCTGCGGCGCATCTCCTGGGTCACGTTCTCCGGGGCCACATGGAACACCTGGGCCGCCGTGGCGGTGTGGATGTCGCCGCCGGAGGTGAACGCCCTCCGCATGGCCTCGTCTCCGGAGATGTGGGCCAGGAGCCGCAGCTCGATCTGGGAGTAGTCCGCGTCCACCAGGACGCAGCCCGGGTCCGGCACGAACATCCGCCGGATCTCACTGCCCAGATCTGTACGGGTGGGGATGTTCTGCAAATTCGGCTCCGTGGAAGAGAGGCGTCCGGTGGCCGTCACCGTCATCTGGAAGCTGGTGCGCACCCGGCCGTCGGGATCGATGGCTTTCAGCAAGCCGTCGGCATAGGTGGATTTCAGCTTGGCGAATTGGCGGTATTCCAGCACCGCGTTCACAATGGGATATTCATACCGCAGCTTTTCCAGCACGTCGGCGTTGGTGGACCAGCCGGTCTTGGTCTTTTTGCCGTGGGGCAGGCCCAGCTTCCCAAACAGGATCTCCCCCAGCTGTTTGGGGGAGTTGATGTTGAAGGTCTCCCCCGCCATGTCATAGACGGCCTTCTCCTGCTCCGCGATCCGGGTGGCCAGCGCGCCGCCGAAATCCGCCAGCGCCCGGGCGTCCACCCGGCAGCCCGCCAGCTCCATCTCCGCCAGCACGGCGCACAGGGGCAGCTCCGCGGTCTGGTACAGCTCCCACATATTCCGGGCTTTCAGCTTCTCGGACAGGGTGCCATACAGGGCCTCCACCGCCGCGGCGTAGCTGTCAAAGGCCGCCTCCGCCTGGGCGGCGTCCCCCAGCATGGAGAAGGCGTCCCGCTCCAAAAACAGGGGTTTGGGAAGCTCTTCCTTGTAGTAAGACACAAACAGCCGTCCCAGGTCGTAGCTGCCCGCCGTGGCGTCCAGCAGGTATGCCGCCAGGGCGGTGTCAAAAACAAAGCCGCCGACGCTCAGACCGTTTTCCAGCAGCGTCCGCATCAGGTCTTTGACATTGTGGGAGACCTTTTTGATGCCGCCGGAGAACAGGGCCTTCAGCAGGCCGTTCCAGTCCCCCTGGAACTTCTCAAAAAACAGCTCCGCTGTCACCGCGGCATGGGCTCCGGTCCGGCAGACCACCGAAACTCCTGTCAGGTCCGGCAGGGCCAGCAGGGACACATGGTCCGCCCCCCGCCAGAGGGCCAGCAGTTCGTCGGCCTTGGCCTGGTCTGTCACCTGTTCCACGGTGACGGTGAGCGCGGCCTCTTTCGGCTCTGCCGCCGTCCCCTCCTCCGGTTTCAGGCCGAATTTTTCGATGAGCTTTGTGAATTCCAGCTTCAAAAACAGGGGATAGGCCGCCTCGCCGGGCTTCTGCACCAGGTTGTCCTCCGGTCGGAAGGCCAGCGGCGCGTCGGTGGCGATGGTAGCCAGCCAATGGGAGTGCCGGGCACTCTCCTCGCCCTCGGCCAGCTTTTTCACCACGTTGGGCTTGGCGGGCGTCTCCGGCGCCGTCACGACCTCTGGCATGTTTGCGTACAGATGGTCGATGGAGCCATACATCTGCACCAGACCCGTGGCGGTCTTTTCACCAATGCCCGGCACGCCGGGGATATTGTCGGAGGAGTCCCCCATCAGGGCCTTCAGGTCGATCATGTGGATGGGGTCAAAGCCATACTGCTCCCGGAAGGTCTCCGGGGTCATGTCCTTGGTGGTGGTCTGCCCCATGCGGGTGGACACCAGCTTCACCTTGGTGTGACCGGTGATGAGCTGCAAGCTGTCCTTGTCTCCGGTCACAACGACGCATTCCCAGCCGTCCGCCTCGCACCTGCGGGAGATGGTGCCCAGCAGATCGTCCGCCTCCCAGCCTGCCAGCTCGTAACGGGGGATATTCAGCGCGTCCAGCACCTCTTTCAGCACCGGCATCTGCATCCGCAGTTCCTCCGGCATGGGCTTCCGGGTAGCCTTGTAGGCCGCGTCCGCCGTATGGCGGAAGGTGGGGGCATGGACATCAAAGGTGACGCACACCGCGTCGGGCCGCTCCTCCCCCTCCAGCCGCAGGAGCGTGGTCAGAAAGCCGAAAACGGCATGGGTATACAGCCCGTCCCGGGTGGTCAGTGGCCGGATGCCGTAATAGGCCCGGTTAATGATGCTGTTGCCGTCGATGACCATGAGCTTTTTCATGGATGTTCCTCCCGCATATGGATGATTTCATAGATTTTAATAGTATACCCCATTTCCCGTAATCGGGCAAGGGGCGGCTGGAATTGGGGAGTGTCCAAACACGCAGTTAAAGGAAGTCAAAGAGAGAAAATGGCACAGCAATCCCTGGATGTTTGGAGCGAT
>NZ_CANRMB010000045.1 GCF_947631635.1 uncultured Dysosmobacter sp.
TACGAGGCCATCGTCAAGGGCCACAACGTGCCCCAGCCCGGCGTGCCCGAGTCCTTCAAGGTCCTGGTGAAGGAGCTGCAGTCCCTGTGCCTGGACATCCAGATCCTGGACGCCGACGGCAACACCATCGAGCTGAAGGAGGACGAGGACGCTCTGGACACCTTCAACCTGGCTCGGATGGATGCCGAGGATGAGCGGAACCGCGCCTTTGCCGACGAGGTGGAATTCCAGGAGTCCGGCTTCGATATCGAGGACGCTCCGGATGACGCCGGCGCGGACATTGACGCCGACTTCGACGACGAATGATCCAGAAAGCAGCCATTCGTCACACTGAACATTCTGGATCATTGAAGGAGGAAATCGCAATATGATGGATAACAATACCGGCAATAACATTGCCTTTGACGCGATCAAAATCGGCATGGCTTCCCCGGAGCAGATCCGTGCCTGGTCCTACGGCGAAGTCACCAAGCCCGAGACGATCAACTACCGCACCCTGAAGCCCGAGAAGGACGGCCTGTACTGCGAGCGCATCTTTGGCCCCACCAAGGACTGGGAGTGCCACTGCGGCAAGTACAAGAAGATCCGCTATAAAGGCAAGATCTGCGACCGCTGCGGCGTGGAGGTCACCCGGGCCAAGGTCCGCCGTGAGCGCATGGGCCACATCGAGCTGGCCACCCCTGTTTCCCACATCTGGTATTTCAAGGGCATCCCCTCCCGGATGGGCCTGCTGCTGGACATCAGCCCCCGCATCCTGGAAAAGGTGCTGTACTTTGCCAACTATATCGTCACCGACGCCGGTGAGACGCCGCTGACCAAGAACCAGATCCTCTCCGAGAAGGAGTACCGGGACTATAAGGAGAAGTACGAGGACGACTTCCAGGCCGGCATGGGTGCCGAGACCGTCAAGAAACTGCTGCAGGACGTGGACCTGGAGGCCCTGTCCGCCCAGCTCCACGCCGAGCTGAAGGATGCCTCCGGCCAGAAGAAGGCCCGCATCGTCAAGCGCTTGGAGGTGGTGGACGCCTTCCGCCTCTCCGGCAACAAGCCCGAGTGGATGGTCATCGACGTGCTGCCCGTCATCCCGCCCGACCTGCGCCCCATGGTGCAGCTGGACGGCGGCCGGTTCGCGACGTCCGACCTGAACGACCTGTACCGCCGGGTCATCAACCGCAACAACCGCCTCAAGCGCCTCATCCAGCTGAACGCCCCCGACATCATCGTCCGCAACGAGAAGCGGATGCTGCAGGAGGCCGTGGACGCCCTGATCGACAACGGCCGCCGGGGCCGCGCCGTCACCGGCGCCAACAACCGGGCGCTGAAGTCCCTGTCCGACCTGCTGAAGGGCAAGCAGGGCCGTTTCCGCCAGAACCTGTTGGGCAAGCGTGTGGACTACTCCGGCCGCAGCGTTATCGTGGTCGGCCCCGAGCTGAAGATCTACCAGTGCGGCGTGCCCAAGGAGATGGCCGTGGAGCTGTTCCGGCCCTTCATCATGAAGAAGCTGGTGGAGGACGGCACCGCCAACAACATCAAGTCCGCCAAGAAGATGGTGGATAAGGGCGTCACCGAGGTCTGGGACGCGCTGGACATCATCATCAAGGACCACCCCGTCATGCTGAACCGCGCGCCCACCCTGCACCGCCTGGGCATCCAGGCCTTCGAGCCGGTGCTGGTGGACGGCCGCGCATTGAAGCTGCATCCCCTGAACTGCACCGCCTTCAACGCCGACTTCGACGGCGACCAGATGGCCATTCACGTGCCCCTGTCCGCCGAGGCCCAGGCCGAGGCCCGTATCCTGATGCTCTCCGCTAACAACCTGCTGCGTCCCCAGGACGGCGGCCCCGTCACCGTGCCCACCCAGGACATGGTGCTGGGCTCCTACTACCTGACCATGGACCGCATGGGCAAGGCGGAGAAGGGCGCGGAGACCATCTGGTGCGAGGATTCCGGCGACACCGATCTGCCCGCCCAGTCCGTGGTGGACGCCGATGAGTTCCTGGCCGCCAACGAGGCGCTGTCCAAGGAGCAGAAGAAGGCCACCTACAGGCCTCTCCATGTCTATGCCAATGAGGACGAGGCCCTGATGGCCTACAACGAGCACGCCATCGGACCCCACTGCCCCATCCTGGTGCGCCGCCGCCTGACGGTGGACGGCACGGAGTACACCCGCGTGGTGGAGGCCACCCCCGGCCGCATCATCTTCAACCAGAACATCCCTCAGGACCTGGGCTTTGTGGACCGCTCCGATCCCGCCCATATCTGTGACTATGAGATCACCTTCACCTGCGGCAAGAAGCAGCTGGGCCAGATCGTGGACCGCACCATCAACAAGCACGGCTTCACCATGGCCGCCGAGGTGCTGGACGCCATCAAGTCCACCGGCTACCACAACTCCACCCTGGCCGCCATCACCGTCTCCATCGCGGACATGACCATTCCCCCCAAGAAGTACGAGATGGTCGCCGCCTCCGAACAGGCGGTGCTGGATATCGAAAACCAGTACAAGATGGGCTTCATGACCGACCACGAGCGTTACAAGCAGGTGGTGCAGGTCTGGGAGAAGACCACCGAGGATGTCTCCACCGCCCTGCAGCAGAACCTGGACCGCTACAATCCCATCTTCATGATGGCGGACTCCGGCGCCCGCGGCTCTATGAAGCAGATCCGTCAGCTGGCCGGTATGCGCGGCCTGATCGCCAACACCGCCGGCAAGACCATCGAGATCCCCATCAAGGCAAACTACCGCGAGGGCCTGACCGCTCTGGAGTACTTCATCTCCAGCCGCGGCGCCCGCAAGGGCCTGGCCGATACCGCCCTGCGTACCGCCGACTCCGGTTACCTGACCCGCCGCATGGTGGACGTCTCCCAGGATGTCATCATCCGGGAGGAGGACTGCCATGTCACCCACGGCATCAAGGTCTCCGAGATCAGCGAGAACGGCCAGGTGATCGAGAAGTTCTCCGACCGTCTCCGCGGCCGCTTCCTGGTGAGCGACGTGGTGGACGCCGAGACCGGCGAGGTCCTGGTGCCCGCTACCCGCATGATGGATGAGCGCGACGCCAAGCTGCTGGAGAGCCGCCACTGGGTCCAGCAGAATGTCCGGGAGGGTGACCGCTGCGAGTATGACCCCGCAGGCGATGAGCGTCCCACGGTCATGATCCGCACGGTCCTGACCTGCAAGGCCCACAGCGGCGTGTGCGCCAAGTGCTACGGCATGAACCTGGCCACCCAGCAGCCTGTCGGCCCCGGCGAGGCGGTCGGCATCATCGCCGCCCAGTCCATCGGCGAACCCGGCACCCAGCTGACCATGCGTACGTTCCACACCGGCGGCCTGGCCGGCGGCGACATCACCCAGGGCCTTCCCCGTGTCGAGGAGCTGTTTGAGGCCCGGAAGCCCAAGCGTATGGCCACCCTGTCCGAGATCGGCGGCAAGGTCCGGTTCGAGGAGGCCGCCAAGGGCAGCCTGCTGAACATCATCGTCACCGCCGACGACGGCGACACCCGCACCTACGCGGTGCCCCACACCGGCCTGCAGGTGAAGGACGGCGACACCATCGAGGCCGGCACCCAGCTGACCTACGGCGCTCTGAACCCCCACGACGTGCTCCGCATCCGCGGCGCCGACGCCGTGTACAACTACCTGATCCAGGAGGTCCTGCGGGTGTACCGCCAGCAGGGCGTTGACATCAACGATAAGCACATCGAGGTCATCGTCCGGCAGATGATGCGCAAGGTCCGCCTGGAGGATTCCGGCGACACCAAGCTGCTGGACGGCTCCATGGTGGATGTTCTGGAGCTGGAAGACGCCAACGAGGAGATCGACCGCCGCAACGCGGCCGGTGAGACCCAGGAGAACGGCGAGCCCCTGCGCCACGCGGTGGGCACGCAGTTGCTGATGGGCATCACCAAGGCATCCCTTGCCACCGATTCCTTCCTGTCCGCCGCCTCCTTCCAGGAGACCACCAAGGTCCTGACCGAGGCCGCCATCAAGGGCAAGGCCGACCATCTGGTGGGTCTGAAGGAGAACGTGATCATCGGCAAGCTGATCCCCGCCGGCACGGGCCTGCAGGCATACCACACCTTTGCCAAGGAACTGGTGCCTGACGCAGTGTCCGCTGAAGCGGAAGAGGCCTCCGGCTTCGAGCCCTGAGTTTCTTAAAAACTGCGATAGAGGGACACGCCGCAAAACAGTCGTTTTGCGGCGTGTCTTTTGTGGGATGCTCCGGCAGCGCGGCCAGAAGAGACAGCCGGATATTCTCCGAGACCGGCACGCTTTTCCGCCGTTCCAATACAGCTGCGCCGTCAGAACGATATCGATGGAAAAAAACAGGATCTATTTTTCAGAAATGCTTGACGATTGGCTGGGCACATGGTATAATTCCCAAATGCGCGGACTATTATCTGCGAATTTTGCCATGCATTTCAGGAGGAATTCCCGTGATCACGGAACTTGCTTCTCAGGAAAAAGTTGTGGGCGTGAAGCAGTCCCGTAAGGCGATCCGGGAGGGCCGGGCCTGCCGGGTGTATCTCGCCTGCGATGCCGACCCGGCGATCACCGGGCCGGTGGCCGACAGCTGTGCCGCCGCCGGGATCCCAGTGGAGACAGACTGCACCATGTCCCAGCTGGGGCAGGTGTGCCGCATCACCGTGGGGGCCTCTGTGGTGGCCGTTCTCACGAAGTGACGGGCCGCGAGGATCGTCTCGATCCGAGGTGCGAATAAAAAAGCGTTTTTTTCGGAATAACCGCCAGGTTTTCCGCAAAAAATAAAGGTTGTCCGCTGAAAGCGGCTGCCAAAAATATGAAAGAAAGGAGAAATTCAATGCCTACTTTTAACCAGCTGGTCCGTAAAGGAAGACAACAGGCTACCTACAAGTCCACTTCTCCCGCGCTGCAGTTCGGTCTGAACACGCTGAAGACCAAGACCACCGATCTGCCTTCTCCCCAGAAGAGAGGCGTCTGCACCGCCGTCAGAACCGCGACTCCCAAGAAGCCCAACTCCGCTCTGCGTAAGATCGCCCGTGTGCGTCTGACCAATGGCTACGAGGTCACCGCCTATATCCCCGGCGTGGGTCACTCCCTGCAGGAGCACTCCGTCGTCATGATCCGCGGCGGCCGTGTCAAGGACCTCCCCGGCGTCCGTTACCACATCATCCGTGGTACGCTGGATACCCAGGGCGTCCAGGGCCGTATGCAGAGCCGTTCCAAGTACGGTGCCAAGCGTCCCAAGCAGAAGTAAGTTCTGCAAAACACTGAAAGCTTTGCCGAAAAGGTTTATATATAGTTGTATACCTCTTTGGCAGGCATCCACGGAAGGCTGCAATACGCCTTTTGAGTACCTATGAGATCATAGAATATTATGAAGGAGGGAAGCATAGTGCCCAGAAGAGGTAATGTTCCCAAGAGAGAAGTTCTGCCCGATCCCGTATACGGCTCCGTCCTGGTGACCAAGCTGGTCAACAGCGTCATGCTGGACGGTAAGAAGGGTGTCGCGCAGAAGGTGGTCTACGCGGCCTTTGACCAGATCAAGGAAAAGACCGAGAAGGACCCCGTTGAAGTGTTTACCCAGGCGATGGAAAACATCATGCCCAGCCTGGAAGTCAAGGCCCGCCGTGTGGGTGGCGCCAACTATCAGGTCCCCATGGAAGTCCGTCCCGCCCGCCGTCAGACCCTGGCTCTGCGCTGGCTGACTGCGTATTCCCGCGCCCGCAGCGAGCGCACCATGGCTGAGCGTCTGGCCGGCGAGATCATGGACGCCGCCAACAACACCGGTGCCGCGGTCAAGAAGCGCGAGGAAGTCCACAAGGCTGCCGAAGCCAACAAGGCGTTCGCGCACTTCCGCTGGTAAGTTAGGAGAAACAGTATGCCGAGAAAAACAGCTCTTGAAAATACCAGAAATATCGGCATTATGGCTCACATCGATGCAGGCAAGACAACGACCACCGAGCGTATCCTGTTCTACACCGGCGTGAACTATAAGATCGGTGAGACCCATGATGGCACCGCCACCATGGACTGGATGGCCCAGGAGCAGGAGCGTGGTATCACCATCACCTCCGCTGCTACCACTTGCTATTGGTCTGGTTCCAAGAACCAGTACAAGCCCACCCGGATCAATATCATCGACACCCCGGGCCACGTGGACTTCACCGTTGAGGTCCAGCGTTCCCTGCGCGTGCTGGACGGCTCCGTGACCGTGCTGTGCGCCAAGGGCGGCGTGGAGCCCCAGTCCGAGACAGTGTGGCGCCAGGCCGATAACTACAAGGTCCCCCGCATGATCTACGTCAACAAGATGGACATCATGGGCGCGGACTTCTACAATGTGCTGCACATGATCGAGGACCGTCTGAAGTGCAATGCCGTGCCTATTCAGCTCCCCATCGGTGCCGAGGATACCTTCAAGGGCATCATCGACCTGATCGAGATGAACGCCGACATCTATTATGACGATCTGGGCAAGGACATGCGCGTGGAGCCGATCCCCGAGGACATGATGGATCTGGCCAACGAATATCATGAGAAGCTGATGGACGCTGTCTCCATGTTTGACGACGAGATCATGGAGCTGTATCTGGGCGGCGAGGAAGTCCCCCAGGACAAGATCCGTGCCGCCATCCGGAAGGCCACCATCGCCAACGACATGGTGCCCGTCACCTGCGGCACGTCTTACAAGAACAAGGGCGTGCAGAAGATGCTGGATGCCATCGTCGACTATATGCCCTCTCCCCTGGATATCCCCCCCATCAAGGGCGTCAACCCCAAGACCGACGAGGAGGAGGAGCGTCCCTCTGACGATAACGCCCCCTTCGCCGCCCTGGCCTTCAAGATCATGACCGACCCCTATGTGGGCCGTCTGAGCTTCTTCCGCGTGTACTCCGGCCACCTGACCACTGGTTCCACCGTGCTGAACAGCGTGAAGAACCAGAAGGAGCGCGTGGGCCGCATCCTGCAGATGCACGCCAACCACCGGGAGGATATCGAGGAGGTCTACTCCGGCGACATCGAAGCCGCTGTCGGCCTGAAGAACACCACCACCGGCGACACCCTGTGCGACGAGAAGCACCCCATCATCCTGGAGTCCATGGAGTTCCCCGAGCCCGTCATCCGGGTGGCCATCGAGCCCAAGACCAAGGCCGGCCAGGAGAAGATGGGCATCGCCCTGATGAAGCTGGCCGAGGAGGACCCCACCTTCAAGACCTACACCGACGAGGAGACGGGTCAGACCATCATCGCCGGCATGGGCGAGCTGCACCTGGAGATCATCGTGGACCGCCTGCTGCGCGAGTTCAAGGTGGAGGCCAATGTCGGCGCGCCCCAGGTCGCCTACAAGGAGACTGTCCGCAAGCTGGTGGATCAGGATACCAAGTACAAGCGCCAGAGCGGCGGTTCCGGCCAGTACGGCCATGTCAAGATCAAGCTGGAGCCCAACGAGTCCGGCAAGGGTTACGAGTTTATCAACGCCGTTGTGGGCGGCTCCATTCCCAAGGAGTTCATCCCCGCGGTGGATGCCGGTATCCGCGGCGCCCTGCAGTCCGGTGTGGTGGCCGGCTTCCCCGTTGTGGACGTCAAGGTCACCCTGTACGACGGCTCCTATCATGAGGTCGACTCCTCTGAAATGGCGTTTAAGATCGCCGGTTCCATGGCCTTCAAGGAGGCTATGCGCAAGGCGGACCCCGTCCTGCTGGAGCCCATCATGAAGGTCAGCGTCATCGCGCCCGACGACTATCTGGGCACCGTGATCGGCGACCTGACCGCCCGCCGCGGCCAGATCCTGGGCCAGGAGGCCCGTCCCGGCGCGCAGCAGGTGGACGCTCTGGTGCCTCTGGCCAACATGTTCGGCTATGCCACCGACCTGCGTTCTTCCACCCAGGGCCGCGGCCAGTACACCATGGAGCCTCACAGCTACTGTGAGTTGCCCAAGAGCCTCCGCGACAAGATCGTGGAGACCCGCACCAAGCGCGATTGACCAGCGATTGGAAAAAGGGATTGATTTTCCCTGCGATATACTGTAAAATAAGCAGTGCTGATTGATTTGCATTGCTACAAGTTGACTTTATAAATTGATAGGAGGATTTTCAAATGGCTAAGCAGAAATTTGAAAGAACCAAACCCCATGTCAACATCGGCACCATCGGTCACGTCGACCATGGCAAGACCACTCTGACCGCCGCCATCACCAAGTGGCTGTCCCTGCAGGGCAAGGCTCAGTTCGAGGCCTATGACAGCATCGATAAGGCTCCCGAGGAGAAGGAGCGCGGCATCACCATCAACACCGCTCACGTGGAGTATGAGACCGAGGCTCGTCACTATGCCCACGTTGACTGCCCGGGCCACGCCGACTATATCAAGAACATGATCACTGGTGCTGCCCAGATGGACGGCGCTATCCTGGTCATCGCCGCTACCGACGGCCCCATGGCCCAGACCAAGGAGCACATCCTGCTGGCCCGTCAGGTGGGCGTGCCCGCCATGGTCGTGTTCCTGAACAAGTGCGACCAGGTCGACGACGAAGAGCTGCTGGAGCTGGTCGAGATGGAAGTCCGCGAGACTCTGTCCAGCTATGAGTTCCCCGGCGATGACATCCCCGTCATCAAGGGCTCCGCTCTGAACGCTCTGATCTCCGAGTCCACCGATCCCGCCGCTCCCGAGTATGCCTGCATCAAGGAGCTGATGGACGCTGTTGACTCCTATATCCCCACTCCTCCCCGCGATGACTCTCTGCCCTTCCTGATGCCCGTCGAGGACGTGTTCACCATCTCCGGCCGTGGTACCGTTGCTACCGGCCGTGTGGAGCGCGGCCAGCTGAAGTTGTCCGAGGAAGTCGAGATCGTTGGTCTGACCGAGGAGAAGAAGAAGACCGTCGTCACCGGCATCGAGATGTTCCACAAGCTGCTGGACTACGCTGAGGCTGGCGACAACATCGGCGCCCTGCTGCGCGGCGTGGACCGTCAGGGCATCGAGCGCGGCCAGGTTCTGGCCAAGCCCGGTTCCATTCATCCCCACACCAAGTTCAAGGGCCAGGTCTACGTCCTGTCCAAGGAAGAGGGCGGTCGTCACACTCCCTTCTTCAACAACTATCGTCCTCAGTTCTATTTCCGCACCACCGACGTCACCGGCGTCATCTCCCTGCCCGAGGGCACTGAGATGTGCATGCCCGGCGATAACGTCGAGATGAGCGTTGAGCTGATTACCCCCATCGCCATTGAGAAGGGCCTGCGTTTCGCTATCCGTGAGGGTGGCCGTACCGTTGGTTCCGGCGCTGTTACCGAAGTCGGCGAATAATTTTCCCGTCTTTCCAAAAGGACTGCTGCATTTGCAGCAGTCCTTTTTTCACGTCTTTTGACCGTCTGCCGCCTGGGGGTAGGTCAGTGTCTCCTGGAACCCGTTTTCGCCGGGACAGAGGATATCCCCGGCCACAGGGGCATCCTCGCAGATGTAGAGGTTGAGCTGGACCCCCTCTGTCCGGCCAGGGTAGTTGGTGACGGCATAGGTGTACCGGGAGACCTGCTTGCCGCAGCAGGAAGTGAGGTCAAACCCCTGGGCCTTTTGCAGGTCGTTGTAGGTCAGATAGGGCTCCACCAGCTGGTCCGGCAGAAGAAATTGCAGCGTTTCCAGCGGTTCCGGCGTGACCTCCCAACCGAGAGACTGCAAATAGGCCACGCGCTCCTCATTTGTGGTCAGCTGCGGCGCGGCAGGGGCTTCCTCAGACATGCGGCCTGCCAGGACGATCAGCGCGGCCATGACGATGCCCAGCAGGACAACGGCGCATACAGCTTTTTTCCGGGAAAACCGGGTGGTCCAAATCATCATATCGATCCCTCCTGCTTGTTTCCTATTCATTTTCCGGACCGTTTATGATAAAATATGGAAGAGAACAGAGAGGAGGAACAGCCGCGTGGAAAAACAGCGTCTGGATAAGATCATCGCCTCCACTGGAAAGTGGTCCCGGCGGGAGGTGAAGAACCTGGTGCGCCAGGGCCGCGTGCTGGTGGACGGGATACCGGCCCGGACCGCGGAGGAGAAAGTGGACCCGGAGGCTGCGGAGATCACAGTGAACGGCGAGGCGCTGACCTACCGGCGGTATACCTGGATCATGCTGAACAAACCGGCGGGATACCTTTCCGCCACGGAGGACGGCCGGGGCAGGACCGTCCTGGACCTGCTGCCGCAGGACCTGCAAAGGCAGGGGCTGTTTCCGGTGGGACGGCTGGATAAGGACACGGAGGGGCTGCTGCTGTTGACCAACGAGGGCGGCCTGGCCCATGACCTGCTGTCCCCCAGACGCCATGTGGATAAAGTGTATTACGCAAGAGTGGCCGGCCGGCTGACGGAGGCGGACTGCCGGGCATTTGCCGCCGGGATGACTCTGGACGACGGACTGGTCTGCCAGCCGGCGGGGCTGGAGATCCTGACGGCGGGGGAGGAGAGCGAGGCCCGCGTCACCCTGCGGGAGGGGAAATTCCATCAGGTGAAGCGGATGCTGGCCCAGCGGGGGAAACCGGTGCTGTATCTGGAACGGGTGCAGATGGGCAATTTGCTGTTGGACCCAGTGCTTCCACGGGGAGACTTTCGTTTTTTAACGGTGGATGAGTTGGAAATGTTAAGAAATTTCTAACATTTCCAAGGAAAACATCAAATCTTCACCAAAAAGCCAATGACTTTTTTGTTGAAAAAAGAAAAAACTTCTTGCATTTTGTCAAATTTGCCGATATAATATAGACGTTAGCAAATTGCACAAAGTTTACGTGTGATTTTAGGTGAGGAGGACGGCCATGTCTGGGAGAATTTTTCAAAATGTGGTGCTGCAGCTTAAGGAGAATACTGACCGCACAGTCGGCGTGATCGACGGCGAGGGGATCGTGATCGCCTGCAGCGAGCTTTCTATGATCGGCCAGCGGTGGGCAGAGTATGTTCCCGCCATCAACGGCGCGGCTGGAACCATGGTGTCCTCCGACGGAAAGACCTTCAAGGCCCTGAACGGATGGAACACGCAGTTTGACTATGCGGCGTTTGCCTTTGGCGACAACGAGATCAGCCGGACTGTCTGCGCCATGGCGACAGTGGCGCTGAATGCCGCAAAGTCCTATTACGAGGAGAAGCACGACCGCGGCTCCTTCATCAAGGACATCATCTCCGACAACATCATGCTGGGCGACATCTATATGCGGGCCAAGGAGCTGCGGGTCACCGCCGATGTGCCCCGGGGTGTGTTCGTGGTCCGCTCCCTGAAGAAGGGCGAGTCTGTGCCCACGGATGTGGTCCGGTCCCTGTTCCCCGACCGGCAGAACGATTTCGTGCTCAGCATCGGCGAGGGCGACGTGGTCCTGATCCGCCAGATGCCCGAAGGCTCCGGCATCAAGGAGCTGAACAAGATCGCCTCCTCCATTGAGGAGACCCTCCGCTCCGGCAATGAGAGCACCGTGGTGGTGGGCATCGGCACCGTGGCCACCCACCTGCGGGACCTGGCCCGGAGCTATAAGGAGGCCCAGATCGCCATTGAGGTGGGCAAGGTCTTTGACACGGAGAAGTATGTCATCAACTATGAGAACCTGGGCATTGGGCGCTTGATCTATCAGCTGCCCACCACCCTGTGCGAGATGTTCCTCCAGGAGGTCTTTAAGAAGAACCCCATCGACGCGCTGGATAAGGAGACCCTCTTCACCATCCACAAATTCTTTGAGAACAACCTGAACGTGTCCGAGACCGCCCGGAAGCTGTTCGTCCACCGGAACACCCTGGTGTACCGCCTGGAGAAGATCAAGAAGCTGACGGGCCTGGACCTGCGGGAGTTCGATGACGCGATTACGTTCAAGGTGGCGCTGATGGTCAAGAAGTATCTGACCAGCCGGGGGATCGATTCCTGAACCGGTACATAGAGACGATACGCCCCCGGCTGGATTTTCCAGCCGGGGGCGTTTAATTATTTTGAAAGGGATTCTGTAGTATGTGTTTTACTTGTCGAATGCCATTCTGACCACATAACAGAATATGGTAATTTTTGCAAAGAGGAACAAGGCTTCGACTAAAGCCATTTTGCCAGCATCCAATGTGCTCATACAGAATATTAAATAAATGCTAAATGGCACGTGGGGCATATAGAGCAGATAAATGTGTAGATGCTTCTTCAAACTTGGTGCCTGAGCAGATGTTTCCACAACATCCAAGAACCGCTGTACAAGCAACCAGATTAAGGCGAGATAGAAAAACCATACTGACATGAGTATCGTCTGTTCACCGGTCCATGATTGCCCTTGATTCATGTATGAGGCAAGTGAAAGAAGTACCTCTGCTGCCCCAATAATTTGAATAAAAAATAGCCATAATTTGGGGTTATTTGATAAAAAGGGTGACAGATTAGTAGCCTTTTTCAAAAAATGACCTCCAAGCACATGGTGAGAACCAGCATCAGACTGATAATTTTCCTTTTCATAATAACTCTCTTTTCTCATTTTAGCAAGTGTCTTTTGAAAATTTCTACTCTTATCGCCGTCCATTAGGCGGAACCTATCAGTCCATAGGAATCCCCATACCTTCCATGATTGGACCATGTTAGCCGCGGCAGGATGCAGAGGTTTCCAGGGGACCGTAGCTCTTGCCTGCGATGGAGTATGTGACGGTCATTTTGTACGTTATACCCGCTTCAATACCCTTGGAATGGGTTTCGGAGAAGAACAGGTAATGGGTGCCGGACTGCGTCCAGGTTTTGAGACAGGTGCTTCCGTCCCACAGCTTGACAGTGACGCTGACTGCGTCTGTTTTGGAAGGAGCGGTAATGTCGATTTTGCAGTTTGCCGTGGTCCCGGTAAAGGACAGACGCGGAGTCGGTGTGTCTGCCCACGCGACGGCGCCGGCGGACATGGAGAGAACCAGCATCAACAGGGCCGTCCATGCGCAAATACGTCTTTTCATAAAATTCACCTCCTCGTATAATGAACTTGTATTTTGGATTGCCTCAGAGGGGCGGCTAAGGTACAATGCAAGCAGCGGATAGAGGTCGGAGTTCGACGACGCGATTACATTCAAGGTGGCGCTGATGGTCAAGAAGTATCTGACTTCTCGGGGAATAGATTCCTGAATCGCATAGAATCTAGTATCTTTAGAAAAAGGCCGCCCTCGGGCGGCCTTTTTACAGTCGGATAAGTGGACAATGTTATATTTTGTGATAATGGGGGATCAATTTTTTGCTTTGAGTTTCCAGAGACAATATAATGTAAAACTTATACTGTCAAATTTATAGAGGAGGATGGTTCTTATTCCAGATAGGAAGTCAAAAAAACCATAGTCGTGTTCAAACGTTCCAAAATAAGAATGCATGAAAGACCATAATATGATATGTGTTATAAATACGGCCAGACACCCCTTACCCACGGTAAACCAGAAATCATGCTTGGCAGGCGTTCGTTGATATATCCGTATCATGGTAAGAGCCAGCAATAGGATCAAGGCGGAAGTTTCTATGGATAGCAGAACGATCAAACTATCGCTGGCGGGATAATAAGGATATTTTCCGGAACCAATGATGGGCTGGATGAAAAGATAACCTTGGTCTGCAGCGAATCCTATGAATACAACCCAGATAATCAATCGAGCGATATACCGCAAGATACCTTCCAAAATAGTTTTCCAATTTTTCACATTGTTTTAGACCTCCTTAAAATTAGTATCATATTTTCATCATTCAGATATTATTCTATTTATTATTTATATCATACGGTCATTAGTGCTTCATGAGGACCATAAGATTCAGCATTTGTTTGGATTTTTAGGATAAAGTCTACAATGTTTATAAGTGTAGCACTGTAATTTCCGAATATGAGATTAATGCCAGCTGCAATGATATCAGACGCAGAGTAGCTTTTTGTTAAGTGCTTATATTGTCCGCAAAAAACTGCTTGACGACTGCCGTTATTATTCTCAAAAGTTACATAGACGCTTCCGGATTTGATATAATGTGGATATGCATCAGATGGACCATATGGCTTATAAATTGTGTAATCAAATGGAACAATGACAGTACCATAACTAGTTCCGGGAGCAATACGAGGGGTAACATCTTTTGATATTTCTTGAGTGCCATTGCCTGCTAAATATACAAGCGAGCAAGACGCTGTTGTTTTGTCATCATTATAAACAAAGTCGTTTGCATTACCTAAACATACGCTATCTGTCATTTTTTTTGCAAACACGCCATCAATATAAAAACGGTACCTTACTCTTGTGGTGACGATATTAGCGCTTATCTGACTGTGGATAATTAATACAGTGCCTGAGACATCTGCAGAAGCACGACGAATTTCATCTTCTGAGCCCTGGAAGTTTTTAATTATATCAATTCGTTTTTGGTCATATCCCATATATTCCAATTCGTCTTCGTTCAGTTCTTTCAAATCATAATAATATTTTCGGTAGTCAAACGAAGCTAACTCTTCATCACCTGGCTGAGCAGTACCATCATGAATTCTGGCGATAGCGTTTGATTGTTCTTCCAAAAAGACATCGTATTCATTTTGTGTGGAGGTCCCAGGCAGGCTTGAGAAGTATTCAAAAAAATCGTCTTTGCTCATGGTTTCTTCTGCGATGGTAATAGCAGTATCAAGGGCCTGGTCGGTTTCAATTGTCTTACAATTTTCCGTGGCAATGTCGGCAATGGTATCGACGGGGCAAAAAACATTCGAAGCAAAAGCGGGCTGGCTCACATCTTCTGCGGCGGCTAGTGTTGTAGGGCAAAGGGTGGAAAGCATTAACACTGCAAGGAACATGGCTAAACTTCTTTTGTAATGTTTCATATAGCGCCTCCTTATTTGATACGGTTTTATTATATCAAGATTGGACATGTATTGAGATTTTCAAGCAGCAAAATCAAGGATTCAAAACGCTTTTTTTCTAAAATTGCACATGATTACCCGCGGCAGACTGCGGAAACCGAGAGCTGTGGATAGGACTTGCCCGCGATAGTGTAGTTCACAGTCATTTTGTAGGTTTCACCCGTTTCAATGCCCTTGGAATGGGTTTCGGAGAAGAACAGGTAATGGGTGCTGGACTGCGTCCAGGTTTTGAGACAGGTGCTTCCGTCCCACAGCTTGACCGTGACGCTGACTGCGTCTGTTTTGGAAGGAGCGGTAATGTCGATTTTGCAGTTTGCCGTGGTTCCGGTAAAGGACAGACGCGGGGTCGGTGTGTCTGCCCACGCGACGGCGCTGGCGGACATGGAGAGGACCAGCATCAACAGGGCCGTCCATGCGCAAATACGTCTTTTCATAAAATTCACCTCCTTTCGTCGTTCTATAAAGGGGAACGTCAAAAGGAGGTGAATTTGGTGCACTTCTTTATTGAAAATTTTTATTTTGTAGGTTCTTCCAAATAAACGCTTTTCGCCATGTGCAATATGTCTGCCTCGCTGAGAAAGCCGGAGATCGAGAGCGACATGCCGTTGTCCTCGTCCAGCCAGACCAACGCATTGCGGAGCGCTGGATCGGTGGAAAGATATAATTCACCGGGAAGTCCGTTGATTTCCACGTGCTTAAGGACGGCTTTATTGGTGTCGATTACATACAGGGAAGTACCCTCCTGCATGGGCACAAAGGTAAAGGTCAAAGTGCCGTTCATTTCGCTGTAGTAAACAACTGTGCTGTCCGAAGCGTCCAGTTCCTCATATCCCTCCGGCACCCAGCCCGGGCGGTACACGCCGTTCTCCGCCGCCTCGCCCGCAAAGCGGTAGACGATCTGTGTCTCATAGACCTGCCGCACCCACTGGAGAAAGCTGGCCTGGGCCTTGCCGTCCACGGCCAGCCAGCCGCCGCCCAGCACCAGCGCCGCCAGGAAGCAGGCCGCGGCCTGACGCATGGCCCTATAAAACACCGGATGCCGCGCCCGCCGCAGCAGAGGGCGCATCCTCCGCCGAAAGGCCGGGGAGAAAGCGGCCTCGCAGTCGCCTGGCTCGGGAAGGGAGGCCAGCATGGCGTCCCGGACCAAAGGCGCCGCCTGGCGCAGCATCTCATCCGTGATGGTCATACGTCGATCCCCTCCTCTTTCAGCAGCTTTTTCAGCTGTTTCTTCGCCCGGGCGTCCAGGCTGTGGACGCCCTCATAGGAAAGCCCCAGCATATGGGCAAGCTCCTCATTGGTATATCCATTGTCGTATTTCAGCAAAATGAATGTCCGGTATCGGGCGGGGAGGCGGGAGATCGCCGCCGCCAATCCCCCTGCGGGTATGTCGAAGGAAAGCCCGACGGTCTCCTCGTCCAAGGGGACTGCGGCTCTGCGCTGCCTGGCCCGGTAAATATCGATGGCTTTGTGCTCTGCTATGGTAACGACCCAGCTTCGCGTTTTGGTGCACATTGGGTCAGAAATTTTGTCCATATTTTTGGCGATGGAGACAAACGCCTGGTGCACCGCGTCCTCCGCGTCCTGCTGGCTGCCCAGGATACGCCTGGCCACATAGAGCATCAGCCCGCCGTATGCCTGGTAGATCTGCTCAAATTTGGATCTTTCCGGTTCGCTGTCGATCATCTGGAGATAGACCAGCATCCAACCACCCCTTTTTCGTATCATACCATGGCGGCCGGCGTTTGTCTCCGCTTTTTTGGACGGTTCTTGACAAAACGAAACTACTGTGATAGTGTAACGGTGAAACTATTGTAATAGTTTGTAAAAGCCGGGGGATTCTTGTAAACAATTGTAAACTGTTATTGCATTGGCAGGAAAAACCGTTTATAATGTGAGAGGTTCAAGAATTATGTCGACCAGACCGGGATACAGGGGTATCCGCGGCGGGCCGATATTTCCATAAAGGAGGAGCGAGGTGCCTGCATGATCCGTTTGAAAGACGTAGAGATGGAGTACGACAACGGGACCAGGGCCATTCAGGGAGTCACCCTCACCATCGAGGACGGCGAATTCGTCTTTCTGGTGGGGCCATCCGGGTCCGGCAAGTCCACGATCATCAAACTGCTGACCGGCGAGGTGGAGCCCTGCGCGGGCCGCATCATGATCAACGGTTTTTCTGTCAGCAATATTTCGGGAAAACAGATCCCCCTCATGCGCAGGACGCTGGGCGTCATTTTTCAGGATTTCCGCCTGATCGAAAAAAAGACCGTATATGATAACCTGGCCTTTGTCATGCGGGCCGTGGGCGCAAGACCCAAGGAGATCCAAAAGCGCATCCCCTATGTGCTGGAGCTGGTGGACCTTGCGGAAAAGGCCGACCGCTATCCCACGGAGCTCTCCGGCGGCGAGCAGCAGCGGGTGGCCATCGCCCGGGCGCTGGTGAACAATCCCAACACCATCATCGCCGACGAGCCCACGGGCAATCTGGACCCGGACCGCTCTCTGGAGCTGATGAACCTGCTGGTGAAGATCAACGAGCTGGGGACCACCGTGGTGGTGGTGACCCATGAGAAGGACCTGGTGGACCGCTTTGGAAAGCGGGTCATCACCATCGATTCCGGCCATGTCATCAACGACAGCGTGGGCGGCTATGTGGGAGGGCGCATCCATGGGTAAACACAATTTTGGATATTTTTTCCATGAGGGCCTGTCCAACATGTTCAGCCACGGCTTTATGTCCTTTGCCGCCATCGGCATCACCGTGGCGTGCCTGCTCATCATGGGCACCTTTACCCTGGTGGCGGTGAACGCCAACGAGCTGCTGGTGGACCTGGAGCAGGAGAATGAGATCCTGGCCTATGTGGACGACACCTATTCCGATACGGCGGCCAAGGCCCTCCAGTCGGACCTGGAGGCCATCCCCAATGTGGCCTCCGCCACCTACATCAGCAAGGAGCAGGCCACGGCGGATTTTTCCGCTGAGTTTCCGGAGGAGGCCATGTTCCAGGACCTGGACCCGGAGATCTTCGAGGACCGCTATGCCATCAAGATCGTGGATCTGGAGAAGATGTCCGAGACCTGCCGGGCCGTGGAACAGGTGACCGGCATTTCCGAGATCAACGCCCATGAGGAGATCGCGGGGGGCTTCATCACCATCCGCAACGTGGCCACCGTGGTCTGCGTGGCCCTGATCGCCATTCTGTTCGTGGTGTCGGTGTTCATCATCTCCAACACCATCAAGCTCACCACCTTCGACCGGCGGGACGAGATCGCCATCATGCGCATGGTGGGCGCCACCAACGGCTTTATCCGCTGGCCCTTTGTGTATGAGGGCTTCATGCTGGGGCTTCTGAGCGCGGTGATCGCCTTCTTCCTGCAATGGGGCCTTTACGCGGCGGTGGCCCAGGGTGTGGACAATAACGACACCATGCAGCTGATCCGCATCCTGCCCTTCCAGCAGCTGTGGCCCGCCGTGGCGGGGATCTTCGCCGCCGCCGGCATCCTGATCGGCGTGGGCGGCAGCTTGTCGGCCATCCGGAAGTTCCTGCAGGTGTGAGGGCGCGCTATGAAAAAGAAGAGACAAGCGGGGCGCGTCTGCCGGATGCTGGCGGCATTGCTGCTGTCGGTCTGCGTGCTGGCGGCGGACCTGTCCCCGGCGCTGGCGGTGACCCAGGCGGATATCGACGCGCTGAAGGGCGACGCCCAAACACTGAGCCAGCAGAAGAAAGAGCTGAAAGACAAAATCAATGCGCTGTCCGACGATATTGCCAACAATATGAAGAAAAAGGAACTGCTGGACAGCCAGATCAGCGTGCTCACCAAGGAGATCGCCAATGTGGAGAGCCAGATCAGCACCTACGCGGAGCTGATCACCCAGACGGAGGCGGAGCTTTTAGACGCCCAGAAACGGGAGGAGGCTCAGTACAAGCTGTTCTGCAAGCGGGTCCGGGCCATGGAAAAGCGGGGGACGGTCTCCTACTGGTCCGTCCTGTTCAAGGCGGAGAGCTTTACCGATCTGCTGGGCAGGCTGGATATCATCCATGAGATCATGGATGCGGACCAGAAGGTCATTGAGGACCTCCAAGCCCTGCAAGTAGAGATCGCGGACAAGAAGTCCCAGCTGGAGACGCAAAAGACGGAGTCCGAAGCCGCAAAGCGGGACCTGGTGACCAAGCGCAGCCAGCTGAACCAGCAGCGGGAGGCCGCCAACGCTCTGGTGGCGCAGCTGCGGGCCAGCCAGTCGGAATACCAGGAGGACATGGACGATCTCTCCGCGGATGAGGCGGCCGTGCAGGCGGAGATCCAGCGCCTGTCCCGGGAGCTGGCGGCGCAGCAGGCGGCTCAGGGCAAGCCCTCCAACGCGGCGCTGGGCGGCTATATCTGGCCGGTCAGCAGCCGTTACATCACGTCCACCTTCGGCGGGCGGGCATCCCCCGGCGGCATCGGCTCCACCAACCACAAGGGCGTGGACATCGGCCGGGTGGGCTATACCACGGAGGTCCACGCCGCCAAAGCGGGCACGGTCATCGTGTCCCAGTATTCCCGTTCCTACGGCAACTACGTGGTGGTCTCTCACGGCAGCGGAAACACCACCCTGTACGCCCATATGAGCAGCCGGAAGGTGGAGGCCGGCACCTATGTGAACCAGGGCGCGGTGCTGGGCATCACAGGCTCCACCGGCCACTCCACCGGTCCCCATCTCCACTTTGAGATCACGGAGAACGGGACCCGCATCGATCCTTTGAAATATCTGACGGGCTATACCAAGGCCGGTTAAGCGACATAAATCATCCTCCCACGCCATACCATGGAGCGGGAGGATGATTTTATGGTCGGTATCTTGGTATGGAAAAGCCCGCAGCCGGGAAAAAAACAAAAGCATGTGACGCTGGAAGCCCGCAGCGTCCTGCATATGCGGTTCCTCAGCGTGGAGCTTCTGCGGGGGCCGAAAACGCCGGACGCGGTCCTGCGCCGCCGGGTGTTGGCGGCGGGGAAGCGGCTGCGGAAACAGGGCGTAGTGCGGGTCGTTCTGCCGGAAAATTTCTCCTATTGGGAACAGTTGGAGAAAAGCGGCCTGCGGCCGGTGTCCACCCAGGCGCTCCGGCGGCGGCTGGCGGCGGACTGGGTGCGGTTCGGCCTTGCAAAGCAGGGGCTGCCCGCGGCGGGCGCCAAAGTGGCGGTGTGCGGCGCACAGCTCACCGGGGAACTGGTGCGCACGGTGACGGAGCTCACGCTGCGGCACCGGTATGTGCTGCTGGACCTGCCCTATGGCGGCGAGGACCTCTGCCGCCAGCTGCGGCGGGAGTACGGTGTGTCACTGCTGTTGGGACCCGCGAAGGACCAGCTGGAGGGGGCGGAGGCGCTGGTGTTGTTCGACCAGCGGACGGACCTGTCCTGCCGGAATCCGGTGGTGCTGCCGCTGTATGACGAGTCGGCGCCGCTGCCGCCGCTGATCCTGCCCCCGGCCCTGGAGGAAAAGCTGCCGGAGGGGGCGGACCGGGGACAGCTTCTGGCTGTGCTCCAGGAGGCGGGAGTCCTGAAGGCCGGGCAGATTTCCCTGGCCGCGGAAAGCTGGGAGTGTCCAAAATAAAGATTTGATGATATAATAAGGGATATGAGGAAACAGACAAAAGAGGCATGGAAGAAAT
>NZ_CANRMB010000046.1 GCF_947631635.1 uncultured Dysosmobacter sp.
GCTCCAAACATCCAGGGATTGCTGTGCCATTTTCTCTCTTTGACTTCCTTTAACTGCGTGTTTGGACACTCCCGAATGCCCCTTCCACATTTTACGGAGCTGTGATACAATCCACAATGGAGAAAAACGATTACCTAAGGAAAGGTGGAACTACTTATGAGGAAAACGAAGATCGTCTGCACCCTGGGGCCTGCCACGGACCGGGAGGGCGTTCTGCGGGAGATGCTGGAGGCTGGCATGAACGTGGCCCGCTTCAATTTCTCCCATGGCACCCATGCGGAGCACAAGGCCCGCCTGGAGGCACTGAAGGCTCTGCGGGAGGAGATGGACCTGCCGGTGGCGGCGATGCTGGACACCAAGGGCCCCGAGATCCGCCTGAAGTCCTTTGAAAACGGCTCCGTCCACTTGACCGGCGGCACGGAATTCACCCTGACCACGGAGGATATCGTGGGCGACGAGACCCGCTGCGCCATCACCTACGCCGATCTGCCCGGCGATGTGAAGGCAGGGGACACCATCCTGCTGGACGACGGCCTGGTCCGCCTGACCGTGCTGGAGACCACCGCCCATTCCATCCGCTGCCGGGTGGAGAACGACGGCACCATGAAAAACAACAAGGGCGTCAACGTGCCCAACGTCCGGCTGTCCATGCCCTATATGAGCCAGCGGGATCGGGACGATATCCTGTTCGGTGTGGAGCAGGGCTTTGACTACATCGCCGCCAGCTTTGTCCGCACCGCCGCCGACGTGCGGGAGATCCGCGGCCTGCTGGATAAGGCGGGCTCCAATATCCGCATCATCGCCAAGATCGAAAACCAGGAGGGCGTCAGCAACCTGCCGGATATCCTGGCGGTGGCGGACGGCATCATGGTGGCCCGGGGCGACATGGGCGTGGAGATCGACTTCACGGAGATCCCCATCATCCAAAAGGATATGATCGCCCAGTGCGTGGCCTGCGGCAAGCCGGTCATCACCGCCACCCAGATGCTGGACTCCATGATGGAGAATCCCCGGCCCACCCGGGCGGAGATCACCGACGTGGCCAACGCCATCTATGACGGCACCTCCGCCATCATGCTCTCCGGCGAGACGGCGGCGGGCAAATACCCGGTGGAGGCCGTCCACACCATGGACGCCATTGCCCGCCGGACCGAGGCCAACATCGACTACGGCAAGCCGGTGAAGAACAGCGGCAGGCGCCTGTCCATCACCGCGGCCACGGCCCACGCCGCCTGCACCACCGCCCTGGACATCGGGGCGGACGCCATCCTCACAGTCAGCCAGCGGGGCGTCACCGCCCAGATGGTCAGCCGCTTCCGGCCCAGCACCACGGTGGTCGCGCTCCTGCTGGATCCCCAGGTCCAGCGGCAGATGGCCCTGTACTGGGGTGTGGAGCCCTTGACCATGCCCTATGCCAGCAGCACCGACGAGCTGGTGGACTTTGCCGTTCAGGCGGCGGAGGAGGCCGGCCTTGTAAAGCAGGGGGACCTGGTGGTGGTCACCGCCGGCGTGCCTGTGGGCGTTGCCGGCACGACCAACATGATCCGCGTCCACCAGGTGGGCGGCTCCCTGCTGAACGGCGTGGGCGTGGGGGAGCAGAAGGCCAGCGGCCCGCTGTGCGTCTGCCGCACACTGGAGGATGTGGCGGAGAAATTCCGCCCCGGCGACGTGCTGGTGGTGCCCTACACCACCAACGACCTCCTGCCCTATATCCGCAAAGCCGCGGCCGTCATCAGTGAGGAGGCCAGCACCGACAGCCACACCGCCACGGTGGGCCTGACGCTGGATAAGCCGGTGATCCTGGGAGCCGCCGACGCCACCCGCCGCCTGACGGACGGCACCCTGGTATCCGTGGACTGCGCCCGGGGCGTGGTGCAGACACTGCCGCAGTAAGGCGGCCCCTGTCTCCATCATAAAACCGCTCTGTTCAAAGAACAGAGCGGTTTATTTGCGCTTGCTGGGAGGATAGGGGGCCTTTTCATCCGTGCGGCCCAGGAGATAATCCACACTGGTGCCAAAATAGTCGGCCAGCCTGTCCGCAAGTTCCAGCGGAAGCGGGCGTTCGCCGCGCTCATATTTGGAATACAGACTCTGGTCGCACAGCAGGTAGTCAGCGAGGGCCTTTTGCTTCAAATCCCGGTCCTCCCGCAGGTCGCGGATCCGCAGCTTCATAAATATCACCTGATGCCAGTATATTTTGTCCATATTGTCCTATTGAAATATTGGACAATATGTCCTAAAATATAAGGGAGGTGAACAGAATGACAGATTATCATCAAATCACTTGAAACGTGATAAATTCATTTTTCAAGTGTCACAGCGCATCTGCGCTGTGACAGGCCGCGGACCGCGGCCTTGATTTGCATTTCTATAGTCAATTAACTTGAAAAATCGCATGCGATTTTTCAAGTTAATTGACTATATAAGACGCTGCATTTTCAGCTGTTCAACGCTCTGACGGATGCGGTTTCCGCCTTGGAGAGGCAGAATTTCGGACAGGTCCGGGATATTCTGATCCAGGCCCAGCAAGCGGCTGAGGAGACCTTTTTATCCCAGTCAGACGCGGAGAATGGGTGAACGATCACAGCAAAAAAGCAGCTGGAGCGATCATCCAGCTGCCTTTTTTGGCTATTTTTAGAACAGCCCGGTGATCTTGCCGTTCTCATCCACGTCGATCTTTTCAGCGGCAGGGACCTTGGGAAGGCCCGGCATGGCCCCATGCGGCGGGGCCGCACGGGGACCCCGGATTTGATTCAAATCGTCCGAAATGAATTCGGCCGATTTCAAGGTTTTGCCTGGGGCAAAACGCTTGCACGCCGCACCTGCGGCGGCATGACCATGCCGCTTAGAACAATCCGGTGATCTTGCCGTTCTCGTCCACGTCAATCTTTTCAGCGGCGGGGACCTTGGGCAGACCCGGCATGGTCATGATGTCGCCGGTGAGGGCCACCAGGAAGCCGGCGCCGGCGGAGACCTTCAGATTCCGCACCGTGATGGTGAAGTCCTTGGGTGCGCCCAGCTTGGCCGCGTCGTCGGAGAAGGAGTACTGGGTCTTGGCCATGCAGATGGGCAGCTTGCCGAAGCCCAGGGCCTCCAGCTCCTTCATCTGCTTCTGGGCGTTGGCGGTCAGCACCGCGCCGTCGGCATGGTAGATGTTTTTGGCGATGTCGTTCAGCTTCTTTTCGATGCTGTCCTCCGTGTCATAGGCAAAGCGGAAGTCATTGGGCTGTTCGCACAGGCGGACGACCTCCTCCGCCAGGGCGAGGCCGCCCTCGCCGCCCTTGGCCCACACCTCGCTGAGGGCTACATTGACGCCCAGCTCCTTACATCTGTCCTCTACCAGCTGAAGCTCACGGGCGGTGTCGGTGGGGAAGGCGTTGATGGCCACCACACAGGGCAGGCCGAACACCTGGGTGATGTTCTCCACATGCTGGAGCAGGTTGGGCAGGCCCCTCTCCAGGGCCTCCAGGTTCTCGGTATTCAGTTCCGCCTTGGGCACGCCGCCGTGGTTTTTCAGTGCCCGGACGGTGGCGACCACCACCACGGCGCTGGGCTTCAGATTCGCCAGACGGCACTTGATGTCCAGGAATTTTTCAGCGCCCAGGTCCGCGCCGAAGCCCGCCTCGGTGACGGCGTAGTCCGCCAGGCGCATGGCCATCCGGGTGGCCATGACGGAGTTGCAGCCGTGGGCGATGTTGGCGAAGGGACCGCCGTGGATGAAGGCGGGGGTGCCCTCCAGGGTCTGGACCAGGTTGGGCTTCAGGGCGTCCTTCAGCAGGGCGGCCATGGCGCCCTCGGCCTTCAGGTCGTGGGCGGTGACGGGCCTGCCGTCGTAGGCATAGGCCACCACCATGCGGCCCAGGCGGGCCTTCAGGTCGGGGATATCGGCGGAAAGGCAGAGCACGGCCATGATCTCGGAGGCCACGGTGATGTCGAAGCCGTCCTCCCGGGGCACGCCCTGCATCCGGCCGCCCAGGCCGTCCACGATGTTCCGCAGCTGCCGGTCATTCATGTCCACGCAGCGCTTCCAGGTGATCTTCTTCACGTCGATGCCCAGGGCGTTCCCCTGCTGGATGTGGTTGTCCAGCATGGCGGCGCACAGGTTGTTGGCGGCGCCGATGGCGTGGAAGTCGCCGGTGAAGTGGAGGTTGATGTCCTCCATGGGCACCACCTGGGCATAGCCGCCGCCGGCGGCGCCGCCCTTCACGCCGAACACGGGGCCCAGGGACGGCTCCCGCAGGGCTACCAGGGTGTTTTTGCCCAGCTTCCGCATGGCGTCGGCCAGACCCACGGTGGTGGTGGTCTTGCCCTCGCCGGCGGGGGTGGGATTGATGGCGGTGACCAGGATCAGTTTGCCGTCGGGGCGCTTGCTCTCCCGCAGCAGGCGGTAGTCCACCTTGGCCTTGTAATTGCCGTACAGCTCCAAATACTCATCCGCCACACCTGCGGTCTTGGCGATCTCGGTGATGGGCTTCATGGCACAGGACTGTGCGATCTCAATATCAGACAGAACGTTCATAGCGACCTCCAATATCCAGTATCTCAAAAGGTATTACTTTTGCGTGCCTGAAAAATATACCACGAAACCGTCGAAAAAGAAAGAGGGTTTTGGGCATGCGGGGAAGTTTATTTTCACAAGCGTGGCATAAGTACAGCTTATATCTTGACAGATAAAGCCGGGACTGTTATGATGGACACGCATAAAAAGGAAAGGGGTGAAAGGATGAAGTCTGCTTCCTGCTGAAATAGGACAGGGCGCTGTAAGGAGTCCCCCAAGGGGATGGTCTGCCCGGCGCCGGAGAGCAGGAAAGCGAACATCCTTTTGCGCCTTGGAACATACCGCCCCTCCGTGCAAGACGGAGGCGTCATGCTGTCCGATGAGCCGCAGGAAAGTTTTCCTGCGGCTCATTTTTGTATTTGTTGCATGTAGGAGGGATGGATATGTCCATGATCCGGGTGAAGGACCTGACGTTTGCCTATCCGGGCAGCAGCGATCCGGTCTATGACCACGCCAGTTTTCAAATTGATACGGAGTGGAAGCTGGGCTTCCTGGGCCGAAACGGCCGGGGAAAGACCACATTTTTGCGGCTGCTGATGGGGGAATACCCCCATGGCGGCAGTATTTTGGGCGCGCCGCCCTGCGCCTATTTTCCCGATGCGGTGCGTGACCCGTCCCAGATGACGCTGGAGGTGCTCTGCGGCCTCCGCCCGGAGGCGGAGGCGTGGGAATTCCTGCGGGAGACCGGCCTTTTGGGCGTGGACGCCGGGGCGCTGTACCGTCCGTTTTCCACCCTGTCCAACGGGGAGCGGACCAAATGCCTGCTGGCAGCGCTGTTCTGCGGGGAGGACCGCTACCTTTTGATCGACGAGCCCACCAACCACCTGGACGCCGCCGGACGGCGGGCGGTGGCGGCCTATCTGCGGAAAAAGCGGGGGTTTTTATTGGTGTCCCACGACCGGGATCTTCTGGACGGCTGTGTGGACCACATCCTGGCGCTGAACAGGACGGGGGCGGAGGTCCAGAGCGGAAATTTCTCCTCCTGGTGGGAGAACAAGTCCCGGCGGGACGCCTTTGAGCTGGCGCAAAACCAGCAGCTCCAAAAGGAGGTGGGGCGCCTGCGGCAGGCGGCGGCCCGGACCTCGGACTGGTCTGACAAGGTCGAGTCCGCCAAGACGGGGAGCCGGAACTCCGGGCTGCGGCCGGACCGGGGCTATATCGGCCACAAGTCCGCCAAGATGATGCAGCGGGCCAAGTCCATCGACCAGCGGCGGCAGAAGGCGCTGGAGGAAAAGGCCGGATTGCTGAAGGACCTGGAGAGGACCGAGGCGCTGAAGCTGCGCCCGCTCACCGCCCGGGGCCGTTTGCTGGACCTGGCGGGGGTGTCCCTGTTCTATGGGGAGAAGCAGGTCTGCGGGCCGCTGACCTTCCGGCTGGAGCCGGGGGAGCGGGTGGCGCTGGACGGCGGCAACGGCAGCGGCAAGTCCACCCTTTTGAAATTCCTGCGGGGAGAGACGGCGGTGACGGGGACCGGGACGCTGACGCGGCTGTCCGGCATGACCATCTCCTACGTGCCCCAGGACACCTCCCACCTGCGGGGGAGCCTGCGGGCTTACGCCCGGGAGAGCGGTGTGGACGAGACGCTGCTGCTGGCGATCCTGCGGAAGCTGGATTTTTCCCGGGCGCAGTTTGAAAAGGACATGGCGGACTGGTCCGCCGGACAGCGGAAAAAGGCCCTCATTGCCAGAAGCCTGTGCGAGAGCGCCCACCTGTACCTCTGGGACGAGCCGCTGAACTATGTGGACGTCTGGTCCCGGATGCAGATCGAGGAACTGCTGCTGGAGTTCCGGCCCACCATGCTGTTTGTGGAGCACGACGGGGCGTTCCGGCGGAAGATCGCCACCGGCGTGGTCGCGCTATAAAGAGAGCTCCGGGAAGAGGTCCTCTTCCCGGAGCTGCTTTATGAATGGTTCCGTTCCTGCTTCTCCTGTTCCTTCAGGTCATCCAGCGCGGCCCGCACGGCGGCCACCACAAAGGCGGAGAAGGTGCAGTCCTGTCCACGGATAGCGGCTTCGACTTCCTGAATCATGTTGTTGGAAAACCGGATAGACTTGTTGGTGGAGGATGGGGGCTTGGGAATTTTGAAAGCCACAAGTATCACCTGTCTTATATTTTGTAAGACAATTGTATTGCAAATTGCGTTATAAACATATATTATGATTTATATTGCAAAATTCAGTACAGGAGGATAATAGAATGGACGATTTCAAAGAGATGTACTACCACCTGGCCCATGAGGTGGAGCGGGCCAAGCGCATTTTGGAAAAGGCCCAGCAGGACTGCGAGGAGATGTATCTGGCCCAGGGGGAGGAAGCGGCCGCTCCATCCGCAGAGGCCGCAGGGGACACCGCAGAAGAAAAGGACACCGCTTCCGCCTGAAAGGGCGGGAGCGGTGTCCAAGTCTATGGATCGTGGGAAAAATTTGCGCGGCGGAAAGGAAGGCCGTTAGGAAAGAGACCCGGGAGCGTATTACCGGATCACGTTCCAGTACAGGGACAGTCCGGCGGGGATCAGGATCTGCAAAAGCAGAATGAGCGGGATACCGATGCGGAAGGAGCGGTGCAGGGTCTTGTGGTGCCAGACCCGCATCCCCAGCAGAGCGCCGACGCTGCCGCCCAGGGCTGCCAGCAGAAACAGCGTCTTTTCGGGCACCCGGCGGGTGGCTTCGTGGGTCACCTTCCACTTGGCCTTCCATTTGTCGAGGCCGAACACCAGGAAGGTGACCAGGTTGATGACCACCAGCCAGACAGCCAGCAGGCCCCAGGGAGAGCCCGTGATGAACCAGATAAAATCGTTGTGCGCCTCCGGCAGATACAGCGCTTTCGCATCCATAAGATGTCCCTCCAAAGATAACAAAACTGGCTGGGGAGGCCCCAGCCAGTTCAGTGTATCAGAAAAATCAGGCCTTGACAAGCTTTGCCAGCTCACAGGCGGTCTTGGCGGCCAGGGCGGCGTTGTTATACACCAGCTGGATGTTGGAGTTCAGGGAGTCGCCGCCGGTCAGGTCCTTGATCTTGGCCAGCAGGAAGGGCGTGGTCTCCTTGCCGTGGATGCCCAGCTTTCTGGACTCGGCCACGGCGTCGTCAATGGCCTTGGAGATGACCTCGTGGTCCATGGAGTACGCCTCGGGGATGGGGTTGGCCACCAGCATGCCGCCGCCCAGGCCCATGTCCTGCTTGACGAAAAAGGTCTTGGCCAGGTCCTCGGGGGTGTCGATGCGGTAGTCCACCTTGAAGCCGGACTTGCGGGTGTAGAAGGCGGGCAGCTCCTCGGTGCCGTAGCCGATGACGGGCACGCCGTGGGTCTCCAGATACTCCAGGGTCAGGCCCAGGTCCAGGATGGACTTGGCGCCGGCGCAGACCACCATCACGGGGGTGTGGGCCAGCTCCTCCAGGTCGGCGGAGATGTCCATGGTGGTCTCGGCGCCCCGGTGCACGCCGCCGATGCCGCCGGTGGCAAAGACCTGGATGCCCGCCATGTGGGCGATGATCATGGTGGTGGTGACGGTGGTGGCGCCGTCCCTGCCCTCGGCCACCAGCACGGGCAGGTCGCGGCGGCTGGCCTTGGCCACGGCGGTGCCGGTCTTGCCCAGGTAGTCGATCTCCTGCGCACTGAGGCCGGCTTTCAGGCGGCCGCCCAGCACGGCGATGGTGGCGGGTACGGCGCCGTTGTCGCGGATGATCTTCTCCACGTTCAGCGCGGTCTCCACGTTCTGGGGATAGGGCATGCCGTGGGAGATGATGGTGGACTCCAGGGCCACCACGGGACGGCCCTCGTCCAGGGCCTTCTGCACTTCGGGAGCAATGTCGAGATATTTGTTCAGCGTCATGATAAAAACCTCCAGATGATGTTATATGGATCGAATTTTGTTCAAGCAGAGATGGGCGGAGCCTGTCTGCCGCCGGGGCGGCGTTTACAGGGCCGCCCGTTCCTTTAAGGCCCGCTCGCTCATGGCGGAATTGATGGTCTCCCGGCCCTCCATGGCGATGGAGGAGGCGGCCAGGCCCGCCTTGGCGGTGCCCGCCAGGTCCGTGCCCTGGAGATAGGCCCAGGCGATGGCGGCCATGAAGGCGTCGCCGCAGCCGGTGGTGTTCACCATCCGGGCCGGGAACACCGGCAGATAGAGATGCTGATTGTGGTCGGCGGCCAGCACGCCGTCGCCGCCCAGAGAGATGAACACCCGCCGCAATCCCGTGGCAAGGAGGGCGTCGGCGGCTCTGTGGAGGCTCTCCTCGTCTGTGATGGGCACGCCGGAGAGAAGCTCCGCCTCGATGCGGTTGGGCTTCAGGGTGTGGAGCCTGCCCAGCACCGGCTTCAGCTTCACCGCCTTGGCAGTGGACACCGGGTCCGCGAAGATGGGCGCCGGGCAGTTGTCCGCCAGCCAGGCGATGCTCTCCTGGGGGATGTTGGTGTCAACGACCACCACCTGGCTGGCGTTCAGCAGCTTCTGCCGGGCTGTCAGCACCTGGGGCGTCAGATGACGGTAGATCTCCATATCGCTGACGGCCAGGGCCATGTCGCCCTTTTCGTCATTGATGAAGAGGTATGTGGAGGTCCGCCCGCCGGGGATGATGGGGGACTGGGAGATGTCGATGCCCAGCTCGCCGCAGGAGGCCGCGATCTTCTGGGCGTTCATGTCGTCGCCGAATACCGTCAGCATCCGCACGTCCAGGCCCAGCAGGCTCATGTTGTGGGCGATGTTCCGGCCCACGCCGCCCAGGGACATCTGCACCGTGCCGGGGTTGGAGTCCTGGGGCACCAGAGCCTCGCCGGGCCGGCCGCCGATATCCATATTCACGCCGCCCACTACGGTGACATAGGGGGCCGTGTGGATGATGTAGCCCTTGCCGGAGATATAGCCCTTTTTCATCAGGTTGGAGATGTGCACCGCCACAGAGGACCGGGTGATGCCGGCCTTATCCGCCAGCTCCTGCTGGGAGATTAGGGGATTTTCCTCGATCCAGTTCAGAAGCTGCCGTTCCCGCTGTGTCATGGGATCACCTCGATATAAACAAAAGTTTAATTTATAATCATATATTTATATTTTACTGATTTCCGCGAAAATGTCAATAGCTATTTTGAAAAATGAGGGGGACACTTTGAAACGGCCGGACAGCCGACGGTCCCGCCCCATGTGCCGATGGTCCGGGAGCACTGGACGGCGGGGGAAAAATCCTTTATATTGAAGAGGGAAAGGAGGGAGCCCATGGAAGTCGAGTTGAAGATCGAGCCGTCGCTGGCCCGGACGCGGGTGGTGGTCCACGCTCCCGCCCGGACGGCGGAGGTGGAGGAGCTGCTGGCTCTGCTGACAGCGGAGAGCGGAGTCCTTTTGGGCTTCCGGGAGGGGACCGCGGTCCCGCTTCCACCGGAATCCATCCTGCGGTTTTACGGGGAGGAGAAGGAGGTCCGGGTCCAGACGCTGGATGGGACCTACACGGTGCGCCAGCGGCTCTACGAGCTGGAGGCCCTGCTGGACCGCCGCTTTGTCCGCATCTCCCACTCGGAGATCGTGAACCTGCGGCAGGTGACGGCGCTGGACCTGTCCCTCACCGGCACCATCCGCATGACCCTGACCGGCGGGACCGTCACCTATGCTTCCCGCCGGTATGTGAAAAAAATCAAGGAGGCGCTGGGCCTATGAGAGAGCGTTGGAATGAATTTTATGAACCCGCCCTGCTGCGCCGCCAGCTCCTGTGGGGACTGCTGGGCGGCCTGGCCGCCATGGCGCTGGTGCCTCTGGTGGTCATCTGGCTGAACTCCCTCAGCGTCATGCCCGGTCATAACGACAGCCTCATCGTCCGCAGCGCGGTGCTGGACGCCACCGGCTGGCCCTGGCAGGGGCTGCTGGGGCTGGAGCTGACCCTGGCCTTTGCCTTCGGCGCTTCCGTTGGCCTGGCGGTGCCGCCCATGGAGGGCACCGGAGGGGCGGTGGCGGTCCGCACCGCCGTCCATCTGCTGGTCTCCTCGGCCCTGTACCTGGGCCTCTGCGCCGTCTGCGGCCTGCTGCCTGCCGTCTGGCAGGGATGGCTGGTGCTGCTGGGGCTGTACTGGTTTGCCTACGCCGTGGTCTGGTTCCTGCGGTATCTCCACTGGCGCGCGGAGCTGCGGTGTATCCGGGAGGGGCTGGGCCTGGTCCCGGCCCGGACCACCGGCGGTCCCCTCCAGGTCCGCCCCCTTCTGGCCTATTTTGCCCTGGCCGCCGCCGTGGAGCTGCTGGTCCCGCCCCTGCTGCATCTGCTGGAATCCGGCGGCGACATCCCGGTCCTTACAGGGCTGTTCTACCCCTACCTGCTGCTTCCCTTCTTCTGCCTGTGCACCGGCTGGAGCGCCGGGCGCAGATTCGGCGCCGCCCTGCTGTATCCCGTCGCCTGCGGCCTGCTGCCCATCCTCTGGGTGTTTATTCTGTATAATTCCAGCGCCCTGTTCCAGGTCTGGACAGCGGCTGGCTTTGCTCTGGCGGGAAACCTGCTGGGGGCGCTGCTGAGATGGAGAAGGGAGCGCCGCCATGGAGCGTAACGTCAAGCTCTACAATCTGATCTTCCCCGTGTGGATGCTGTGGATATTTCCTCCGGCGTGGCTGGCGGTGATCCCCCTGAACCTGCTGATCGACGCTCTGGTGCTCTTCCTGACCCTGACGGCCCTGAAGCGCCCGGACCGCAAGGCCCTGCTCCGCACGCTGCTGCTTCCCATGTGGCTCTTTGGCTTTCTGGCGGACTTCATCGGCTCCCTCTGGATGTTCCTGGGCCATGAACTGCTGCTTTACAAAAACGGCGGCTGGAATTTTTACCGTCCCTTCCAAAGCCCGGAGGTCCTGACCTGGACCCTGGCCGCCGTGGTCCTCTCCGGCGTTTGCATCTACCTGTTTGACCGCTTTCTGGTCAAGCGGAGCCTGACCGCCCTTTCCCCCCGGGAGCGGCACATGATCGCCCTGACCATGGCCATTGCCACCGCGCCCTGGACATTTTTCCTCGTTCTTGGATGATTTTTCTGGAAAATATGGAACAAACCCGCCTCCTGCGCCGACTAAATGGGCAAAGGAGGCGGTTCTTCATGAAAAAATGGACGTTATTTTTAAGTCTGTACTTCTGCGCCTGCCTGCTGGTGGGCTGTACAACGGCTGCTGGCACAGACGCTCCGGCCCCAGGCGGCACGCCCTCCGGCGAGGAGCAGACGGACGGCGGGACAGCCCAGCCCGCCGCTGCTGCCGTCCTCTGCCGGGTCGTGTCGGAGGAAAAAGGCAGTGTGCTGCTGGCGGACACGGAGAGCAGTGTGGTCTACGATCTGCCGCTGGAGGGCCTGACCGTAACGCTGGACGGCCAGCCCATTGACCTGACAGCGCCGGGGGCCTATCAAAACCTGCCTGCCGGAAGCCTCGCGGGCGCTCTGGCGGAGATCACCTATGACGATGACGGCATGGTTCTGGACTCCTGGCCCGCCCAGTTCGCCAACGTCACCGCCGTCAACCTCCGCACCGAGGGCTTTGACGACCGCTGCGCCCTGTATCTCCGGGTCCTGGAGGACCTGTGGGCGGTGGACCCCGGCCTGAACAGCGACAGCCTGACCTATATCGGCGTGGACCTGTCCCGGACCAGCCTGTCTGAAAGCGAGCGGGCCGCTGTGGCCTGGGCCTTCGCCGGAAAGCACGGGGCGGAGTCGGTGGAAGGCACCTATGACGAGCTGGTGGAGCAGGGCTATATCACCGGGGAGCCTCTGGGCGGCGGCGCGCCTGCGGACGCGAAATTCTGGCAGTGGACCGACGGCTGTCTGTTCTCCATCACCGAGAGCGATGAGCCGGTGGTTTTCAGCCTGCCGAATATCGCCCCGGGAGAGAAACCACCGGCCTATGACGCGGTCCGCTTTGACGCGGAAAAGTGGCGCTCCGGTCTGGGAGCCTATTACTTCACCGACTGCACCGCTGTCCGCAATGCCGATGGACACTGGGGCGATTACACCGTGGGCGGCGAGGCCATTTCGTAAAAGAAGGAGAGATCCACATGAAAAAATATCTGATCCATCTCTGCGTTATGCTGTGTGCCCTGGCGCTGACCGCCTGCGGCGGCGAGACCCATTCGGAACTGGAGGGCCGGTATCTCCAGACAGCGGACGGCGCGGCGCTGATCGTCACGGAGGACGGCTCACCCATCGTGATGTCCGACCAGAGCGAGGACGGCGGGCTGTTCGACGGTCTGGACACCGGCGACCAGATCCGGATCACTTATGACGGTATCCATGACAGCTATCCCGGCCAGACCGGCGCCTACTCCTGTGAGAAGCTGGCGGGCGGTTCCGCGGCGGACCTGCCGGAGGAGACGCTGACCCGTTTGGAGGAGCTTGGCTATGTTTTCCACGCCCACGACCCGGCGGCGGAGCCGGAGACCGTGGCGGACCCCGTCTCCGGCTACTGCGGCAACACCGTCACGGAGGTGACTCTGGACGGCGAGACCTATTCCTTCTGGGGCAGCGACTCCGTGGCCCTGACGGACATCCTCATCAATCTGGCTTACGACCCCAACCGCGTCTGCCGCTGTCCCAAGGAGTTCACTGTGGACACAGAGTTCGGCGACGGGTATGGGGTGAACCTGACGGAGAGCTTCGCCCGCTGTGAGGCCGGGCAGGCCGATCTGACGGCGGAGCAGATGGAGACCATCCAGGGTATCCTGGAGCGGAACTGCAGTGCTGTCACCGTGACCCGGGCCTGTCTGGGCGGAGAACCGGAGGTCCGCACCGTCACCGGCCAGACCGCCGCAGACCTGACGGAGCTGCTGGCCTCCCTGGATTATATCGGACCGCTCTGCAAGTGCCTGCCGGAGTACACGGTGGAAACGACCGCCGGCAGCTACGGTGTGGCCCTGTCGACAGAGCAGTACGCCCGTTTTGAGGGCGGTCAGGTCTCATTGACGGCGGAGCAGGCGGAGGCCATCTGGGGCATTCTGGACCGGAACTGCACCTGACACCAAAAATTCCCGTTTCCCCTTGTAAAACCCGTTGAAATGGAGTACAATACACCATTATTGTGCCTACTAAAACGAGAAAACGGGTGAATTTCAATGAGCTATACAAAAATCGCGGCAATTTTTGCCGACAGCGAGACCCTCTCCGGAAAGGAAGCCACCGTGGGCGGCTGGGCCCGCACCATCCGGGACATGAAAAACTTCGGCTTCATCGAGCTGAATGACGGCTCCTGCTTCAAGAACCTGCAGGTGGTCATGGAGGCCGGGGCGCTGGAAAATTATAAGGACATCGCCGCCCAGAACGTGGGCGCGGCCCTGATCGTCACCGGCACCGTGGTGCTGACGCCGGAGGCCAAGCAGCCTCTGGAGCTGAAGGCCACCGCCATTGAGGTGGAGGGTGCCTCCACGCCGGACTATCCCCTGCAGAAGAAGCGCCACAGCGTGGAGTTCCTGCGGACCATCCAGCACCTGCGGCCCCGGACCAACCTGTTCTCCGCCACCTTCCGGGTGCGGAGCGCGGCGGCCTACGCCATCCATGAGTTTTTCCAGCAGCGGGGCTTCGTCTACGTCCACACCCCCATCATCACCGCCAGCGACTGCGAGGGCGCCGGGGAGATGTTCCGGGTCACCACCCTGGACCCCGAGAACCCGCCCCGGAACGAGGACGGCACCGTGGACTACACCCAGGACTTCTTCGGCAAGCCCGCCAACCTCACCGTGTCCGGCCAGCTGAACGCGGAGAACTTCGCCATGGCCTTCGGCGATGTGTACACCTTCGGCCCCACCTTCCGGGCGGAGAACTCCAACACCCAGCGCCACGCCGCTGAATTCTGGATGATCGAGCCGGAGATGGCCTTTACCGACCTGAAGGGGTATATGGACGTGGCGGAGGCCATGATCAAGTTCGTCATCCGCCGGGTGATGGAGCGCTGCCCCGACGAGCTGGCCTTCTTCAACAGCTTTGTGGACAAGGGCCTGCTGGCGCGGCTGGAGCATGTGGCATCCTCCGACTTCGGCCGGGTGAGCTACACCGAGGCTGTGGAGATCCTGGAGAAGAACAACGACAAATTCGATTACAAGGTGTTTTGGGGCTGCGACCTCCAGACCGAGCACGAGCGCTATCTCACCGAGCAGGTGTACAAGCGCCCGGTGTTCGTCACCGACTATCCCAAGGAGATCAAGGCCTTCTACATGCGCATGAACGACGACGGCAGGACCGTGGCCGCGGCGGACTGTTTGGTGCCCGGCATCGGCGAGATCATCGGCGGCAGCCAGCGCGAGGAGCGCCTGGAGCTGCTGGAGGGCCGGATTGCCGAGCTTGGCATGAAGCCCGAGGACTACTGGTGGTACTGCGACCTGCGGCGCTACGGCAGCTGCAAGCACGCGGGCTTCGGCCTGGGCTTTGAGCGGCTGGTGATGTATCTCACCGGCGTCAGCAACATCCGGGACGTGCTGCCCCATCCCCGCACCGTGGGCAACGCGGATTTCTAAAAGCGACAGAGGCCGGCTGGGAACAGCCGGTCTTTTGTTAAAGAGAAGTTCTGTTGTAATTGGCACATCTTTTTGACCAGAACCATGATACTATAATCAAATAACTTGAAAAGTGGTAAAACCACTTTTCAAGTGTCACAGCGCGTATGCGCTGTGACAGGCCGCGAAAGCGGCCTTGATTTAGATTTCATAGTCATTAACCGTGCGCTTCGCGCACAGCGGGCATTGCCCGCTTGAAAAACAGCTTTGCTATTTTTCAAGTTAATTGACTATATACAAGAAAAAGGAGGCGGAGAGATGTTACAGCGTGAACTGCTTTACGCGGCTTTGGGCACGGGCTTTACCTGCCTTGCCACGGTGCTGGGCGCGGCAATGGTGTTTTTCTTGAAAACGGATATGACCCACACCATGCAGAAGGTGTTTCTGGGGTTTGCGGCGGGGGTGATGATCGCCGCGTCGGTGTGGTCGCTGCTGATCCCCGCCATGGATCTGGCGGAGGCACGGGGCCAGGGCATTTTGCTGCCGGTGGGCGGCGGATTCGTTCTGGGCGGGCTGTTTTTGATGGCATTGGACCGGCTGCTGCCCCATCTCCACATCGGCAGTGAGGAAGCGGAGGGGCTGCCCGCCCACTGGAGGCGGACCACCATGATCGTTCTGGCGGTGACGCTCCACAACATCCCGGAGGGCATGGCGGTGGGACTCAGCTTCTCCGTGGCCGCCCAGGACGCCGCACCCGGCACCCTGGCGGCTGCCCTGGCGCTGGCCATCGGCATGGGCCTGCAAAATTTCCCGGAGGGCGCCGCCGTATCCCTGCCCATGCGGTCCCAGGGCGTTTCAAAGGGAAGGGCTTTTCTCTGCGGCGCGGCCTCCGGGGTCGTGGAGCCGGTCTTTGGCCTGCTGACAGTGCTGATTGCCGGGAGCGTCGCCGGTGTTATGCCCTGGATCCTGTCCTTCGCGGCGGGAGCCATGATCTATGTGGTGGTGGAGGAGCTGATCCCCGAGGCGCAGCTGGGAGAGCACTCCCATGCGGGCACCGCCAGCGTGATGGCCGGGTTCCTCATCATGATGCTGCTGGATGTTATGCTGGGATGAGCGTATGGTCCGGTCCTGGAGGGGGTGGAGACCGTCGGAATGACAAAAAAATAAAAGGCTGTTTGTGAAAATATCCAAAAACAGGCGGAATAGTCAGAAAATTATTGACAAAAATGTGACTGGATGGTAAAAGTATATACAGACTAAGGCGGCTGAATGCTGGATAGTGTGCATACGCAAACGTTTCCAGCCGAAAACAGGCGTGCCATAGTGACAAAATGCGAAAGAGGAAGAAGTGGCTCGGCCAGTTCTTCCTTTTCAAATTATAATCAAATCACTTGAAACGTGATCCATTCACTTTTCAAGTGTCACAGCGCATGTGCGCTGTGACAGGCCGCGGACCGCGGCCTTGATTTGCATTTCATAGGCAATCACTGTGCGCTTTACGCACAGCGGGCATCGCCCGCTTGAAAAATCCCGTGCGATTTTTCAAGTGAATGGACCATATCAAGCGACGATTGGATTTTGGAAAAGGGAGGGACCGCTGTGATTCAAGCATTGGATTACCTGCGGCAGATGAATTTTGCGGCCGTGGTGCTCCGCCTGGTTTTGGCCATGTTCTTCGGCGGAATGATCGGATTGGAGCGGGGGAGAAAACGCCGCGCGGCGGGTATGCGGACCTATATGCTGGTGTGTTTGGGCGCCGCGCTGACAGTTCTGCTGAGCCTGTATGAATACCATATGCTGACCCATGAATGGGTGGATTGGGCGGCGGAGATCGGCACCCGGACCGACGTGGCCCGGTTCGGCGCCCAGGTCATCAACGGCATCGGCTTCCTGGCGGCGGGCACCATCATCGTCACCGGGCGGCAGGAGGTCAAGGGCATGACCACCGCCGCGGGCCTGTGGGCCTCCGCCTGCACGGGCCTTGCCATCGGCGCAGGGTTCTATGAGTGCGTGTTCCTGGCCTTCCTGCTGATCTCCCTGGTCATCCGGGTGCTGCCCCATGTGGAGAACTACGTGGTGGAAAACGCCCTGAACATGAACATCTATGTGGAGTTTGACTCCCTGGACGATGTGGGGGAGATCATCAACCGCGTCAAGGCCCAGGACGTGCAGATCTACGATGTGGATATCGACCACGGGCGGCAGGAGAAGCTCCGCAATCCCAGCGCGGTGTTCTCCATCCGGCTGAAGCACCGGCAGATGCACACGCAGGTCCTGGCGGCGATCTCCGAGCTGGATTCCGTGCGGACCATTGATGAGATCTGAGGGGGGGAAACCGACATGTTAACGATATTTGACGGACTTAGAATGGTGACAGTGGCCTCTGTGGCGCTGCGGATGATCCTGGCGGTGGTCTGCGGCGGGCTCATCGGCATCGAGCGGGAGTACAAGCGCCGTCCGGCGGGCTTCCGCACCCATATCCTGATCTGCCTGGGCGCGGCGATGACCACGCTGACCAGCCAATTCCTCTATCTGTATATGCACTACTTCACCGACATGGCCCGTCTCGGCGCCCAGGTGGTGGCAGGCATGGGCTTCATCGGCGCGGGCACCATCATCGTCACCCGGCGCCAGCGGGTCAAGGGCTTGACCACTGCGGCGGGACTGTGGACGGCGGCCATCGTGGGATTGTGTTTGGGCGGCGGCTTCTACGAGGGCGGCCTTTTGGCTACGGCGCTTCTGCTGGCGGCAGAGCTGTTTTTCTCCAAAGTGGAGTACCGGATACTGGAAAACGCTCCCGAGATCAACCTGTACATGGAGTATATGGACAAGAAGTGCCTGGAAAGGGTCCTGGCCCTGTACCGGGATCTGAATTTGAAGGTCTTGAATATGGAGATCACCCGCTCCACGGTCAGCGAGCATCACAATGCCTGCGCCATTTTCTCCCTGCGGCTGAATAAAAAGTGCAAGGTGGAGCAGCTGTTGGAGCGCATCAGCGTCACAGAGGGCGTTGTATCTGTGGAGGAGCTGTGACGGAGCGGCCCGGGCCGCTCCGGGCAGAGGAGCCCCGGCGCGGTGAGACGCATGACATATGGGCAGAGCTTGAGAACAGCTGGCCGTGCCCGGGTAGCGCGGCTGGCTGCTTTTTCGTCAAAAATGTCTATATATCGGAAATATCCGTCCCTCACACACGGACGATTTGTGAAAAAGCGCAATTGACATCCCCGCATCATCATGGTAAGGTTATACCACAATTGAAGAACGGCAAACGAAGTTCTTAGGGGAATGGCGAAAGCCTGCCGAAGGAGTAAAACTCTCAGGCGCCCGGAGATCACCGGGCGGGGACTAAGAATGGATGTGGCTCTGGAGAAGCTCAATGATGAGTACCGAAGGTGCAAGGCGGCGTTGCCGCTGAATCTCTCAGGTAAAAGGACAGAGTGGGAAAACACGGACAGATCCTGTCCGTGCGCGACTGTACTTTCTTTTTCGGAGCGGCTCATTTTCAGCCGTTCCGTTTATTTTTGGAGGGAAAAGCATGTTAGAATCTTTGGAAAGCGTTCTGTATCCCATTGTATGCAACATCAACAACTATCTGTCCAGCTATATCCTGGTCTTTCTGCTGATCGCGGTGGGCCTGTGGTATTCCATCAAGACCCGTTTCGTGCAGGTCCGCTGCTTTGGCGAGGGCATGAGGAAGGTCTTTGGAAACCTGTCCCTGCGGGGCGAAAAGCAGGAGAGCGGCATGAGCTCCTTCCAGGCGCTGGCCACCGCCATCGCCGCCCAGGTGGGAACCGGCAACATCGTGGGCGCCTCCGGCGCCATCCTCACCGGCGGCCCCGGCGCCATCTTCTGGATGTGGATCATCGCCTTCTTCGGCATGGCCACCATCTACGCGGAGGCCACCCTGGCTCTCCAGACCCGGAAGGTGGACAAAGACGGCACCGTCCACGGCGGCCCCGTGTACTACATCACCACCGCGTTCCAGGGCGGCTTCGGCAAGTTCCTGGCCGGCTTCTTCGCCGTGGCCATCATTCTGGCCCTGGGCTTCATGGGCTGCATGGTGCAGTCCAACTCCATCGGCTCCACCTTTGAGACCGCTTTCGGCGTTCCCGCCTGGATCGTGGGCGCCGTGCTGGTCGTCATCTGCGCCGTGATCTTCCTGGGCGGAGTGCAGCGGCTGGCCTCCGTCACGGAGAAGGTGGTCCCGGTCATGGCAGCTATCTTCCTGTTGGGCGGCCTGGTGGTTCTGATCGCCCGGATCAAGTACATCCCCGCCACCATCGGCATGATCTTCCAATATGCCTTCCAGCCCCAGGCCATCATCGGCGGCGGCTTTGGCTACGCCATCAAGACCGCCATCAGCCAGGGCGCCAAGCGGGGCTTGTTCTCCAATGAGGCCGGTATGGGCTCCACTCCCCACGCCCACGCCCAGGCCAACGTGAAGGACCCCCATGACCAGGGCGTGGTCGCCATGGTGGGCGTGTTCATCGATACCTTCGTGGTGCTGACCCTGAACGCGCTGGTCATCATCTCCACCCTGTACACCGCCGACGGCCCTCTGGCCGCTGGCACCATCCCCGAGACCATCAACAAGGCCAATCTGGCCCAGACCGCCTTCGGCACCGTGTTCGGCGAGAGCTTCGGCGCCATGTTCGTGGCCATCTGCCTGTTCTTCTTCGCCTTCTCCACCATTCTGGGCTGGAACCTGTTCGGCAAGATCAATATGCTGTACCTGTTCGGCAGGAAGATGAGCGCCAAGACTGCCACTGTGGTCTACACGCTGATCGCGCTGGTATTCATCTTCCTGGGCACCTTGATGTCCAACGACCTGGTGTGGGAGCTGACGGATATGTTCAACAACCTGATGGTCATTCCCAACGCCATCGCCCTGTTTGCCCTCACCGGCATGGTGGTGAAAGTCACCCATGGCGCGGTGAAAAAGTGAATGCAAGTTAAGAATGCGTAAAGATTTCGCGGCCGCCCGGCCAACGGGCGGCCGCTTTTTCTGCCTTTTCAACAAATTTGCTCAAGGAAAACGTTTGAAATGACAAAAATTTAAAATATTTTGACAGTCTGGCCGAGTGTGTTATATAATAAACAAACGAGAGGCCGCATGTGAGGGGCGGCCGAAAGATCATAAAAAGGAGACAAGCCAATGAGCAACGAACTGACTCGGGCCAGTGCGATCATAGAGAGCTATGGGAGCGACCAGTCGAATCTGATCGCGATCATGCAGGAGATCCAGGCGGAGTACAAATACCTCAGCGAGGAGGCGCTGACACTGGTGGCGGAGAAGCTGGGGATCAGCACCGCGAAGGTGTACAGCGTGGCGACGTTCTATGAGAACTTCTCTTTGGAGGCCAAGGGAAAATACGTCATCAAGGTCTGCGCGGGCACGGCCTGCCATGTGCGCCGGTCCGGCCCCATCTA
>NZ_CANRMB010000047.1 GCF_947631635.1 uncultured Dysosmobacter sp.
ATTTCTTCCATGCCTCTTTTGTCTGTTTCCTCATATCCCTTATTATATCATCAAATCTTTATTTTGGACACTCCCTTCTGTGCAGACGGGCAAAAGTCCGTCTGTTTTTTGCAGAAGGCACCGTCCCCCATTCTTCAGTAAAAAAGGGAACCAGCCAAGGGCGACACTCCGCAAGGAAGTGCCGCCCTTGTTCTATTTTGCTTTTTCTGACTGGAGTGATAGGGACGAAGCCCCTCTCGGCGCACTGCGCCGCCCGCTTTTAGTGTACCTGCGGCAACACAAAAGCTATGCTCGATACACTATCACGTCCCATCACCTCCCGTCTGTATATGTCATTCAGCTTGTCAGCCATCCCGTGACTGTTGAAATGCTGCAAAATGCCACGATATGAAGCCACGGTGCGTTCCATGGCTTCCCGGTCTATTTCTCCCATGTGGTAGGCCGCAAAGACGTATTGAAGGCGCTTTACCATCTTTCTGGCCGTCTTCCGCCTTATACCGGCCATTGATCTGCAAAGTCCGAGTGCCCACCTTTCCGCCGCTCATATTGCCTTCTGTCACCTTGAAAGTTGTGCTGCCCACTTCCGTGACAATGCCGATATGATCACCGCTGCCGGTGCAGTCCCCCACGCCGTTGTCATCCCAGTCATACACGCAGGCGTCACCGATACCGGGCCGGTATGCGTCATTCTCTACCCAGATATGTTTATTCTGGGCAATTTCAACATACTTTTCAACGCCACATTCCGTGCCGGTATAGTCCGCCATGCCCGCTTTGATGTAGGCGGCGGAAGTGGTTGTGGCGCAATGGGCGTCTTTCACCTGTACGGCATACCCACGGGCCAGCGGCTTATGGTTGTTATAGATCGCCAGGATTTCCAGGTGCTTTGCGTCACCACGGTTTGACCCCACCCATCCGTTGATAATGTCCGCCACTTTCTGGCGCAGTTCCTGTTCTGTCATGGTTGCTTTTCCTCCTTCCTGCTGGAATGTCAGTGCCTTTGCTGCTGCGTAGACGTTGCGGCGGCGGGTTGCGTATTTGCCCATCACGCCGTCCGCCAGGCCAGCCGTGTGCAGCGTGTCCAGGGTCACGGGCTTTTTGGCCGCCCCGGCCACCCTTGCGGAAGCGCCAGCGCCGCCCTGGTTTTCCAGGTCCGCAAAGTAGACCAGCGCCGCCGGGTCTTCAACGCCCAGTTTCAGCCCGTGGTCAACGTAGGCGGTCACGTCCTTTTCCGCCAGCGCATCCTGGGCCGCCTTGCCCGCCGCCGTGGTCAGAAGGGCGCTGATCGCCGCTTTTTCCTGGGCGTTCACCGTGCGGGTGTTCCAGTTCGTGGCCGTGGTGATCTCACGAAAAAGGGCCGCCCCCAAAATGGAAGCCGCCCCGCTTTCCTTTTCGCAGATCGTTTTCAGCAGGGACAGCGCCCTGCCGCCGTGCCACTGAACCTTCCCCACGCTCACCGCTCCGTTGTCATTGGCGTTCACGGAACCGTAGTTCCCTTCTTGGCCGAAAATGACGGTCTGGGCGGCTTTGACCACCTGGGTTTTCAGTTTTGTGTCCACGTTCATTCCTCCTTTTACTGTGAACTTATATTGCTAAAATCAGACAGGCTGCCGGGCGTGTCCGGCAGTTGCTGTTTGATCTTCAAAAGGTTTTCCGCCTTTGACTTCCAGCAGTAGAAGCCTATTGCAAAGACGGAAGCGGACCCCACAAAGGCCAGCAGGGTGGAAAGTTGGTAGAAGTCTTTCCAGATCACCACCCACACGCCCAGGACAAACGCTAGAAAGTAGGTCAGCAGCACGGAAAAGACAATCACCTTTGTGGCCTGCAACTTCCTTTCCGGGTGTTCCTGTGCCTCTTTCTTGCGCCGCCTGCGGGCTGCCGCCATGCCCTTTGAATTAAGGACCATAAGGGCTGCCAGGCAGGCCACAAAGCCGCCTACTACGAGACAGGGCGGCAGGCTGCCGCTCAGAGGTTTCTTTTCTGCGGATTGCTGGGGATAGCTGCCGTTCTCCCCGAACACGGTTCCTGCCCCCTTTCGGCGGCTATGGAACAAGTGTTTGCCAATACATTTTTCCATTTTAGATTAGATAGTATGGATTTAGGGACTGCCGCTCATTTCTTCCGTTATATGAAACGACTGGGGGAAGTACTGCCACAAGTGCGCCTCCATGGCGCAGCAGAAGAAGAAAGCCGCTAGTGAGCGGGAACGCCGCAGACGTGGACATTTGGAGGCTTGAAAGCCTTGCGGGACAGCGGATCGCGAAAGATAGTCAACAGGGAGACCGGCAGATTTGCCTGCCCACGAAAAAAGGAGGGTCAGGCTACACCTTCAGGTATCGGTCAAGGACTTCCTTGGCCGGTGTCCCATCCTTTGGCGCATACCCAAAAGTGTCACGCGCCCAAATCAATTCCCGTACTAATTGTCCACCATCTTTCTCATTCATCACATCATAGAGATAATTTACCTTGAATTTTCCAGACTGATCCACTGAAAAACTCATCTGCTCCCACGGTGCTTGTCCATGATCCGTAAAGCAATCGTAAATTTCCAGCAGAATATTGTTTAGCTGCGACCACTGAACCATGTAGCTGTTCTTAGGTATCTGATAAATTTTGGGCATATTGTTGGATTTAACAAATTCTCCGCTTGCCATATCACGAAAGTAGAACACAGAGGAATAACTCTGTTTTCCTTTTTCAATCTCGCCCAAATAGTGAAATTCGTCCCACTTCACCGGTATCATGGCAACGATATGTTTTGCCAGTTTGTTATACAATGCCGCTAACTGCTGCTCCATAAATTATTCTCCTTTGCAATTTAGTCAAAGCTGTTAGTAATAAAAAGTATAGCACAATTTTTTCTGCACCTCCACAACATCTAAAACATTCTGCTCCTACCAATTTTGGCAGGAGCGTTTTTCGTGGAAAGGAGCCTATATGACCAACACCCCAGCAAGCAAATCACCACCCCACCCGCCGCTCAGACTGCGTGACCGAGCAACGCTACGGCAATCATCCTCACCGCTTCCGGCTGGATTGACAAAGCCGCCAGCGAACGAGAGCGCCGCAAGCGTGGACATTTAGGGCTTTGAAAACCTTGCGGGACAAAGGATTGCGGAGGGGTATCAAAGGGGGCTGATAGATTGATTAAATCGGATAAAGACGCTGGAAACAATCCTCCAAGTGTGGTATGGTTATGATCAGATTTACTGCGGCGCAAGGAGATAGCTTTATGAAATATACATATTCTTTCAATGGAAAGTCGGTTTTCTTTTTTTGCAGCGATACGATGAAGGATACAGCGGAGTTCTTTTCGACTGTACTACAACACGAGGACACGATGTACGATGTTATTAAGAACAACCGTACCATCCAAATCGGATGGGGATCTTATAAAGTTCTTCAAGCAGATAGCGCGTATCAAATGTTGGCTTGTGACCTATTGAGCGACCCATTCCAGGCGGTGACAGATGACCTGTCTTTGAGTTTAGAAATATTCGCAAAGCAAAGAATCGTTTTGAGTGTTACAAAAGCCGCGCCAAAAGAAACATCATTTCAAGACACTTTAATTGTTCAGCGGGCAGCGGTTAAAGCCCCACGAGTATATTTGAAACGCGATGAGCCGGGAAATTCAAGTGACTCCGGCTGGTATATGGGCGCAATAGGTGTGAAAGCATCAAATGACCCAAGTGAGTATGCGCAGATATACACATATCAACTGCTTAAATTCTGCAAAGTGGCGCTTTCTGTAATGCAGCTTCCTATTGGCACAATTTGCGTTTTTGAAAACGGAAATCTTATAGAGATTGTAGACAAAAATAACAACAAGATATTCTGATTTTATCCATCTTCAGTCGCTCGAAATCAAACGTCATTAGACGTTTGAAAACCTTGCGGCGCAAAGGGTTGCGGCAGGGTCTCGATAGGAAGGCGCGAGAAGTACTGAAATCCCTTCCAGTGTGTATTACAATAGCTGCACAATCAACCGACGAAAACGAAAGGATATCTTAAATGGGGAAGATTTTTGAAGATGAATTGATGGAACTGCATTCTGAGTGCATAGCTCTATGTTTAGAAACTGTTCCAAATGCGAATAAAGTTTATGCGTATTGTTCCATTGAGAAAACAAGCAGTATGTTCAACGCATTTTTTGAAGTAAATGGAGAAATCAAAACTCTGGGAAAGTTATGCGTTGATCGAAACGCCACGATGCGATTTCTCGCAACCGGAACAGGCGATTTGGAGAAGTACGAGGAACTTGGTGAACGTTATGGTCAGCCAGTTCCCACAGAGATTAAACTGGTATATGATGTTCGCTCAAAAAGGTTGGACGCACAGTATAGGTACGATGAAGTGTGTGCAAGTGATAATGGTGTCTGTGCAGAGGACGTTTTTATGGATTGGTGTCGTAAAGTCCAAGACGGGAACTCGTGAGCAACTGTATTAGAACTTCCTCATATATTATGTTTTTTGCGTAAATCCTAAATATTTGCTTTTGCGCTCCTGCTAAAACTGGCAGGGGCGTTTTCATGGAAAGGAGTATCTATGACCAACACCCCCAGCAAGACCATCACCACCCCCGCCTGCCGCCCGGACTGCGTGACCGTACAACGCTGTGGCAACACCGTCCTTACCGTTTCCGGATGGTTCAGGCAGGATACCACCGACACCGCCGCCGACAAAATGGCGAAGGTCCTGGAAGCCGAGGCCACCGGCCGGGACATATCGCATGGTCTTCTCGACGGTCTGACATAAAAGGCACAAAATACTTCGACATCGAAAAGACTATGGAGTGCAAAAACATTATTTGCACCCCATAACTGTATCATGTGTACATCAACTCTGCATTTATGATTTCTGCGGCTCGTTTACGGATATTGTTCATGCGGCCTACCCATGTCATCTGATCTGCGCTCTTGAGGTCCTCTGTCCCTCCCTCCTGTCTTGCCATCTGATTGACCAGCCGAAGAATCACTTTCTCCGCCTGCTGGTCGATGTCGGCCAGGTATCTGTCCAGCTTGCCACTCAACTGCAAGCCAACATAAAGGCCTCTGTGATGTTCTCTGATGTGCCGCAAATGCCGCTGACCCCATACGCCAATAAGCTGTTTATCCTCAGCTGGCTCTGCAAAATCAGGCAGGAGGTAATCGCCCTGTTTGTGGTATGCTCAAAAGCCGACTTTCCCATGTTATAGTCCTCCGATATGTTGAATTATCCTTGCGATCCGATCACTCTCGGCTGACTTTACAAAAAATGTTGGAAGGAACTTCCTTACGAAGTTCCTTCCAACGGCTGGTCCCCTTTTGTATTCTTTGGGCGATTTCCTTAGTCGTACAGCTCCTCGTCTGCATAATCGTCGTATTCAGAGCTGAACCTCTTGCTCAGACGCTTCTTCATCCCGCAGCAACCCACGCTCAGATCGTGCCAGCCGCCGATCAGCAGGCAGACAAAGGCAGCGAACGCCAGGCTTGCGCCGATGATCTTCATGACCATGCTTGCAGTTTTGCTCATCGTTAGATCCCCCTATTCGGATATTTTCGCAGTCTATGGAGATATGATACACCGTCTCCAACGATTTTACAACAGTTTTTCATCTGGAAAGACATCCGTCGCCGCAAATAGGTCCGGCCTCTATTACCGCTGTGCCGCGTAGGGGGCAAATTCCAACCGGTCCAGCCCGGTCGTTTCCAGAATCCCAGGCGCCGTCTGGTTTTTAACGCTGTACTTGATCTGAAACACATTCCGCACCGGATCATAGGTCACAGCGGTGGAATTGACGCCCCAGTTATCGTGGCCGGGCAGGCCCTTCAGGTCCATGCGTCCTACCCAAATGCCATCCTGCCGGCGCTGGTAGACCTGCACGAACGCGTGGCCGTCCCCGCCTGTCACAGCGTTGTTCACCAGCTCGTTTCCGCCGTTTCCGTCCAGGTCCACGGAATAATCGTGGACGGTCCCTCCGGCGCCATAGGTCTCGGCGATCTGGACCGCCCCGCTTTCCTCCAACGCATAGTAGCTGTTGGTGTCAAACGCACCGTCCAGCCACTCCGTATGTAACATGAAGCCATTACTGGACAGGATATCCGTAAACGGCTGGGCGCTGACATCTCCGGCCTTGGAAAAATCCTGCCCCGCCGTCAGGGTCCGGACCACCGTCTCCGTTTCGTTTTGGTATAAAACCAAGTCCACCGTTCCCTCTGCTGTTCCATCCCGCAGGGATACCTGGGCATCCTGCACCTCTTCCGTCCAATAAATCTTTGTCTGTCCGCATCCGGTCAGTATCAGCAGTGAACACATACAGAGCAGCCATCTCCGGCCCATGTGAGCACCTCCCTGGAATGATGCTCCATTCTATCACGCCCCACATGGGGAAGGAGGCGGGATTTTGTATGGCTTCATTTTATATACGTTTCTTCCGCTTCACGCTCTCGCGGCACTGCCGCTCTGTTTTTTCTCCACCGCGCAAATTCCCGTTGGCTCTCTTCATCGGTCATCCAGTCCACCATTGCCATCATCTTGGTCATAGGCGCCAAAAACGTCCCATGCATGGCACAACGACGGACCATCTCCTCCCGCAAATAAGAAAGTTCCTCCGCCGTTTGCACTGTCGGCAACTGCGTTTCCAGTTCCCGCATATCCACATTTAATATCTCAGCGGCCTTTATAAAATCCTTCTGCATGGTCATCGCAAAGTTTTCATGGGTGCGCTTATAGTAGACCCAGGCAAAAAAATTCCTTGGATTGGTCGTATCCGGCGATTCCGCATGGCACTGCGGGCAGAGCAGAAACATATTGGAAGGCAGATTCTCTCCGCCCTTGGAGCTTGCCAGGATGTGCGCCCTTTGCAGCAATCCATCGCTGTTCCAAAGAGCGCTGAGTTTTCTATGCTCCCCCTGCGCATAAGGCGGTATTTGGCACGCCCAGCAGAATATCTCATCCGGAGCCCCCGTGACTTGGACCTCATCATCTTCCGGGGTACAGTCACAGAGGCGCTTCACCTGGAATGATCTCGTAATGGCCTTGTCCCTCCAATATTCATAAATCTTATATTTAGGAACAGCCATATGATCTCCTTTCCAGCAGCACCACCGTCTCCACATGCCGGGTGCCCGGGAACATATCCACCGCGCAGGCCCGGACGGCCTGATAGCCAAAGCCGGAGAAAATTTTTACATCCCGGCCCAGGGTGGCGGGGTCACAGGAGACGTACACCACCCGCTCCGGCGTCATGCCCGCCACGGAGGCGATGACCTCCGGGGCCAAGCCCTTCCGGGGCGGGTCCACGGTGATGACGTCCGGCCGCAGTCCCTCGGCCTCCAGCTTTGCCGCCACATCCGCGGCGTCGCCGCAGAAAAATTCCACATTGTCTACGCTGTTGCGGGCCGCGTTTTCTTTGGCATCCTCGATGGCGGGCGGCACGATCTCCGCGCCGATGGCCCGTCCGGCCCGCTTTGCAAGGCAAAGCGTGATGGTGCCGGTGCCGCAGTACAGGTCCAGGACCGTCTCCCTGCCCGACAGAGCGGCGAATTCCAGGGCCTTGCCGTACAGCACCTCCGCCTGGTCCCGGTTCACCTGATAAAAGGACGGCACAGACAGCTTGAAGGTCAGGCCGCAGAGGGTATCCATCAGGAAATCCTGCCCCCAGAGGGTGCGGTACTGGTCCCCCAGAATGACATTGCCCTTTCGGGTATTGGTGTTCAGCACCACGCCAACGGTCTTGGGCGCGGCGGCCAGGACCAGGGCCGCCAGCTCCGGTTCCCGGGGGACCTGCCTGCCGTTGGCCACCACACAGCAGAGGCTTTCGCCCCTCTGATTGACCCGGACGTAGATGTGGCGGATCAGGCCCTTGCCGGTGGTCTCGTCGTAGGCGGAGATTTTATAGCGTTTCATCCAGTCTCCCACGGCCTTTGCCGTTTTGTCGGAGGTCTCCGACTGGATGAGGCAGCGGGCAATGGGCACCACCCGGTGGCTCCGGGCCTGGAAAAAGCCGATGGAGCCGTCGGCTCCCACGGGGTACTGGCTCTTGTTGCGGTAATGGGTGGGGGCCTTCGCGCCGAGGATCTCCTCCACCTGCAAATCCGTGCCGCCCAGGCGGGTCAGAGCGTCCTGCACCCGCCGGCGCTTGGCCCACAGCTCCTCGGTATAGGTCATGTGCTGGAAATCACAGCCGCCGCACCTGCCGAAATAGGGGCACTCCGGCTTGGCCCGCTCCGGAGAGGGCTTGTGGATCTTTACGATCTCCCCCGCCGCGCAGGTTTTCATGACCTTGGTGATCTTCAAGTCAATGGTCTCACCCCGGACGGCTTGGGGGACAAACACCACGGCGCCGTCCAGTTTGACGATGCCGAGGCCTTCGCTGGAGTAGCCCTCCACCGTGCCGGTGCAGATCTGGTTTTGACGTAATTTTTCCATGGGGACCTCTTTGGTTCATATAGATTCTTGCTGGGGTGGGATGCCGCCTGGGGGCGGGGGTTTTGCCCGGCCACGGGCCGGGGACGGGGGAGTGTGCCGCTTTGCGGCACGGGAATGAACCCCCATTTTCTTTTCGGTCGCGCCGAAAAGAAAACGGCCGTTCACGGTCAAAAGAAAAGGCGCTTTTTGTGTCCACAGTTGGCCCATCGGACCAACTGTGGACGGACGAGAGTCGGTGGTTAGACGTGCCACCAAGTCCGGAAATCTTCTGCCGGGTGCGCTGGACCGAGTACGAAGGCAGGAGTGCGTGCCCGCATTTGGGGGCTTGGGGGCAAATTCAGGGTGGTCGACGAAAGGCTTTCAGCAACAAGCCCCGTGTGTTCCGCTTCGCTACACACTACCCGGGCAGTTAAATTGTCCTCTAACGGGTGCGCCGGACTGGGTACGGGTTTAGAACTGCGCCGCCGCATTTGGGGGCTTGGGCGCAAATCTGGGGCGGTCGACGAAAGGCTTTCGGCAACAAGCCCCATGTGTTCCGCTTCGCTGCACACTGCCTGGGCGGTTAAATTGGCCTCTGGTGGGGGCGCCGGACTGGGCATGCGTTTAAAACGGTGCCACCGTATTTGAAAACCTGGGTGTAAATTTGGAGCGGTCGGTGACAGGCTTTCATCCTAGCCCTGCCGCCTGGCTCTGTACTGTGAAACGAGCCATCCCAAGCACACTACCGCAACTGTCCCGGCAGCGCTAAGCGAAGCAGGGGGACGATCCCGACCGCCGCCAGTGGCGGAGGAAGGGAGGGCGAGGAGTGGCAGCAACAGGGAGTTCAGGGTGGGCGATTCATCGCACACGCTGCACGACCATGTTGCAACAGGAGCGCGGAAGGAGGAACCAGTGGAACACTGGTGACGGAAATACTGAGAGGCCCACAGGCCGAGACAGTAAAAGAGAAGCTGGTCCTTTCAGTCTTTGCCCGACCTCGCAATTCCGATTCGCGTGGCTAAAAACTGAAAGATTTAGCAAGATTAGGCCCGCGCCCAACGCTGAATTTAACACTGACCACCAACGGTCTCTTTCTGGGACCCCATGTCTTGTCCACAGTTGGCCCGTTAGGGCCAACTGTGGACACCAAAGCGCCTTTTCTTTTGACCGTGAACGGCCGTTTTCTTTTCGGCGCAACCGAAAAGAAAATGGGGGTTCATTCCCGTGCCGCAAAGCGGCACACTCCCCCGTTCCCGCCCCGTGGGCGGAAACCTTCCGTCCCGCGCCCGCGGCGCGAAATCCCCGTCCCGCCCGCAGGCGGAACAACGCTCTCACCGCTGGTCGGAACGCCCCAGCAGATAATCCGTGGTCACATCAAAGTAATCCGCCAGGGCGACCAGTCCCTCATAGTCCGGGCGGCGCTCGCCCCCCTCATAATTCTGATAGGAGCGGAGCTTGATTTGCAAAACATCAGCCATCTCCCGCTGTTTCATGCCCTTTTCTTGGCGCAATTCCCGCACTCTCTCCGAAAACTTTATCATAAAATCTCCCAAGCCTCTTGACAAACACCCATTTTGAGCGTATTATAAATATGTACATTTCGGGTGTAAGGAGGTATTCTTATGACAGAACTCATGTCTCTCTTATACGACTACGCGCTGGAGACCAGTTTCTCCTCCAACCTGTACACGGCAAAATACCGTATGCAGAAAATCCAGGCCGTACAGTTGGAGCACAGCCTCCGCCGCGCGCTTCCGCCGGATGTCCTGCCGCTGCTGAATGACTACATCTCCGCGCTGGACGAGCTGCAGCACCTGGAGCTGGAGGCCATGTTTCAGGCCGCCTTCTCCATGGCGCAGGACCTGGGATAGCTCACGCCTCCCACTTCTCCAGCAGCTGCCGCAGCTGCTCCGCAAACCGGGCCAGGGACTTGTTGTCCCGTCCCTTGCTGCGCCTGATGGACTCCATGAGCATATTGCCCACGGCCACCAGCCGCTCGTAGGCGGAGCTGGTCTTGGCGCCGCTGACCGCTTTCGCCTTCCGCTCCGGCAGATAGCCGGCAGCCAGCTGCCTGTTGGCCGCCAGGTCATAGACCTCCGTGTACTGGGCCGCATGGGCCTCAAAGCCCATGTTGTTCAGCGTCTGGGCGAAGAAGGGCGCCACCTCCCGGTCGCCGTGGACCACGAACACATGCTGGGGCTTCGGGTTCTGGAAGCCGGCGATCCAGCTGAGCAGGTGATCCCGGTCCGCGTGGGAGGAGAGGCCCTTGAAATTCACGATCTTGGCGTGGACGGCGATCTCCTCGCCGAAGAGCTTGACGCTCTCGGTGCCCTCCAAAAGGCTGCGGCCCAGGGTGCCCTCGCCCTGATAGCCCACAAACACCACGGTGCACTCCGGCCGCCAGAGGTTGTGCTTCAGGTGATGGCGGATACGGCCCGCGTCGCACATGCCGGAGGCGGAGATGATGACCTTGGGCGTCCGGTCCTCATTCAGCAGCTTGGACTCCTCGCTGGTCTCCGTCATCCGCAGGTTGGTGAAGTTGAACATGTGGGTGCCGTCCTTCACCAGCTGCATGGCGTCGTCATCCAGATAGCCCCGGAGGTCGCCGGTGAAGATGGTGGTGGCCCGCTTGGCAAGCGGCGAGTCGATGTACACCGGGAAATCCGGGTTGGACTTCACCAGACGGGCGTCCTTGATCTCCCGGATGAAGTACAAAAGCTCCTGGGTGCGGCCCACGGCGAAGGAGGGGATGATGACATTGCCGCCCTTGGCCATGGTCTCGTCAATGATCTTGGCCAGGTCGTCGGTATAGCTCCAGACCTCGGTGTGGTTCCGGTCGCCATAGGTGGACTCCATCACCACGTAGTCCGCGCCCCGGAAATGGACGGGGTCCCGGATGATGGGCTGCTTCACGTTGCCCAGGTCGCCGGAGAAGACGATGCGCTTTTTCACATCCCCCTCCGTCAGCTCCATGGCGATGCAGGCGGAGCCCAGCAGATGGCCCGCGTCCACGAACTCCACCTCCACGCCCTCGCACAGGGCCACGGTCTCGCCGTATTCGCAGGTGGTCATGAACTCCCGCACCCGCTGGGCGTCCTCGATGGTGTACAGCGGCTCCACACGGGGCGCGCCGGAGCGCTCGGCCTTGCGGTTTTTCCACTCCGCGTCGGACTCCTGGATGTGGGCGGAGTCCAGCAGCATGATATCCAGCAGCTCCGCCGTCAGGCGGGTGGTGAGGATGCGGCCCTGAAAGCCCTGCTTGATGAGCATGGGGATGCGGCCGGAGTGGTCGATATGGGCGTGGGTCACCAGCACATAGTCGATGGTGTTGGCGGCAAAGGGAAATTCGGCGTTGGAGACCTCATCCCGTCCCTGCTGCAATCCGCAGTCCACCAGGATGCGCTTGCCGTTCACTTCCAGACAGTGACAGCTGCCGGTCACACATTGGTCGGCGCCAAAAAAGCTGAGCTTCATAGGGGTCCTCCTTGTCTATATTTGTTCTATTGTGATTGTATCATATCCCCGCCGAAAGCACAATCGACGTTTTCAGGGAAATGTCTGTTTTTCCCTCCTGTTTCCCTTTTGTAACCGCTGTGTTCTTGCTTTCCGCGGCAAATTCCTTTATTCTGATAGCAAAGAGAGGTGAGCATCATGGCCCCGAGACCCCTGCTGATCCCGTCCCTGCTGGACGACTGGTTTCCCCTGCTGCAATACGCCTTTGCCTCCGACGCCTGGGAGCCGGTGCTCCTGACGGAGACCCAGGGCCTGGCGGACCTGGGCCTGCGGCATTTCCACAACGAGATGTGCTATCCCGCCATCCTGGTGGCGGGGCAGATCCTGGCGGCGCTGTCCTCCGGGAAATACGACGTGGCCCGCTGCGGCGTCCTCATGGGGCAGGCCGGAGACGAGTGCCGGGGCTCCTGCGGCATCCGGATGATGCGCAAGGCCCTGGACCGGGCCGGATTCCCCCAGGTTCCCCTGCTGTCCCTGAACGTGCGGGGCATCGACCGGGACGCCGGCCTCCCCATCCGCCCCGCCATGGTCTGGCAGGGGCTGGCGGGCGCCGTGTGGGGGGACACCCTGGCGATCCTGCGGGACCAGACCCGGCCGCGGGAGGCGGTGCCCGGCACGGCGGAGGCGCTCTGGCGCCGGTGGATGGCCGAGCTGGGCGGCGATATCCGGGCGGGACGGGGCCTGTCCCGGTCCGCCATCCTGGCCCGGTGCCGGGAGATGGCGGCGTCCTTCCGGGCGGTGGAGCAGACGGCGCGGCCCGTGCAGAAGGTCGCCGTCGTGGGGGAGATCTACACCAAGTACTGTCATCTGGGCAACTGGGACCTGGAGGCCTATCTGGCGGCGGAGCACTGCGAGATCGGCGTGGGCGGCATCACCTGGTACGCCCTCTATTATATGGACACCCACGCGCTGAAGGGCTCCGCCGTCCAGCGGGCCTTTTACCGGGCGGTCCAGCGGTACGCCGCAGGCGTGCAGCGGGACATGCTGGGCATCCTCCGCGGCGCGGGCTTTGTGACCCTGCCGCCCTTTGCCGAGCTGAAACGGCAGGCGGAGGGCTATGCCCCGCTGCATGTCACCGTGGCGGACGGCTGGCTCATCACCGCCGAGGCCGCGGCCTGGGCCAGGCTGGGCTATCGAAAGATCCTGTGTGTCCAGCCCTTCGCCTGTCTGCCGGGGCACATCTTCGGCAAGGGACAGTACGCCGCCCTCCAGCGGAAGCTGCCCCACGCGCGCCTGGTCAGTGTGGACTACGATGCCAGCACCGGCGAGGGCACCGTCCAGAGCCGGGTGCGGATGCTGCTGGACGAACGGCTGGACGAGGTTGCGCCATGACCGCGCCCCGCACACTGCTGATCCCCGCCCTGCTTGACGCCCACTGGCCCCTGCTCCGCTGGGCCTTTGAGTCGGAGCAATGGCACGCTGTGGTGCTGGACAGCGGCGAGGAGGCTGAGGAGCTGGGGCTTCGCCGCCTGCACAACGACCTGTGCTATCCCTTCATCCTCATCTCCGGGCAGGTCCTGGCCGCCCTGCGGTCCGGACGGTATGACCCGGACCGCACCGGGGTGCTGATCTCCCAGGCGGGGGATGCCTGCCGGGGCTCCTGCCTCATCCGGCTACTGCGGCCGGTGCTGGACCGCGAGGGTTTCTCCCAGGTGCCGCTGCTCAGCCTGAACGTGCGGGGCATCGAACGGAACGCCGCCCTGCCTGTCACGGTCTCCATGGCCCGCCGGGCCGCGGCCGCGGTCTTTTGGGGGGATACCCTGATGCTGCTGCGAAACCAGGTGCGGCCCTACGAGCTTCATCCTGGAGAGACAGACGCTCTCTGGCGGCGCTGGATGGACACGCTCTCCGGCGATCTGCGCGGGGACCGGGGGCTGTCCTCCCGGGCGCTCCTCCGCCGGTGCCGGGAGATCGCCGCCGGCTTCCGCGCCGTCCCCACAGCGGTGCGGAGGGTGCAGAAGGTCGCCGTCGTGGGGGACATCTACACCAAATACTGCCGTCTGGGCAACTGGGACCTGGAGGATTATCTGGCGGAACACGGCTGTGAAATGGCCGTAGGCGGCCTCAGCTGGTACGCCCTCTACTATATGGACACCCATCTGGACACAGATTCCCGCCTGTTCCGTCTGGGCGGCAGGGCGGTGATGGACTGGTTCGCCGCCGTGCAGGCGCAGGTGGTCAGCGTTCTCCGGGAGGCCGGTTTTACAGTTCCGCCGCCCTATGGGGAGATGAAGTCCCAGGCGGAGGGCCTTACCCCTGTCTCCTGCGCCGTGGGCAGCGGCTGGCTGCTGACGGCGGAGACCGCCGCCTGGGTCCGGGCCGGATATCGCAAGGTGCTGGGCGTTCTCCCCTTCGGGTGCCTGCCGGGACACATCTATGGCCGGGGGCAGTTTGCCCTGCTCCAGCGCAGTCTGCCCGGCAGCCTTATCACCGGCGTGGAGTATGACGCCGCCCTTCGGGACGGCACGGTGCGGACCCGCATCCAAATGCTGCTGGATACCCGGCTCTAGCGGTTTCCTGCAAAAGCGCGTTGGACAGGGAGCGGTTTTCATCAAAAACCGCTCCCTGTTTGTGAACTTTTTTCGCTCCCTCCCTTTTTTCTTTGCATTCCGCAGTCATTCGTGGTATGCTATTCTTGCTTTTTTATGAGTTCTTTTATTTTAATATTTTATTTTAATAAAAGTATGTATTTTCTTCCCCTTCTTAATAAAGAGGACCGGAATCGGAAAGGATGTTTTCACAAACTATGGGTCTGATGAAAAAACTGTTTGGCGATTACAGCTCCCGGGAGCTGAAGGCCATCTATCCCATCGTGGACAAGATCGAGGCCATGGCCGATGAATACAAGGCCATGACGGACGCCCAGCTCCAGGCCAAGACGGCGGAGTTCAAGGAGCGCCTTGCGGGCGGCGAGACGCTGGACGATATCCTGCCGGAGGCCTTCGCCACCGTCCGGGAGGCCGCTGACCGCGTGCTGGGCATGCGCCCCTACCGGGTGCAGCTGGTGGGCGGCATCGTGCTGCACCAGGGCCGCATCGCCGAGATGAAGACCGGCGAAGGCAAGACCCTGGTGGCCACCCTCCCCGCCTACCTCAACGCCCTGACGGGCCGGGGCGTCCATATCGTCACCGTCAACGACTACCTGGCCAAGCGCGACTCCGAGTGGATGGGCAAGGTCCACCGCTTCCTGGGTCTGAAGGTGGGCCTGATCGTCCACGGCCTCAACGCCCAGCAGCGGCAGGCCGCCTACGCCGCCGATATCACCTACGGCACCAACAACGAGATGGGCTTCGACTATCTCCGGGACAATATGTGCATCTACTCCTCCGAGCTGGTGCAGCGAGGCCACGCCTTCGCCATCGTGGACGAGGTGGACTCCATCCTGATCGACGAGGCCCGGACGCCCCTCATCATCTCCGGCCAGGGCGAAAAGTCCACCCAGCTGTACGACATGGCGGAGATGTTCGTCTCCCGCCTGAAAAAGCAGGTGGTCGTGGAGATGGACAACAAGGAGGAAGAGGCCAGCGATATCGACGCGGACTATGTGGTGGACGAGAAGGCAAAGACCGCCACCCTCACCGCCCGGGGCATCGCCAAGGCCGAGGAGTTCTTCCATGTGGAGAACCTGTCCGATCCCTCCAACGCCACGTTGAACCACCACATCAACCAGGCCATCAAGGCCCACGGCACCATGAAGCGGGACATCGACTACGTGGTGAAGGACGGCGAGGTCATCATCGTGGACGAGTTCACCGGACGCCTCATGTTCGGCCGCCGGTACTCCAACGGCCTGCACCAGGCCATCGAGGCCAAGGAGCACGTCAACGTCAACAGCGAGAACAAGACCCTGGCCACCATCACCTTCCAGAACTACTTCCGCCTGTACGACAAGCTGTCCGGCATGACCGGCACCGCCATGACGGAGCAGGAGGAGTTCGGCACCATCTACAACCTGGATATCGTGGAGATCCCCACCAACCGCCCCAACCAGCGCAGCGACCACCACGACGTGGTGTACAAGACCGAGGCGGGCAAGTTCCGGGCCGTCATCCAGCAGATCAAGGAGTGCCATGCCAAGGGGCAGCCTGTCCTGGTGGGCACGGTCTCCATTGAAAAGAACGAGCTTTTGAGCAAGCTGCTGGTCCGGGAGGGCATCCAGCATAACCTGCTGAACGCCAAGAACCACGAGAAGGAAGCCGAGATCGTGGCCCAGGCGGGCAAGTTCGGTGCCGTCACCGTGGCCACCAACATGGCGGGCCGCGGCACCGATATCATGCTGGGCGGCAACGCCGAATACCTGGCAAAGGCCGACCTGGTGAAGGCCGGATACTCCGAGGAAGTGATTGTGGACGCCACCGGCTACGCCGACACCGACAATCAGGAGATCCTGGACGCCCGGAAGCTGTTCGCCGAGAAGATGGCCCAGCACAAGGCGGAGATCGCCCAGGAGGCGGAGAAGGTCCGGGCGGCGGGCGGCCTCTTCATCATTGGCACCGAGCGCCATGAGTCCCGCCGCATCGACAACCAGCTCCGCGGCCGTGCCGGCCGTCAGGGCGACCCCGGCGAGACCCGGTTCTATATCTCCCTGGAGGATGACCTGATGCGCCTCTTCGGCGGCGACCGCATCACCAACATGATGGAGCGGTTCGATCTGGACGAGGACACGCCCATCGAGAATAAGATGCTGACAAAGGCCATCGAAAACGCCCAGACCACCGTGGAGTCCCGGAACTTCCAGTCCCGTAAATCCGTGCTGGAATACGACGACGTGATGAACAAGCAGCGGGAGATCATCTACGCCCAGCGCCGCCAGGTGCTGGACGGCATGGATATCAAGGAGACCGTGCTGAACATGATGCACACCTCCATCGCCAACCACGTCTCCCTGGCCTTTGGTGAAAACCAGTCGCTGGACGCCGCCGGCTACCGGGAGATGATGCGGGGCCTGGAGGGCACCTACTTCCTGCCCAGCGCCGTCTGCATCCCCGCCGGTGAGATCCCCTCCAAGAGCCAGGAGGAGCTGACGGACCTGTTCATCGAGGCCGCTGAAAAGACCTACGAGGCCAAGGAGGCGGAGATCACCGCCCCCATCATGCGGGAGCTGGAGCGGGTCATCATGCTCCGGGTGGTGGACGAGTATTGGATGGACCACATCGACGCCATGGATGA
>NZ_CANRMB010000048.1 GCF_947631635.1 uncultured Dysosmobacter sp.
TTGCAACTGCATTATACTCGCCCCCTTAGGGGTATTATAGCATATTTTTTGAGGAGGGGATTTGTCAACAGACCCAAGTTGTCCCAAAGTTTTTGTCTGTGTCACGGCGGCAAAGCCGCCGTTCCTTATATAATTTTGCTGCCTTGTTGCAAAGGTAGAAAACAAAGGATAGAATTATACCTCTCGTTGTGATATAGTTATTTTAATACAAACAACAGAAAGAGAGGGGAGCTTTGCATGATAACATCTGCGACCCTATTTAATTTCCAGCGTCAATACTGCGCCTACTATCGCACTTTGGAGGAAGATTTTGTTGCAACAGAGAAATATCTAACTGTGAACAAGGATAATTTTTCTGCATACTCCAATGAATTTGTTAAACTTCTTCAGGCAACATGCAGTGAATTGGATGTAATGTTAAAGGGACTTTGTAGGCTGATCGACCCGAAGTTTAAAGGTGAAACTATCAATACGTATTGCAAATGCATCCTTGACAGCAATCCCCATTTTGTGCGCGCGAATGTTTCACTTATCAGAGTTCAAGAAATTATGCTTGCTCCATGGGGTGAATGGCACTGCACCGAGAAAAGTGTAACAAATGGAAAGGTTGTTATTGAGGTAGATAACCCTAACTGGTGGACAATGTATAACAAGATAAAGCATGATAGGACCAAGGTTTGCCCCTCATCAAAGAAACCGTATTATAAATATGCAAACCAGGAGAATGTCCTAAATGCTCTTGCAGCTTTGTACATAGTTATATCGTACATTTTGCATATGCTTTGCCAGTATATTAGGCAAGAGGATGCAAGTCATTTTTTGACTGAGTGGTATACAGGTAGCAAGCTGTTTAATGGGGGGTTTGCGGTTACTGGAATAAGCAAGATACCAAACGCAACATCCCCTTGGGATTGATAAATAGTACAGTTTATCATAAATAGCAACTGATATGGTATAGTCATGTTAACTTTTGAAGCACAAATCGAGGGCAGGGAATGATATTATATTGCCTACCCCAAAATTAGCGTTTAAACCCCTTGCGCCACAAGGGATTGAGAAAGTAAAAAGCTAACACATCGGTGGTGGAAATATACCGGGTATGGCGTTCAACCCAATCCCCCCGCCCTTTCCCAATCATGGGAAAGGGGGCGGCTCTGGAGGATATATCCCCCGTCCCGCCGCTGGGGGTAGCACAGCCGTGACAGGCCGTCAAGGGCAAGCCGCCGCAAGCGGCGGTGCTACGCACCCTTGACGGCCTGCCCCGCCTGTGCTGGATTGACGGCGGCGACGGGGGATATACCACCAGAGCCATGCAATGCAAGGACTTCGGGACAAGTTGTCTCAGAGTGGAAATATAAAACAACGCAGGATGTAGGTGCTATCCCACATCCTGCGCTGTTCTTTTGTTGACCGCTCCTGCTTGACAGATGCCATAATTCAGTGTTTTTACGTTACTGTCTTATGAGCACCCAGCATTTGGCGGGGCGTTCTTCGTATTCAGTCCACTGTTTTTCCAAGGCGCCTGTACATGGTCTTTTTCACGGCCCGGAGAATATTCTCATAGCCCGTGCAGCGGCACAGGTGGCCGGACAGCAGCTTGCGCAGCTCCGCGTCCGTGTACTCCCTGCCGGATTCCAGAATCTCCACCGCCGTAAGGATGAAGCCGGGAGTGCAGAAGCCGCACTGGATGGCGGCCTCGTCCACGAAGGCCTGCTGGATGTCGGACAGCTCTCCGTTGGGACCAAGCAGCCCCTCCAGCGTGCGGATGCGCTTGCCCTCCGCCCAGACGGCCAGGTAGATGCAGGAGTTGAAGGCCTCGCCGTCAATGAGAACGTTGCAGGCGCCGCACTCCCCCACCTCGCAGCCCTTTTTGACAGAGGTTATTCGAAAGTCGTTGCGGAGCATGTCGGTCAGGCTGGCCCGGACATCCACGGTCCGCTCCACAGCCCGGCCGTTGAGGTTGAAGTGGACGGTCTGATATTGCATGACGTGCTTCTCCATTACAGCTCACCTCCCGCCAGTTTCACGGATTCGATGAAGGCCCGCCTGGCGCTCTCCACCGCGATATGCAGCCGGAAATCCTTGGCGGCCCGCCAGGAGTCCCGGGGATTGATGTCCTCCTTCACCGCCTGAGAGAAGGCCTCTGTCAGCTCCATGCTGACGGGCTTTCCCGCGGCCAGGGCCTCCGCTGTTTTGGCCCGCAGGGGCACCGGACCCGCCACGCCGAAGGCCACCCGGACCCGCTCCACCGTCTTTTTGTCGGCGGAGAGCCGGACGTTGACCGAGGTGCCCAGGGTCGCGATATCCATGGCATTGCGCATGGCGTACTTGATATAGTGGCCGAAGGTGTCCGCATAGCTCTCCTTCGGGATCAGGATGGCGGTCTGGAGCTCCCCCTCCCGGATGTCCACCTTGCCCGCTCGGATGTAGAATTCGCTGATGGGCTGGCGGCGGACACCGTCCGGCCCGGTCAGCTCCACGATGGCGTCATATGCGTGGAGCGTGGAGGCGGAGTCGGCGGAGGTGACGCCGTTGCAGGTGTTGCCGCCGATGGTGCCGATGTTGCGGATCTGAGGCCCGCCCACCTGGTCCACGGCCTCGCCCAGGACATTGATGTACTGCTGGATGATGGGGTCCCGGGTGATGTGGGAAAAGCTGGTGAGGGAGCCGATGCGGATGGTGCCGTCCTCCTCCAGGGAGACGCCCCGCAGCTCATCCAGACCATAGATGGAGATCAGCTCCACGCCGGCCCGCTTGCCCTCCCGCATCTGGACCAGCACATCACTGCCTCCGGCAATGATGTGCGCCTCGGGGTGGGTCTGGCGGAGGGCCACGGCGTCGGATACGCTCTGAGCCTGATACAGGGCTTTCATATCATACATAACGGGTTCCCTCCTTAATCTTTGATCAGCCCGGCCTCTTTGAATTGCCGATAGAGGACGTGGGGCGTGATGGGACAGCAGTCGATGGCAACGCCGGTAGCCTGCAGGATGGCGTTCCGAATGGCGGGGGCAGGCGAACAGGCCGGCGGCTCGCCCAGGGCCTTGGTCCCGTATGGGGAGGTGGGTTCCGGATTCTCCACGAACGCCGCCTGCAGCGCGGGATGGTCCATGAAAGTGGACAGCTTATAGTCCAGCAGGTTGTTGTTCAGCGGTTTGCCGGTCTTTTCATCGAACTTCAGCTCCTCGCTGAGGCCGTAGCCGATGGCCATGGACATGCCGCCGTGGACCTGGGCCTCCGCCAAGGCGGGGTTGATGAGGGTTCCGCAGTCATGGACATTGATGATGTTCAGGAGTTTTACTTTACACATTGGGATATCCACCTCCACCTCGGCAAAGGAGCAGCCGAAGGAGTAGGCGTTGGATTTGATCTGGGCCGTGGTCTCGGCGGTGATGTGCTGGCTGTGCTCCAGGGAGTACAGGCTCTCCGTCGCCAGGTCGCCCAGGGACTTCAGCACCCGGCCGTCGGACTTGTGGACGATCTGGCCGTCCACCAGGTCCAGATTGCCGACAGGCATCCGGGTCTGCTCATGGGCGATGTTCAAAATCCGCTCCCGCAGGGCCACTGCTGTCTGCATGATGGAGAAGCCGCCGATATAGGTCTGCCGGGAGGCATAGGCGCCGGTGCCGAAGGGGGTGACGTCGGTGTCCTGGGTGGATACCACGTGGACGTCGCTGAGGGGCACGCCCACGGCGTCCGCCACCATCTGGGAGTAGGCGGTGTCGCAGCCCTGGCCGATCTCCGTCTCGCCGGTCTGGAACTGGAGGGAGCCGTCCTGGTTCAGCACCATGCGGCAGGAGGAGGACTCCAGAGAAATGGGCCAGACCGCAGTGTTGTACCAGAACACGGCAAGGCCAATCCCCTTGCGGACCGGTCCTGTCTGGTTTTGATACTCCTCAAATTTGCGGCAATAGTCGATGGCCGCCATGCCCTTCTCCATGCACTGGTTGAAGGTGTCGGTATACAGCTCGTTTTTGGAGAAGCCGTCCACATAGCCCACGGGCATCAGGTTTTTCCGGCGGAACGCCAGGGGCGTCATGCCAATGGCTTTACAGATGTCGTCAATATGGCTCTCCCCTGCGAACATGGCCTGGGGGATGCCGTAGCCCCGCATGGCGCCGGCGGAGGGCCGGTTGGTGAACACCGTCCAGCTGTCGCACTCCAGATTGTCGCAGGGGTACAGCTGGGGGAAGGCGCCCATGCCCTTTGCCACGATGCCGTGGCCGTGGGAGGCATAGGCTCCCTGGTTGGAGAATGCCTCGAACTTCCGGGCCACCAGGGTGCCGTCAGGGCGGACGTAGGAGATGATGTGGGTGCGGATGGCGTGACGGACGCGGTTGGAGACGAAGGTCTCCTCCCGGCTGCATTCCAGCTTCACCAGGCGGCCGCCTACCTGGGTGGAGCACCAGGCGCAGAGGGGCTCATACAGGGCGTCCTGCTTGTTGCCGAAACCGCCGCCGATGTAGGGCTTCACGATGCGGACCTTGCCCCAGGGAATGCCCAGGGCCTGCCCCACCACCCGGCGGATGATGTGGGGGATCTGGGTCGAGGTGACCACCACCACGCGGCCCGCCTCCTCATAGGCGAAGCAGCCGTGGTTTTCGATGTGGCAGTGCTGGACCGTGGGGGTGTCGTACCAGCCCTCTACCTTGATAAGCCCCGGCTCCTTTCGTGCCGCCTCGTAATCGCCCCGGCGGATGTCCGTGTGGGCCAGAATATTGTGGGGATATTTCCCATGGAGCTGCGGCGCGCCGTCCTCCATGGCCTTCTGCACGTCCAGAACAAAGGGCAGCTCCTCATACTCCACCCGCAGGGCACGGATGCCCTGGGCGGCGGACACCTCGTCCTCCGCAATGACCACCGCCACCTCGTCTCCATAATAGCGGATATGGCGGTTCAGCAGCAGGCGGTCCGCCACATCCTGGTGATGGGGGTCCGTGGACCAGGGATGGCCCGCTGTGGGAAACGGGATCTGGGGAACGTCAAAGCAGGTCAGCACCCGCACCACGCCCGGCACGGCCTCCGCCGCTGTGACATCGATGGACTTCACGTAGCCGTGGGCAATGGTGGAATGGCAGATCTTTGCCACCAGGGCGCTGCGGTCACACAGGTCGTCCATGTACTTGGCGCGCCCGGCGGCCTTTTCATAGGCATCCACGCGGGTCACGCTTTTTCCAACACTTTTGCTCATAGGGCTGCCCTCCTTTTCGGAATAACGTCTCGCTCCGGATTGACTTGCCGGGGCGAAACCGGATATACTATCCATATACAATAAAATTTACGAATGGGGAATTTCAACGATGGAAACTTTGAAGATCGGGTGTGTGGTCATGGCCGCCGGAAACGCCAGGCGCTATGGCGGCAATAAGCTGGCGGCACAGCTGCAGGGGCGCTCGCTGATCCTGCGGACTTTGGAGGCCGTGCCGGGAGAACTGTTTGATTCTGTGGTGGTCGTGACTCAATATCCCGAGATCATAAATCTTGTAAAGGAATTTCACTTTTCAGCCGTTCACAACGACCACCCGGAGTATGGCATCAGCCACACCATTGAACTGGGGCTGACCGGCCTGCGGGACTGCAGCGGCGTGCTGTTTCTGGTGTCCGACCAGCCCCTGCTGCGCCGAGAGAGCGTGGCGGACCTGGTGCGGTTCTGGAAAACACAGCCAGACAGGATCGCGGCGCTGGGCCACAACGGCGTCCGGGGCAATCCCTGCCTGTTCCCCGCCCGCTTTTTCCCGGAGCTGATGGAGCTTCAGGAGGACCACGGCGGGAACACCGTCATCCGGCGGCATGAGGAGGATCTGGTGCTGATGGAGGTGGCGGCGCAGGAGCTGACGGACGTGGACACGCCCCAGGCCATGGAAGAGCTGAGAGTAAAGCGGTAAGAGTGGGGTGTCAGGGGCGGGAACCGCCCCTGATTTTTTATTCCAGAATATCGTCTACAGCCTCGTCCACCTCAGGATTTCGCAGATTCATGGCATAGTCCACCAGCCAGGCAAAAGCTTCGGGGAAACCCTCTTGCAGCATCTCCGCCGCCCGGCGGAACTCCCATTCCTGCCATTCCCTTTCCTGAAACAGGCATTGGGGAACAACCTTTGGAAGGTGGTCCCGAACCCATGAAGGGGGCAAATGCTGAATAGTCCTTCGTGCCGCCATGATATTGGCTGCATTCTGGCTGAGACAGCCGGTTTCCAGGATTTCCCGGAGAATATACTCCCCTGTGGGCTCTGGGAACGTCTGGATATCCGAAAGCCGTCCAAATGCGCCCGGGTAAACACAGTTCACCCGATCTATAATCAAATAACTTGAAAAGTGATATATTCACTTTTCAAGTATCACAGCGCATCTGCGCTGTGACAGGCCGCGGACCGCGGCCTTGATTTGCATTTCATAGTCCATCACTGCGCGCTTTACGCGCAGCGGGCATCGCCCGCTTGAAAAATCCCATGCGATTTTTCAAGTTCATGGACTATATCAGCCGCTGTTCATAGCTGTTCCCTGTCATTTACGAGTATAGGGCGTATTCTCCAGCGGCAGGGACGTGCGGAGATGGCCGTCATAGCGGAAATAGGCGTCTGCGATGGCGGGGGCCGTGGGGATAGACGTGATCTCACCAATGCCGATGGCACCGCAGGCCACATTCAGTCCCTCTTTTTCCACGATGATGGGAGTGATCTCCGGGATCTGATTGGCCCGGAACAATCCCAGGGTGCCGTATTTGGCGGTGGGCTTGCAGTCGGTCAGGGGATAGCGCTCCGTCAGGGCAAAGCCCATGGACATCACCACGCCGCCCTCAATCTGGCCCTCGATAGACAGGGGATTTACGGCCTTGCCCACATCGTGGGCGGCCACGATCTGTTCGAGCCTGCCCTCTTCGTTCAGGATGCAGACCTGGGTGGCGTAGCCGTAGGCGATGTGGCTGACGGGGTTGGGCACATCCGCGCCCAACGGGTCCGTCTTGCCCAGGTACTCACCGTAGAACTCCTGGCCGTCCATGTCTGTTAAGGATTTTTCCTTTAGTGTCTTTCGCAGGTCCTCGCAGGCGCGGCGGCAGGCCTCGCCGGTGAACAGCGTCTGGCGAGAGCCGGAGGTGGTGCCGGAATCCGGTGCGAAATAGGTGTTGGACCGCTCATAGACCACGTTTTCCGGGGCGATCCCGGTCTGGTCGCAGACCATCTGGGTGAGGACCGTGCCAAGACCCTGGCCGATGCAGGAGGCGCCGGCAAAGATGTGGACCCTGCCGTCCCGCACCACGAGCCGTACCCGGCCGGTATCCGGGATGCCCACGCCCACGCCCGCGTTCTTCATGGCGCAGGCGATGCCCGCATATTTTGCCTTATCGTAATAGGGCTTCACGGCCTCCAGCGTCTCCACCAGGCCGGTGGAGTGATCCACGATCTGGCCGTTGGGCAGCTCCTGCCCTGGGCGGATGGCGTTGCGGTAACGGATCTCCCAGGGGCTGATGCCCACCAGGTCCGCCATCTGGTTCAGCAGGGTTTCGATGCAGAAGCAGGTCTGGGTCACGCCAAAGCCCCGGAAGGCTCCGGCAGGGGGATTGTTGGTGTAATAGGCCCAGCCGTCAATTTCAAAATTCTGATAGTTGTAGGGTCCGGCGGCGTGGGTGCAGGCCCGCTCCAGCACCGGACCACCCAGAGAGGCATATGCGCCGGTATCGGCGATGACCTCCGCCACCACGCCCTGGATGATGCCGTTTTCGTCGCAGCCCAGGGCAAACTCCATCTCCATGGGGTGGCGCTTGGGATGGATCAAAATACTCTCGGCCCGGGTCAGCTTTACCTTGACGGGCCGTTTTGTCAGATAGGCGATAAGGGCGGCATGGTGCTGGACCGTCACGTCCTCCTTGCCGCCGAAGCCCCCGCCCACCAGGCAGTTGCGGACCTTCACCTGCTCCGCAGGCAGGTCCAGCATCCCCATGGTCTCGTGCTGGGTGTCATAGGCGCCCTGGTCTGTCGAGAGGATCATCACGCCGTCTCCATCGGGATAGGCCACAGCACACTCCGGCTCCAGGAAGGCGTGCTCCGTCCAGGGGGTGGAAAACCGCTGGGTCAGGATGTGCTTGCTCTTGGCGATCGCCATGGCGGGATTTCCCCGCTGGATATGCTTGTGGGCCAGCAGGTTGCCCTCCTTATGGACCAGGGGCGCGTCGGGCAGCATGGCCTCCCGGGGGCTGCGGACCATGGGCAGCTCCTCATAGTCCACCTTCACCAGCGCCTTGGCCTGGACCAGGATCTCCGGCGTCTCAGCGGCCACCAGGCAGATGGCGTCGCCCAGGTAGTGGGTGATCTCCCCCACGGCGATCATGGTGTCCCAGTCCTTTTTCAGGTGCCCCACCTTGTTGCTGCCGGGAATGTCGGCAGCGGTGAACACGCCCACCACGCCGGGAAGGGCCTTGGCCTCCTCCGTGTGGATAGCCAGCACCCGTGCCCGGGGATATTGAGAGCGGACCGCACTGCCGTAGATCATGCCGTCCAGGTACATGTCATCCGGATAAATGCCGGTGCCGGTGACCTTTTCCTTTACGTCCACCCGGGGGACCCGCGCGCCCAGGGACCAGTCCCTGGGGACCTCCGGCACCTCGCCCCTGCGGAACAGTTCCGCCGCCAGCAGGATGCCGTCGATGATCTTCACATAGCCGGTGCAGCGGCAGATGTTATTGCGGATGGCAAAGGCCGCCTCCTCCCGTGTCGGGTTCGGATTTTGGTCCAGCAAGCCCTTGGCGCTCATGACCATGCCGGGGATACAGAAGCCGCACTGGACGGCGCCCGCCATGCCGAAGGCGTATGTATAGACGTCCCGCTCAAGCGGCGACAGGCCCTCCACGGTGACGATGCGCTTTCCCTCCAGCCTGTCGGTCTGAGGGATACACGCCTTTGTGGGTTTGCCGTCGATGAGAACGGTGCAGGTGCCGCAGGCGCCCTCGCTGCATCCGTCCTTCACGCTGGTAAGGTGCAGCGTATCCCGCAGGTAACGGAGCAGTTTTTGGTTTTTCTCGACGGTCACGGACTGGCCGTTCACGGTAAAAGTCGCCATGAATGTCTCCTCCTTGGCTGCCGTGCCCAACCCTGGTCCCACGGTCATTTTGTTCGGTTTTTCGGAAAGGTCAACCTTTCCGCTTTTTTTCATTATACTATATGCCGTCCACCGCCGCAACCATACTTTTGAGCTTTCGTTATTCTAAATTTTAAATAACGTTGGAAGCTGCCAGCCGATCAGCAGAGCCCCCCGGCGGACCGTGACCGTGGCTGTGGGTTCCATGATGTGGTTGCTCACTCCCAGGGGAAATTCCGGCGTCAAAACAGCGTCGGACAGGGGATATTGAAACCCGGTCTCGTCGATCCCCTCCGCCCGGTCCCCCAGGCAGAAGGCGGAAAACAGCCCCCAATCCACCGTTTTTTCCACCGTAAAGCTCTCGTTCTCGATGGCGGTCCACACGAAATCATCGCCATATACATAGCCCCGCGCTCCCCGGCGGCGGAGAAACAGCAGGGTCTGAAGGTTCGCCAGGGTGTGGTCCAGCCGCTTGCCGCCGGTGCCGCCGTAGATGTACATGGTATCGCAGCCCTGCTCCAGCGCGGTCTTGACCGCCAGCATGGTGTCCGTATCGTCCTTCTCCACCGGAGAGCGGCGGATGTTGGCAAAATCCGCAGGCTGGTCCATGGAATCAAAGTCCCCCAGCAGCAGGTCCGGAACGATCCCCGCCTGCCGGCAGGCCAAATAGCCCGCGTCCGCGGCGATCACAAGATCACCGGGGCCCGGGACTTCCCGCAGTCCGTAGAAGGTCCCGGCAGCGAAGATGAAGCAGCGTTTCATGGTCATATCACTCCTTGTGCGGTCATTGGGGATCGGCGCTCCGTTTTCCGCCCTCTCCCTCCCGCCTGTTTTTTGTCAGTGTACCACGTTCTCCCTGCCTTCGCAAGAAAAACGGCCCGCCGGAGGATTCCGGCGGGCCGCTGGGGTTCACATGATATGCTCTTCGCAGAAATTGTCCAGCACCCGGTACCCCATCTCCCCCGGCTCTGCCACGGGAAATTCCGCAACCGTCACGGGATCAAAGGCCGGACACAGCCGCTTTTCCGGCTCCAGACGCAGGACCGGCGTTTTGTCAGGCCTGTCATTACCGGCCTTTTTTGTTTTCAACATCAAATCACCCCAGTGAAAGTGTTTGCGAAAATGGGGCGATTATGTAGGACCATGCTGTTTCCTGTCTCCCTCGTGCCAAAAGCTGCCATGCAGGCCAAGTTTGTCCATTCTTTTTACTTCAGACTCGCGCCAAAGCGTTTCAATTCCGCCGGCTTCCGCGCGGAGACGGCGGAATGATCTGCCCGGATGGTTCAAAAACCGTATGGATGAGCTGCGTTTGGGAGGCCCTTTCCATCTGGCATACCATAGCTCCGTCTTTGTCCGGGAAGGGCTGGGCTGCCTTTTGGCCTTTGCGCATCTGGTGGATACCAGTGAGGAGAGCGGCTTGGTTTTCCGCCCGCTCTCCCCTGCCCTGGAAACAAAGATGTATATCATCTGGAAAAAGCGGCAGGTATTTGTGCCCATTACGGAGCGGTTCATTACTGCTCTGCAAATGTATCCAGGCAGCACAGCCGCACATTGAACGGCCGATCACCGCGTCAATTTGAGGAGGGCGCCTCCGCAAATCCCCAGTATGGTAATATATAATAAAAAGCCCCAAGCCTTTCAAGAAAAAGGCTTGGAGATAAAAACGAGTATGTTGAAGCCCCTGCTCCGGCGAGTGAAAAATAGGCCGTTTTTTGTGTGAAATTTCATGTGAAATTGACCCTGTTTTTTTCACATGAAGCCATATTTTTTCACACGAAAGACGTTAAAAGAACATAATTGAATACCCCGCAAACCGTTGAAAACAAAGGAAAAATCCCGGAACCGTTGAGGCTCCGGGATCCTCTTTTGGCAGCGGGTGAAGGATTCGAACCCTCACATACAGAGTCAGAGTCTGCTGTGCTACCTTTACACAAACCCGCTATATCTGTCCGCCGCAGCGAACAGATATTATTATACAAAGATTTTCTTTTTTGTCAATAGGTCATGGAAAAATATTTTTGTTTTTTCTCAGTTTTTACGGCCGCCGAAAAGGCCCTTCAAAAATCCGCCCTTTTCCTTCTCCTTTGGCGTCTTTTGCGTTTTTTCCAGGCGCTCCACAGCCTCCGCCGCGCCTTCATAATCCTGTTTGGCGGCGGCGCGGTACAGCTCCAGCGCTTTGCTCAGGTCCTGGCTGACGCCCTTGCCGTTTTCATAGCACCAGGCCAGATTGTACTGGGCCCGAGGGCTCTCCTGCTCCGCGGCACGGGTATACCAGGCCACCGCGTCTTTCCAGCTCTGTTCCACGCCCACGCCGGTCTCATACAGGTAGCCCAGGTTGCACGCAGCCGCCCGGTCGCCCTTTTTGGCAGCCTGCCGGTAAAACTCCGCCGCCTTATTGCGGTCCTTGTGGATGCCGTGGCCGAACTCATAGCAAACGCCTAAATTGCACAGGGCGCGGGGATAGCCCTGGTCCGCTGCGGCCTGATACCACTTCACCGCGTTTTCCCAGCTCTGTTCCACACCGCGGCCCGCCTCATACATGTACCCCAGGTCGCACTGTGCCGCCGCATCGCCCTGTTCAGCCGCCTTGCGGTACCATTCCACGGCCTTTCCCAGGTCCGCTTCCACGCCCTCGCCGTACTCATAGCACACGCCCAGATTGCACTGGGCAGGGGCATATCCGGCGTCGGCGGCCTTCTGATACCACCGGACTGCGGCAGCCGGGTCCTGCTCCACGCCGCGGCCCTGCTTGCAGAATACGCCCATGCAGAACATGCCTCGGGGATCGTCCTGTTCCGCCGCCTTCCGGTACCAGTGGGCCGCCCGCTTCAGATTCAGCTCCACGCCCTTGCCGTTCTCATAGCACCAGGCCAGGTTGCACTGGGCGCGGGGCATCCCCTGCTGGGCGGCGGTGCTGTACCACTTCACCGCGTTTTCCCAGCTCTGCTCCACGCCGCGGCCGATCTCATAGAGGAAGCCCAGGTTGCACTGGCCAGGCGCGTTGCCGGCCTTCGCGGCCCTGCGGTACAGCTCCGCCGCTTTTTTGAAATCCTGCTTCACGCCCTCGCCGCGCTCATAGCATACGCCCAGATCGCACATCGCGGGGGCGGAGCCGGCATCCGCCGCCTTTTGATACCACTTCACGGCCTCGGCAGAATCCTGCGCCACGCCATAGCCGTAGTCATAGGCACGGGCCACGCTGAACAGGCCCCGGGGATCCCCCTGGTCCGCGGCCTTTCGGTACCAGGCCAGAGCCGCCTCCAGGTCCCGCTCCACGCCTTTGCCGTTTTCGTAGCACCAGGCCAGATTGCACTGGCCCCGGGGCAGGCCCAGGTCCGCGGCCTTGCGGTACCAGGTGGTGGCCTCCTCCCAGCTCTGTTCCACGCCCTCGCCGCACTCATACAGGTACCCCAGGCAGCAGGCACCGTCCTCGTCCCCCTGCTCTGCGGCCTTGCGGTACCAAGCGGCCGCCTCCTCCTTGTTCAGCGGCACGCCCCGGCCCCGCTCACAGCAAAAGCCCATGCACACCTGACCGCGGGGATACTCCTGGTCCGCGGCGGCGCGATACAGCTTCGCGGCTGCGGCGTAATCCTGCTCCACACCCTTGGCGTGCTCATAACACCAGGCCAGGTTGCACTGGGCGCGGGGATAGCCCTGGTCTGCGGCGGCCTGATACCACTTCACCGCCTCCTCCCAGCTCTGTTCCACACCGCGGCCCGCCTCGTAGCAGAAGCCCAGGCAGCACTGTCCCGGCGCATGGTCCTGGTCGGCTGCGGCACGATACCACTTCACCGCCTGTTCCAGGTCCTCCTGGACGCCGGTGCCGAATTCCAGACAGCGGCCCAGCTCGGTCTGCGCGGCAGGATAGCCCAGCCAGGCGGCGGACTGATACCACTTGGCGGCCTCAGCGTCGTTCTGCTCGATGCCGGCGCCCCGGCGGCAGGCCTCGCCCAGCAGGAACTGCGCCCGGGGAAAGCCCTGTTCAGCGCCCTTCTGAAAACACTCCAGCGCCTTGCCCTCATCTTTTTCCACGCCAATGCCGTAGGCATAGCAGTAGCCCAGATTGGTCAGGGCGGGCATATACTCCCGGGCCGCAGCCTGGGCGTACAGCAGCACCGCCTGCTTCGGGTCCGCAGGCACGCCGATGCCCGCTTCCAGGCACCAGCCCAGATTGGTCAGGCCCAGGGGGTCGCCCATAGCCGCCGCCCGCTGGTAGCAGGCCAGGGCATCCGTCTTCCGTCCCTCGTCCACAGACTGGTTCCCCAGGGTCACCCAATCTCCGGCGGTCAGTTCCTCCTCGGTCAGGGCGACAAAAAATGTGCCGCCGCAGCGGGGACAGACATCCGGTTCCTCCGGGGCCACAAAGCCGCAGTCCGGATTTTCACAGCGATAGTATTCCATATGTAAAATTCCCTCCTGTCAGGTATGCGGGCCGTCCTTGTCAAAGGCGGCGTCACAATTGTAGAAATCCAAAAACGAATAGGCGTTCCCCCGATATTTAAAACCGGGGAAGGTGTCCAGCTGAACACCGTGGATCGCCCGAAAAATGCTCTTTTCAATATTGGGATTCGTGCGTTTCAGCTGCCGCAGCAGGACCTTGATCTCCTGCCGCTTGCTCTCCCCCACGCCGTCCCCTGAGGCATCCCGCGCCTCCGTGAAGCGGCAGGCGCACTGGAGAAAACGCAGGTGGTTATAGTTCTTCCAGGCGATGATGGCGTCCTCATGGACACAGTACAGCGGGCGGATCAGCTCCATGTTGGGAAAATTTTTGCTGTGGAGCTTCGGCGGCATGGCCTGGACCTGGGCGCCGTAAAACAGGCCCAGCAGCGTGGTCTCCACCACGTCGGAAAAGTGGTGGCCCAGGGCGATCTTGTTGCAGCCCAGCTCCTGAGCCTTGGCATACAGGCAGCCCCGGCGCATCCGGGCGCATAGGTAGCAGGGGTTTTTCTCCACCTGAACCGTAACATCAAAGATGTCGCTCTCGAAGATCGTAATGGGGATACCCAGCAGGGCGGCGTTTTCCTCGATCAGCTTTCTGTTCTCCGGGTTGTATCCGGGATCCATCACCAGAAAGGTCAGTTCAAAGGGCTGCTCCGTGTGCCTTTGCAGCTCCTGCATCAGCTTGGCGAGGACCATGGAGTCCTTGCCGCCGGAGATGCACACGGCGATATGGTCCCCCGGGGACACCAGCTCATACCGCTTGACAGCGGCGATAAATGGGTTCCACAGGGTCTTTCGATAGGTCTTGATGAGACTGCGCTCGGCAGTCTCCCGCGGCGTCAATTCACGGGACATCGGGTACCTCCGGGGAAATGAAAAGTCACGGCGCTCGGCCACCCGGCTCAAAGCCAAATGGCTCCCAATTTCAGGATGGATGCAAACATCCGGCGGTGCCAGGGCCGCTGCTCCCATTCCTCCAGCGTATAGCGGGCGCTCTCCGCCATCGTATGGTCCAGGTCCTCCAGCAGCTCCTCCACCGCAGGCATGTGGTACAGCAGCACACCGCATTCATAGTGGAGCTGGAAGGTTCGGTAATCCATGTTCGTGCTGCCGATCAGCGCCACCTCCCTATCCACCAGAACGCTCTTGGCGTGCAGGAAGCCGGGGGAGTACTTGTAGATCTTGACGCCGTGGCGCAGCAGCTCCCCCCAGTAGGTCTCCGCCACCATGTAGGTCAGCTTGTGATCCGGAACGGCGGGGATCATCAGCCGCACATCCACTCCGGCGTCCGCGGCAATGCACAGTGTTTTCTGCATGGACTCCTCCACGGCATAATAGGGCGTGGTGAGGTATAGCAGCCGCTTGGCGGAGGCGATGAGCTGCAGGTAGGTCTCCTCGATGGGGTTGTCGGGGTTGTTCAGCGGCCCGTCGGTAAAGGGCTGGCAGAAGCCCGGGGCCTCCGGGCCGTCGTGACGGGGCCGGTAATAGTCGTCCTCGTTGGACAGGGTCCTGCCGATCATCTTCCACATCTGGATGAACTGGGCGGCAAACCCCCAGGCCCCCTCCCCCTCGATGCGGACGGCGCTGTCCTTCCAGTGGCCGAAGCGGACGATCAGGTTGGCGTACTCGTCCGCGATGTTGATGCCGCCCGTATAGGCGAACTGACCGTCGATCACGGCAATCTTGCGGTGGTCCCGGTAGTTGAAATAGATGCGGTTGACATAACGATGGACCGGATTAAAGACCTCCACCTCGATGCCCGCGTCCTGCATGGCCTGCAGCGTCGTGTCGGACAGGCGGGTCAGGTTGCCGAAGTCGTCAAAAATGATACGGACCTCCACCCCGGCGGCCGCCTTCTCCTTCAATACCCGGAAGATCCGGTCCCAGACCTGGCCCTCCGCCAGGATATAGTACTCCAGAAAAATATAGATCTCCGCATGGGACATGTGGTCGATCAGGTCGTCAAAAAACGCCGTGCCGTCGCCAAAATACTTGGCGGCGGTGTTCCGGTAGAGCAGGAATCCCCGCTTTTGCAGATACGCCGCCAGACGGCCCCACGCCGGGGATTGCCGCTTCAGACGGCTCAGGTTGGCCTCGCTGCCCATGCACTGGCTCTCCCGCTGGGGGACGGGCGGAACGTTTCGCAGGCTCAGACGCTTGGCCTGATGGGTTCCTCCCCACAGGCAGAACAGGATCATGCCGGACACCGGCAGCGCCAGCAGCAGGCACATCCAGACCAGTTTATAGGAGGGGCTGCCTGGGCGCTGGTACACCCGGATAGCCAGGATCGCGCCGATGAACACCAGCAGCGCATAGACATAGCTGGCCTTCTCCCGCAGGAAGTAGGTCAGCAGCAGTGTGGTGATGATCTGGGCGATGACCGTCAGCGCGCACATGGAGATACTGGTGACGGCGGAGATCCGCCGCTCGGTCCGTTCCGTTGGATGGGGCAGCTTTTTGTGCATGGACAGTCACCTCCTGTAGCTTCCAGTTTCAGCAGCTCATCAGAGTATTATACAGGAAAATGTGCCGGGCTTCAATGACAATTCTGTGAATTGGCAAAAAACATCTCAAAACGAAAAAACAGCCCTGCCTCAGACTGGATGCCTGCGGCAGGACTGTTCTGTTATCTGCTTTTACGCAGGAGGGCCTGCTTGATGTCCCAGAGCTTCTGACTGAGATCCACGTAAAAGGTGTGGGGATTCTCAAACCGCTTGACCTCGTCCCA
>NZ_CANRMB010000049.1 GCF_947631635.1 uncultured Dysosmobacter sp.
AGATCCGCGTACTGGGGATCCTGGGCCAGGGCGTAGGTCATGGCGACGCAGTTGATGGAGGGACGGATCATGGGGTGGTCCACCCAGTTCTCAATCTTCTCGCCGAACATGTACACCCGGGTGTTCAGCTTGCGCAGACTCTCGATATACTCCTGTGCGGTCATTAAAGCCATTTTATGTTTCCTCCTCAATATGTTGGGGGTCTTGTGGTTTAGTCGTTGGCCAGTCCCATCAGCTCGTCACGGAAGATGCGCTCATCCATGAGCTTCAGGTCCTCGGCGATCTTCGGCATGAACTCCATCTGGTCCAGGACCTGGGTCTGGAGGTCGATGCCGGGGGCGATCTCGATCAGGGTCACGCCCTCGGGACGCAGCTCGAACACTGCACGCTCGGTGACGTAGAGAACGGGCTGATGCACCTTGTTGGCATAGACGCCGGAGAAGGTGATGTGCTCCACCTGGTTGACGAACTTCTTCTTGGCGCCCTCCTGCACGATGACCAGCTTGCCGTCTTTGCACTCGGTCTTCAGGCCCTTGGCGGTAAAGGTGCCGCAGTAGACCACCTTTTTGGCGTTCTGGGTAATGTCGATGAATCCGCCGGCGCCGGCCAGACGGGTGCCGAACTTGGAGACGTTCAGGTCGCCGTTGGGAGCGGTCTCGGCCAGACCCAGGAAGGCCACGTCCAGGCCGCCGCCCTGATAGAAGTCGAACTGGACATTGTGGTCCAGGATCGCCATGGCGTTGGCGGAGGCGCCGAACTGGGTGCCGCCGTAGGGCACACCGGCGATGCCGCCGGCCTCGACGGTCAGGATCAGCTTGTCGGAGATGCCCTCCTCGGCCGCCACGTTGGCGATCTTCTCGGGAGCGCCGGTGCCCAGGTTGACAATGGCGTCCTCGGGCAGCTCCATGGCCGCGCGGCGGGCCAGGATCTTCTTGGCGTCCAGGGGGATGGGGGGGATGGCGTCCACGGGGATGCGGAACTCGCCGGTCAGGGCGCCGTCATAGGGCATGCCCAGGCACTGCATGTTGTCCTCAACAGAGCCTACCACAATGGCGTCCACATAGATACCGGGAATTTTCACCAGCTTGGGGTCCAGAGAGCCGCCCTGGACGATCTTCTCGACCTGGACGATGACCTTGCCGCCGGAGTTCTTGGTGGCCTGAGCCTGGGCGGTGACGTCCAGAGGGCCGATCTCGCGGTGGACAGTACAGTTGCCGTACTCGTCGGCATAGCTGGCGCGGATCAGGCAGACGTCGATGGGGATGGGCTTATACAGCAGGCGCTCCTCCCCCTCGATGTTCACCAGCTTCACCAGGTCCTCCTTGGTGCACTCGTTCAGCTTGCCGCCGCCGTTGCGGGGATCGACGAAGGTGTACAGGCCCACATGGGTGATGGTGCCGATGTTGTGGGCCGCGATGTCGCGGTACATGTGGGTGATGACGCCCTGGGGCAGGTTGTAGGCCTCCAGCTTGTTCTGCAGGGCCAGCTCGCCCAGCTTGGCGGCGCGGTCCCAGTGGCCGCCCACCACGCGCCTGCACATGCCCTCGTGGCCGAAGTGGTCGCCGCCGGTGCCGTCCCGGTGGCCCTGGCCGGCCGCGAAGAACAGGGTCAGGTCACGGGGATGGCCGGTCTCCACAAAGCGCTGCTCCAGAGCCTTGGTCAGCGCCTCGGGGCAGGCGCAGCTGACGAACCCGCCTGTGGAAACGGTGTCGCCGTCCTTGACCAGCAGCGCCGCTTCTTCAGCGGTAATCACGCGAACTTTCTTCATGCTTGTCTTCCCTCTTTTATATGTAATGTGAGTTTAAAGAATCATTCCGGATCAAGGCACCCGCGGATCACTTGTTCTGGAAGTGCTTTTCCTTGCGCTTTTCCAGGAAGGCGCTCATGCCCTCCTTCTGGTCGGCGGTGGCGAAGCACATGGCGAACAGCTCGTTCTCCAGGGCGATGCCGTCGTCGATATCCATCTGCATGCCGCGGTCGATGCAGGCCTTGGCGTACTTCACGGCGATGGGGGCGTTGACGGTGAAGGACTTGGCCATGGCGATGGCGCCGTTCAGCAGCTCCTCGGGTGCATACACGGCGTTGACCAGGCCGATCTCCTTGGCCTCCTGTGCGCCGATGGTCTTGCCGGAGAAGATCAGTTCCTTGGCCTTGGCCACGCCCACGCGGCGGGGCAGACGCTGGGTGCCGGAGAAGCCGGGGGTGATGCCCAGGCCCACCTCGGGCTGGCCGAACTTGGCGCCGCCCTTGCCCTCGGCGTTGGGACCGGCGGCCAGGATGATGTCACAGCTCATGGCGATCTCGCAGCCGCCGCCCAGGGCGAAGCCGTTCACCGCGGCGATGGTGGGGATCTCCAGCTTCTCGATGCGGCGGAACAGGGCGCTGCCGCGCTGGCCCCACTTGCGGCCAGCGGCCACGTCCATGGGATACTGCTCGCCGATGTCGGCGCCGGCCACGAAGGAGCGGCCCTCACCGGTCAGGATCATGGCGCCCAGCTCGGCGTCCTTCTCCACCTCGGAAATGACCTGCTCCAGTTCGGAAACCACAGTGGAGTTCAAAGCGTTCAAGGCCTCGGGACGATTGATGGTGACAATGGCGATGTTGTCCTTCTTCTCGTAACGAATGGTCTGATACATGTTGTAGTTCCTCCTCTAATCTTTATTGGGCGATGCACATCCGCAGCTTTTACCGTGCATCCCTATTTCTTGCTGCTCTATAATTTTAGCAAAAAATATGCCAGTTTTCAAATGGTCTTTTTGGAAATTCGGCTGCACTTTTTTGTGCGTATCGTCAAATTTTCCAGCTGGTTTTTGTCACGTTCTGCACATTTGATATAAGTTTCCCACGCAGGTTATTCAATTATGAATAGCCTGCGCGGCCCCCGCCGTTTCCACATTCGCGCTGTGGTTTTGTGCGGATAGAATAATTCCTGCAGCGCATTTCTGTCAAATCCGACTGTTCTTTTCCGCCTCTGCCCTCTTCCTATTCAGTCTTGAATATGGTATACTCATTTTTGAATAGAACTGCCGGTTTTTCCGGTGTTGGGAAGGCAGGTGCAAATTTTGTCACAGTCTACAAATTTCTCCGAGCTGTTTGACGATGACATCAACCTCAAGGGGCTTTTTGATATCATCAATCCAGAGAATAATCTGGTCCTGGCGGACGATATGATGCTGTCCGACGCCAAGGGCATCATTCTCCGGGTCAGCGAGACCTATGAGAAGAATTTTGGCTTTGCCCACGACTCCATCGTGGGCAAGTCGGCCTTTGACCTGGAGGAGGACGGCACCTTTACCCCCTGCATCACAGCGGAGGTCATCCGCCAGAGGAAGAAGATCACCACCACGCAGACCATCAACCACACCCACAAAAACGTGATGACCGTGGGCATCCCCCTGTTTGACAACAGCGGGGAGCTGAAATACGCCGTGTGCTTCAACACGGTGTCCATGGAGCAGATCAACGCCATCCAGCAGAACTACCGGCACCTTCAGGACTCCCTGAAGCAGTACTCTCAGGAGATCGCGGAGCTGCGCACCCGGGCCACCTCCACCAGTCTGGTCTTTAAAAGCGCCTCCATGGAGCGGCTGTGGACCCTGATGCAGAACACCGCCAACACCAAGGCAAACATCCTCATCACCGGCGAGACCGGCGTGGGCAAGAGCGCCATTGCCAAGAGCATCCACGCCATGAGCAACCGGAGCAGCGGTCCCTTCATCGAGGTCAACTGCGCGGTGCTCCACGAGAACCTCATCGAGTCTGAACTGTTCGGCTATGAAAAAGGCGCGTTCACCGGCGCCTCCGCCTCCGGCAAGATCGGCAAGATCGAGCTGTCCAACCACGGCACGCTGTTTTTGGACGAGATCGGTGAGCTCCCGCCCCATATCCAGTCGAAGCTGCTGCAGCTCATCCAGGAAAAAACCATTGAGCGGCTGTCCGGCACCAAGAGGATCGAGCTGGACTTCCGGCTGATCGTAGCCACCAACCGCCATCTGGAGGAGGAGGTCCAGCGGGGCCTGTTCCGCTCCGACCTCTTTTACCGGCTGAACGTCATCCGCATCCACATCCCGCCCCTGCGCCAGCGCCGGGAGGATATCTATCCCCTGGCCTATCAGTTCCTCGCCCGCTTCTGCCGCGAATACGGCAAGAAATTGAGCTTCAGTCCCCGCTTTCAGGCCTTTTTGGAACAGTACGACTGGCCCGGCAATGTGCGCCAGCTGGAAAACCTGATCGAGCGGATGGTCATCACCGTGCAGGACCCCATCATCGATGTGGTCCATCTGCCGGTGGAGTACACCGGCGAGGCAGTCCCGCCGGCGGAGCTGCTGGCCCGTACCGGCACCCTGGCGGAGCGGATGGATGCCTATGAGGGGCAGATCATCCGGGACGCCTACCGCCGCTGCGGGACCACCGTGGCAGTTGCCAAGGAGCTTGGCATCTCCCAGGCCACCGCGGCGCGGAAGGTGGCCAAATACGTCACCCGCTGACCGCAGGGCTGGAAAGGAGTCGGAACATGAGTCTTGTCTCACTGAAAGCTGAACTGCGGCAGGAGCTGAAGCTGACGCCCCAGCTGCTGCAGTCCATGGAGATCCTGCAAATGAACTCCCAGGAGCTGCTGGACTATCTGGGCCGTGCCGCGGAAGAAAACCCCTTATTGGAGCAGGAGAACGCCTCGGACCTCCGCAGCGCCTATGAGGAACTGCGGCAGAAGGCCAGCTGGATCGACGGCGGCGTCTATGGCGCCAGCTTCACCCATGAGGACAGCGAACTGCCTGAACGGGGCGTGCTGGACCGGGAGACGGAGAGCCTTGCAGCCTTCCTCTGCGACCAGCTGGACCGGGAACGCCTGCCAAAGCCGCTGCTGGCCCTGTCCAAATACATCGCCGAGCTGGTGGATGAGGACGGCTATCTGGCGCCGGAGGACCTGGACGGCCTTCTGGAGCTGAAGATTCCCCAGGTTATGATCGATCAGGCACTGGAGGCTGTGCAGGGCCTGGAGCCCGCCGGCGTCGGCGCCCGGAGTCTTTCCGAGTGCCTGCTGCTCCAGCTCGCCCGGCGGAAGGACATCTCTCCCGCTGTCCTGGATATCGCCGCCCGGTTCCTGCCGGAGCTGGGGCGGAAGCACTACGGTCCCATCTCCCGGGAGCTGGGTCTGACAGTGGAGGAGATCCAGGCCGCTGAAAAGATCATTTCCAGTCTGGAGCCCCATCCCGGCCGCGCGTTTCAGCCCGCCGAGCCCACAGTGTATGTACGGCCGGACGTTTTCATCGTGGAGCTGGACGGCGAGCTGAAGGCCATTCTGAACGAATACTATCTCCCCCACATCTCCATCAGCTCCTATTATGTCCGCCTGCTGAAGGAGTCCGACGAAAAGGACACCCGGGAATACCTGCGGCAGAAGATGCAGCAGGCCAAGTGGCTGCTGAACAGCCTGGAGCGCCGGGGGAGCACGCTCCGCCGCTGTGCCGACGCGATCCTGGCGGCGCAGTACTCCTTTTTCGCCGGAGAGACCGCCGAGCTTGCGCCCATGTCCCTCTCCTCCCTGGCGGACGCGCTGGAGCTCCATCCCTCCACCATCTCCCGGGCCACCCGCTCCAAATACCTTCAATGCCGCCAGGGGACGTTTCCCCTGCGATACTTTTTCAGCCGCGCGGTGGGGACCCAAGGTCCGTCCCGGCAGGCGGTGAAGCAGAAGCTGCTGGCACTGGTAAAGGCCGAGGACCCCAGACACCCCCTCAGTGACCAGGCCCTGTGCCGGATGCTGTCCGAAAACGGCGTCCAGCTGGCCCGCCGGACCGTGGCAAAGTACCGCATGGAATTGGGGATCGGCTCCTCCGCCGCCCGAAAATGCCGATAAAAAAGCTCCCGTGATAAAATCACGGGAGCTTTTTTTCACGCAAAGGTCACGACCGTTCCGGTCTTGCCCTCCAATGCGTCCAGGCAGCAGTCCAGGCTGGTGATGATCGCCTTTTTCCCCGGATCATTCCGAACGAATCTCATGGCCGCCTCCACCTTTGGCAGCATGCTGCCGGTGCCGAACTGGCCCTCCTCCACATACCGGGCGGCATCCGCCAGATTCAGGCTGCCCAAGTCCTGCTGGTCGGGCTTTCCAAAGTTGATGGCCACCTTCTCCACCTCGGTCAGGATCAGCAGCACATCGGCCTCCACCTGCTCCGCCAGAAGCTCCGCCGCAAAGTCCTTGTCAATGACCGCGGCCACGCCCTCCAGCGTGCCGTCGGGATTCTCCACCACCGGCACGCCTCCGCCGCCGCAGGTGATGACGATGGCGTGATCCCACAGCAGGCGGACTGCGCCGATCTCCACGATCTTTCTCGGCAGGGGCGAGGCCACCACCCGCCGCCAGCCGCGCCCCGCGTCCTCCCGCATGGCGTAGCCCTTCTCCTGCTCCAGCTTCTTCGCCTCCTCGGCGGAGTAAAAGGCGCCGATGGGCTTGGTGGGATTCTGGAAGGCGGGGTCCTTCCGGTCCACCACCACCTGTGTGGTGAGCGACACCACAGGGTAATTGCGGTTTCTGGCGTTCAGCGCGTATTTCAGCGCTTGTTGGATGTGGTAGCCGATATAGCCCTGGCTCATGGCGCCACAGACGTCAAAGGGCATGGGCGGCACCACGTCCCGGGCGGTCTCTCCCGCCAGCAGGATGCGGCCAACCTGGGGGCCGTTGCCGTGTACAATGGCCATTTCATAGCCCCGTCGGCTGACCTCCGCGATCTGCTCGGCGGTCCTGCGCACGACCTCCAGCTGTGCTTCGGCAGTGGGGGCGGAATCCTTGGACTGCAAGGCATTGCCTCCCAATGCGATCACGATCTTCTCCGGCATTTGCAAAACTTCCTTTCCGCGGTTATATCGGCGCACTGGAAAAACGGCAAGGCTCGGCGGATATAGTCAATTAACTTGAAAAATCGCACACGATTTTTCAAGCGGGCAATGCCCGCTGTGCGTAAAGCGCACAGTGATTGACTATGAAATGCAAATCAAGGCCGCGGCCTGTCACAGCGCACATGCGCTGTGACACTTGAAAAGTGAATGGATCACTTTTCAAGTGATTTGATTATAACGTGAGAAACAGCGGCGTTGCCGTCTTTGGCGGGCGGCAGCCCGCCTGCACCCTCCGCCTTGCTGTATTCCCTTTTCTCTCGCTTCCTTTTTACCCTTTCTCAAGCGCGCTGACTATAAACGCAGTTTGCGCGGAAAGCGGAAGATTATGCAAAAGCAGCGCGGCCCTGCTGATTCCTATGGCACAGATCATTTGCCGCGAAAAATTGCCGTTCCGCTTTCCTATCCCAGACATTACACGGCTCATAGTCATGGGGCAGGCGGTCTGCTTCCCTGACACTGTATCCAGATGCCGCAGCGGGCAGCCATATATACGGTTCCACAGCCTCTTGCAGAAGAAACCGCCGGCCACCCTCACAATAGAGGATGATCGACGGTTTCGTCCCTGGAATATAGCAATCTCAACGGCATTCGCACCAGGCAATGCGCTGCCTCTCCTGCTGAAAAAAGGTCCGCCTCCAGAAAGCGAAATGCACCCCAGCTATGGACTGAAAAAGCCCGTCCACCTTCTGGGCTGCCCATCAACATTACGGAATCCCAGCACTGCACGGCATCCGGACGGGTCGCAAACTGCGGCAGAGTGAAGCTCTGTCCCGGTCAAAGCCGTGGCCTGATTGCGGGGGAAACAAACCGGCATCGGAGCCACACGCTCCGCCGTAGAAAGGGCGAGAAGTTGGCGGCAGAGGATCCCAACATCTATGCCGAGGCACAGAAGATTCTCCTTTTGCCTCCTACGACGCAATGCCTGCGGGAGAACCCCCTTCTCCTCACGGATCTTTCACGATCCGCTCCTCCCAAAGGCCTCCACTTTATCAATCCATTCTGCGCTGCATCTGTTCCGGGCTGGCAGCAAAGCTTACCGCCGTCTCCGCTGTAATCTTTCCCGCCTTATAGAGGGATAAGATGGAACTGTCCATAGTTATCATGCCCTCTCCGCCGCCCGCGGCGATGGCATTATCAATTTGATGGGTTTTGTTGTCCCGAATCAGGCTGCGGATCGCGCTGTTCATATGCATGATCTCGAAGGCCGGAACCAGATCGCCGTGCGTTCCCGGCAAGAGCTGCTGGGAAACCACCGTGCGGAGCACCATGCCCAGCTGCGCCCGCACCTGCGCCTGCTGTCCGCCGGGAAATGTGTCCACAATCCGGTCTACGGTATTCACCGCTCCCCTGGTATGCAGGGTGGCGATCAGCAGGTGGCCGGTCTCCGCAGCCGTCATGGCGGTGTGGATCGTTTCGGCATCCCGCATTTCGCCCAGCAGGATCACATCCGGGGCCTGCCGCAGACACGCCCGGAGGGCGCTGAGATAATTCTCGGTATCAATGGCAATCTCCCGCTGGCTGACGATACTGCGCTGATCCCTGTGAAGATATTCAATGGGGTCCTCCAACGTGATGATGTGGCACTCCCGCGTCCGGTTGATGCGGTCGATGATGCATGCCTGCGTCGTGGACTTTCCGCTGCCGGCAGTCCCCGTGACCAGCACCATGCCGTGGGCAGTATCCGCCAGGTCCATGACGCACTCTGGAATGCCCAGGGCCTCCCAGTCCGGGATGTGGAAGGCAACGACCCGAACCACCGCCGCCAGGGAGCCCCGCTGTCGGTAGGCGTTGACCCGAAAACGGGCCAGTCCCGGCACGGAGAGGGAAAAGTCATCGTCTCCCCGCTGGAGGTATACGGCCGGATCCCGTCCCGCCAGCTGATATAGATCCATGATCAGGCGCTCTGTCTCCTGCGGAAAGACCCGCTCCTCACTGATGGGCAGCATGCGCTTATCCCGTTTCTCGCATATCGTGCCGCCCGCTATGATGAACAGATCCGAGGCGTGGTCCTCCACCGCCCGCTTCAAGTAATCCAGCAATTCCGCCATACACGCCTCCTAAAACATCCCGCCGTCCCACAGTTCCAGGCTGTCATCCGCCTCCCATGTTTCAGAGGAGACCGTCTGCCAGCGCAGAACGGTATAGTCCGCTCCCCGCACCTGGACCTCGACCTCCAGCTCCTGCGTGGACGAGATTGGACACATATAGGTATAAATGTCCCCGCTCCTCTCCACGCCCTCCGGGACTTCTCCAGCCCGCAGGCGGGCCAGGATGGCCTGCGCCTCGCAGTCGGCGGCATAATAGTCTGCGGTCGACTGAACTGCGGCATCTGCGAGGCGCCGGTTCGCCTGCACTGTTGTCAGGCTCAGCAGGGCGAATATGGTCAAGCACAACACGGCGAATGCCGCCAGCAGGGAGATGCCTCCCACCGCCGGCGGGGAAAATCTTCGTTCACTGCGCATAGGCGATCCCCTCCCCCTGCCAGGCCACGGTGATCTCAAACAGCGTTTCTCCCTCACGGTCCACCGCCACCTGAGCCGAATACAGACCCGGCGTATCGTTTGGAATCCCCTGGGCCGTCAGGCGGTAAACGCCGTCGGAGCCGCTGTTCCAGCTCTCGTCATAATCCGCCCAGAGAAGTCCCTGATCATAGTGACAGCCCAATTGCTCCGCCGCACTGGAGAGGGCACGGGCCGGCTCTCCGCCGCAGCTTCGGATGACCTCTGCCGCAGACTGGCACAGGATCACCGCCCGGTCTCTTTCCTCGCCCCGCTTTGAAATGCTATCTGATTTTGCAAACGCCTGCAGGCACAGCGCCGCCGCCAGAGCGAACACCAGCAGCATGACCATCTGCTCCATCAGAACCAAAGGCGCTTTACTTCTCATGCAGCAGCCCCCTCTCCGCAGCGCAGAGAAAGGCACATCCGGTCCTCCGCGCCATCCGGGCCTGTGACGGCGATCTCCAGCAGCCCGTCTTTCAGGGACAGGGCCAGCCCAGCGGTCTCCATCAGTTTCTCCCCGTCCTCCGGGGCAAGCTCCGCGTCCTCAGACGCATAAAGCTCCATCAAATAGCCGTCATAGCAGTACACACGGGTCACATACCCGCCTTCTTCCGCCAGGCGCAGGGCGGGAACGCCGCTGAACTGTTCCACGGACACGTTATCCATACAATCCGCCTGGCGGACACGGGTCGTGATGTACTGTGCACAGGTCCGCCGCTCATAAGAGGCCTGATCCCGGGCGGTCAAGCGCCGGTAAGCGCCCGCTCCAGTCAGCAGCACCGCCAGCACGCAGGCCGCAAATACCCCGAACAGCAGAAGCGCTGCCAGTCCATCCATATGCTGTTTTGCATTTCGTCTCATCACTGATGATTCTCCAGAACCGTAATATCCGGCATCAGATTCTCCGCAATGGCAGAATACTGAACCGTATACTGTGTTTCATCCACCTGTAATCCGTAGTGCTCCTTCAGATACTCCAAGCTGGGGGGATAGGCTCCCTCGGCAGCGTAGCAGGCCACGCAGCTCCGGCGCAGGGTCTCCTCCAGCTGACGCAGGTCCTCCTCGCTCCGGCCCTCGCTGAGACTGTTCACGGCTGCGGCGAAGCACAGCAGAACCGCCACCATCACCACTGGGAAGAACAGGCCGCGCAGCAGGGTGCGCAGATGCGCTTTTTTCTGTTTCATACGCTCACCCAATCGCCGCCATGATATTCATCAGCGGCAGCATCACAGAGAGCAGGATCAGCCCCACAAGGAGGGAGCAGACCAGCACCAGTGCCGGTTCCACTCTTCCCACCAAAGCGTCCAGCTCCGCCTCGCTCTCCTCAGTCAAGTCACGGGCGATCTTTTCCATGGAGGCGTCTCCCGTACCGCTGCGCTGTCCAAGCTCCAAGAGGTGACACTGGCTGGGCGGCAGAAGTCCGCTGGACTTCAGCGCGCCGCTCAGGCTTTCGCCCCCCTCCAGGCACCGCTGGCAAGCCAGGCAGCGCTCTTTCGCGCCGCCCTCCAGCAGCCCGGCAGCGAGGGCGACTGCTTCTTCCAGCGGCAGGCCGCTGGCCATGCCCATTGCCATTGCCTGGGCCAGACGGGCGTTGTTCAGCTTCCGGGAAATCCCCCTGTCTCCCCAGCGCTTTTGCCACGCGGCCAGCAATTTGGCGCGGAAGGACTCCGACAGGGCATAGGCGCAGGCAAAAATTGCCGCAGCAGCCAGCAGGACCCACAGAACGGGCATCACGTTTTCAAGCCAGCGGCCCAGATTCAGCAGCCCGCCTGCAATGCCGGTCAGGCGCCCGCCCAGAGAGGCGTACACGTCGTCAAAAATGGGGAGGACCTTTACCAGCAGGACGCCGATCACGATCAGCATCAGCGCCAGCATCACCGCCGGATACAGCAGGGCGCTGCGGACGCGGCGCTCCAGACGGACCCGTCCCTCGTAGTATCGGGACAGGGCCGACAGGGCCTCCTCGGTTCGCCCTGTCCGTTCGCCCACTTCCACCAGGCCGCAGACATATACGGGGAAAGCCCCGCTCTCCCGCAGGGCCTCATGCAGAGGCGCTCCTCCGTCCACCCCCTTGGCAAGGGCATTCAGCAGTTCTTTCTCCGCACTCTCCTCCGCCAGCAGGTACAGGGCGCTCCCTGTTTCCACTCCGGCGTGGAGCAGCAGGGACAGCTCCAGACACAGAGAGGCGATCTCTTCCTTTGAAACTTGATTTTTCATATGGGCTCCTAAATCAATACAAATATTTTACCGTGTAGTTTTTTCCATCGCCGATGTACTTCATAATGGACTCACTGCTGTTGGCGGAGGATGCAAAGGTGGGGTCCATCCGCTTCCATGTGGTTCCATCAAAATAGATCGCGCCGTTAATCCAGCCGGAGGCCTCCGTCCAGACATTGATCCACGCATGGTACGCAGTTCCCGCATAGCCCACCACCAGCTTACAGGGAACGCCTTGGCTGCGGAGCATCCCCGTCATCAGAGCGGCATAGTCAAAGCAGATTCCCTTCTTGGCCGCCAGCACGTCGTCCAGCACGGGGAGATAGCCGCTCTTCACCGTCTTTGCCTTGTCCTTGTCATAGGTCAAGTTTTTGACCACGAAGCTGTATACCTTTTCCACCTTCACAAGCGGATCCGTCACGTCTTTGGTCAGCTCCGCCGCCTTTTCAACGGCTTTGGAGGCAGACCCATAGTCCACATACTGATTGGGCCGGAGGAAGGGGGCGAATTCATCTTTCAGCGTCACCTGAAAGGAAACGGAAAGCACCAAAGCGTACTTGGAGCCAGTGGTATTCTCCACCACCGTCACCTTATAGCTTCCGTTGCCGTCCGAAAGAGGGAAGGTGGCCCAGCTCCCGGCCGTCAGGTCGTAATTATATGTAGTGGCGGGACCGATCACCTGCACCTTCAGCCGCTTATTGGTGGAGCCGGTAAAACGGGTCATCACATAGCCGTCCGTGATATTGGAATAATCGATCACAGCTCTGTTGTTTTTCTTGACGGCTGTTCCGGACGCCTCCGGCAGCAGCATGGTGGAGGCAGCAGCGGCCAGGGGGACCGGCTCGTCCTCCAGATACAGGAGCGAAGACACCGCCTGCGCGGTGGCCGCAGGCCAAAGCCCCGGGGGCGCCTCCGCAGCCCGCGCCTGCTGGCAGAAGCCTCCAAGGCCTGTCAAAAGACACAGCGCCAGAAACAGCGCGGGAATTTTCGCTTGATACATTCGGGAACTCCTTTCGCATTCTATTTCGCGTTTTCGCGTTACCGCCATACTTCCACGCCAGACGGTCTTGGCCTCCAGCGGATGGCGGGGCCGCGTCCGGTACGGACAGAGAACGTCAGGACCCTGTCGGCCAGAGATCCCGGTTTCTCCTCTTCCGTGTTAGCTGGCGGAGATGGCGCAGGCCAAAACCACGGTAAGGGCCAAACGCAGTTTCTTATCCATGAAAGCCTGCGCAAAAAAGGGGAAGGGCTGGGGCCTCAAGGTCCCGGCCCTCCGCTGCTGGAGTGTATAAATCAGATTTTGTTTGGCGTTACACGCGTTCTTTCCTGCGCTTTCCGGTAAAGGACAGCGCCAGCAGGCCGAAGGCGGACATCATCACCAGGGCATACCACAGGTTGGAGATATCCCCCGTCGCCGGAACATCGGCCAGGGGCACCTCTTCGTCGGGAATATCCGCCAGAGGCACATCCTCGTCAGGAATGTCAAGAAGGTCTTCAGGCCTGGGGTCATTGGGCGTATCCGTCAGGGGTGTGGGATCATCGGGAATATCCACCACGGGGTCATCCGGATCCGGATCGGGGTCCGGTCTGGGGTCCGGATCCGGGTCGGGATCGGGATCCGGCTTGGGATTTTCGGGGTCCGGGTTCTCCGGTGCCGGAGGATTCTCAATTGGGTCCTTGGGCTTGTTGTACTGCGTCAGTATGCTTTCGATCTCCTTGAAGGAGCCGCCGCCATCGGTCACGGTAGTCTTTTCCCCGGAGTCCACCTTGACGATCAAACTGATCTCCAGTTCTGTTTCAACTTCTTTGGTTGTGGTCGTGATATCCGGCTCCTCATGTGCATCCGCCACGGCCATATGGAATTCGCCGTTGGTTTGATAGACGCTCTTGCCGACCGCGCTTCCGGACTGGATCGCGCTCACCTTCAGCGCAGCTTTGGGCGCCACGACTCTGCCCACAACATAGTCACAATTGCCCTCAAACTTGATGGTTCCGGCATAGTCACCGAAATTCCAGATCAAACGGGCGGCGTTTCCATCATAGTCGTCCACATCATGCATCTGCTTGTTGATCGACACCTCTGTGGACGATGCATGGGACATATTGACATTGATGATGATGGTAGCGCCCTTCTTGTTGCTTTTGAGCAACTCACCTATATATTTATTATTGTTGAAATTATTGATATTATTTGAATCTGTCAAGGTATCAATGCCGATGGTGACAGACACCACGTCGCCCTTGCCCAGAGTGCCCTTTGCCAACAGATCCTTCGCCGCCACCAGCTTTGCCTCATCCTGAGCGATCGTGTCCGTATAAGTGCCGCTGGCCAGCGCCTGGCCCGCATTCGCAATATCGATCAGGTTCTGGTCGATGTTGATCGCGTCAGCAAGGTCGGCCAGCTCAGGATGCTTCTCGGCGTCCTCCTTCTTCAGGCTGCCGTCAGACTCCAGCTTTACAATATCAAAGCTGTTGTTCGTCTGGTCTTTGATCACGTTAGCCGCCGGATCCGTGTTCACAGTATTGCCCACCACAAGGGTCGCAAGCTCCTTCTTGCCGTTTTCATCCGTATACTGCTGGCCCGTCACCTTGATCTGGGAACTTCCATTCACCTGGCCCACATAGGAGTATCCGTTGGTAATATAATCCTCTTGCAGGGATCCATCCTTATTGGGCCCATAGGGATGCGGCAGCGTAATATCTGTGAGTTTGCCGGTGTCCAGCTCATTGATGCAGATATTGCCGTCAATATGACCGATCGTTTGATTACAGGAATCCGCATAGATCACAAAGTCCTTTGTGATCTCCAGCTCATCCAGGAATTTCTGGATCTTCTCTGCATCCGCTGTATCGACCGTCTCCACGCCAGTGGTACCGATGTTCACAAACTGCTTGCTGCCGCTGGGCTTCTGGCTGGTCTGAGTGATCGTCTGGATCTGCTTGCCGGTCAAGGTCACCTTGACGGTCTTTTCCTGCCCGTCGGTGAGATCGCCGACCTGGATGCCCTCCAGGGTGTAGGTCCCATCCGCATTGACCTCTCCCAGCGTCACCTCCTGGGTGGTGCCGTCCAGCTTGGTCATCGTGAGCGTCACGCCGCCATTCGCATTGAACGTGCCGGACAGCTTGAGCTTGACATCCGCCGCATAGCTGCCGTCGCCGCTGTCCTTCACAACGATGGTCGCGCCCTGAACGTCAAAAAGGTTCGTGCCGATCACGTTGCCGTTTGCATCTTCCTTGCGGGTCACCTCGGACATCTGCACCGTCACCGTAGTGGGCTTCACCGTGGTGGTCTGGGTCGTTGCCTCGGTGGTCGTGGTCTGGGTGGCCTGCGTCTCGGTCCTGGTCTCGTCCGGAACTCCATCAGCGGGGCCGTAGGTTTCAGAGACCTTGTGGTAAATGGTGCCGTCCGCCAGTGTATATTCCTCCACGACCTTCTGGCCGATCACGTTGCCGTCCTTGTCCTTGATGTCCTCTGCCGAAAGCGTCTTGTGAGGCCGGTCAGCCAGTTCCTCCTCCGTGGGCGGATTCTCACAAGGCGTTGTCACCGGGCCGGAACCCTCGGTAACAGTCTCCGTCCAGGTGTAGCTGCCGTCTTCATTCTTTTCCGCGTTCTCCGGAACATCGTCAGGCTGAACGGTCACATCCTCTGTCCTGCCGGTCTCCACATCGACCTGGACGCCATCCTCCGGCAGTTCCGGCAGAGACTCCACCTGGGTTGCCTCGTCCTTCGCGGGCGTCTGGTCCGCCGCAGGAACATCTGGATCTGTCAGCGATATATTCTCAGCCACCACATTCCCATTCACAGCAACGGTCGTCTTGTCATCATGCAGGGTGATCGAAACCATGCCGGACTCTCCGCCGTCAGACAGTTCATCGACCTCCGCCGCGAAAGCGGTGACCTGTAAAATACCGGCACACATAACAAGGACTATCAACATGGAAATCCCCCGTCTGCACAGCATTTTCAAAGTTTTCATATCGACATCCCCTTCCTTGCAGGAGTTTGGCCAGATGCAGATATTCGGTGATTGGGCAAGTATCCCGCGCGATTATCGCTGCCACTGACTCTTCTTAAAATACCGCAAAATAGTGCGTACTAAAATGAAATGAAAAAGTTTGTGAAAAGCTTTCTCTTTTTATAAAAGATATGGCTTATTTATTCTAAGTTACTCTACCACAAAATGCTCCGGTTTTCAATACTTTGACAGCAAAAAAAATTGTAATATCCTCCAGACTTTCAAGCATCTTGGACAGCGAATTCCATGGGAGATCATCCGTGAGAATGCCTCATGGGGAAGCTGTCGAAATGGCGGCTATAACGGCACTGTTTTGCAAAACCATGGGGAACGCAGGCAGCGCGGCAAGGCCAGGTCCTCACGGCGGCTGCGTTCCGCCCTGCCGCTGTATTTGGCGGTATGGGGGCGAATGCGTTTGCGCCGGACGCCTGGACTCTGCGTCAAATGCATTCCCCTCCCGGCGTACCATTTCACCGCCTTTTTCAGGAAATCCGCTGTAAAAAGTTCAAATCTTTAGGGAGTGTCCAAAATAAAGATTTGATGATATAATAAGGGATATGAGGAAACAGACAAAAGAGGCATGGAAGAAATG
>NZ_CANRMB010000050.1 GCF_947631635.1 uncultured Dysosmobacter sp.
TTGGCGATTTTCATCCGGCCAAAATTGGCGATTTTCGCCCGGCCCGGAATGGCGATTTTCGCCCGGCGCTAACACTGCTGTCCGGGCGTTTTTTCATACCTATGGAGCCGGAACATCGGGCCAACATGGCCCGAACCCTGTCCCCGGTGTCGTTCCCCGCCGCCCCGTTCAGATTTTCCCGCAAAAATCTGAACGGAGGAAAGGCAGATGGAAGTCACCATCAATTACAACGGACAAGCTGTGGCCGTGGAGGTCACGCTGGAAGTCTATGAATTTCTTGACCGGGCCGACCACAAAGCCGAAAACCTGTCCCATGAGCAGCGGCGGCATTGGGATGGCCGGGAGTTTGACGAATACATAGTTGCCACCGAGGGCGTAGGTATCTACGGCGAAACGCCGGAGGAATACCTTTGCCGCATGGAAACGCTGGGCGAGCTGATGGCCGTCCTGGACACCTGCACCGAGGCCCAGCGCCGCCGGTTCCTGCTCTATGCCCTGGACGGACTGACCCTTGCGGAGATCGGAACGGTGTGCAGCTGCTCCAAAGTATCCGTCTATGAGAGCATTGACGCGGTTCGGAAAAAATTTTTGAAATTCTTTGCGAACTACCCTAACGAATGACCCCTTTTCGGGCTACCAAGTGAAAGGGATTGTTTCCCTTATCCCAGCAGGAGGCGGACAGCGGACAAGCTGCCCGCCTCTCCCATTTTCAGGAGGTAAGCCTATGAAAACAATCAATCTGCGGTGGATTTATCCCCACTACCGGCATGACGAGTTTGTGGAGGTCAGCGATGAAGTTTGGGAGGTCATGCGGCAGGCCCAGCGCGAGATGAACAACTATGAACGCCGCAAGGTCTACCACCGCGCCTACTACTCCCTGGACGCATATAGCTGGACGGAGAACTACGCGCTGGAACACGGCAGATCGCCGGAGGAAATCCTTTTGGAGCGCGAGGAACGGGCCGCCCATCTGCGGCTGCTGGCCGCCTTGCCGGAGGCCCTGGCCCATGCCACCCCCACCCAGGCCCGCCGTGTCCGGGCCTACTACATTGCCGGTATCAGCCAGCCGGAAATCTCCCGGAGGGAGGGCGTAGGCAGCAGCAAGGTCTGTGTTGCCATCCGGCGGGGCCTGCGGAATATGCGCCGCTGCTATGACTGCCTTTTCCCGGCAGAGTGAGGGCGGGCCTATGCAGACCATCAACCTCAAACAGTATTACCCGTTCTGCACCGAGGACACCTTTGTGGAGGTGTCGGATGAAATTGTCGAGGCGTTCCTGCTGGACAAGCGGGCCGAGGCCGCCAGGGAGCGCAAGATGTACCGCTACAAGGCGTTTTACTCCCTTGACTGCAATGATGGGATTGAAAACGCCGCCATCGGATGGGCGCAGCCATCCCCCGAAGATTACCTGATGGAGAAAGAGGAGCAGGCCGAATATGCCGAACTGCTCCGGCGGCTCTATGAGGCGATTTCCTCTCTGACCCCAACGCAGGCCCGCCGCGTCCATGCCCGGTATATGCTGGGGATGAAAGTGAAGGATATTGCCGCGATGGAGGGTATCACCCCATCCCAGGCTGGGAAGTCCATCCATGCGGCGCTCCGGCGACTGCGCCGGTACTTCATACACCGGAAATGGACAAGCGGCCTATGAAAACTATCAACCTGAAAAAGTATTATTATCCCCTCTACGAAACGGACACCTTCATCGAACTGCCGGACGAGATTGCCGACGCCATCGTGGAGGAATGGCGCACCGACCACAACTCCGAGCAGCGGCTATGGAGCCATACTTACTCGATGGACTATTCCCCCGGCCTGGAATACCACCTGCTCTATCATGCCCTCTCCGCTGAGGACACTCTGCTGGAAGAAGAAACACGCCGGGAACAGGAAGAAGCCCATGAATTGATGTTGCAGCGGCTCCGGGAGGTCCTTGCCACCTTAACGCCCACGCAGGCCCGCCGCCTGCACGCCCGTTTTGTGGAGGGCAAGAAGTACCGAGAGATCGCGGAGGACGAGGGGATTGCCAGTGTGAGCCTTGTTACCAATACCGTCCGGGATGCCATTTTGAAACTGCGGAAATATTTTATCAAGCGCGGCTGGATGAAGCCGCCAAAGGAGAAAGCGATATGCACAAAGACAACACCGCTCAAGCGAAACAGAAAAAAGATGAGCGTGAAGAAGTCCTGAAGGAAATCCGGCAGCTTGAGAACCGCCAGAAGATTTTGGAGAACAAGCAGCGCAATGAGGAACGCAAGGCCCGCACCCGCCGCCTGATTGAGCGTGGGGCCGTTTTGGAGGGCATTTTCCCTCTGGCCGCCGACCTTTCCGGCGTGGAGGTCAAGGCGTTCCTGATTGCCCTGTCCCATCTTCCGGGGGCGGCGGAACTGGCCGCAAAACTGCCGAAATCCGGGGACAAGCCGTAAGTCCCTTGTTTACAAGGGCGCACTTATACACCGTTGCCGGTGTCGTGCGCCCTGCCGGGGGCTGTTGCGCTCTCCGAGCGCGATGGGGAGCTACACTCCCCAAACCCCTTGTGCGCCACACGGAACAGAACACCCGCAAGCGGCTATTCTGTTCCATGCGGCCTGAATACCTCTCACCGAAAGGAGGTGCCACCCATAGATTTTTGCCATATCCCCGTCAGTATCATCAAGCGCAGCGAAGGCCGTTCCGCTGTTGCCGCAGCCGCTTACCGAAGCGGAACCAAGCTGACGAATGAATGGGACGGCCTGCCCCACGATTACACCCGGAAAGGCGGCGTTGTCCATGCGGAAATCATGCTGCCCGCCCACGCCCCGCCGGAGTTTGCAGACCGCTCCACCCTCTGGAACAGTGTGGAGCAGATCGAGAAAGCCAGGGACAGCCAGCTTGCCCGCGAGATTGAGGCGGCCCTGCCCCGCGAACTGTCCAGGGAACAGCAGCTTGCCCTTGTCCGGGCCTATGTCAAGGACAACTTTGTGGACAAGGGGATGTGCGCCGACTTTGCCATCCATGACAAGGGAACCGGCAACCCCCATGTTCATATCATGCTGACCGTCCGGCCCCTGAAAGAAAATGGCGCATGGGGCGCGAAGTGCCGCAAGGCATACGACCTGGACGAGAACGGCCAGCGCATCCCGGACGGGAAAGGCGGCTGGAAGAACCACCGGGAGGATACCACCGACTGGAACGACAAAGGGAATGTGGAGATTTGGCGGGCGGCATGGGCGGCCTATACCAACCGGGCATTGGAGGCCGCCGGTCATCCCGCCCTGGTAGACCACCGCAGCTACAAGCGACAGGGCATTGATAAAATCCCCTCTGTCCACCTGGGGCCAGCGGCCAGCCAGATGGAGAAGCGCGGCATCCGCACCGACAAGGGAGAAGTCAACCGGCAGATCGCCGCCGACAACAAGCTGCTCAAGGAAATCAAGGCCCGCATTACCCGCCTCTACAACTGGTCTAAGGCCGAGGCGGAGAAGCCGGAGGGTCAGCAGCCCAGCATGATTGACTTGTGGGAGGCCCAGCAGCAGCTCAAGCGGCCTGACACCCGCAGCGGAAAAATCCGGGCTTTGCAGGAGAGCGCCGCCCTGTTCAGCTTTATGCAGGCAAACGGGATCAAGACCATGCAGCAGCTCCACGATAAAATTTCCGAGATGAACGGCAGCTACTATGACCTGCGGGGGAAAATCGTCCAGGCCGAGCGCCGGATCGCCACCCTCACCGAGCGCGGGGAGATGTGGGCGCAGTACAACAAGTACAAGCCCATCCGTAAGCAGCTTGCCAAGGTAAAGCCGGAGAAACGGGAACTGTTCGAGCAGCGCCACAGCCGGGAACTGATCCTCTATGACGCGGCGGCCCGGTATCTGAAGGAACTGAAGGACAGCGGCGAGGAAATCACCCCCAAGGCATGGCAGCGCGAGATCGACCTGCTGACCGCCCAGAAGCAGGTGGACACCATCGACATGAAAGCCATGCGGGAGGAACTGAAAGCCGTTGAACGGCTCCGCAAGGCCGCCGACCAACTGGCCCGCCAGGGACAGGACAAGTCCCGCGACCGGGGGCCGGAGCGGTAAAGGGTACGGCGTTTTGCCGACCCCTTGCGGTGCGTCGCGTTTCACGACACCCCTTTGCACAGAACTGTCAACATTCACTCATGGAAGGAGATTGCCCTATGAAGCAGATTATTTTACCCGTCACTGTCCACCTGAATATCCGCCTGCCCCTTGCCCTGTTGCAGCCGGAACCGGCAGACGCGCCCACTGGCCCGGAGCCGGAGGCTCATGCCTGCCAGGGCTGCGGCAACTGCGGCGGGTGTGGGAAGTGCCAGCATGAAGAAAAGCAAGCCTGAACCCATCCCCGTCATGGACTACCGCCAGTACCGCAGAGCGCGGCGGCTGGTACATGAGTGCTGCAACTATGACGGCGGCAACTGTATCGCGCTGGATGATGGGGAGGAATGTGTCTGCGTCCAGTCCATTTCCTGCTCCCTGTTGTGCCGGTGGTTCCGGGCGGCGGTGTTGCCGCTGGACAGAGAACTGGAAACGGCCCTGTTCCACCGCCTGGACGCCAAGCGGTGCGCCGTCTGCGAGGCGCTGTTCACCCCCGGCTCCAACCGGGCCAAATACTGCCCGGAATGTGCCGGACGCATGAAGCGTATTAAGGCCACCCAGCGCAAGCGGAAACAGAGGGCTAAGTGTCACGCTTTAGGGGCCGAAAACCCCTTGTAAATCAAGGACTTTTTCGAGGGTGTCGCTGGGGGCCTGATAGATTTATCCTCTGGCCTCCAAAACGGCCCTCTAAATGCGTACAGAAGCCCAAAACGAACCCCAAGGAGGAACCCATGTCAGACAATCGAAAATATTACTACCTGAAACTCAAAGAGAACTATTTTGACGATGACTCCATCGTGCTGTTGGAAAGTATGCAGGACGGTGTTCTGTACTCCAACATCCTGCTCAAGCTGTATCTGAAATCCCTGAAACACGGCGGGCGGCTCCAGCTTGACGAGAATATCCCCTACACGGCACAGATGATCGCCACCATTACCCGCCAGCAGATCGGCACTGTGGAGAGGGCCTTGCAAATCTTCCTGAAGCTGGGCCTTGTGGAAGTGCTGGACAGCGGCACTTTTTACATGAGCAATATCGAACTGCTGATCGGCCAGTCCTCCACCGAGGCCGAGCGAAAGCGGGCGGCGAGGCTCCAAAACAAGGCTCTTTCCGCGCCCCGGACAAACGGCGGACATTTGTCCGACATTCGTCCACCAGAGATAGAGATAGAGTTAGAGAAAGAGATAGAGATAAAGAGAGAGATAGAGAAGGGACGCCCCGCCCGCGCCTATGGCCGTTACCAGAATGTTTTCCTGACGGACGAGGAACTGGCAGACCTGCAGGCCAGCTTTCCCACCGTATGGGGCCAGTACATCGAAAAGCTGTCCGAGTACATGGCTTCTACCGGCAAGCGGTATCGGAGCCATGCCGCTACCATCCGGCGCTGGGCCAGCGAGGACGCCAGGAAAGCGGCCCCGCCCACCCGCAACCGGGATTACAGCGTAAAGGAGGATGAAACCGTATGATTGAGATTACCGCAGAAATCCGGGCGCTGATCGACAAGGCAGCCGCCGGTGTGGAACTGGCCGGGGACGAATACATAGACCCGGCAGACGGCCTCATTCACTGTAAGAAGTGCGGCGGCCAGAGGCAGACCGTTGTGCCATGCTTTGGAAAACCGGGCTACTTCATGCCCCGCTGTATCTGCCAGTGCCAGCGGGAGGCCGAGGAACAGCGCAAGGCCGCCGAGGAACGGCAGCGCCGCATGGAGCGTATCAAGCGCCGGAAGGCCCAGGGCCTGCAAGACCGCTATCTGTACGACTACACCTTTGCCAACGACAACGGCCAAAATCCCCTGATGGACAAGGCCCGCGCCTATGTGGAGAACTGGAAGGAGGCTTACAAGAACAATACCGGCCTGCTGCTGTTCGGGGATGTGGGAACCGGCAAGTCCTTTTTCGCCGGTTGTATCGCCAACGCCCTGCTTGACCGGGATGTGCCGGTGCTGATGACGAACTTTCCCACCATCCTGAACCGCCTGACGGGGATGTTCTCCGAGGACAGGGCCGACTTTATCGCCAGCTTTGACGAGTACGACCTGCTCATCATTGACGATCTGGGTGTGGAGCGCAGTACCGAGTATGCGATGGAGCAGATGTTTTTCGTCATTGACAGCCGCTACCGCAGCCGCAGGCCCATGATAATCACCACCAACCTGAAGCTGGCCGAACTCAAGAACCCGCCTGACCTGGCCCATGCCCGTATCTATGACCGTATTCTGGAACGGTGCGCCCCGATCCTCTTTGCCGGGAAGAACTTCCGGGAGGAAAACGCTGGGGCCACCAGGCAGGCGGCGAAAGACCTTGTGAACCGTAAGCATGAGTAATTTTTTGCCAGACGATATAGCCCCGCCCGGAGAAAGGAGCGCCATGAGCGAAGAAACCCGTACCATGCAGACCGCAGACACCACTCCGGCCAGAGTGCCGGAGGACGCCCCCGCACTGGTAAAGAAAATCGGCAAGACCACCTACAAGGTGCGCGTCCATTTCAGCAATACCAGCACTGAAACCATGAGCGACAAAATCAAGCGTATGCTCAAAAACGAGATACAGCAGATGTGACCGGCTGATAAAGCCAGCCGCCTTGTGTTAAACTGATGATGGTACACACCAAAACTTTTTGTCAAGGAGGACACGAAAATGCTGTACACAGAAAAAGAGAAAACTGAGATTGAACGGGTACGAAAGGTGTTCGAGAAACACATCCAACAAATGACCGCTTATGATTTGGTTTGGTCAGACAAGGTTGGCTATGTTTGGCTGGCAATATCCCTTGACCCGGTCTATGTTGACACCGGCAACAGGATAGAGTCCCCAACTGCTCTTTGTTATGAGTGCTTGAATGATATTGCACTGGATGTTTTCGGAATGACCGGAAACGACCATGACTTTGAGGACGCCGACCCGCTGGAACTGGCCGAGATTAAGCGGCGATGGAAACCCTATATCGACCAGTTGCCGGAATATGCGTACCTTTGCGATGAGCTATTAAGTGGCCGCAAGTGACCCACCTGCCTGAGTGTCAGGAGCATGAAAGTGCTTCCTGGCACTTTTTTGTGGCTTTTTTGTGAATTTGATTAAAAAGTCCTTGACAACTCGTTTCGGGCAAAACAGCCAAGAGCATTTTATTGAGCGCCGCTGTCCGGCTTTCCGCTTTCATCCTGCCTCAGATCACCCGCATCACTTCGCGGGACGATATGGAGCTGGGCCTCATGGGGGAGCGTAAGCAGGCCGTGTTCGCCATCATCCCGGATAACGACGGGACATTTAACTATTTGGTGGGTATGCTCTACACCTGCGCCTTTCAGGCTTTGTACTATCAGGCCGACAAGGTACACCAGGGAGCCCTGCCCGTCCCTGTCCGCCTGATGATGGACGAGTTCTGCAATGTCTCCCTGCCGGATGACTTTGGCAAACTCCAGGCCACCATGCGCTCCCGCAATATCATGTCCACCATTGTACTCCAAAACATTTCTGCCCTCAAGGCCCTGTTCAAGGATGACTGGGAGGGGCTTTTGGGCAACGCCGACACGCTGGTTTATTTGGGTGGGAATGAGCCCTCCACTCACAAGTATATCTCCGAGCTGCTGGGCAAGGAGACCCTGGACACCCGCAACCGCAGCGTGTCCCGCGGCTCCCACGGCTCCAGTTCCGTCAGCTACCAGCAGACGGGCCGGGAGTTGATGACCCCCGATGAGGTGCGGACCCTGGATAACGACTATGCCCTGCTGTTCATTCGGGGGGAACGCCCTGTGATGGACAAGAAGTATGACATTCTCAAACACCCCTATATCAAACTGACGGAGGACGGCGGGGCAGCGCCCTACGTTCACCACCCCGGCCTGACTTACGCCCAGGCCGACCTGTCCACGCCCTTTGAGAGCCTGGATTACATCGAAATTCTGGAATAAGAAAGGTTGATTTTCATGTTGAACAAAACACACAACCAGTCGAATACCCTTTCTCAGCGGCGGACCGGAAAGGTCCGCCGTCTCTATTTCTCCGCCGTCCTCATGTTGGCCCTGTGCGCCGCCCTGGCCTGCCCGGCCTTGGCCGCCGACACCGATCCTCTTACTATTGTCAACAACCTTAGCGACTTTATCTTTTCCTGTATCAAGGCCATCGGCGTCATCATCTTGGGCTGGGGTATCGTCCAACTGGGTATGTCTATCCAGTCCCACGACGCCAGCCAGCGCACCCAGGGCATCCTCTGCGTGTTCGGCGGCTTGCTCATCGCTTTTTCCAAGGAGATTTTGTCCGCTATCGGCGTGGTGTGACCTGCCATGCGGAAGTACAACAAAATTATCTCCTGTACCGGGACACCCTTTGGAGCATGGAAGATGATCGTACAGACGCCAAACGAGAAAATTCATGTACGCTCCTACTTCGGCTATTCCAAGCGTGAGGCGATCCATAAGGTACGGGTGACTGACTTTGACAAGGAGGCGGGGCTGGTTTTCAATCAGCCGCCCCCTCCAACAAAGAAACGAGGTGGGGGCTGTGAGCGATAACTGGGTGGTACAGGCTATGCAATCCGCCTTTGAGATTTGGAACGACAAGCTGACCGAGATATGGTCCCTGATTACCACCACGCCCCAGGAGTTCCGGGACGGCGATATATGGAACGCCATTGTCGTCATCAATGAAGGACTGAAGGCCGTAGGCTACGGCCTTCTTGTGTTGTTTTTCGCCATGGGGATCTTCCAGTCCGCAGCCAGTTTCCGGGACTTACAAAGGCCGGAATACGCCCTGCGCCATTTCATCCGCTTTATTGCCGCCAAGGTGGCGGTGAGCTCCGCTATGGAGATCATGACCGTGGTTTTTTCCATCTGCGGCGGCATTGTTCAGTCTGTGATGAGCGGAATGGGCGGCATGGTTGCCGCCGGTGTGACGGTGCCCCAGGAGATGGTGGATGCCATTGAAAACGTCGGCTTTTTAGCCAGCATCCCGCTCTGGCTGGTAGCCATGCTGGGCAACCTGTTTATCACTGTGATGTCCTTCATCCTTATTATGACGGTCTATGGCCGCTTTTTCCGCCTCTATATTTTTACTGCCCTGGCCCCGATCCCTCTGGCGACCTTCGCCGGGGAGGGGACCAGTTTCGCGGGGAAACAGTTCATCAAGTCTTATATCGGCGTGTGTATGGAGGGGGCCGTGATCGTCCTGGCCTGCCTCATTTTCTCCGCCTTCATGTCCAGTGGCACCCCGGTCCTGGACACCAGCTTGACCCCCGTGGTCATGGCCTGGCAGTACATCGCGGAGACCATCTTCAATATGCTGGTTCTGGTGGGACTGGTAAAGGGGGCCGAGCGTATTGTAAAGGAATTGGCTGGCCTATAAAAAAGTCCCCTCAAATTGAGGGAACTTTCGGCAAAACCAGGGGGACGGACCTGCGGCCCATCCCCCTGTTGTTTTACTGCCTGATTTTGATTTGCGGCGTGCCGTCCTTGACTTCAAAACTGATCTGGTCATTCCGATACCCCATAGCCTCCGCCGCCCGGCTCTGCTCCACGATCTCCCGCATGATCCGCTGCTCCTCCATGTGGGCGGTCAGCCTGGGACCGACCCAGTGGAAGATCGTCACCAGCACCAGACCGGCCAGGATGGCCCAGTACAGTGCCTTCTGCTCCGCCACCCATTCGGGGAAGATCAGGTTCGCGCAGGCGGCGTAGACCAGCACGGGCGCCAGTTTCAGCTTTACCAGGATGCGGAATACCAGCAGGATCAGGAACACGGCCAGGACGAAAAAGAACATTTGCTGTGCCAACGTCAGATTCCGAAACATAAAAAATCCTCCTCTATTTATTTTGAAATATATGGTTTTCTCTACAAATATTATCTCATATTTCAAAAAACGTGTCAAAAAATCCATTTTCGAGGTGATAGCAATATGGAGATCAAAATTCCAAAGGAAGTCCACCAGCACCGGGAGACGATCTTTTTCGGCCTGTCCACCCGGCAATTTCTCTGTTCCACCCTGGCCGTGGGCGCGGCGGTGGGTGTTTACTTCGTGTTCAAAGGCGTTGTGGGCCAGGATGCCGCCAGTTGGCTGTGCATCCTGGCCGCCGCCCCCATCGCTGTAACCGGCTTTTTCCGCTACAACGGCCTGACCTTTGAGCGGTTTGTCTGGGCGTTTCTCAAGTCCCAGGTCTTGTGCGCCGGGCCCCGTGTGTACCGGGCGGAGAATATCTACCTCCAGGCCATGCCAGAGCAGAGAAAGATATGGGGAACAGGAAAGAAGCCCTGAGCGCCGGGAACGGCTGAAAGTCCCCTCAATTTGAGGGGACTTTTAGCCGCTCCCTCCATCGTGTTCCAATTCAGTCCGCAACAGCGGCGATTGATTTCAGTGAAAAGGGGTGTGATGCGCGGCAGATTTGGGTGCCGGACCGTCATGGCCCTTTTCTGTCCATTTTGAAGGAGGTCCCTATGAAAAAGCAGTTTCTCTCCCTTTTCCCGGCCTATGCGGCCATGGTCAGAAAGGGGGCGCGCCGCCATGCGTAAAACTCTTGCTGCGGCCAACCGGGGCGAGCGTGTCCCGTTTAAGATCCCCCGCAGCGTACAGCAGTCCATCCCCATCCAGCGGGTTTGGCAGGATGGGATCTGGCAGGTCAACGGAAAGTACAGCCAGACCTGGCGCTTTGCCGACATCAACTACTCCCTGGCCTCCTACGAGGACCAGCGGGATATGTTCACATCCTACTGTGGCGTCCTCAACAGCCTACCCACCGACGCTGTGACCAAGATTACCATTCACAACCGCCGCCTCAACAGCTCCGACTTTCAGCACAGCGTCCTCATGCGCGAGTGCGGGGATGACCTGGACCTGTACCGCCGGGAATACAACCGGGTGCTCACGGAGAAGGCGGCGGCCAGCAACAACCTCATCCAGGATAAGTACATCACCGTCTCTGTGGCCCGTAAGAACGCGGAGGAGGCCAGGGCATTTTTCCACCGGGTAGACGCCGACCTCTCGAAAAACCTGGGGCGTCTGGACAGCGGCGCGAAAGCCCTGGACACCTATGAGCGCCTACGCATCCTCCACGACTTCTTTCGGCCCGGCGAGGAACAGTTTTACAAGTTTGATCTGAACGCCTCCATGCGCCTGGGGCACAGCTTCAAAGACTACATCGCCCCTGACGGCATGAAGTTTCTCTCCGACCACTTTGAACTGGGCGGCAAAGTGGGACGGGTGCTGTTCATGCGGAAGTATTCCAGTTACATCAAGGACGACATGATTACCAGCATGGCCGACTTTCCCCGGACGCTGGTGCTGTCCATCGACCTGCTCCCGGTCCCAACCGACGAAGCGGTGCGGGATGTGCAGTCTCAGATCATGGGCATTGAGAGCGATATTACCAGGTGGCAGCAGCGGCAGAACGCCCGGAACAACTTTACCGCCGTGGTCCCCTATGAGCTGGAACAGCAGAGGGCGGAGACCAAGGAATTTCTGGACGATCTGAGCACCAGGGACCAGCGCATGGTCTATGCCAATGTGACCCTGCTGCACATGGCCGACACGTTGGAACAGCTCAACGCCGACACGGAGACCCTGCTCTCCAAGTCCCTGTGCGACTTCTCCATTCTCAGATACCAGCAGGAGGACGGCTTTAACACCGCCCTGCCCTATGGCCTGCGCTCCATCGACGTGACCCGCACGCTGACCACCGAGGCCGCGGCCTCCCTGATGCCCTTCCGTGTTCAGGAGATCCAGGACATGGGGGGCATTTACTGCGGCGTCAACGCTGTCAGCAAAAATCTCCTGATTTGCAACCGCAAGAATCTCCTCAACCCCCATGGCTTCATTCTGGGCGTCTCCGGCTCCGGCAAGTCCTTCACCATGAAGGAGTTTATCACCTTTATCGCCCTGTCTACCAATGATGATATTATCATCATCGACGCCGAGCGCGAGTATGGGGACCTGGTGCGGGCCCTCCGGGGGATCGTCCTGGAGATCTCCCCAAACAGCCGCCACCACATCAATCCCCTGGAGATCGCCAGAGGCTACGGTATGGGGGAAAACCCAGTGGCGCTCAAGTCCGAACTGCTGATGAGTATTTGCGAACAACAAATGGGAGAGGGCCAGTTGGGGGCTTTCCATAAATCCATCATTGATCGCTGCACCGCCAGCGTGTACCACGACTTCATCAAGAGCGGCGGCAAGGCCCGCCAGCCCATCCTATCCGACTGGAGGAATGAGATCAAGCGGCAGCCGGAACGGGAGGCCCAGGAGTTGGCTCTCGCCTCCGAACTGTTCGTGGAGGGCTCCTTAAATATGTTTGCCCATGAGACCAATGTGGATATAGATAACCGGATCATTGTTTTTGACCTCTACGAGATGGGGGATCAGTTGAAGCCCACTGCCCTCAACGTCACCATGGAGACCATTCAAAACCGGGTAGCCACTAACCGCCTGGCCGGGAAATACACCTGGGTATTCGTGGATGAGGTGTACTTGTTTTTCAAGTATTACTACTCCGCCCAATTCCTCTACAAGGCGTGGAAGCGGTTTCGCAAGTACGGCGCGGCCCTGACCGCCGCCACGCAGAATGTGGAGGAGTGCCTGCGCTCTGAGACGGCCCGGCTCATGTTCGCCAACAGTGAGTTTCTGGTGCTGCTCAACCAGGCAGCCACAGATCGGGCGGAGCTGGCTAAACTGCTCAATATCTCTGAAAATCAGATGGGCTATGTCACCAACGCGGAGGCCGGTCACGGCCTGCTCCGTGTCGGCGGCGCTATCGTCCCGTTTGCCAACGAGTTTCCCCGGACCGGGGCGCTGTATCAACTGTGGAACACCACTCCCACAGACAAGTGAAGTCATGTCAAAACTCCCCTCAATTTGAGGGGAGTTATTTTTTAATGTATCGAGTAAGGAGGAGCCATGCCGGAGATTAAGGAAAAGCCCAGAGCGGTCAAGACGAAAGACAGGCGGAAAAGCGCCGGTCCGCCCAGACAGGCCGGACGGCTGATGAAAGAGAAGCTGGTCCGGGAAGTGGATCAGCGGAAAGAGCGGGAGGCCGAAAACGGCTCCTATGCTGTGGATCAGGTGGAACAGGCCGGAGTCCAGGGTGCGGATGAATTTATACAGGCACTCCGGCCAAACCGTAAGAGGAAAGCCGACGCCGGGAATACTCAGAGTGCAAAGGAAAATAGAGACGGCCGGCCGGACCGGGAGGCCCCACCCCAGGAACGACCGGCCAGCGCCCCCAAGGAGCGGAGGCCGGCGGAAGGTCAGACGCCCCAGCGGCAAGAGACAGCCCCCAGGGAGCGGAGCCCAGACAGACAACAGGCGGTCCCCATCCGGGAGCGCCCCCGTAGCCTGTGATAAGGCCGGGATTCCCTTTTACACCCTGGAGGCCGATTTGTACGGGGACTTTCTGCGGAACTTTGGGCGGAGCCATATTGCCAGCATCCCCTTCTGGACGTTGGGAGAGGACGGCAAGAAAGGAAAAATGCCGCGCCAGTGTACTTACGACTATAAAATCAAAGTCATTGAGCGGTTTGTGAGGAGGGATCTTTTGGGTTATAAGCCCCACCAACGCACGCTGGCCCCGGACATTCATGCCCACCGGATGCACATGGGGATCATGTGGGAGGAGCGCCGCCGGGCCAAGCCTAGCAAATTAACTCTTTTTGAAAACCGCTACCCGTTGGTGGAAATGGGCTGGACCCGCCCCATGTGCTATGCCTACAACTGGGAGGCGTGGGGACTGGAGACACGGGCGAGCTGCTGCCTGTTCTGCCCATTCCACACCAACTACTTTTACCAGCACATCCGCGAATGGGAGCCAGCCTGCTACGCCTGTGCCTTGCAGGTGGATGAATTGGTGGAGACCCATGAGGCCCGGCCACCCTTGAAAAGCAAACTGTTTCTTTCCCGTTCTCGAAAGCGTCTCCGGGATCTGACGCCGGAGGACTGCGGTGACGCGCAGACATTTCTATACCGTGAAAACCTTGTTTGGAGCGGTTTCTGACCGCTTGCAAAAGTCCCCTCAATTTGAGGGGACTTTTTTGCTCGGAAAGTTCCATCAACTTGAGGGGCCTTTCGCACTTCAGCAAAGTGTCTTGCTTGTTGAAATTCATGATATAAGGTAAAATAAATTTAAGAACTTGCTTTTTGTGAGGTTTCTGTGACATTTGGATGCTACACTAAGAATGAAGGAGTGTGATACAATGCGAATTTTAGTAGTCGAAGATGACCGACTTTTGAATAATACCTTGTGCTATAACCTGGATACTGCGGGCTATGTCGTGGACTCTGCATTGACAAA
>NZ_CANRMB010000051.1 GCF_947631635.1 uncultured Dysosmobacter sp.
AATTGGCGATTTTCGTCCGGCCGAAATTGGCTGTTTTCTCCCGGCAGAAAATGGCTAATTTCTCCCGACTCTAACAGCAGAAAGCTATTCGAGCGCAAAAAACGCGGTATTCAGTTACATTGTGACAATTTTCGCACTGACTATTAAACGGGGGCGGCTGGGTAAACGGGCTTTTTTTGACGATAGTGCAAATATCGTCTGAATTTGTCGGCAGTCAATGTGTTTCATGGCGGCTCCCTCCTAAAGCCGCCGTGTCAGCGTGTAGTCGTCACTCCTTTGTCAAGGGCATAAGAAACGGCGGCCTTGATTTTGTCAAAGCCGCCGTAAGTGTGATTAGGGCATGATGATTGCCTGCTGAACGACGGCTTTTTTTCTTTTGCCGTCGTCCGGCAGGTAAAACTAATTATTTTGCTTTCCTGTTCAGCCCTTTCAGAATGAAAAGCGCCAGAGCAGCACAGGCCAGCAGAACTATGATAGGGAATTGACGCGGGCCATCAGCTCGTTAATGCCGAAAGGTTTTGTCAGGTAATCGTCCGCCCCCAGCCGCAGGCCGGAAACCTTATCTTCCTCGTCGCTTTTGGCGGTCAGCATCAGCACCGGCACATTATTTTTCTCCCGGATTTTCTGCAATACCTGAAAGCCGTCCATACCCGGCATCATCACATCCAGAATAATCAGGCAACAGGTGCCTTTGTTTTCTCCCAGCAGCCGTAAGCCCTCTAAACCGCCATGCGCCACCACCGCAGACAAGTTTTCCTGTTCCACGCATTTCTTCATCAAGGCACAAAGTTCCTTATCATCGTCTATAATCAAAACACTATTCATGTTTCAAAGCCCTCCCTTGCTTTGTCCTGCCATCCACCGGCTTTTTGGCATCTTTGGGAATTAACCATAGTGTTGCCATTTTCACAGCGCCGGGAATACGGCCAGCTATGCAGTAATAGTTTATTTGACGGGCGGAAACGCCCCATTTTTCGCCAGCTTCTTTCAAAGTCATGTATTCCATCTCACATTCCTCCAATATATCCATTATATTTCTTGATCTCGAAGAATACAAGATGCAAAGCGTGTCGGAATTATGAATTTAGGCAGAGGGCAAAGCCTCTGCCTAAAAACTAATTGTAAATCAGTTCGTCTTGAATAATTTCCTCCGCCTGCGCTTTCAGCGTATTCATCAGCCCCATACTGGATCGGGTCATGGGTGATAGAATTTTCCTTCTGTACGGTGACAGTGGGCCGCTTGTGGTTTTCAAAATACACCGTCCTGTCCCGGTTGGGATAGAGGGTGACAAGCTGGCTGGGGGCGTCTGGGAGGTAAGGAGACGGGACCGACTTCTCAATCACCTCATAGACCGCGGGCAGGAGGTTGGAGACGGTGGCGGAGCCGTCCGGCCCGGTGGTCACTTCCGCCACACTATGGCCGTCCGCGCCTTTCACCAGAAACACAGTCCCCTCGATAGGGGCCCCGGTGTCAGCGTCCCGTTTCACCACAGTCAAATTGGGCCGCTTGTCATTTTGCAGACAAATTGTGCTGTCTTTACCGGGAAACAGTTCTACATGGTACTCTTTTGGGTCCAGCAGGTGATCCGATACCGTAGACACCTCTTGCAGAGAATAGACGCCAGGCTCCAGGCACTCCCAGCAGATTTCACCTGTGCTGGAAGTGGTGCGGTCCAGATACCGGGAGCCGTCCTCGATTTTAGCCAGACGGTAGGTAACGCCGCCCAGAGGCGTGCCGTCCGCGCTCTCCTTATATAAATGCAGCGAGGGCAGTTTGGAATTGGTAAAAACAAATTGCGCCTGGTCCCCGCCGTCCAGGTGGATGATGCGCTGGGCGTCGTCCACGGTATAGCCGGGGCACTCTAATTCAGTTACTACATAGGCGGTATCGGCGGGGAGTTTACCCAGGTCGATGGTCCCATCCTCCAGGGTGGTGTATTCCACCGGACCGAAACTGCCGTCCACCGCCTCGAATCGAAAACGGGCGTTGGCAATCGGCTGGGAGAGGTCGGCACTGTCCACCTTGATTAAATGGATGCCCGGCAGCCTGTCATTGAAAAATACCAAGGACTTGATGCCGTCCCCGGCCTTCAATTCCACCTCCTGGGGGGTGGTGTCCAGCACATGGCCGTCCCCGCCGGTGTCCCGTTCCTCGGCCCGGTAGGTCCCAGGCTGGCAGTTAGTGAGCAAAATCTGACCGAACTCGTCCGTCTGGAAGATGCCCAGGCTCTCGGCGTCCCGGAAAATCTCGAAGGACACATTGGGCATGAGGGTCATGGTGCCCCGCTCATACTTGGTGACACGCAAACCGGGCAGCTCCTGATTGACGATGGTGGCGCTGGATTCCTCTCCTGCCACAACAGCCACGGTCTGCACTGTGTCCGTGTCCGCGATCCAGCCCTCAATTCCGGCCAGTTCCTTGACCTCCCAGCCGCCGGGGGCCAGTTCGTCAAAGACGATGACGCCATTACGGGTCTGGCCCGTCCGGGTCTCCCCGGTCTCAATGTGCTTGATCTGGATGGTAACGCCGGAGAGGGCATCGCCGGTGTCGCTCCGTTTCTCCACCCGCAGGGAGCCATAGGGAGCGTTGGTAAAGGTCACGATAGCGGTCTTGTTATACTCCACATCGACGTGCTGGGTGGTCTCCTCCGGGAGCAGGTGATACCGGGGCGGGATCTCCTCCGTCACGGTATAATGGCCCTCCAGGGTTAGGGGGATCAGGACCGTCCCCTCCGGTCCGGTGGAGTAAGAGCCCACCTTGCGGCCCTCCGGGTCATACACAGAACACACAGCCCCCTCCAGCGGGGTCTTTGTGCCCTCCTCCAGTTTCACGATTTTCAAACGGGTCTCGCCCGGTACATCCGCCTCGCTGTCCGTGTAACTGCTGACAGCGGCCAGGTCTAACCGCGCATTGTTGTCCAGGTCGCAGATGTAATTCTGCAAATTGCCGTACTGGTCCTTCTCCTGGCACACGGCGTACATAGCCGCGTACTGGGCCACAGATGCGGAGAGGGAGAGTTGGACGTTTCCGCTCTGGCCCGCCACGCTTTCAGTGGGGTACAGCACCTTGAACTGCCCGGCATAGCCGTCGCTGGTAGGCTCGGTGGTGACAGCGGTGATCTCGTTGTTATCCATGTCCACGATCTTCGTGCCCTCCGGCACGGAGCCGAGGTCTGCAAAGGATACGGCTACATCGTAGTCGTACACCCATGTCTCGCTCCAGACAGTGAACACCTGCTGTTTGTATTCCTCGCCGCCGATGGTCACGGGGTAGGCCGCGGAGGTCTCCGCCGTGGCGGTCATGCGGGGGGTGAGCATATAGTTATAGGTGGTGCCACGCTTGTAAATGTCCTTGGCGGCGGCCAAGATGCGGTTTCCAATGTCCAACTCGTTCCCGGAGAGGCCGGAGGCCACCTTCAGGTTGGCGATGTTCCAGTTGGGCAGGAGATAGCACCACAGCGCCATCTTGGTGGCGTAATACGCCTGGTATTTGTTGTCCAGTTTCAATTCTCCCAGGCTGCGGTGGGGATAGCCGTTGGAGATAATACCAACCACCTTGGGGTCACTGGACTTCTCCTCGGCCAGATACTTGATGCTCTCGCCGGGGCCCACGGTCTGGGGGACGCCCTTTGTGTTTGGGTTGACACAGTAGGCCGGAGCCTCCTTCTGCTGGCCGTCATTCCCTTCATAGAGAAAATAGGTGTAGATCTGCTTTCGGACGGTGCCGTTGATGGACAGATACCCCAGTTCATACTCGCCGTTGTAGATGTTCACCTCGCCCAGTGCCGCCTCCGGCGTGTCCGCGGCAAAAGCAGCGGTGGGCAAGATGCCCAGGACCGTCACAAGGGCCAGAAATAGGGATAGCAGTTTTTTCATATTGCCTCCTAAAAATGGGCAGAAGGAGGCTGTGAAAAAATCAACACCTCCTTCCACAGCAAAAGTTTTGTAAAATGTAAAAATATGGAAATTGAAAATGCAAAAAAAGAAGGGCGTCAAAAGTCCCCTCAAATTGAGGGAAGATTTTGACGCCTCAAGCCTCCACGGCCTGGACCATCCAGCGGTAGTCCCGCTGGTCCCGGACACAGGTAAAAAGTGTGAGCCGGTTATCGCTGGTGGCGGCGGTGCCGCTGGTGTCGGTCTCCTTCACCTTCTGGACGCTGACCACCTCATAAGTCCGTGTGCCCAGCTTGGTGGTCCAGGTGATGGTATCCCCCGGCTCTAGGGTGTGGAGCTTCCCGAAGTGGTTGTTCACGCCGCGGTTGTGGGCCGCGATGCAGCAGTTTCCATCCCACAGGCTGGTGTCCTCAAAGTGGCCCGCGCCCTTGGCTAAGGTCTTGCTGCTCGTGCCCTCGTACACCTTGACGCTCAAACCGATGGCGGGAATTTTGAGGGTGCCCAGGTGCCCGCCGGAGTAGTAGAGATCGCTGGTCACATCCGTCCAGCCTGTGGCGGTAGTCCCGGTCCAGCCGGAGTGCGTGCTTACCGTGGGATAGGTGACACTTCCCACCTGGGAGACCAGCCCCCCACCGTCCAAGGTTCCGGGGACCAGATTAGGGGTCAGGGCCGCGCCAGAGCCGGGGAGGTAACTGGTGGGACTGCCAAAGTCGGGCGGGATCAGGGCTGTATTTTTGCTCCGGTCCACATTGGGGTCCTCCTGCTCATAGATCGTGCTGTCGCTGGTGGGCCGGGCAAACAGGTAATCGTCCGGGGCGTCCATGGTGTATTCCAGGGCGCTGGCCGGAGTGATGCAGACAGCCGCCAGCATGAGGGCGGCCAGACAAAGGGTTTTCAGCCTCATTTGTTGTACTCCTTCCACTCTTTCTTGGATTTGTACTTTTGAAGCAGGAAGCGGCCCAGGAATACCAGGCCGACAACGCCAGCCCCGGCGGGCAGGACCAGCAGCCAGCGCCAGTCAAAGCCGCCGCCCTCTGCGGCAGGCTGTGGGATAGCGGTCACGGCCTCCTGCTCCTCTGCCAGGCCGAAAACGGCGGTATAGAGCACGGTCCCGCTGGTAGTCTTGGTCACTTCCCCGGCGTAGTCCGCCATGACGGTGTAGCCGGTGGCATATTTGCTGGAAGCGGTGCCGGTATAGGTGGCAGCAGCATTGTAGAAGCCCCCAGCCTCCTGCCATTGAACATCCGCCAGTGTGAGAGTGCGCCCGCTGTCCTCAATGGACTTGGGCACCAGGGACACATCCGCCTCGGAGAGATTGGGATAACTGCGGGTGGCGGAGACATTTCGGGTGGACGTGGCATAGCCGGACGCCTCCACCTGGATGCTGGCGGTGTCCAGGGTGAGGAGGCCGGTATAGCCGTCCTCCGTGACGGCCTCACAAGTGGCGGCCAGCAGGGGCATGATCTCCTCCATGTCCTTGCTCTTGCTGTCCAGGGTCACGGTCTCGGTGTAATACTTGCTGTCCGTCTCCGTCTGGTCCTCCTTGACAATATCCAGCAGAGTATAGAGACAGCCGGACCGCTCAAAGTCCCCGGTTGGGATGAGGGCCGGGTCATCCATGGGCGAGAGTTCGTAGGTCTTGCTGATCCTGGGCTCGGCCCGATCCCCCTCCGTGTACTCCAAAACCTCCACGGGATAGAGAGCGGCAGGTCCGGCGGACGGCGCGGGGGTCTCGGCGGCCATGGCCGGACAGGCCAGGGTGCAGGCGGTCAGCACCGCCAGAAACAGAGGCGCGGTGCGTTTCTTCATGTGGGTCAACTCCTTCCATAAAAATCGCTCAGAAAGTGCCCTGAAATTGAGGGTACTTTCTGAGCCGGGGAAAACTTCTTATTGACTGTTCGGCCTGTTTCAACTATCGCTCTCTGGGGTCAGGCGGGTGGCGCCGGTCGGGAGGGCGGTCTTTCCGGCGGGGAGGGACTTTCATGGTAATCAATTCATCTCCTTTCACACCAATCAGAAGCTCCGCATGATGGAATTTCTTTTTGTAGATCTGTACTTGTTCTGGGGTTAAGGAACAAAAGTTATCCGCCTCGATGCCGCAAAGGAAAAAGGTGCCGCAAATCCCGCCATATCCCCCCTCCACGCTCCGATTAAAGGGAAGGCCCAAAAGAAGAGATTCCTCATTACAGACAAGGGCCACTGATTCTTTATAAGGATAGATGGCTTGTATCAAGCCTCCTACTACCGCCTGCATTTCCTGAAGTCCATGTATTTCTTTTTCATAAGGGACACGGCCAGGCTCTACGATTAAGACATTCAAAACGTACCACTCCTTTTCATAGGGGCAGATTTGGAAAAAGAAAAAGTCCCCTCAAATTGAGGGGACTTACGGGTTATCGCTCCGGGGCGTCTTTCTTCCGCTCCGGGAGTTTGATGCGGAACATCCGGCAGTAGTCCTTCTGGGCCTCCAGTTCACATTCACAAATGAGTTTGATGAAGGCGGCGTCGCTGGGGCCTTGGGCCCGCTGGGCCTGCTGGAGGGCTGTAATATAATCATGGCGCAGGATGGGTGGGATAGAGACCACGCAGTAGCCCCTGTTCACCAGGATCAGATTCATCAGGAGCCGGGCGGTGCGGCCGTTGCCGTCCTGGAAGGGGTGAATATCCACCAGCCTCCGGTGGGCATAGGCGGCCAGCAGGACCGGGTGTGTGGCATCCTTCCGTTTATTCAGATCCTCCACCAGCCCGGCCATAAGGCCCGGCACCTCCTCCGCCGTGGGCGGGACATACTCCGTGCCGGTGATGAACACCTGGCCCTCCCGGTAGCGTCCGGCGTGCTCTGGGTCAACGCCGCCATAGAACAGTGCGTGCAGGCGGAGTATATCTTCCTCACAGAATTGCAGAGGCCCGCCTCTGGCGGTCTCCAGCATATAGTCATAGGCTCTGGCGTGGCCGGTGGCCTCGTAGCAGTCCCGGATGGGCTTGCCGCCCACGGTGATACCATCCTCCAGGAGCACCTTGGTCTCGGAGAGGGTGAGCGAATTGCCCTCCAGGGCGTTGGAGGTATAGGTCATGCCGATGCGGAAGTAGGCGTCCAGTTCCTTCACCTCGTCCGTGGTGAGGGGGCGGCGCTCCCGTATGGCCTGGGCGTATGCGTCGATACGGTCTAATAAAGCGTTGCCGCTCATACAGTCACCTGCCTTTGAAAAAATGTTCAAAAATATTATATCATGGGGAGCGGAAACAGGCAACGGGAAACCTGGGGCCAAAAGTCCCCTCAATTTGAGGGGACTTTTGAACGGCGGGCCCCGCCTTCGGAGAGGCCGCGGCAGACGCACCCGTTCCCCACACTGACAAAAGCCGCTGTCAAGCGGCTTTTGGGGCGTCCTCCCCTTGGAGACCGCATAATCCGGCGGACGGCCCCGGTCAAGGCCCGCCCAGTCCGCAGACTGGGCGGCTCGCGGGCGATTGCCCTGGCAATCGCTCGGCCTTGACGGGGGACGGCGGGCGGATTAGTCTCCCCCACGGGGAGACGCCCCCGGTCTGCGGCCTTACCGGCTGTGGCGCTGGGGCGGGATGCGGCTTCTCTGCTGGGGGGTGATGTTCCGTTCAATGGAGCCGCCAAACTGCTTGCTCATCCCCTGGATCTGATCCAGGGCGCTCCGCCGCTGCTGGGGGTCCCAGCCCTCGTATAGTTCCTCCAGACGGGACAGGTCCGGCGTGTCCCTTTTGATGCCGAACTGGCGGCACAGGATGTAGGAAATGCTCTGTGCATCCAGGTCCACCTCCTCATGGTCATAGCCGGGATTGGCCCCCTTGGCGTGGATGCGGGAGTGGGCCACCTCAGCGGCGATGGCCGCAAACGCCTCGCTGTCTGAGAAAGCGGGATTGACGGCCAGTTCCATATTTTTGCTGTCATAGTAGGCGGCCACGGGCAAGTCGTGGTCGGTGGCCACGGGAACGACGGAGTAGTTGAGGATGGCGCGCAGGGCAATGCTCATTTCCTTGCTGTCATCCCTCAACTGCACTTTCTTCGGTTCGCGTCCCTGGGTCTGGCGGATGTCGTAGGCGTCTGTGAGACGATACCCCCGGCCCAGGGTATTCCGGGCAAAAATCTTGACTCCTTTGCTTCGCTCCTGGTCTATCACGCCCCGATTCAGGGTTTTCCACCGTTCCGCCGTACCGAATACGGTGGCCTCCGGGTCCTGGAACATGACCAGGGCGATGTTGCCTGCGCTGTATGTTGGGTTATCCCCCTGCATATCCAGGTACTTCACATACAGTTCCGGATTGCTGGTAATCTCCTCCACTCCGGCATCTTGCAGGGAGATGGTGTTCTCCCGGTCCGCCTGCATTTCCGCCCTCCATTGGGTGTCCTGCTGGGACTTTTCAGCGATGATTGCTTCCAAATTTGCCATAATGATGTTCCTCCTAAAACATATTCATCTTGATTTTGGTATAGTTTTTCCCTTGACCTGTGGGGCCCTGCCGGTCTCCCGCATCCCTTCCGACGCCGCCCGCAGGGCCTCCAGGCGGGACTTGACGGATGGTTTCTCAGTAGTCTCCGTCGTCCTCGTATCCGTACTCCTCGTCTGCCTGGCTGTCGAGCCACTCCCGCGCTGTGGTGAGGAGTATTCTGGCCGAGCGCGGGGGGCGGCTTTTTTTGGCGCTTCTTCCTCCTGTTCCTGGGCGGGGGCCGGGTAGCCCCTCTGTTCCAGGTAGTGGTTGACCAGCGGCACATAGTCCACATTAGTCACAAGGTCCACGATCCCGCTGGTGGAACGGGTGTCTTTAATCACGGAGAACAGCACATTTTTCTTGGCGTAGGCCCGGAAGTCTCCCAGGTCGTTCTCTTTGATGTGAAAGGTCTTGAGCTCCCGGCCCGTTTGAAGCAGCCGGGCCATGTTGGCCTTGCCGTAGAGTTTTTTGTTGTTTTGGGACAGGGCCAGCAGAAAGGCGGCCAGGTTTTTGCTCCCAGCCGCCAGCATTTTAACAGCAGCCTCGGTGAGCTGGATGCTCTCCTTTACCATCAGGTCGGCCACTTCACCGCTGTTATCCATCTTCTTCACCTCCCGGTTTTCAAATATTGAATGACCTCCAGAATGGAACAATACTGAACTTTTTGGAGATACCGCTTTTTCAGCAGCTTCAAGTGCCGCTCCCGCTGGGGCCCGGTAAGGGCGGAAAACGTCTCCACGCCGCGGGCAGCCTCCCGGTAGTCCAGCAGGGTCACGCTCCCCCAGGGCCGTCCGCCCACAAACTTCTCCACATGAAGGAAGAGGGCGAGCACCGGCCACCCGGCCCGGTCCTGAAAGGCCAGCCAGCACAGATTTTCATAACTGCCCGGCTCATAGACACGGGGCGGGTCAAACAGCCAGGACCTCTCACGCCGGGCCAGAAACAGATAGTCCGCCGCGCCGCCCTGTTGCAGTTTGAGCAGATCCAATTCAAGGCTCCCTGCCTCGGTGGGCTGATAGAGCGGTATCAATCCCAGAATGGCGGTCAGGTCCGCGTGGAGCAGTTTTTTCATAAGGACGCCTCCTTACATGGTCTGGGCGCTGGGCTTCCACCGTCGCCCGGACCTTGGGGATGTCGCCCTCGATGCGGGCGCATAACTTCAAGTCCCGGCGCAGCGCCCGCAGGTGTGTGGTGATTTGTTCGATCTCCGCCTGGATTTCCCCGCCTCCGTCTCCCCGCCGCTTCTGCCGGTATAACTCTCCGCGCCGTTCTGTGAGGGCGTCCATCTCCGCCTGTATCGCGTCATACTGCATGGAGAGCTGGGCCGCTGTCTCGATGCGGTTTTTGCGTAGATACTGGAATTGCTCTTGATAGCGGTCCAGTTTCAGCAGTTCCTCCCGCATAGAAAATGCCGTCCGGTTTCCCGGACGGCGTTTCGGATATGCTCCCAGCAGGCAAAGGTATTGGAAGCAGAGGGCTTGAAAGCCCGTGAGTTTCCTTGGGCGGCGGGGTATCCCACCCCGCACCCGATACCGGATGCCTGGCTCCAGCAGACGGAAAAAAGTAGTGGGGGGAGAGTCCGGCGGGGCCTCGCCGGAACGGACGGCGGCAAGCCGAGCCTGTATGTCCGCCTCGGTATAGCCGTCTTTCAGGCTGTCCAGACGGATATACCCTTTCCCACCGGGGGGAAGGATAGCGGTGTGCTTGACCCTGGGGCCGGTTTTTACCCGATACCCCATCCGCCGCAGTTGGCTGAGGAAGGACTGGTAGGTGTAGGCTTGCCGGATGGCCTCGTCCACGTCACGGCGGATCAGGTCCCGCACGGTGGCTTTGCCCTTCCTAGCCGCCTCCCACTCGGCCCGGCTCACCGGGCCGCCCAGGGGCTCACTGGGCTCAATAATGGACAGCCCGTGTTCCCGGCAGATGGCGTCTGAGGTTCCTCGGATGCCCACACCGTCCCCGCCGTAGTAGTCCTTCAGTTGGTCCCGGTACATGGCCCCATCCACAAAGGAGACGGAATTAAAAATGATATGCGAATGTAAATGCGCTTTGTTCAGGTGGGTGGAAACGATGGCTTCATAGCGGTCCCCTAGCAGGCGCCGGGCAAACTCCACGCCCACGGCATGGGCCTGGTCCGGCGTCACCTCGCCGGGGGCGAAGGACTGGATGATGTGGTAGCCCTTTCGTTTCCGCCCCTCCTTGCCCCAGCGCCGCTTGGTGTCCATCATGTCGGCATAGACCCTTTCCCGGTCGCAGTTGATGGCGGTCTCGAAACAGGTCTGTTCCGTTTTCTCCCGGTCCAGGGCATAGTCGATAGCGGCCTCCAGGGAAGTCTTTTCCGGGTCCTGGGTATAGCCCACACACTTGTCCAGGCGGTTGTGAATGACTAAAATCTTGGTGTAGGCCATTACAGTGTGTCCCGGACCAGACGGACCGCCTGACGGACCAGCCGCGCCGCCTCCCGTATCTCGTCCTGGGTGGCCGCGCCTCTAGCGTTGGCT
>NZ_CANRMB010000052.1 GCF_947631635.1 uncultured Dysosmobacter sp.
CTGGACGAGGACGGCGGCCTGATCGCCTCCAACGTCCGTATGCTGGACAAGGACGAGATCTATGTCCAGACCCTGACTCCCGATCGCGTCTACACCAAGAACACCGCCAGCAAGGACGTGTATAAGGACCTGGGTGCCACCGTCTGCAACGAGGCGCGCAACAGCCCCCGCTACACCTGGACCGCTTTTGTGAACGGCGAGCGCGTCGATACCGGCGCTGTCCTGCCTGACTCCAACGACGGCACCAAGTACGTCTACACCAACAAGGGCACCCAGACCGAGATCTACATCGACGACGCCGACCAGACCGTCCGCGTGGTTGAGATCAACTACTATCTGGGCCAGGTCTCCAAGGTGCGGTCCGACGACAAGGGCGAGTACATCACTGTCCGCACCCTGTCCGACGGCGCTGCCCAGCTCAACGACAAGACCTTCTACGCCGAGGGCTGGTCTGAGGACGACTACGTGATCTTCACCATCGACTACGTGGAGGCCGACGACGACTTCATCATCCGTGAGGTCATGGCTCCCACCGAGGTCACCGGCATTGTTGAGCGCGTGGAGAACGACACCGCCAACCTGTCCGGCAATAAGGTCACCGGCGCGACCTACCTGACGATGGACGGCACGAAGTACACCTACTCCGCGGGCGTTGATGCCACTCCCGCCCAGCAGGAGCACATGGTCTACGACCTGGACGATCCCACCAATGTGCCCAAGCACCCCACTCTGAACGAGGAGTACGTGATCTACTGCGATCCTCTGGGCTACATCGTGGCCTACGACAAGGTTGAGGCCGAGTCCAACCAGTACCTGTATGTCGAGGACTCCGACGAGGAGCTGCGCGACTGGGTCGCCCGCATCATCCTGACCGACGCCACCAACCCCAAGGTGGACGTGAACCGGAGCCTGACCGGCACCACCGGCAAGGTCCTGCAGCGGTTCAACCGCACCACCAACGACTTCGTGACCTACAATGATGACGACGGCAACAACGACGTCACCAGCGCGATCCGGTGGGTCATCAACAAGGACACCGCCGGCACCAACCGCACCAACATCGATGGTCTGATCTGGAAGTACTCCGTGAACAGCTCCGGCGTGTACAAGCTGACCTACATCGATCCCGCGGACGCCGACGCGCTGCCCAAGGCTGAGCGCCAGAGCGCCTGGGAGAACGCCGAGATCCACAACGGCAAGGCCTACATCGAGGTTGGCGAGGACAACCTGATCGTGGACAAAAAGACCGTGTTCGTGGACACCATCAACGACAAGGTCTACACCGGCTACGACGAGGTCCCCAACGTGGATGACGCCGACATCGCCTTCGTGGTCAAGAACTACGTGGCCAAGGTCGTGTTCATCCTGGACGGCAACATCTACGACTCCGCCAGCACCTACTTCGTGCTCAACGGCAACACCCGTGTCTCCCTGAAGTACGACGGCGACGAGTACTGGGAGTACGACAAGGCCTATGTCAACGGCGAAAAGACCACGCTGACGGTCAAGTACGGCGCTGACAAGGACAACCCCAACACCTTCCTGAAGGCTGTCAACAACCCCGGCTCCGCCTTCCCCGTGATCTATCAGATCCGCAAGACCACCGGTGACGGCTCCTACATCACCGAGGTCGAGGAGATCGTGCCCGCCACCGCGGACCGTCTGACCCCCTACGCTGTGGCTGACGGCGCCTTCTGGGCCGCCATCGCCGCCAACGGTCCCAGCACCGGCGCCATGCGCGACGAGGACAAGTACAACTTCGACGATGAGACCATCTTTGTGGTCATCGAGCGCACCTTGAAGAAGGACGGCTCCGGCTATGACTGGTCCGTGTTCCCCGGCGACGTGAACGACATGGACGACGACGACACCGGCTTCGACGTGGAGTATGTCCAGGTCCTGAAGAAGAGCGGTGCTGACGACGACCACGCCGAGCTGGTCTACATCTACCGCACCAGCACCGCCAACCCCGGCGGCGCCAGCGCTGGTAAGGGCAAGTACTTCGACTATGAGTCCGTCATCTTCTCCAACGGCATGGGCCGCGTCACCTTGGATGTGGAGCGTCCCGAGTGGCTGGATCACGACGGCAACGGCAACCCGCTGCTGTTCACCTGCGACATCGTGGTCAACGGCCGCGTCTACGTGAACGACTGGACCGGCGATCCCGTGGTCGGCACTCAGACCAACCGGCTTGATCCCGCCCAGGATAAGGGCTCCTTCACTTGGACCGAGGACGGCTTCGATCCCAGCGATGTGATCACCGTGGAGGACTTCAAGTGGACCAACCTGGGTTCTCAGACCTACAAGATCAAGTACAAGAGCTACGATGGTGTGGACCTGACTGTTGGTACTGGCCGGAACGCTGATCTGGTCAAGGGTACTGACACCGCGGAGACCATCAATATCAACGGCACTCCGACCCTGAAGTTCAAGCTGAACGACAAGAAGTACGCCGACGCCACGGTCGACTACAAGACCGAGGGTCTGTATACCGGTACTACCGCTATGACCGGTACGACTAACGCCTCTCTCACTGAGACCGGCGAGGCCGTTGACGTCGGCAGCCTGAACGCCGCCAAGACCGCCGTGGTCCATGACCGCGAGGACTATGTGTACGTCTACATCGACGTGGCCAAGCTGACGGCCGCTGTGTCCAAGTACGACATCTTGCGGGGCGCGGACGTGACTACTAAACAGTTCGGCACGATCGGCGACAATAACGACGGTACGGCTCAGGCCGTGAGCGTGTTCGGCGCCACCGGCTACACTGATACCCTGAAGATCGAGATGAAGCCCGACACCACGGCTGACATCGTCGGCCTTGACAACAATGAGCTCATCACCGTGACGCCCACCATTACTTCCAGCGGGACCAGCCATGCCCAGGCCTACAACGTCGTGATCGAGACCAGCGCCGGCACCCTGACCTTCAAGAACGTCAAAGCCGGCACCCCGGCTGATCCGCAGTACCTGCGCATCGACGGCGATGACATCACCGTCACCAAGATCACCGTCTCTGTGGCGCTTGACCGGGTGAAGGTGAAGAGCGTGTCCCTGAACGGCTACGACATGACCATCGTGTTCAACCAGGGCGTGGTAAAGAGCGGCTCGGCGAAGCTGACGACTACCGAGTTCTCGGACGCGACGAACGCGACTCCCCACAACGAGGCGGCTCACCATGCTGCGAGCAAGATCGAGGCTGTGGAGCACACCGCTGGCAGCGACACTGTGGTGATCCATTTCGACCACACCCTGGCTGATGGAGACGCCATCGCGTTGGCTGGCAGCACGGTCCTGTGCAAGAGCGACACCGCCACCAACTATGCGCTGGACGCTACCGTGTTCTATGTGGTGAGCATGGCTGAGGGTAAGGCCAACTTCGTGGCGGACGTCGCCTGATCGACCCCCTCAAGCACAGAACACACAACTGACCCCTGCGCGGGACCCCGGGCCAACGGCCCGGGGTCCCTTCTTCTCATTTGATGCCGCGGATGATGACCTCCGCTCCCGCCGGGAACGTGAGCGGGCCGCTGTAAGAGCGTGCCCCCCGGGTGAAGGTCAGGGACGTAAGCTGGGAGAACGGGGAGTCGGAGTAGGTCAGCTCTGAGGTGCCGCCGAAGGTCAGGGCGTGGATGAAGGCCGCGCTGTCGTGGCCGGGCAGAAAAACCAGCTCCGTGGGCCCCACCGCGCTGTGCAGCAGGAGGGTATTGTACCCGCCGGTGTTGACGCAGGTGATCGCGCCGCCGTTCATGGTCACGTTGACGGAGTGCTCGTCGATGGTGGAGTACAGGGGGCACTTGAAAAAGACGGAGACGGTCTCCCACTGGCCCCAGTCGATGTCATCCAGGGAAACGGTGAACGAGGACCCGCTTCCCGGCGCGGGGACGGTCTTGATGTGCTGGATGCGGCCCGGTTTGTTTTCCTCCAGGCCGTGCAGCGCCGCGTCGATCTTGGCGTTGTCGGCGTTGAAGTCCGTGCGGACCACCTCGTCCGTGGCCTGCCATTGGGACAGAGAGTAATGTTGCGTGTGGTTGCTTGCCATAAATTTTCCTCCTTATAAAATCCGCCGTTTCGGGACGAATAGCCCCAAAACGGCTTTTTCGCTGTTTTCGCCCCACCCCAAATCCCCCGCGTGGCGAAAATGGGGTCGGGGGGCCCGCCCTGCGGGCTTTTTGGCCTCACCCAGCAGGTTTTGCCCGGCGCGGATTTCCGTCCTCAACTCCCACCGGGGGTAAATGCGGGGCCGTTCCGCCACGCCTGCGGTGGTTTGCTGGCTTTCGCCCCGGTGGGGCGGGGGCCTACCTCTATAAATCCTCGTTTAGGGGCCGGAAGTGGTATGTTTCCATACATTTTATGGAAATCCGGCCCCACTCTGCCCGTTTGCGGGCGGAAACGGGGCGCTTTGGCCCTTTGCTCGTTAGAGCAAGAAAAAAGGGCCGCGCCCCGCCAAAATTGGCAGAGTTCGGCCCGACTTCCAGTAAATGTATGCGAATATACCACTTTTCACCTTTGCCCGCCGTTTTCAGACGGCGGTTTTTTTATTGCCCGGTGGCTCCGCCCCCGGGCGGAGTTTTTGCCCGCCTAAAGGGTGGCAACCTGCCGCGCCCGCAGGGCTTTCCCGGGGGATTCGCCCGTCGGGGGTTTTGCGGGGGTTCCGCCCGCCGGGGCCGCTCCGCCGCGCACGGGGCTTTCCCCGGGAGTTTCCCGCTCTGCGGGGGGCGCTCCGCCCACCGCCCATGCGAAAAAGCAGCCCGCGCCGGGGATTTGGGCGGGGCGAAAACAGCGAAAAAGCCGTTTTGGGGCCAAAACCCGAAAACGGCGGATTTTATAAGGAGGAAAATTTATGGCAAGCAACCACACGACACATTATTCCCTATCCCAATGGCAGGCCACGGACGAGGTGGTCCGCACGGACTTCAACGCCGACAACGCCAAGATCGACGAAGCGCTGAACGGCCTGCGGACGGACGTGGACGGCAAAACGGGCCGCTCTGAGATCATCAGGGAAATCGAGTTGGCGGAGGACACCCAGCGGGCGGTGATCGACCTGACCGGCATGGACTGGAGCCAGTGGGAGTGCGTCTTTTTCTCGCTGGCCTGCCGGTCCAGCATGTCCAACGCGGGCCTGGCCGTCGGCGTGAACGGTTTCAGCGCCTCGGGCCACAGTTCGGCCAGCGGCAGCGCCTTCTACTCCGACTACCCCTCGCCCTTCCTGATGGCCCTGCTGCCCCGGCACCGGCCGGAGAGCCCGGTACAGGCGGTGGTTTTCGCCACAAAGGGCGGGTTTGCCTACGCCGAGTGCACCTTCCGGGAGCTGCGCGACCTGACCATCGCATACAACGCGGACAAGCTTCAAAAGGGGACGAAGATCACCCTCTGGGGGATACGGTGAACAAAAAGGCCCCCCGGGCGCCGGCCCGGGGGGAACCTTTTCTGAGTTGTTTACACTCGGAGGCAATCAAGCAGTCTTGGTGACATTGCCGTTGGCCTGTAGGGTCAGCGTGCCGTTCAAAGTGCTGGTCGCGTACTCAGTGTTCTTGAGCGCAGTCAGGTTGATCGTGTCGCTCGCGTCAAAGTCGTCATCCGTCAGTTCGATGGTGACAGTCTTGCCGTCCTGAGCCTTGCCCGCGGTGCCGGAAGTGTTGTAACTGATTTCGGAGCCCTTATTTTCCCAGTCAACCTTGTAGTTGAAGTTCAGGGTGACCTTGTTCTCCGTCCAGGTGCCGCTCACAAAGTCGAACGCGGCGATGGGCTTGACATGGACCATGTCCTTCGTGATGGTGACGTCGTCGCCCTTCAGGGTGACGGTGCCGATCTTCTGTTTGGAAACGTTGCCGGCGTACAGGATCACAGCCGGATCGGCGGGATCCACGCCGTCGATGGTGATCTCATAGCCCCAAATGTCTGTGGGTCCGCCGCTCAGCGTGGCTTCGATCGACCAGGTGCTGCCGTCGGCCTTGTCGGTCTTGTCTTCGCCCAGGGTCAGGGTGAGCTTGGAGTCATTCTCCGTTTTCACACCGAACTCGGACAGCGCGACAGTCTTGACGCTGGAGACCGTGATGTCGTACAGTTCGGGTGCGGCCACCAGGCCATCCACGTACACCTTCACGTAGTCCTCGCAGGTGGGCGTGGCCTTGCCGGTGAGGGTGGTTTTGCTGGACGTCAAGGTAGTTGCGTCAGTGATCTTGTTGTCAGGATCCTTCTCCTTGATATTGTAGATCGTACCGGTTTGGCCCGCGGAAGCGTAGTTCTTCAGCTGGAGAACGATCCCGGCGCCAGTGGCCCTGACCGCGTCGCTGGTGTCGGTGCCGACATTGACGAGGTTCTCATCGGGAATCACCTTGCCGGTGGCCGCGTCGTAGTACTTGATCAGGATCTTGGTCGGTTTGTACACGGAGGTGTTGGTGTAGTCGAACTTGAAGCCGCTGACCGCCACGTCCTCGTCGCCGAAGAAGCCGTTATCAGTATAACGATCGGTAAGAGTCTTGCTACCAGCGGGAATCGTATCCTTCACAACGACCTCGTCCACACCGTCCACGGCCACGGTGATCTCAAAGGCCAGGTCGGTGGCGGGATCGACGTACTCAGGACGGGTGACGGTGTAGGCCACGCCCAGGTTGCCGTTGCTGCTCATGGAGGCGCGGACACGGTAGTTGTCGGAGTAGGCGTCGGTGTGGTTCTCGGTCTCGGTGTAGTTCTGGTCATACAGGAAGATGTACACCAGCTCGGCGTAACCCTTGTTGTCGTCCTCGGCCACGTAGACGCGGCAGGTATCCACGTTGGCATTACCGATGACCTTGCCGTCCTCGTCCAGAGGCAGGTTGCGCTTGTCCATGCTGACGAACATGTCGTTCAGGTCGCCGTTGCCGATGCTCCAGCCGGTGCGCTTGCCGTTGCGGTCATACTGGGCCTCGACGGTGACAAAGATGGTCTCGTCGTCGCAGTCGTACTTGACCTTGTCGGACTGGGTGTAAACGGGAACGCCAGCCGCGTTGTGCTCGGTGGTCCAGAAGGCGCCGGAGCCCACGGCGGTGACATACTCGAAGTCGTTGTCCTTCAGAGTGGCGATCTTATGGACCTCGGTGAAGTAGCCGTTCTCGTCGCTCTTCACGGCCTTGTACAGGGTCAGAGCGTCGAGGGCGCCGCCCTCCTTGACCCAGTCGTTCTTCGCGGCATCCCAGATGTACAGGGCGTCGTAGTCCACGATCACGGGGGTCTTGTCGCCGTCCACGTAGGCGTTGAAGTACTCCCAGAAGTGGTCGCCGCTCTTCAGGGTCTCGCGCTTGAGGTCGCTGAGCATGAAGTAGACGCTGTTCTCGTCGTAGATATCGCCGTCCAGGATGAACACGATCTTGGCGATGCGGCCGTCCTTGGCGTAGGCGATGTCGGCGTCCTCAACGTTGGGCACCTCGTCGTAGCCGGTGTAGGCCTTGCCGCCGTCCACGTCCACGAACACGGTCTCCTTGTCCACGATGATCACGTCGTCGCCGGCCTCGATGTAGGCGCGGCCGTTGTGGATATCCACGTCGGTGACCTGGGCCTGATCAACATCCTTGGTGCCGTAGCACAGGTGGTCGGGCTCGGTCAGGGAGTACAGGCCGGCGGAGTTGACGGAGTACTCAAAGACATGGCCGTCCAGGTTGGTCTTGATCTTCTGATGCTGACCCGCGGACGTGTTGCCGTCGGCGTCCAGCCAGACAACGGACTCAGTGCCGGTGGTGTTCTTCTTGTAGGTGCTGCCCTTCATGGAGACCTTCTGGGTGGAGCCGTCAGCCAGGACGACCTTCAGCTCCCAGTCGCCCATCTCCTCGTCGGAGTCCTTGACGTACAGGTAGTTGACGGTCTTTTCGCCGGCCTCCTCAAAGGCCACCACGTAGCCGTTGGGATCCATGTACAGGACGTAGTCCACGTTCAGGGCGGGGTGAGCCAGCTTGTTCATGTTGGCCAGGTCGTAGACCATGTGCTGCTGCTGGTTCTTGGGATCCTCGCCGTGGGAGTAGGTGTACTTCTCGCCGTCAGCGCGCAGGTAGGTGGCACCGGTGTCCTTGTCCTGGTCCACGCGGGTCACGTTGGCGGTGACGGTCACGGGGGCGAACACCTCGCCGATGACGTAGGCGTCGTCGTCCTCGTCGAAGTCGGCGGTGTAGATCACGTAGTCGCCCTTGGCGAACTCGGTGGTGTAGAAGGTGCGGTCATCCAGCGGGGAGCCGTTGGACATCTCCTTCACGGTGATGAAGTCGCCGTCGTCGTCGGTCTTGACGTTGGCCACCTGGCCAATGTAGTAGTTGATCTCGATCACATCGACGCGCTGGGTGTCGTCGTCCACGTAGATCTCGGTCTGGGTGCCCTCGTTGGTGTAGGTCCAGCGCTCAGCGGAGGAAGCGGAGGGACGGACCACGGAGGCCTCAGCGCCGTTGACGTAGGCGGACCAGCCGTAGGTCTCGACCACGGTGCGGCCCAGGTCCTTATACACGTCGCGGTTCTTGGTGTCGGCGGTGTAGACGTAGTCGGGGGCGTTGGGAACGGTGATGATCTGGTCCTTCTCCTGCATCCGGACGCGGTTGGCGATCAGGCCGCCGTCCTCAGTCAGGTCGTCGGTGCGGGTGACCACGCCGGTGGCGGTAGCGGCCTTGTCAGAAACATAGCTGCCGGTGCCCCAGGTGGTGGCGGGACGCTTGTAGATGTCCTGCATGTCGGACTTGTAGACCAGGTCGAAGTTCTTGTAGCCCAGGGTCTCCAGGTAGTTGAACTCGTAGGAGTAGGTGATGCCCTGGTTCTCGTTGTAGTACACGCCCAGCAGCTCGTTGTACTGCACGGGCACGCACTTGGTCAGCGCGTTGAAGACCATGACAGCCACGTTGTCGCGGGTCAGGGGCTGCTTGGCACTCAGGGACAGGTTGCCGTACAGGCCCAGGCGGGT
>NZ_CANRMB010000053.1 GCF_947631635.1 uncultured Dysosmobacter sp.
TTACCGTCATTCTCCGGATCACCGTCTGAGTCAAAGCCGTCGTGGGGGTTCTCCGTCACCGTATAGGTATAGCCCGACTTCACCGGCAGGTCGTTGACCGTCATGGTCTGGCCGCCCTTGAGCTTGAAGGTCCATAGGTTTTCGGAATTGGCTACAATGTCGTTGTCGCCTACTCCTTCAGTCGTGCCCATCGGCAGCAGGCGGCCGGTTTTCACCGTCTTGTCGTCCTCATCAGTGATGGTGTAGCTGTAAGTCCCGTCCTCAGGCGCTCCGATACCGCTTGGCGTGATCTTCAGCGTGAAGGTGAACTCGGTTTTCCTGTCATCGTCGGTGATGGTCGTGCCTTCCTGAGCATCCAGCTTCTTGGTGATGGAGATGTCGCCCGGCTGGAAGGTGTTGGTGTAGTTGACCTGCTCCTCGCCATCGCCCGTGTCGCCGGTGACGGTGGTCCTGTCAGTGTATTCGTCGGTTGTGAGTTGCTGTACATGTTCGATCTTCTGCAGTTTATAGCCCTTGGCCACCTGATCGTCGGTCAGCTTCTCCACAAACTTGTACTGTGAGCCGCTGAGGCCGCTGAACATCAGGCCCTCGCCGTGCCGCAGCGTGAACTCGGCGGTGATCCGGAGCAGACGACTGATATAATCATCACCCAAGGTGCCAAACCGATCCTTGTTGTAAAGATCGGCTTCCTCGAGCTCCGTGCCCGGCCCATTTATGCCGCCGTCGTTTTTATTGGCGTTTTCGCCGAATTCCAGCGTCACAGTCATATACTGGGTGCGGGTCTTATACGGGGAAGAAAAGTTCGTCGTGCTGTCCGTCGCGGAGCCGGGCTTGCGGATAACGAAGGTATGGAAGGTCAGTTCCTTGTGGCTGTCGCCGTGCTCCCCGTCGTCGTGCACCCAGGCGCCATCCACAACGGCCTCCGCCGCTATGGTGGAGATTCCGCCCGGTTCGCCGGGGGTGCCCATCAGAACGTCATTGACGCCCTCGGCAATATCGACTTCATCTTTGGGGATCAGCTCGGCGTTCTGCACCCAATAGGTCTTGGTGCCGGCGGGACGCATATCAGAAGCCGGGCGGTAGCTGTCGGTAGTCCCCTCTACAGGATCTGTTATCTCATCCTTATGGGCTTCATCCACGAAGGTCGTCGTGCCGTTCTTGCTCTCTGCAAGGTTTGGGAAGTTTTCCGCATCTTCCTTGTAGTCCTCGTTCTGGTACAGCCGGTGGACGTGCGCAGCGTCCGTGCCCGGTGCGCCGTTGGAGGGCAGATACATATAGTAGAGGTTGGGAGAATCCTGTTCTACTTTCTTTTCGCTCTGCGTACCGTCATCATTGGCGTAGTACCACCCGTCGCTGCCCTGGACAACCTGTTTGGCAATAGGGATTTTGCTGCCACCCTCCAGGGTGCTGTCCGTTTCCTCCAGGACGAAGAGCGCACGGGTAGAGTCATTGGTCAGAACCAGGTCGCTGTTGTCCGTCAGCACGTCGATGTAGGCCAGCTCGCGTTCCCAGTTGCCGGCGTACTCGTTGTACTCCGTCTTCACGGCCGTGCGCGTGCCCGTCACGCCCTGGATGGAGACCTGGAAGTTGAATTCCTCTTTCTCCTGATCGTCCGTCAGCGTATAGCCCTCCGGCGGCACGAGCATCTTGGTCACATGGAGCGTCTGGTTCGCGATCTCCAGGCGGCCGTTGTTGCCCAGGAAGTTATCAATGATCACGTCATTGTCCGTGCCGGAATTGTCCGAGATCGTCGGCAGGTAATAGTTGTATGCGGTCTGGGTCGTGTTGTCCGTCTTTAGCTGCCGGTTGTTGGACATATCGCCGGAGCGCACGCCGCCGGGGCGGGTGGCCACCGCGAATTTGAATCGTTCTTTGAACTGCTCAGCAGTCTCAATTCCCGACAGCGCCGCCTGAACGAGGGGATCTTCCTGCACCGCAGTCCAATATTCAACCTGCTGGGTCAGCGCGCCGATGGTCTCGGGGTTCGTCTTTGGATCCGCAGGTATGGTCGGGTCGTACTTCGGGTTGGGGACTTGCTTCTCGTCACTCAGGCCGATGGATTTCAGATAATCTTCCAGATTCTTACCGGGTTCGCCGCCCTTTTTATAAGTCAACTTCTCGAAGGTCGGCTCGCCGCGGGTGCGGTCGCCGGTATCCGACATGGAGACATACGCGAACTCGACATTCAGCTTATTTGCGGTGTCCGTCCAGCAGAGCATATCGCCATTGTTGATCTTGCTGGAGACGTAGCCGGAGCCGAACTCGCTGCCCTTGCGGGCGATCGCGTACTGCACCATATGGCCCGCCTGGGTGCCGGGAACCTCTTCGCCCTTGTCGTCCACGCCGGTGGTGCCTTTGTAGGGTACATAGAACTCCAGCAGGATGAAATAGTAATCGTCAGAAGAGAAGGAGTGGGAGCCGGGCGCGGTGGTGCCGTCCTCGTTCGTGGTCACGTGGTCCAGCAGATCCTCCTCGGAGAAGATGATGCCGCCGTCCACGACCTCGTAAGTGCCGCCGTGGGAGTCTTTGATATACTGCTTTCCGTCATCATCCCACGTCGCATCCCTCAACGCATTACTGAAAGCCGTTTGGGTGCTATAGACGCCCATGAACTGGCCGCCGACCCAGGAGCTGGCCTGCTGCTGGCCGTTATATTCCTCCCAGGTGGTCTTTCCGTTGCCGGCCCGGTTGTTGTCTTTTGTCCACTCTTTGCCGTCGTTATTGTCCACGGCCTTGAGGTTGGAACCGTCCCAGCGGTAGGCGTGGGCAAAGAGGGGCAGGGGCTTCTGGAACACGTAGTAGCGGTTGTCCGCGCCGGGGGAGAAGGTCACCGTCGGGTCGCCCCGGGTCCGGGAGACGGTGTCGGTGGCGTAATCGCCGTACCGGGTTCCCGAGTAGAAATTGGAGATGAACCAGACGTAGTCCTGGCCCTCCACCGTGTGGGAGCTGATGTACTCCGGCGAGATGGCGTTGAAGTCCACGCCGGCTTGGTTGCCGTCCTCGTCCCGGAGGATCAGGTCGTCCTCCAGGCCCACGGCGTAGAACAGCCGGAACGGGGTGGACTGGTAGCAGAAGTTCTGGTGGATCTCATCGGTGACTTCTTTCGTTACCGTTTCTCCGCCCTCTTCTACGGTGATCTTATCGCCTACCTTGTGGTCCTTGCCTAGGTTGGTCTCGTAGGACAGCACGCCGTCCGGCCCCAGGGTGATGGTGGCCAGCTCCGTGGGGATGGCCGCGGCGGGGATGTTCACATACAGCGACCGGTCATAGCCGCTGTTGGGCGCGATGGCGCCGTCGGTGTCCACGAAGTCGCCGGTGTCCTCCACCCAGACGCGGATGTCGCTCAGCCGGTACACGCCGGGGGTGCCGGCGTACTCGCTGTCGCCCACAGGGTATTTTCCCTCTGCCTTATACTTATCCCACTTTTCTTGCAGTTCTTCCGGCACACCGTCGCCGTAGATGGGGTTGCGGCGCAGCTCGTTGCGGTCCTCCTGTGAGCCGGCGAAGCGGTAGCAGGTGTATACCGTGTTCTGTACCTGAGCGGGTAGTTCGCTGGGATGGACGTTGGGATTGTCAACGCCCGTGATGGGGACGAAGTTCAGGAGGGTTTCGAAGTTAAAGCGCATGACCCAGCCGTCGTCCCGCGCCTCCTGGGCGCTGCTGTATTCTTTGCCGGTGTCGGGATCTTTTATTGGATACGTGCTTGAGCCGTCGGCGTCCTTTCCTATATATTCACCGGCGAGCGCCTTTTGATTTGCTTTAGGCTCGCCTTTGTACCATCCCTGCTTGAACGCCCTTGTACCCGTTCCGGTCGGATCGTTCAATTGCATCCACTGGTCGTTCCAGTGCCAGTCGTACACGCCGGCGCGGACCAGGCCGTGCATCTCGCCAAAGACCAGCAGGGACATATCGTAGGTCTGCGGGCCGGACATACCGACGTTGGGATCATCCACGTGGTGCGGCGTGGCTATGATCGCCTCGTTCTTGATCTCCATGTACTCGCCGATGGGGTCCTGATAGGTGATGGAGTCGCCCACGCCGGCGTCGTTGTCGCCCGACACGGGGACGAACACCTTGCCCAGGATCAGGCCCAGGATCGTATCAAAGGTCTCTCCCAGCTGGCTGGAGGTCACGTCGTAGAAACCGTCGTTGTAGGCGATGTTGGCTATTACAGCCTCGTCGGTGACATGAATGGTGTCGTCTTGCGTCGTACCGTCCTTTTTTGTGAGCTTTGTTTCGTAATCGGCATCGTTAGTGCCGGCTTTTGCAATAGATTTGATCTGGACTTTTGTATTATCTTCGTTCGCTATAGTAGCTTGGGTCTCACCGTCGGTCTTCCACTGATTCCATGATTGATATAAATCGTTATATACTTCCGTTAATTTGTGGCTGTCTGCAAGATCTTCGTCCCCGAATTGTTCCGCTTTTGTATACCACTTTGCCGAATTGATCGTATCGAGCGGGTAATCCTTCGGGTCGAGCGTAGGATACAGACGCATTTTGCCCCATTGCGGCACGTGCTTCGTATCGACGTTCATCGTGTAGGTGAAAAGGTCGCTCTTGCTTTCCTCTGTCGCCCCGTCTGCCGTCCAGCCGTTATTATAGTGCGTCTTAACAACGTCGTGCATATACGCGGCGGTCAGCAAAACCTCAAGTATGGTGCCGGGTGCGTCCACAGGGCTGTTGTCGCTGCTGTAAAATACGCCCGCTTTGTTCCAAGTCGGAGGAAGTGTCAATGTACCGTCTTTATAGATGTCAGCTCCGGAATTATATATACCGTGCAGACCGTTCCAATAACCTTTAGAATCAACGGGATTATCGCCATGAGCAAGGGTATCGTTTCCGGGGAGATATACTTTATACCATTCGTCGCCCGTATTGTCATTGAGACGATGACTGACATCGAGAGGATATCCTTTAGATGGAGATTCATCAATATGATTCCAATCAATTGAATCATCGGTTAAATAAGCAAATCCCGTTCCACCTTCAGTTCGCTGCCCATAGCGCCCATTCCAATCTTTTACGGTAAATTCTTCGGTTGCACTATTTCCCATCTCGTTGAACGAGAAGTTCGCGCCGCCGTCCGACATGATGATGGCGGCGGGGATGCGCGCCACGGTGGACACCACGCCGTTTGAGAGCGTCTCTGTGTAGGTCGTCGCCTTCGAATCCGCGAGCTGCTTATAGGCGAGGTAGATGCCGCCCTGCGTGTTCGTGAAGTAGCCCACGTAGTCCTCGGCTTCGAGACCGGAGGTTAAAATCATAGCTTTGCTAAGATTTGACCCATCGTCTAAAGCAGCAGCAAGATCTGCACCACACCAGTACTGACTTGTTGTTACATCGCTTGAGCCCTGATAAACATTTATACTCTGGGTGGAAAAATCAGCTTTTGGCGTAGTTCCGTCATTTTCCCAAGCGCCCGGGAAAGCGTGTACATGCTCCCCCACATTGTTAAGCACATTGTTGCTGACGGTTTTTTTGATGTCTTTCCATTTATAGCCGTCAACTTTCTCGTCATTGGGTACGCCCGTTGCGTCGCCGGTCGTCTTGTTCAAAACTCCCGTATATGTGTTGTACTGTGCGTTCACCACGACCGTGTAGCAGGTGTCGCGGTTGTTCATCCAGTACCAGCCCTCTGTTGTAACTGGATCCAGTTTAACGCCGTTCTTTTTCACGTCGTCGCCGGGCGATCTGTAGACCAGATCGCTGGCGTGGTACAGCGTCTCCATGCCGCCCACGGTGAGATAGTCCTGTTTCACGCCGTCAACAACTGCCCTCTTATAGTGGCCCAGGGGCATGAGGACCACGGCGTTGGCGCCGTAGCCGCAGACCGCGACGCGGTTCTGCGGGTTCTGCGCCATCAGCTTGTCGATAGTCGTGTTTATAGCGTTAAGCGTAGTCTGTATGCGCGAATTTGCGATACGCTCCGCCATCGGCACGCCCGCTTCGGGAAAACCGTCGCCATGAGATTCCCCGTTGGCTGTGCCGTCTTTTGTATGCGCAACGTAATAATTCCCACCCGGGTCGATCTCGTACCGGGTATCCTGTCCCATACTTCCAGACATGTCGAATACGATAACGAGATCCACAGGGCTGGGCGGGTACTCATTCACCACCTGGGAGCTGGCCAGGGCCGAAAAGACGTGGGCAAAATCGGAGTTGAACTTCACTTCGCCCGTGTAGCCGTCGTGCTCCATGTTCAGGGTGATGGTATGTTCGCCGTTAAAGTGGATATCATCCGCCCTGTCGCTGTCGCCAGAGGCGAACACGGTCTTGTCCGTCCAGACGCGACCGGCGTACCGGGAGCCGGTGGTCTCAGTGAGCAGACGGAATTGGTAGTCGTCCATGGTGTCCGGGTCCGCCACGCGGGAGCCATCCACAATGTCGTCTGTGGGCTCGGCGCTGCGGGTGTCGGCGTGTACGGCGGGCGTGAGGATCCCGCCGCACAGCGAGAGGACCATACACCCGCACAGCGCCAGCGCCAGGGCGCGCCTGCCCTGGCTTTTCAGCGCGCGCTTCGCGTGCAGGCGCTCCAGAAATGTAAGGAGTTCGTCCTTCAGTCCCTTCATATCGGTTTCCTCCCAGAAAAAGGTGGTTTGGGCTCTGCTCCGTCGCAGAGTTCGCCCCTCCACGCTCAGCTAGTCATACCCGATCGGTCGCAGAGTTCGCCCATCTACGACCAGTGATATATCCAATAATTATACAAAGTTTACCATATCCGTTTTTGAATTTCAATAGGTTATTTTGTAGTTTACGTAAAAATTTTGCATGCCCGGCTTCTTGATCGCGCAACGCGGCTGTTTGGCCGCCCGTCAAAGCGGCGGGCCGGGGCTATCGCAGTCAAAACCGCAGTCAAAACACCGCTGCGACGCACTCTTCTCATATAATTATCATGCTGCGCCGTAATACTATATGAGAGGAGGCATTCGATTATGGCGAGAAAGGGTGAAAACATTTTCAAGCGCAAGGACGGGCGCTGGGAGGCGCGCTATATCAAGGGCCGCGAGCTTTCCGGCAGGATCAGGTACGGGTTCTGCTACGGCAGAACGTATAAGGAGGCGAAAGAAAAAGTCACGCGATATAAAGCCGCTCTGTTAGTGGGGGCGCCTGTCCCTGCGGCGAGCAACCGGCACAGGTTTGCTTTCTTCTGCGAAGAATGGCTCCAACTGGAGCGGGGGAGGGTGAAGGCGTCCACCTACGTCAAGTACAACACGATCCTGACGAGGCACATCCTGCCAAAGCTGGGCGGGTGCTTTCCGCTGGGGCTCACCACACAGCTTGCGGAGCGGTTCAAGCGGGAGCTTCTGGACGAGGGCCTGTCCGCTAAAACTGTTCGGGACATCCTCACTGTCCTGCGCTCCATTTTGAAGTACACGGCAAAGCAGTTCCCCGGCCCATTCCCCGCGGTGGAGATCTGCTATCCGAAGGAACAAAAAACGGAGGCCCGCGTGCTCTCCCAGGAGGAACAACAGCGGTTTGTTTCCTATCTCCAGACGGACATGGACGAGTGCAAATTCGGCATCCTCCTGGCTCTGCTCACTGGGCTGCGGATCGGGGAGCTGTGCGCTCTGAGATGGGAGAACGTCTCGCTGCGAAACAGGACGATCCATGTGGCCGCGACTATGCAGCGGCTGCGGGACTTTGACTGCACCGGGGCAAGTAAAACGAAGGTAATGATCGGCAGCCCAAAGAGCGATACCTCCATTCGGACGATCCCTCTCACCGAGAACGCGGTCAGGCTCTGCGGGCAATATGACCCGCACCGCCCGGCCGCCTTCCTTTTAACTGGCACGGAGCAGTTCATGGAACCCCGTCAGGTGCAGAGGATGCTTGCGAAGTACACGAAGGAGTGCGGCCTGGAGGGAGTCCACTTCCACACGATACGCCACACCTTCGCTACCCGCTGCGTGGAGGCGGGCTTTGAGCTCAAGAGCCTGTCGGAGATCCTCGGCCACTCCGACACATCGATCACACTCAACCGGTATATTCACTCCTCCATGGATATGAAGCGGGAAAACATGAACAAGTTGTCGGCCGTCGGCCTGTAAAGGAATAGCAGTCCAGCATTTTAGTCAAACGCGGAAAATGTCAAGCCGCTTTTGCACGAATAATAGCGACATAGCCGGGCAAATCCCAGAAAAAAGCTTATCTGCGCGCAGAGGGGCGAACTCTGCGACCGAATAGGCTGAGAAATCCTGTACTCTGCATTGGTAAACTGAACGCACAGTCTGAGCATCGTTTTTTCAATTCGCATAAAAAGACTGCCCCCGTTCCTGCTGGAGGAACGGGGGCAGTCTTTTTCAATAGCAGATTTTTGAGCGGTCAAAATCAAAAATCAACAGGAGGTTGTTTTTCGCCGAAGTTCTGCTTGACTCAATTTGGGATGATAAACAAAAAACGCCGGTTTTTGTGTGCTTTCTGACGAAAACAGAGGCAAAAATCGGTGTTTTTTGTGGCACGCCTAAGAGGATTCGAACCTCCGACCTACCGCTTAGGAGTTTGGTCTGCTCAATATCCCGTGGTGCATTGCCGTTTCATACAATGCCCGGAAATGCC
>NZ_CANRMB010000054.1 GCF_947631635.1 uncultured Dysosmobacter sp.
ACAACAACCTGGATGAGGACGGCAACCTGATCAACCAGTTCGTCCGGATGCTGGACAAGGACGAGATCATCACCGTCGCCCTGACTCCTGACCAGGTCTTTACCAAGTCTGTGGACGGCAAGGACGCCTACAAGACTCTGGGCAAGTCCCTGTGCACCACCACCGGTGCCGACGGCTACGACTGGACCGCTTACGTCAACGGCAAGGAAGTCCGCGCTGAGGTCCCCGAGGCCGACGACGATGACGAGTGGATCTACACCGGCGAGGGCGTCCAGACTGAGATCTATGTGGACGACGCCGACCAGACCGTCCGCGTGGTCGAGATCAACTACTACCTGGGCCAGGTGACCCGCGTCCGCGACACTGAGGACGGCGAGGAAGTCACCATCAAGTCCCTGTCCCGCGGCGGCGAGCTGAACGTCAAGACCGTTCTGGCTGAGGGCTACGCCGAGGACGACTATGTCATCTTCACTGTGGACTACGTGGAGGACGACGACGACTACATCGTGGGCGAGCTCTTCGCTCCCGAGACCGTCACCGACACCGTCAAGCGCGTGGAGTACGACAAGGAAGATGGCGCTACCTATCTGAAAACCGAGGACGGCAAGTACATCTACTCCGAGGCCCTGACCGCTGAGGTCGCCAGCAAGGCTGAGCCTGAGCAGCAGCAGCACATGGTCTACGACCTGGACGATCCCTACGGCGACGAGCACCCCTCCCTGAGCGTGGAGTACGTGCTGTACCTGGATCCTCTGGGCTACGTGGTGGCCTTCCAGGAGGCCGGCGACTCCGTCGCTGACTACCTGTACGTGAAGGACGCCGACGAGCACCTGGGCACCTGGGAGGCCGTGGTCATCCTGGCCGACGGCAGCTCCAAGACCGTCACTCTGAACAGCAGCGTCGGCGGCACCGGCGTTGACACCGCCGAGAACATCAAGCTGGGCGAGTCCCAGACCGACTCCGGCACCATCCGCTGGATCACCACCGGCGGCGACGAGCAGCACGCCAGCGGCGAGACTGCCAACATCGTGGGCCATGTCTACAGCTACTCCGTCAACAGCTCCGACGTGTATAAGCTGACCGACGTGCCCGACATCCCCTTCGGCGCTCTGAACGCCCCCAAGGCTGACGACGCCCAGATCCGCAACGGCAAGGCCTACATCGAGGAGTTCAAGAACAAGGTCGAGGTCGGCAACGGCATCATCGTGGACCGCAAGACCGCCTTCGTGATCACCAAGGATAAGGTCGCCTACATCGGCTACCCCGAGGTCCCCGACATCGACAAGGCTCAGGGCCGCTATGTGGCCAAGAAGGGCGTTGCCGAGGCCGTGTTCGTCGTGGATGGCAACATCTACAGCGGCTCCGGCCGGTACTTCGTCCTCTCTGACGCCCACTGGGAGTCCGAGAAGGTCGGCAGCACCACCTACCGCGTGTACGACAAGGGCGCCTATGAGAACGGCGAGAAGATCGGCGAGCTCTGGGTCGCCGATGACGCCAACAACGGCGCTGAGCTGATCGCTGGCGTCCTGTACAAGATCACCAAGACCGAGAAGGACACCGGCTACGTCACCGAGGTCGTCCGGTATGTGGACGTGGTGAGCGGCGTCGATCCCGCCATCTACACCTACACCCAGACTGATCCCGACGTGGAGATCAAGGCCGGCGAGTATGTCAGCTCCGGCGACAACGCCTTCCGTATCGTCAGCAACATCGACCTCAAGACCTATAAGTTCGACACCGACGAGGACACCATCTTTGTCACCGTCGAGATCGACAACAACGGCGACGTCACTGTCGGCCCCGGCAACATCAAGGACGCCATGTACCGCGACAAGGCTGATGAGAATCAGTTCTACAAGACCGTCTTTGTGATCAAGACCAGCAACGACGCCCAGACCGCGGACCTGGTGTACATCTTCGTCGAGGATAAGAACGCCCCCGACGCCAACGCCCCCGCCGGCTACAAGGGTACCGTGCCCATCACTAACGATGCGACCGGCGCCGCCGTTGCCTACGTGGACGAGGTCAACCTGGTCAACGGCTACCTGAGCTTCACCCTGGAGTACGACGCCCCCGAGTGGATCGCCACTGGCACCAGCGCGGACGCCACCATCACCAAGGTGAATGTCCTGGTGAACGGCGCTGTCGCCGACGACAGTATTACCAGAAAGACCATCCACCTGGACGAGGACGGCGTGGGCTATCTGACCGCCGCTGTCCATATGCCTCAGCTGACCAGCACCGACAAGGTGAGCTTCGAGATCGACGATGTGAACTTCACCGCTGTCAAGATCCGCTACTGGGATGTGGACAACAACGTGGAGCTGGATATCGAGGACGACCTGGCCGCCACTCCCGCTCCCAAGACCGAGGTCGCTACCGGCACGCTCAGCAGCTTCGGTATGCCCTTCAAGATGGGCGACGAGTGGAACACCCTGACCGGCAGCCTGACCCTGAACGTATTCCAGGATACCGGCGCGGAGACCTCCATCGACGAGGACGGCGCTCTGGAGGCTGGGACTGAGCTCCTGGACAGCGACGCCGCCGTGACCAACGCCGCCAGCGCCCAGTTCTCCGCGACTTTAAACACGGATACTGTCAACGCCACCGGCTATGTCACCGCTTATGTCACCGGCCTGAGCAAGCTGTATGAGACCTACGACGTGGCTACCGTGACCGCCACCACCACTCTGAGTGCTGTCAAGGGCACCAAGTACACCGGTTCCGCTACGATCTCCAAGATCACGCCCAGCCAGAACACCGTCAAGGGCGGCACTGACATCTACCTGACCGTGGACCTGGGTACCCCTGTTGGAGAGGACAACCTGCCTCTGCGCGTCACCCTGGCTAACGGCGTATCCTTCATCCTGCCCAACACCGCTAAAACCACTGGTGCGCAGAAGGTGGTCTACACCGTGGACGGCGACGTGACGGCTGCGGACCTGGCTGTTGTCTCCGTGGTGGAGGACGCCAGCCTGATGCCTCAGGTCGACCGCGTGGAGGTCACTGACCTGGCGCTCAATGGCAGCTTCGACCAAAACGACGTGATCACCATCTACTTCACCAAGAAGGTTGACAAGACCACGTACGACGCTAAAAAGATTAAGAACAGCGGCGCGCTTACTACTACGGACAATGGCGAATACACGCTCGCGACCGACGGCATGAGCGCTTCGTACACGCTTGGCAGCGAGACCCTGGGCGCTGCGGCGACGATCACTATCACGGCCAACTCTCTGAAGGATGCGACCACCGGCTGCTCCAACAACAAGCAGATCACCATCTCCATCCCGAACGGCGCGAAAACCACCGACGAGTTCACCCCCGTTGTGACTCCCTGACGCGGCTGAGCAAGGCTTCATGGGATGAGAGGGAAACGACCCCCGGGCTTCGGCCCGGGGGTCTCCCCTTCTTTACCGGAGCCCCCACACCGTGGTGGTGAGGCCCTCCGGGAGGTGTGAGTTGGCGGTGCCGCTCACGCCCACCTGAAAGTAGGTCAGCTCGTTGAAGGGGCTGTCCGACCAGGCCGCGCCGCCGGGGAAGTAGAGGGCCTGGAACTTCCTGCTGCCGTCGTGGAGGGGGAAAAAGATCACCGCGACGGGGCCCCTGGAAGTCATGCGCCCGCTGACCTCTTCGGACGAGCAGTCCAGGATGTTCACCGTGGCCCAGACCGACTCGGCGTCGGAGGACACCCGGTAGCCGAACAGCAGGCCGACGACCGCGTACCGGTCCCAGTCGATGCCGTCCAGAGGGATGCTGATCATGTTGTGGCTGCCCTCTGTGGTGGCCGTCCGGATGACCTCAAAGGCCCCCAGCTTGCCGTCCACGTCCGTCCGCAGCCCATGCAGCGCCGCGTCGATCTTGGCGTTGTCGGCGTTGAAGTCGGTGCGGACCACCTCGTCCGTGGCCTGCCATTGGGAGAGGGGATAGTGCGGTGTGTGATTGCTTGCCATGAAATTTTCCTCCTTAAAATAACTTTCTCCGCCCGGCGACCCCCCCGCGCAGGCCGCCCGAAGGCGGGACCGCCGCAAGGGCCCCGCGAAAAGCCTCAGCGGGCGCGGCGGAGCGCCCCCCGCAAAAACCCCGCAGGCGGAACCTCCCCGCAAAAAGCCCCGCGGGTGGGGCGGAGCGGCCCGGATGGGCAATTCCCGCGGCGGAGCGCCCGCGCCAGGCGGGCAAAAACTCCGCCCGGGGGCGGGGCCCCCGGGCAATAAAAAAACCGCCGTCTGAAAACGGCGGGCAAAATCAAAAAGTGGTACATTCGCATACATTTACTGGAAGTCGGGCCGAACTCTGCCAATTTTGGCGGGGCGCGGCCCTTTTTTCTTGCCTGGACGGGCAAAGCGGCCCAAACCGGCCCGTCTCCGTCTACAAACGGGCAGAGTGGGGCCGGATTTCCATAAAATGTATGGAAACATACCACTTCCGGCCCCTGGGCGGGGATTTATAGAGGTAGAACCCCGCCCCGGCGGGGTTCAAACAGCGAAAAAGCCGTTTTGGGGCCAAAACCCAAAAACGGCGGATTTTATAAAGGAGGAAAATTTATGGCAAGCAACCACACGCAACATTATGAATTATCCCAATGGCAGGCCACGGACGAGGTGGTGCGCACGGACTTCAACGCCGACAACGCCAAGATCGACGCGGCGCTGCACGGCCTGGTGGAGGCGTCGGCCAAGTACGGCAACTGCCGCCTCTACACCACCACCTACACCGGCACCGGGACCTACGGCACCAGCAACCCCACCCGCCTCACCTTCCCGAGCAAGCCCTGTCTGGTGATGATCGGGGCGGCCACGGGGTCCTCGGCCTCCCTGATCCAGGGCCAGACGAGCGCCAGTGCAAGCGGCTCCAGTTTGATGGTCACCTGGTCCGGCAGCGGTGTCAGCTGGTACGCCGCAGGAAGCGCGGCCGCCCAGCTCAACGCCTCGGGCACGAAATACTATGTGGTGGCCCTGCTGAACGCGGGGGAATAAGAAAACAGGGACCGGCCCCCGGGTGCCCGGGGGCCGGTCTCCTTTGTTCACTTGAGGCCGCCGATAAGTTTTCTTATCAGGCGTCGGTTTTAGCGAAGGTCAGCTTGTAGTCGGTGTTCTTGAGCTTGTACTCAATAGAAACCGCATCGGTGCCCGTAGTCAGGATCAGGTCCTCAGCGGTCCCGGAATCGCGCTGGATCGTGATCTTGTGGGAGCCTTCAGCACGCGCCTCTTTCACGGTCAGCGTAGTACCCACCTTGAACACATTTCCGTTGGACACAGCCGCCGCAGGATCGCCCCCAACCACGGTCTTGTTGTAGGTAATGTTCACGTCCGAAGCACCGGTACTTGTGATCGTGACCACCTGGACCAGCTCCACCACGCCGTCGGTGGCGTTCGAGCGCTCATCACTCTGCACCGTGTAGCAGTAGCTCGTGCCGGTGTTATCCAGCCCAGTGGTGATGGCCGCAGAAGCCAACCCGTCGGCGTTAACGTTCTTGGCATAGGCATACTCCGCGCCCTTCACGGGGGCGTCGAAGTAGAGCTCATCGTCCTTCGCATGGACACCGTAGTCCTTGCCGGCGATGGTGAACTTCCAGCCGGTGGTCTCGCCGAGCACCACATCAGCCTTCACGGTGTAGGTCACGCCGGTGCGAGTGCCGGACTCAACATACTGCGCGTTGCCGATATTGGTCGTCTCGCCGTCCACAGTGGCGGTGAACTGATGCCACTTGGCATCCACACTGCCGCTGGTCAGGGTCACAACAGTTCCGGCGGCTACATAGCAGTTGGTAGTAAGCGCCGCCTGCTCGCCCTTGTCATTCGTATAGTTGCCGGTGACGGTCCGAAGAGCGACCTTATAGGCGGTCCACAGCTCGATGTCCTCGTCGTCGGTAATCAGACCCTGACTAGCAGCGGCCACACTGGCTCTGGTCGCATACGTCGGACCGCCGTCCTCCACCGTGATGTCAGCGGCGTTCTGAGGCACCTTGCCCACGATGTAGGCGCCATCGGCAAGCTCGTAGTTGTCCTCGTCCCAATAGGTGTTGGTGCCGTTGCCCTCGTCGAAGTAGTCCACGATCCGGCCGTCCAGCTTGAGGGCGTGGACAGGAACCATCTTGACCTGAACACTGGAGCCGAACAGGGAGCCGTCGTTAAAGACCATGGGATAGTTCGTGTTGTCCACGATGTAGCCATAGCTCTTGGCGGTGGCGCCCACGTAGCCGGACATGACCTGCATGCCGTAGGCCTTGATCTCCTGGGGAGTCATGCTGCCGTCCTCGTCATAGTAGCGGACCTCAAAGCCGCCGCCGGCAATCGGAGTGACAGCATCAAAGTCACCGGTGGGAGCGGCGGGACGGCTGCCGCTGCTGGAGGTGGCCCTGCTGGTGCGGTAGATGTAGACCAGCTCGGCCTCGTCCTTGTCAGCGCCGCCGGCTTTCAGGACCTGGACATACTCCACGTCGAAGCTCGCGCCGTCGTCGTTCATGTCGTTCACGTCGCCGGTGAAGACGGACCAATCCCAACCGGAGCCGTCCTTCTTCTCGGTGCGCTCGATGACCACAAAGACGGTATCATCGTCGAAGGTGTACTTGTCCTCGGCCCGCATGCCGGTGCCGCCGGTGACGGGGGCGGGGCCGTGATCCGCGGTGGCGGCCCAGAAGGCGCCGTCAGCCATAGCGTAGGGGATCAGCTTATCCTCGGTGGTGGGCACGATCTTCTCGACCTCGGTGATGTAAGCGCCGTCGCCGGTGGTCTTGCGGATCTGGTACACCACGGGATAGCCGGCGGCGCTCTCAGCGCCCACAGACTTCAGGTAGGTGTCGGGGTTGGCTTTGTCAGCGCGGTACTTGACCGTCAGAGTGGTCTTTTCACCGTTGACATAGGCCTTGTCGTACTCCCAATACTCGTCGCCGTCGTACTTCAGGGAGACACGGCTGCTGCCGTTGAGCACGAAGTAGGTGCTGGCGGCGTCGTAGATGTTGCCGCGGAGGATGAAGACCACCTTGGCCACGTAGTTCTTGGTCACGAAAGCGATGTCGGCGTCCTCAACATTGGGGACCTCGTCGTAGCCGGTGTAGACCTTGTCGTTGATGGTGTCCACGAACACGGTCTTCTTGTCCACGATCAGGTTATCCTTGCCCAGCTCGATGAAGGCCTTGCCGTTGTGGATCTCGGCGTCCTCCCAGGCGCTCTGGACCTCGGCCTTGGTCAGCTTGTCAGCGGCCATCGGGTCGATGTAGGTCAGCTTGTACACGCCGGAGCTGTTCACGGAGTACTTCCAGATCAGGGTGTCGATGTTGGTCAGGTTGTTTCCGGCGGTGTCCTTGTTGATGACCCACTTGATGTTCTCGCCCACAGTGGTGGTGCTGTCAACATCGCTGGTGTAGGCATCAAACTCGTTGGTGGTGCGGTTGAACTGCACCAGAGGCTTGGTGATGGCGCCGCTCAGGGTCCGGTTCACGTCCACCTTGGGGTTGGTGGCGTCGGTCAGGATGACGCGGGCGACCCAGTCGCGCAGCTCCTCGTCGGAGTCCTCGACGTACAGGTACTGGTTGGACTCGGCCTCCACCTTGTCATAGGCCACGACATAGCCCAGAGGATCCAGGTAGATCACATACTCCTCGTCCAGGGTGGGGTGCTTGGGAGCGGTGGTATCGTCCACGTCGTAGATCATGTGCTCCTGCCGGCCGGGATCAGCCTCAACGCCAGCGGAGTAGGTGTACTTCTCGCCGTCCATCACCAGGTAGGTCTTGCCGGTGACATTGTCGGCGAGGTTGGCGGTGTCGTTCTGGACACGCTGGACCACGCCGGTGACCTCGGTGGGGGCCATGACCTCGCGGATGATGAACTCGTCGTCAGCCTCCACGTAGTCGATGGTGAAGATGACATAGTCGTCCTCAGACCAGCCCTCGGCGTAGAAGGTCTTGTCATTGAGCTGGGCGGCGCCGTCGGACAGGGTGCGGACGATGATGTACTCGCCGTCCTCGTCGGACTTCACCTTGGAGACCTGGCCGATGTAGTAGTTGATCTCCACCACGCGGACGGTCTGGTCGGCGTCGTCGATGTAGATCTCGGTCTGGGTGCCCTTGTTGGTGTAGATGTACTTGTCGCCGTCGTCAGAATCAGGCAGGACGGGGCTGTCGACCCGCTGGCCGTTCACAAAGGCGGTCCAGGTGTAGCGGGGGCTGTTGCGCGCCTCGTTGCAGACGGTAGCGCCCAGGTCCTTGTACACGTCCTTGCTCTTGGTGTCCTGAGTGTAGACGCGGTCGGGGGTCAGGGTCTGGACATAGATCTCGTCCTTGTCCAGCATACGGACGTTGGAGGCGATCAGGCCGCCGTCCTCGTCCAG
>NZ_CANRMB010000055.1 GCF_947631635.1 uncultured Dysosmobacter sp.
TGATCTCCACCAGCAACGACAAGAACACCGCCGACCTGGTGTACATCTACGTCCAGGAGAAGGGCGGCCGCGGCTCCATCAGCGACCCCGTTGACGGCGTGAGCGTGGTCGATCCTTACGTCGACCGCAACGGCGCCATCCGCTTCGAGCTGGATGTTGAGCGTCCCGAGTACGTGCCTGAGACATACGGCGCCGGCAAGACCAAGTCCAAGGCCACGATCACCTACGACATCTACGTGAACGGCCGGCTCGACGATGCCAATAAGACTTACTCCGCCTCCACCGGCGAGGGAAGCTACCGCGTTGGCCCGCTCAACGATGCCCTGGATCCCGAGAAGGACGAGATCGAGATCAAGATCACCAAGGTGGTCTGGGACCGCATCACCGTCCTGTATGAGGACGAGGACGGCAACACCGTGAAAACCGTGGCGGGTAAAACCACCACCGACATCGCGAATGACACCACCGGCAAGAACATCGGCTTCACGCTTGACGCCAACGACTACAAGGCGGCCGGGACCTACACTGTGACCGGCGTGACCAACGATCCCGCCCTCACCGGCAGCGTGACGGTTGGCGGTGGCGGCACCAACATCAGGAATGCTGTCCCCGCCGGAGACGACTACGTCCGCGTGGTCATCACTGGCCTGGAGGCCGCCGCTGAGAACTACGACGTCATCCTGGACAACAACCTGACCAAATCCGCGCAGGCTCTGAGTGCCCTTGACCTGGACTTCGCTGTGCCCACCGCCGCGGGGAGCCTGCAGCTGGCCATCGGCAACAGCCGGAACGACAACATCACCGGCTTGAAGCCCGGCGACGCCGTCATCATGACCGCTACCGGCAGTGAGAATTTGGCCGCTACTTCTCCTGTTGGCTACAAGGTGACCGTGAGCGTGGACGGCGTTGAGAAGACCATCACCTGGGCGAACGACAACTCCACTATCTCCACCGCTCCCACCTGGCGCGTGACCATCACCGACCACGACGTCCATGTGAAGGTCGTGAAGATCGAAGCGGTCGCTGCCCCGCAGATCAAGAGCATCGTCTATCACGACAACAACGCTGACGGCGCGATCAGCGAGACCGCGACTGCCGACACCTTCGTTGTGACCTTCACTGAGGCGCTGTCTGCTGTGCCCACTATCACCAAGACTGGCACACTGGAAGTGGACGGTCAGTTCCTGATCAACGGAACTGATCAGGAGGACAAGAGCGTCGTGGTTTACACCGTGAGTGCGGGTACTGTCGCTGCTGAAAAGCCCACCATCGCTGCGAAGCAGATCAAGAGTGCCTACGCGGTGAACATTGATGAGTTCACCCTCACCATCCCCGCGGCGCCTCAGGATCTGGCGTCCATCAGCTGGGCTAAGACTGGCGCCTGATCGACTGCACAGTTCTGAACCCATAAGATGAAGTTTTCCCCCCGGGCTTGCGCCCGGGGGGAGCTTTTTCACCGCACACCCCAGATAGTGAGCTTCAGCCCGGCCGGGAACCGTTTATAATCGGAGGACATGTACTTGATTTCCATGGAGGTCAGCTGGCTGAACGTGCCAATGCCCACCGCGATGCCGCAGGTGCTGCCCACCACCGGGGCAACGATCTCGTTTTCCGCGTTGTGGCACGGCTGGAAGATTACCTGGAAGGACCGCAGGCTAAGAAAGCAGAAATAGGAAGAGAGCTTGTTGAAATAGCCGCTGATGCGGCCGTTATTCAGCGTGAAGTCGAGTCTGGAATTGTCGTCGTCCAGCTTTTCGGGCGGGATGAGAAATTGGACGGTGACGGTTTCCCACTCCGACCAGTCGATTTGGGAGAAATCGACTTTCAGAACGGTGTCGCCGGCCTGCGTCTCCATCGTGGAGATCAACTGGCTCCGCCCCAGCTTGCCGAACAGCGCCGCGTCGATCTTGGCGTTGTCGGCGTTGAAGTCCGTGCGGATCACCTCGTCCGTCGCCTGCCACTGGGATAATTCATAATGTTGCGTGTGATTGCTTGCCATAAATTTTCCTCCTTTATAAAATCCGCCGTTTCGGGACGAACAGCCCCAAAACGGCTTTTTCGCTGTTTTCGCTCCGCGCCCCCAACTCCCGCCGGGGGCAGAAAGCGGTGGTTTGCTGGTTTTTCGCCCCGGTGGGGCGGGGGTCCTGCCTCTATAAATCCCCGTTTAGGGGCCGGAAGTGGTATGTTTCCATACATTTTATGGAAATCCGGCCCCACTCTGCCCGCTTGCGGGTGGAAATGGGGCATTTTGGCCGTTTACCCATCCGGGCAAGAAAAAAGGGCCGCGCCCCGCCAAAATTGGCAGAGTTCGGCCCAACTTCCAGTAAATGTATGCGAATGTACCACTTTTTGCTTTTGCCCGCCGTTTTCAGACGGCGGTTTTTTATTGCCCGGGGGCTTGCGCCCCCGGGCGGAGTTTTCGCCCGCCGGGCGAGGGGCTTTCCCGGGGAGTTTCCGCTCTGCGGAGGCCGATCCGCCGCGCCCACGGGGGTCTCCGGGGGGGCTGCTCTGGGGGGGCGCTCCGCCCACCGCCCACGGGGGAAATCAGCCCGCCGGGGCCGCTTCGCCGCGCCTGCGGGGGTTTCCCAGGGGGTTCCTGCTCTGCGCGGGAGTTCCAGCGGGCGGAGACAAGTTATTTTAAGGAGGAAAATTTATGGCAAGCAATCACACGACACACTACGACCTATCCCAATGGCAGCCTACGGACGAGGTGATCCGCACCGACTTCAACGCCGACAACGCCAAGATCGACGCGGCGCTGAACGCTCTGGCGGAAGGCCAGGCGGCGCTGACGGCGGAGGTGGCCAAAAAGGGCAACTGCCGCATCCAGTACGGCACCTACCGGGGCACGGCCACCAGCAAGGGCGTAACCGTGACCTTTGAGGGCCCGCCCCTGCTGGTGGTCATTGGATACTTTGGTTACCGCACTATCCTGCTGCGGGGGGACAACCGCGCGGTCTCACTCACCGGGAGCGCGCCTTTTGACACCGCCACAATCACCTGGTCGGGCAACTCCGTCAATATCCGGCCCGGGTCGGACAATGAGCCCACCAACAGCTCCGCTGACTACTACTTCGTCGCCCTGCTGGACGCCGGGGAGGAGTGAGCGGAAAGGGACCCCGGGCCATAAGGCCCGGGGCCCCCATCTCCATGAGTTTACCTCAGAGGTTTTAATCTCCGGAGGACTCGAGTGCGGCAGAGAAGTCAGGATCACTAAACGTAACCTTGATCCGATCATTCCCATCCAACACGTTTTTCTTGATCTCGCTGCCCATAACGCTGGCGGCGACGACCTTCACAGTCGCATTATTGGCAAGCGCCTGGCTAAAGGTCAGCTCGATTTTTTTGCCGCGAACGGTGATTGTCTTGATGAAAGCGTTACCAGTGTCAGTCAGAACGATATCGGTATCATCAAGATCCTCGCCATCCTTGCTGGCCACGGGTTGGTTGAACACGATGGTCATGGACTTACCGTCGGCGGCGATAATCGCGTTGGACTTACTCACGGGCTCGATGGCCAGCCGCTCGGTCACGGGCTTGATCTTCACGTTGTCGACCGACAGGTCAGACTTCACGTTGTCGAACACCACGGAGTCGGTCGCCTTGTCCATGGTCAGGTGGAACACCTTGTCCGCGCCGTTCACCGTGACGGTGACGTCGTAGGCCGCAGCCTTGTTGATTGCATTCATCGTGACGGTCATCTTCACGCTGTCGCCGCGCTTGATATTTTCAACCGTATTGAACTCGATCTTCAAGGTGTCGTCGCTGTAAGCAGTGAGGCTGGCATCAAACTCACTCAAGGCAGCCGCGGCGGCGGAAGCATTGTCCGGGCTTTTGCTCGTGATGGCCTTCTTAGCGTTCTCCTTGCTGATGTTGGTTTCGTTCACCTTGACCTCGTAAGCCTCGTTCAGGGAGGACAGGCCATAGATGGTCACGATCACAACGCGGTCGCCCATGGGCTTGTTCGCGTCGGCGTTGATCGTCTGCTGGCCGTTCGCGGCCGCACTCAGCTCGGTGGGGATGGTCACGTCGCCCTTGGCCAGGCCGGTCACTGTGTAGCTCGGCCTAGTCACAGAGTCGTCGCTCACCAGCTTGAACTCAATGTTGCTGCCGTTGGTGGGAATAACTCCACGGGTATTGGTCGTGAACGCGGTGCCCGCCTTGAAGTTCTTCCAGGTGTTGTCCGCCAGGACCTCGCTGGTGTCGCCGTCCACGTAGCGGATGCCGATGTAGGTCAGCTTGACATCAGTCACTTCCACGGTCACAGTGGCGTTGGAATCATAGATCCTACCATCCCACTCACCGGCCACGTCAGTGCCCTTGTTCGCGACGGTGGGCTTGAAGGTCTTGGGGCTTTCTTTGTGGATCACGGTGCCATTGGCCTTGACGACGACGGTGTAGGTCACATCCTGATTGACGCCGGCATACTCAGGCGCGGTGTAGGTCCAGTTCACAAAGGCGTGGTCGCCGATCTTCTCGACGTCCCAGGTCAGGCCGCCGTTCTTGCCCTTGCTGGAGGAGGCGCCGGCATTCTCCTGGACGAAGATGTAGACCAGGTCGGCGGTGTTGCTGTCGTTGCTGGCCTTGACCACAAAGACGGTCTTGGTGTACTCGGCCTTCTCCTCAGTATCGCGGTACATGGCGTCCTTGATGCTGCCGGGGCCGACGGTGATCTTGCCGTCCGCGTCGATCTCAACGGTGACATACACGGTGTCCTCGTTGGTGTCGAACTTCACGGTGCGCTGAGCGATGCCGTCATCGCGGATACGGAAGGCGTTGTCGCCGGAGTCGATGTACTCGCCGGCCACGATGGCCTTGCTGTAATCGGGAGTGGGGGCCACATCCACGTACCGCTCCAGGTCGATGACGTAGTCGGTGTCCTTCTCGGTCTTGAGGATCTTGTAGAGCACACCGGCCTCAAGCTCGCCGTCGTAGGCGTCCTCGGCCACCCACAGCTCGCCGATCTTCTCGCCGTTCTCATAGGCGCCCTTGTCGTAGATGCGGTAAGTGGTGCCGCCGATCTTCTTGGACTCCCAGTGGGCGTTGGAGAGGACGAAGTAACGGCCGGAGCCGCTGTACAGGTCGCCGTCCAGGACAAAGACAGCCGCAGCGACCTTGTTGGTGGCGCTCTTAGCCACATAGTAGCCGCCGGCGTTGTCAACGTCGGGGACCTCAGTGTAGCCGGTGTACGCGGTCTTTTCGTCCACGATCACGAAGCTGGTCTGGCGGTCCACGATGATGTCGTTGCCGATCTCAGCGGTGTTGGGCTTCAGGAACTCGTCGATGTAGGCCTTGCCGTTGTGGATCTTGGCGGTGTCGGCCACGCCGTCGGTGCGCTGAGTGCCGAAGGGCACGTCCACCACGTCGGTCAGGGTGTAGACGCCGGAGGAGTTCACAGTGTAGCTGTAGACATGGTCCACGATGTTGGCCACGTTGTTCTTGTTGTTGGCGTGCTGGATGCTGTCGTTGCCCCAGCGGATGGTGCCGTTGTCGGTGTCGCTGCTGTCGCCGTCGGCCTTGACAGTCTTGTCGCCCTTGACCTTGCTGGCCAGCTCGACCTTCTGAGAGGTGCCGTCAGCCAGGACGACCTTGGCCTCCCAAGTGCCCAGATGCTCGTCAGCGTCCTGCACGTACAGGTACTGGACCACCTGGTCGCCGGCCTCCTGGAAGGCAACCACATAGCCGGTGGGATCCAGGTACAGGACATAGTCCTCGTTCAGAGCGGGGTGCTCGTCGCCGTAGGGCTCATCCAGGTCATAGACCATGTGCTGCTGGCGCTCGGGCTCCTTGGCGGGGACGTTCGCAGCCTCGGTCTCGGAGTAGATATACTTGCCGTCAGAGGTGCGCAGATAGGTGTGACCGAAGTCCGTGTCGAACTCCACGCGGTCCACGGTGACGGTGACGGTCTCGGGAACAAAGAGCTCGCCGATGATGTAGTCGTCGTCGTCCTCGTCGTAGTCCTCGGTGAAGATGACGTAGTCGTCCTCGGAGTAGCCCTCGGCCAGGAAGGTCTTGACATCCAGCTCAGCGCCGCGGGAGATGGGCTTCACGGTGACTTCCTCGCCGTCCTCGGTGTCGCGGACGCGGGTGATCTGGCCCAGATAGTAGTTGATTTCAACCACGCGGACGGTCTGGTCGGCGTCGTCGATGTAGATCTCGGTCTGGACGCCCTCGCCGGTGTAGACCCACTCGTTGGTGTCGTCAGTCTCGGGCATCGTGGGGGCGGCCTCTTCCTCTTTGCCGTTGATGTAGACGGTCCAGTCATAGCCCTGAGGACCGCTGGTGGTGCAGACGGACTTGCCCAGATCCTTGGCCACGTCGCGCTCCTTAACGGACTTGGTGTAGGTGCGGTCGGGGGTCAGGGGAACGGTGATGATCTCGTCCTTGTCCAGCATCCGGACGAACTGGTTGATCAGGTTGCCGTCCTCGTCCAGGTTGTTGTTCTTCTGGGTGCTGGCGGCGGAGGTGGTGGTGGCGTAGGAGCCGGTGCCCCAGGTCTTGGCCGGACGGCCGTAGATGTCCTGGGTGTCGGTCTTGTACACCAGATCGAAGTTCTTGTAGCCCAGAGTCTGGAGGTAGTTGAACTGCTGGTTGTAGGTGATGCCCTGCTGCTCGTTGTAGTAGATGCCCAGCAGCTCGTTGTACTGCACAGGCACGCACTGAGTCAGAGCGTTGAACACCATGACAGCCACGTTGTCGCGGGTCAGGGGCTGCTTGGCACTCAGGGACAGGTTGCCGTACAGGCCCAGGCGGGT
>NZ_CANRMB010000056.1 GCF_947631635.1 uncultured Dysosmobacter sp.
GCTATCAAATGCCCCGTTTCCGCTTTAAGACCCCAGTGTTTTCAAGGCTTTGCGGGTTTTGTCAGTTATTCCCACTCAATTGTGGCAGGGGGCTTGCTGGTGATGTCGTAGACGATCCGATTGATATGAGGGACCTCGTTGACGATGCGAACGCTCACCCGGTCCAGCACCTCATAGGGGATGCGGGTCCAGTCGGCGGTCATGAAGTCGGTGGTGGTCACGGAGCGGAGGGCCAGGGTGTAGTCATAGGTCCGGCCGTCGCCCTGGACGCCCACGGAGCGCATGTTGGTCAGCACAGCGAAGTACTGGTTCATGGTGCCCTCCAGATTGGCCTTGGCAATCTCGTCCCGGAAGATGAAGTCCGCCAGCCGCAGAGTGTCCAGCTTGTCCTTTGTGATCTCGCCGATGACCCGGATGGCAAGACCGGGGCCAGGGAAGGGCTGGCGCATCACCAGATACTCCGGCAGGCCCAGCTCGCGGCCCAGCTGTCGGACCTCGTCCTTAAACAGCATCCGCAGAGGCTCGATGATCTCCTTGAAGTCCACATAGTCCGGCAGACCGCCCACGTTGTGGTGGCTCTTGATGACGGCGGCATCGCCGGTGCCGGACTCGATGACGTCGGGATAGATGGTGCCCTGCACCAGGTAGTCCACCTGACCGATCTTCTTGGCCTCCGCCTCAAAGACCCGGATGAACTCCTCGCCGATGATCTTGCGCTTGCGCTCCGGCTCGGAGACGCCGGCCAGCTTGCCCAGAAACAGCTCCTCGGCGTTGGCGCGGACAAAGTTGATGTCCCACTTCCGGAAGGCGGCCTCCACCTCGTCGCCCTCATTCAGGCGCATAAGGCCGTGATCCACGAATACGCAGGTCAGCTGACTGCCCACGGCCTCGGCCACCAGGGCCGCGGCCACGGAGGAGTCCACGCCGCCGGACAGGGCCAGCAGCACGCGGCCGCTGCCCACCTTTTCCCGGATCTGCCGGATGGCGGTCTCCTTGTAGTCGCCCATGGTCCAATCGCCTTTAGCGCCGCAGACCTCATACAGGAAATTGCGGATCATGTTGGTGCCGTGCTGGGTGTGGTTGACCTCGGGGTGGTATTGGACGCCATAGAAGCCCCGGTTCTCATCACAGATGGCCACATTGGGGCAGGCGCCGGAATGGGCCACCAGGGAGAAACCCTCGGGGACCTTCTCCATATAGTCGCCGTGGCTCATCCAGGTGATGCCCTGGCTGGGCAGGCCCTTGAAGAGCTTGCAGTCCGTGTTGAAATAGGTCTCGGTCTTGCCGTATTCCCGGGCGGAATCATCCGCGGCGGCGGTGACTCTGCCGCCCAGGTTGTGGGCCATGAGCTGGCAGCCGTAGCAGATGCCCAGAATGGGCACGCCCCAGGTGAAGACAGCGGGGTCCACTTGGGGGGATTTGGGATCATAGACGCTGTTGGGACCGCCGGTGAAGATGATGCCGATGGGGTCCATGGCCTTGATGACATCCAGAGACGTGGTGTAGGGCTTTACCTCGCAGTAAACGCCGCACTCACGGACCCGGCGGGCGATCAGCTGGTTGTACTGGCCGCCAAAGTCAAGAACGATAACGGTTTGGTGGGACAAGGGAACTTCCTCCTTTGGCTGAGAAATTAGGATGGGACCTCCGTGCCGCCCCACTCCACCGCGGTGAAGCCGGAACGGTCAAAGGCGGTCAGGGTTTGCTCGGGAAGCTCGACGGGAGCATCCAGCGGCTTCCAGGCCATGAATACCCGCAGGAGGCTGTCCGGCTCCGGATCGATGGAGAGGACGGCGCGGTCCGTGTAGGCGGCGGACTGGAAGGAGATCAGGTTATAGGGATTGGCCTCCATTTGGGGAAGCCAGTAGACGATGAACTCATTGGCCTCCCGGCGGGTCAGGCCCAGCTGGGCCAGGGCGTCCTCCAAAAAGGCGGCGGTGTCCCCTCCGGGGACGCAGAAACCCTCGGAGAGATCGTATTCCGCGTCAGAGACACCCTCCCAATAGAGGTAATTGTAGGATTTTCCGGCGGCGTCCGTCAGGGTGCCGTCCGGCTGGGCGGTGACGGTCCAGCCGCTGTCATAGGCGGGATAGGTGCAGGTCAGCTCACCGCCCCAGTCCAGCGTGACCGTGACCTCCGTTTCCGCTTCCGGATACAGATAGATGACGGGCTTGGCGGAGAGCGCCTCCTCCCGCGTGGCCCGGCAGCCGGACAGCAGGCCGCAGGCAAGGACCAGCAAAGCAAAAACAGCAGGGAACTTTTTCATGAAAATGCCTCCTTTTTCAAAATGTACCTGTTGATACAGACGAAAAAAGACGGCAGTTGGTTCTGCGGATCAGCCCTCGTTCCGGAATACGATGTTGCCCGGCTCGGCGGACTCGATGATGGCCAGGGACTTCAGGTTCACACCGGCAGCCCGGAGACGGTCGCCGCCGCCCTGGAAGCCCTTTTCCACGGCGCAGCCGATGCCCACCAGGGTGGCGCCGGCGGCATTCACGATGTCGCACAGGCCCCGCATGGCCTCGCCGTTGGCCATGAAGTCATCGATGATGAGGACCTTGTCGTCAGCGCTCAGCCACTCCTTGGAGACCAGCAGCGTGACCTTTTTCTTATAGGTGTAGGAGAAGATATCGCTCTGGTACAGGCCGCCCTCAATGTTGTCGCTCTTGGCCTTCTTGGCGAAGATCATGGGCTTGTGAAAGTGGTGGGCCACCACGGCGGACAGGGCGATGCCGGAGGCCTCGGCGGTGAGGATCATGGTGACCTCGTCCATGTTGAAGTGCTTGCCGAACTCCTCTGCGATATGGTCCATCAACTCCGTGTCGATGCGGTGGTTCAGGAAGCCGTCCACCTTGATGATGTTGCCGGGCAGGACCCTGCCCTCTTTCACGATGCGGTCCTTCAGTTCCTGCATTTGAAAATCCCCCTCGTTGTATGTGTTGTTCGCGCCTGTAAAAATGGTGATAGCATCTTTATTATCTCGAATCACGGACCGTTTTGCAACTGTTTTTCCACACAAAAACAGCTTTTCTGTGTCCAAATGACTCGTACATATTATCGTATAATATGGACAAAAGCGGCGAAAAACCGCACCGTGGATGGACACGGCGCGGTTTTGGCAGATTTATTTGCCCTCCAGCTTGTCGGCGGCGGCGTCCAGCCAGCTGCCCTGGAAGGATTCGATATCCCCGGCGTCGGTGAGGGCGGCCAGGGCGGGATCGATGGGCATCTCCGCCAGCACGGGCAGGTTGTGGCGCGCGGCGGCCTCGGCGGTCTTTCCCTCGCCGAAGAGGTGGATCTTCTTGCCGCAGTCCGGGCAGGCCACATAGCTCATATTCTCCACCAGGCCCAGAATGGGGACCTCCATCATCTCCGCCATCTTCACGGCCTTCTCCACCACCATGCTCACCAGCTCCTGGGGGGAGGCCACGATGATGATGCCGTCCAGCGGGATGGACTGGAACACGGACAGGGACACGTCGCCGGTTCCGGGAGGCATGTCGACGAACAGATAGTCGCAGTTCCACAGCACGTCCGTCCAGAACTGCTGGACCACGCCGGAGATCACGGGGCCGCGCCAGATGACGGGGTCCGTCTCATTGGGCAGCAGCAGGTTGGTGGACATCATCTGGATGCCGGTGCGGGACTCCATGGGGTAGAGGCCCTGCTCGCTGCCCATGGCCTGTCCATGGACACCGAAGGCCTTGGGGATGGAGGGGCCGGTGACGTCGGCGTCCAGGATGCCCACCTGGTAGCCCCGGCGGCGCATGGTGACGGCCAGCTGGCTGGTGACCATGGACTTGCCCACGCCGCCCTTGCCGGAAACGACGCCGTAGACCTTGCCGACCCGCGCTGCGGGATTGTGCTCTTTCAGCAGGGACTGGGACTCCTGCCGCTCGCTGCAGCTCTCGCCGCAGGTGGAGCAATTATGGGTGCATTCGCTCATAATGTCTGTAACTCCTTTTTGCTTTCATATAATAAATCGTATAAACAGATCAGCAAAGAGTATCTTATACCTGTTATAGCGCATCCGTCAACCGTTGAATGGAAACTTCGCCGTCTCCGGCAAAGAGCTCCGCCTCCCGGCTGTGGCAGGTGAACAGCAGGATCTGCCGTTTTTTCGCGGCCTCTTTCAGCCAGCGGAGGGCGGCGGCGCAGCGGGCGTCGTCAAAATTTGCCAGCGCGTCGTCCAACACGATGGGGACGGCTTTTTCCTCCGGCAGGACCAGATCGCAGATCGCCAGCCGGACGGCCAGATACAGCTGGTCCGCCGCCCCCTTGGACAGCAGCGGCGCATCCCGGTATACGCTGTCTCCGGCGGGCTCCGCCGACAGGCGGAAGGCCCGGTCCAGGACCACGCCGCTGTACTGCCCTCCGGTGAGTTCACCGAAGATCTCGGCGGCCCGGCGGCCCAGAGCGGGGGAGAAACGGTTTTGCAGAGCAGCGTTTGCGCCATCCAAGGCGCCCATCGCCATTTGGATGGCATCGTACTCCGCCTCCAGAGCGCCGATCTGCGCGGACAGGTGCTGGGCGGCGGAGCGCAGGACCACAGGATCGCCCATGGCGTGGAGCTGACCGGTCAAACGGTCGGCGGCGGATGCTGCCATGGACAGCTCGCCGCGGGTGCGCTCCAATTCCGCGGTGACATCGGCACGGCCGCGGGGCGGAGGAGACATGGGGGCGGAGAGGTCTCCGGAGGCGGGGGAGACCTGCTGCTTTTGCAGGTCGCAGCGCATCCGGGCCTCCCGGGCGGCAGATTCCGCCTCTGCCAGTTCCCTGCGGCGGACAGCGCAGGAGCGAAGCAGACTGTCGGCAGTGGGGATATCAAAGGCGGCGGGGGCAAAGCGGCGGACTTCCAGCAGAATGCCCTGCTCGTTGGCGGAAAGGGAGGCATAGAGGGCCTCGGCAGTGGCGGACTTGCCGGCGGCGTCGGTCTGAGCGGCGTCCCGGGCCTCCAATAAGTTTAGATAGGCGTTTGCCATTTCCGCAATGGCAGCGGGATCAGCGGTGCCAAAGCGCTTTTCCAGGACGGCGTTTTGGGCGGACCGCTTGGCCCGCCGCCGCATCTTATCGGCGGCCATGACGGACGCGAAGTCCAGCACCAGAAAAACGGCGATGGCGGCGGGGAGATGCCAGGGATACGCGGCAAGAGACTTATCAAGAAAGTATCCAACAGCGGCGGCGGCGATAAAACCGACAATATTTACGAGAAGGCTGGGCCCCCTGTTCCAGTTTGCGGGCACTGGAGCTTCGGCGGATTCCCGGCGGGCCTGCTCCGCTGTCTGACCCGCGAAGGGACTCTCGCTGACAGCGGTTTCGGCCCGCAGCAGGGCCTTTGCCGCCGCATCCCGCTCAGCCCGGGCCTTATCCAGAGACTTCCGCACCGTTTCAAGATTGACGATGGCGCCCCGCAGACGGCCGATGGTGTCGTTTTCCGGGATACGCTCCTCCTCAATGCGCAGGCGCAGGCTGGCGGCGCGCTGCTCGGCCTGCACGGCGGCGCATTCGGCGGCGTTTATGGATTCCCGCTGCTGGGCCGCCTCCCATTGATCGTGATAGGCCAGCTCGGCGGCGAGGGCAGCCTCCCGCCCTGCGAGGGAATCTGCCTGCGCGCGGGCCTCAGCCAGCTGGCGGGCTAGATGCTCTGTTCCGGCGATCTGCTCTTCAATCTCCCGCAGTTCTGCCTCCAGGGCGGGGATCTGTCCGGTTTTATTGTGTCGGCGGCGGTTGAGCTGCTTTTTTAAGGCGTCGGCGGCTTCGGAATACGAGGTGTCCTCCTCACCGGAGGTGATGAGGGAGGCGATACGGCGTTCCAGGCCGGCGTCCTGGCTGATAGGGAGCCCGGCCTGCCGGATGAAGGCGCTGCGCTCGAATACCTCCCGGCTGACGCCCAGAAGCGTTTCCCCGCAGAGGGGACCGGAAAGGCCGGGGACGGCGTCGCCTGTGCCTGCATAGACCACCTGGAGGTCCCCCATGGGGGCGGCCTGCCGCCGGGTGGTCCGCGTCAAGGTCAATTCCCCCTCCTGGACACGGCAGTCCAGCCGCCCGGACATGGCGGCACCGGACCAGGGGGCATAGCGGTTTTTGTCAGCAATGAAACCGTTCCTATCCCGTTCCCGGCTGTTGATACCGTACAGCATGGATATCAGAAAAGCGCACCAGGTGGACTTTCCGGTCTCATTGGGGGCTTGCAGAATATTCAGGCCCTCCTTCAGCTCCAGAGTGCGGCCTTGGAGCTTGCCGAAGGTGGCAGTCATACGATGGATCAGCAGAAAAATCACTCCCGTGTATACAATCTATATAATAGAGCATTATAGCACTGAACGCTTGATTTGCCCAGTCCGTTTTCTGTTTTGCACAGAGGTATTACCGAAATAAGCGGGACGAATCGTTGATATGAAAAAAAGGGAAAAAAGATAGAGAAAAGTGTTGACAAATCGAGTATGGTCTGGTATTCTAACAAAGCTGTCTGACAGCGATGTTCCGGATGTGAACCGCTCAGAAGTCTTTGAGAAAAGATAAAAAAGTGGTTGACAAATGAAGGAATGCCTGTTATAATAGCAATGTTCCGCCGGAAATGGCGTGTACCTTGTAAATTAAACAACGTAACGAAAAGAAAGCACCAGACGGGACGCTTTTGTGTGAGAAATCACAGG
>NZ_CANRMB010000057.1 GCF_947631635.1 uncultured Dysosmobacter sp.
TTGCCCTTGTAGCGGATCTTCTTGTACTTGCCGCAGTGGCACTCCCAGTCCTTGGTGGGCCCGAAGATGCGCTCGCAAAACAGCCCGTCCCGCTCGGGCTTCAGGGTGCGGTAGTTGATGGTCTCCGGCTTTTTCACCTCGCCATAGGACCACTCCCGAATCTGCTCCGGAGAGGCCATGCCGATTTTAATGGCGTCAAAGGCGATGTTCCCGCCGGTTTTGTGATCGGTCATATTGCGCGTTCCTCCTTCAATGCTCCGGATATACGGTATCGTTCACGAACGCATCACTCGTCGTCCATGTCCTCGTCGTCGTCAAAACCGGCGTCGATGTCCGCGCCCGCGTCGTCGGGGGCGTCCTCAATGTCATAGCCGGACTCCTGGAACTCGTCCTCGGTATAGGTGTTGCGGCTCCGCTCGTCGTCGGCGTCCATCCGGGCGAGGTTGAAGGTGTCCATGGCGTCCTCGTCCTCCCGCAGCTCGATGGGGTTGCCCGCGGCGTCCAGCCCCTGGATGTCCAGGCACAACGACTGGAGCTCCTTCACCAGGACCTTGAAGGACTCGGGCACGCCGGGCTGGGGCACGTTGTGGCCCTTGACGATGGCCTCGTAGGTGCGGACACGGCCGGTGGTATCGTCGGACTTGACGGTCAGGATCTCCTGCAGGGTATAGGCTGCGCCATAGGCCTCCAGGGCCCAGACCTCCATCTCGCCGAAGCGCTGGCCGCCGAACTGGGCCTTGCCGCCCAGGGGCTGCTGGGTGACCAGGGAGTAGGGGCCGGTGGAACGGGCGTGGATCTTATCGTCCACCAGGTGGTGCAGCTTCAGGAAGTAGACGTAGCCCACGGTGACCTTGTTGTCAAAGGGCTCGCCGGTGCGGCCGTCGTACAGCACGCTCTTGCCCTCGGGGTCCAGGCCGGCCTCTTCCAGCATGGCCTTGATGTCCTCCTCCCGGGCGCCGTCGAAGATGGGGGTGGCCACCTTGCAGCCCAAGGCGTGGGCGGCATAGCCCAGATGGACTTCCAGCACCTGGCCGATGTTCATACGGGAGGGCACGCCCAGGGGGTTCAGCACGATATCCAGCGGGGTGCCGTCGGGCAGGAAGGGCATATCCTCCTGGGGCAGGACCCGGGAGACGACGCCCTTGTTGCCGTGACGGCCCGCCATCTTGTCGCCCACCTGGATCTTGCGGCGCTGGGCGATATACACCCGGACCACCATGTTCACGCCGGGGCCAAGCTCGTCGCCGTTCTCACGGGTGAAGACCTTGGTGTCCAGCACGATGCCGCTCTCGCCGTGGGGGACCTTCAAAGAGGTGTCCCGGACCTCCCGGGCCTTCTCACCGAAGATGGCCCGCAGCAGGCGCTCCTCGGCGGTGAGGTCGGTCTCGCCCTTGGGGGTGACCTTGCCCACCAGGATGTCGCCGGACTTGACCTCGGCGCCCACGCGGATGATGCCGTTCTCGTCCAGGTCCTTCAGGGCGTCCTCGCCCACGTTGGGGATGTCCCGGGTGATCTCCTCGGGACCCAGCTTGGTGTCCCGAGCGTCCAGCTCGAACTCCTCGATGTGGATGGAGGTGTACAGGTCCTCCCGGACCAGGCGCTCGTTCAGCAGAACGGCGTCCTCGTAGTTGTAGCCCTCCCAGGTCATGAAGCCCACCAGGATGTTACGGCCCAGGGCGATCTCGCCCTGATCGGTGGCGGGGCCGTCCGCCAGGACGGTGGGGTCCTCCCACTCGCCGTTCTCATTCAGGCGCTTGCCGTGTACCCGCTCGCCCACGTCCACGATGGGACGCTGGTTGATGCAGGTGGTGTGGTTGGAGCGCAGGTACTTGGTCAGCTTGTATTCCTTGGTCTCGCCGCTGTCATACTTCACGGTGACATGGCGGGCGTCCACGGAGGTGACCACGCCGTCGCCCTCGGCCAGGATGACGATCTCGGAGTCGATGCAGATCTTGTGCTCCATACCGGTGCCCACGATGGGGGCCTCCGGCCGCAGCAGAGGCACGGCCTGGCGCTGCATGTTGGCGCCCATCAGGGCGCGGTTGGCGTCGTCGTTGGGCAGGAAGGGGATCATGGCGGTGGCGATGGAGACCATCATGCGGGGGCTGACGTCGATATAGTCCACCAGCTCCTTATCCACTTCCACGATCTCGTCCCGGTGACGGGCGGTGATACGGGCGTTGATGAGGCAGCCGTTCTCGTCCACCGGCTCGGCGGCCTGGCCGACGATGTAGTTATCCTCCTCGTCGGCGGTCATATAGGTGATCTCACCCGCCACCTTGCCGGTGGCCTTATCCACCGCGCGGTAGGGCGCCTCGATGAAGCCGTACTCATTGATGCGGGCATAGGTGGCCAGATAGGAGATCAGGCCGATATTGGGACCTTCGGGGGTCTCGATGGGGCACATACGGCCATAGTGGCTGTAATGCACGTCGCGGACCTCCATGTTGGCGCGCTCGCGGCTGAGGCCGCCGGGGCCCAGAGCGGACAGGCGGCGCTTGTGGGTCAGCTCGGCCAGGGGGTTGGTCTGGTCCATGAACTGGCTCAGGGGGCTGGAGCCGAAGAACTCCTTGATGGCGGCGGTGACGGGCCGGATGTTGATCAGGCTCTGGGGGGTGACGATATCCAGGTCCTGGATGGTCATGCGCTCCCGGATGACGCGCTCCATGCGGCTGAAGCCGATGCGGAACTGGTTCTGCAGCAGCTCGCCCACGCAGCGCAGGCGGCGGTTGCCCAGGTGGTCGATATCGTCCTTGACGGAGATGCCCCGGGCCAGGCCGTTCATATAGTTGATGGAGGTCAGGATATCGTCGATGATGATGTGCTTGGGCACCAGGTCGTCCTTGTGCAGTCTGATCTGATCCTTCAGCTCCTCGCCGGTGTACTGGCCCAGCAACTCCTGGAGTACCTCATAACGGACCCGCTCCTTGATGCCGCACTCGGCCAGGGGATCGAAGTCCACATAGTGGGACAGATCGCACATCTTGTTGGAGAACACCCGCAGGGGCGCGCCCTCCACGTCGATGGTGACCTCCGCCACGCCGACGGTGTCCAGCAGGCGGGCCTCCTCCTTGCTCAGCAGGTGGCCCTCGTCAAACAGCAGCTCGCCGGTGGCGGGGTCCGCCACCGGGCAGGCCAGCTTGTGGCCGGTGACCCGCTGCCACAGGGACAGCTTCTTATTGAATTTGTAGCGGCCCACGACGGACAGATCGTAGCGCCGGGCGTCGAAGAACAGGTTGTTCATCAGGGTCTCCGCGGCCTCCACCGTGGGGGGCTCGCCGGGACGCAGCTTGCGGTAGATCTCCAGCATGGCGTCCTCGTAATTCTTGCAGGGATCCTTCTCCAGGGTGGCCACGATCCGGGGATCGTCGCCGAAGCGGTCCAGGATCTCCGCGTCGGTCCGCAGGCCCAGGGCGCGGATCAGGCAGGTGATGGGGAGCTTCCGGTTCTTGTCGATCCGGACCCAGAACACCTCGTTGGAGTCGGTCTCATACTCCAGCCAGGCGCCCCGGTAAGGGATGACGGTGGAGGTCAGGATGGGCAGGTCGGTCTTGATGTCCAGCTCCTTGCCGTAATACACGCCGGGAGAACGGACGATCTGGGAGACCACCACGCGCTCCGCGCCGTTGATGACGAAGGTGCCAGAGTGGGTCATCAGGGGGAAGTCCCCCATGAAGATCTCCTGCTCCTTGATCTCCTCGGTCTCCTTGTTGCGCAGACGGACCTTCACCTTCAGGGGGGCGGCGTACGTGGCGTCCCGGGCCTTGCACTCCTCCACGTCGTACTTGGGGTCCTCGTCCATCTTGTAGTCGATGAAGGTCAGCTCCAGGTTGCCCTGGTAGTCCGTGATCGCGCCCACGTCGTTAAAGACCTCCCGCAGGCCGGTGTCCAAAAACTCCTGGTAAGACGTCTTCTGGATCTCCAGAAGGTTCGGCATGGGAACGACTTCCTCATACCGGGCAAAGTTCTTACGAAGGGTCTTTCCGTAATACTTGTCTTTGGCCATCTTCTCATTCACCTTTCTTCTGTCCCCTCCGCCCTGTCCGGCGGCGGGGACAAGTTGTTTGTTTCAAAAGCGGCAGGAATTACGACACGCTAGGCGCTGTTGTTAAAAATCTTTCTTCCTGCTCTTGCATTGTCATGGGAAATGTGCTATCTTATACGTAGTTCATAAGAATGGCGGAATATCCTCCGTCATCATATAAGCGATTTATTTTACCATAGGATTCCTATGGTGTCAAGGTGTTTTTCTGTGCAGGGAGTGTCCAAACACGCAGTTAAAGGAAGTCAAAGAGAGAAAATGGCACAGCAATCCCTGGATGTTTGGAGCGAT
>NZ_CANRMB010000058.1 GCF_947631635.1 uncultured Dysosmobacter sp.
TCGCTCCAAACATCCAGGGATTGCTGTGCCATTTTCTCTCTTTGACTTCCTTTAACTGCGTGTTTGGACACTCCCAATCCTTCAAAGTCGGTGGACAAACCGCCCAGCCGCATGATATAATTGCATCGTTCATTGATGTGCCGATGCTCAAGGGCGGCGGCAGTGCGTATGGAGGAAAATGGAAGCCCCAAAATGAATTTGACAAAAGATTGATTGGAAAGCCTGGCGAAATAAAAATTTCCTATAAAAAAGATGGTACTATATACAAGACGAAGATCGGTGATGATGGGCAAGCTATTTTAGAGCGCCATTACACATCTGCCCCAAATCCAAAGTACCATTCGAATCCACACGATCACATGATCGACTGGCACACGCCCAGAGAGGGTATTCCTAATTTTGGGCCTCCCATCAACTATTGGGATGGAGAGACACCAGAGTTTAAATCATATAGCTGGAGCAATGCTATGAAGTCTATTATTTATGATACAAATACGCAGGAAGACATCCGCTTTAAGACTATCAGTGAATTTAAAGAATGCATCTTACGTGGTGGCGAGGTTGTATTCAGTTGGAATTCCAAGCAATATGGTGTATTTAAGAGCAGCACGCAGTATTGCATTGCCTTGTTCAATGGTGAAGAAGAAAAATGGTACAGCAGTCTTGATGAACTGTTAGAGTACATTGTGGGCGGTGATCGACTCCGGGATGTGATTACCCAAGTCACTGTATGGGATCGCACAATCTGAGTACGGAAGGTTCGTCGGTTGTAGTATATGCAAAAGTCTCCATAAGATAAAAATCGATTTTGACCCCTTATTGCAGCTCAGAAAAAGCCCTAAGGTGATGAAAAGGCCTTAGCAATAAAAAGTATTTTTCTCGCCTTGGTGCAAACGGAAAAGACAGGCATAGCCTGTCTTTTCCGTTTGGAGCTTTCCCGGTTTGCTAAGGGCAAACCGGGCCGCTGCGGCGGGCTGATTAAAATCGCGCAGGAAAGCCATCGTAGTTTTCCTATACACACCTTTGCCTTATATGTTATAATGTGTGACAAGAGCATCAAGCGGCGACCTGTATCATTGCAGCGCTGAAACAGATCCCGCCGAAGATGGCCGGACAGGATCATCCAGGGAGCCGCGTGTTCGGACCGCCCTCTGAACTTGAACGTTCTGAACGGAACTATGCGCTGGAGCTGTTGGAGCGCGGGAGGAGCATGGGGCCGCATAGTGGGAAACAGGGAGGGATACATTGTGGCATTCTGGAAGAGATATGGCGGTTCTCTGGTGATGCTGGCGGTTTTTGGGAGCATCGCAGTGGGATTTTGGCTGGCGATGGACAATCTATTTTACCTGCTGAATTTCGGCTATATCGGCGGCTCCATCGCCTTGGGCCTGGCACTGTATGCCAACCGCTATCCCCACGCCCGGCGGGTGGTGCAGCTGCTGGTAGGCCTGTATATGCTGGTTTATCTGGGGATCTTCTGCCAGGAGAATATGCAGATCGAGGGATTTTGGTACTATCTGTTTTCCGGCGTCTTTGAGGCTGCCACCATTCACTATGTTGTGGCAAAGATCGCAGGCCCCCTCCTGTTTGGAAGGGGCTGGTGCGGTTATGCCTGCTGGACGGCCATGGTGCTGGACCTGCTGCCCTATAAACGCCCGGCGGCGCCCAGGAAAAACTGGGGCTTTGTCCGTTATATCGTGTTTGCGCTGTCTCTGCTGTTCGTGGGGGCGCTGTTTGTCCTGCGGATCGCCGACAAGGAGACGATCCTGTTCAGGAGCTTTCTTGTCGGCAATGCCTTGTACTATGCTGTGGGGATCGGGCTGGCCGTTGCCTTGGGGGATAACCGGGCCTTCTGCAAATACATCTGCCCGGTCACGGTGTTCCTGAAGCCCGCCAGCCGATATGCCCTGCTGCGGGTGCGGGTGGACGGGGAGCGGTGTATCTCCTGCGGGATGTGCAAAAAGGTGTGTCCCATGGATGTGGACGTCACAGACAACAGCCGAGACCGCCTCAATGGGACCGAGTGCATCCTCTGCATGGAGTGCGTGGAGCACTGTCCGGTCAAGGCAATCAAACTCTGAACGCCTGCCCAACGAAGCGGCTGCCTCCCGGCATACCTGGGACAGCCCTGAACTGAAATAAAAGGAGAGACATGCAAGCATGTCTCTCCTTTTGCACAGGATTGAAGTGTCAAGGCTCTCCCACGATATGAGGAAGGAAATAGCGGATCTGCTTTTTCCACCAGGGCCAGTCGTGGTTCACATCCAGGCCCCAGTAGTCTACCCAGGCGTGGATGCCCTTTTGCCGCAGAATCTCGTCCAGACGGCGGGTGCCGGCCAGGAGCGGTTCCTCCCAGGCCCCCTGTCCCACGCAGATGATGATGTTCCGCTGATTATACAGCTGGATATAGGGATGGTCGGCGGGCATGTTGGCGATGCTGGCGCAGGGGTCGTTGGCATAGACCACCTCGTCCATATAGCCGCCGTACATATCATAGGTGTCGTAGATGCCGGACAGGGCAATCACGCTGTCGAAAACGTCGGGCCGCCGGAAGAAGAAATTTCCCGCATGATAGGCGCCCATGGAGAATCCGGTGGACAGCAGCGCCTGTCCGCTGCCGTTGATCTCCCGGATACGGGGGACCAGCTCCTCCATCACGTACTGGTACCAGGCCTCGTGCCGCCGGACACGGTCATAGGGGTTCCCCTCTTTGGCGGACACGGTCTCGGCGTCAATGGTGTCCACGGTGAACAGCTGGAGCTTCCCATGGTCTAGATAGTCGGCCAGGGTGTCCAGCATCCCAAAGCCCTCCCAGTCATAAAAGCGGCCGTTCTGGCAGGGGAATACCAGTACGGGTTTCCCGCCGTGGCCGTATACCTTGAATTCCATATCCCGCTCCAGACAGCGGCTGTATTCCTTGTGGTACTCGGTGTGCATGACATCGACTCCTCTTCCGCTTGGATTTTTCAACTATAACACAAAACCGGCCCGCAGGCAAGGGGCGGCTGGAATTCGGGAGTGTCCAAACACGCAGTTAAAGGAAGTCAAAGAGAGAAAATGGCACAGCAATCCCTGGATGTTTGGAGC
>NZ_CANRMB010000059.1 GCF_947631635.1 uncultured Dysosmobacter sp.
GGCCTGGTCAGCCCCCTGAATGGACACCTCGGGCGCGCCCTCCTCGGGCTTGACCTCCACCTCTACCTTGCCGGGATCGACCATTACGGCCACATACACCGTCTTGCTGATGGTGATGGTCTCGCCGGCCTTGGCCGGATCGGGATGGACGAACGTCAGCGACACCTCCAGGGTGGTGCTGCCAACGCTCAGCGCCGTGATAACAGCGTCTATCGCATCGCTTTTCTCCACGGTGATGAAGTCGCCTGTGTTGGCGGTGATGGAGACCGACTTGACCTCGTAGCCTTCCGCCTCGACGATGTCCAGCACCTCGCTCTTGCCCACATAGGTGACCAGGGTCTCAGGCACGGTGAAGCCCATCTCCGCCGGATACGGTACCGGGTCGGCCGTATGCTGGGAGCTGCTGCTGATGCTGCTGGTAAGGCTGCCGCCGCCGGCGCTCAGGGCATCTTCGTCCAGCTGCACCGTCAACGTTTTGGCGGTCACATCCGCCGCGGTGACGGTCACAGGCTCGCACACCGGGTCGCTGGCGTCCTTATAGAAGACGATGACGTCGCCCGCTTTCAAGCCGCTCTTTTCCACATCCACCACCGCGTAATCGCCGTGTCCCAGGCTGTTGGGAAGGTTGTAAACGGTGGCCTGGATGGTCCGGGTGTCCTCCGCAAGGGTGAGATGGCTGCTGCCGGTGACGGCAGCGTAGTTGGGATCGTCAGGCGTGAAGGTCCATGAATAGTCTCCCTCCTCCGTCATGACGGTGTACGGATGCTCCCAGGCAAAGGCGCCGCCCAGCGCCTTGCCGTCCAGGCCCTTGGCGCCAGTCAGCGTCACGTCCGTCAGGACCGTGCCCTCCGGCACGGCGGAGCCGCCCTCCACCGTCACGCCGCTCACATCCGGCTTGGCCTGGGTGATGATAAGGGTGGGCTGCAGCAGCTCGTTGGCAAACTCCGTAACGAACGCCGGCAGCACATTCACGTGCACGTGTACGTCGTAGGTGCCCGCGTCCACGGGCTTTTCGGTGGTAAAGTCATCATGGCCGCCGGCCTTCTCCAGCGCAAACGTGGAGATGACGTCCTTGTGGAGCCTGTACTCGATCTCCAGCGCGACCTTATCCGCGTTCCCAGCCTCCACGACCGGCTCATCTATGCCCTGGGGCTGGCCGTTATATTCCACGGTCTTATTATTGGCCGTTACCTTGACCGTAGGCAGGCTCAGCAGAGTGATTTCCGCCTCGCCCGTGACCGTGCCCGTGTAGTTGGCCGTATCCGAGGGAGTGAATTTCCACTGGGCTTTGAAGGTGCTGCCGGTCAGCGGCAGATCTGTTTCGGGAGCTGTCCACGCCAGCTCGCCCTCCACGCTCATAGAGGAGTTGTGGGGGTTGACAAAAGAGCCGTTGAGCGCCACGTCTTTCAGCTTGCCGCCCTGCTTGCCCTCGCCGGCCTTGACGCCGCTGTCGGACACCACAGGCACGGCCGGAACGACCTCCATGTTGCCCGCCGGAGCCTCCACCGGAGCGGCGTTGTTGTATGCGCCGGTGGTGTAGTTGCCGCCGTGGGCGCGGGCGGTCACCGGGTAGGTCCCTACTTTCGCTTCGGAGGCCGTGCCTTCAGAGGCGTAGTCCACGTGCTGGCTCGCCAGGCTCTCCCCGTCCACCAGGCCTTTCGCGGTAAACATATCTCCCGTCAGGGTCAATTCATCGCCGTATTCCTTTTTGATGTCCTTGGCGGTGATCGTGATGGCCTTGGTGAGGATGGTGCCGCTTTCCCGCTTGGTGGTGCTGCTCAGATAGTAATTGCCCGCGTCCTTGCCGGTCAATGCGCCGTATCTGATCGTGATGATCGTATGGCCGGCGTCCTTCGTCTCATAGGCGGCGGTAAACGTGACGGAGACGTCGTCGCTGCCACAGCGGCCGAGCAGATTGACCAGCGTCACAGTCGCTTTGGTGGTGCCGTCATAGGGCTTGGCCATGGTCACATTGACGTTGGGCGTGACAGCGACCGCCTTGATGGTCAGGGCCTCCGTATGTTCGGCCATTTCATATTCTTTTGTGGCGGCGATGGTGGCCTTCACCGGATAGGTGCCCACGTTTTTGGGCGCGTCCGTGGTCCACTGGCCGTCCACCTCATACTCCACCACGATGGGCGTGTTGTCATTCTGCCGGTCGGTCTTGAATTTCAGTCCCTGGGGCCTGCCGTTGTAATCGAACGTGTCAGTGCCGTCCAGGATGATCGTGGTGGGCGTCCGCGCGCTCACGATGACCGTGGCCGTGCCGGTGACTGTTTCGTAGTTGGTCTGGTCAGAGGGCGTGAACGTCCAGCTGTGCTCAGTGCCTTCTTCGCTGATCGTCAGCAGGGTCTCGGGCGCGTCCCACGCCAGCACTCCCTCGACCTGATTCCCCGTATGGGGGTTGGTGAACTTGCCGGTCAGCGCCACTTCTTCCAGAAGCTGTCCCTCAACGGCGCCGCTCGCCGCGTTCACCGTGCCCTCGCCGTTGGGCTTCACTTTCGTCACGATGACCTTGTGGCCGCCGTCAATAAAGGTCACGCCAAACGTATCGTCTTTCCACGAC